>JAQWCW010000028.1 GCA_028705775.1 Eubacteriales bacterium
TGTTATGCTGTTCATGAAGGATGAGGCTCCTTTCGGCTTTTGTTGTCTGCAACTCAACTATAACCGATTTCGCCTCGTCCTTCATTCTTTTTTTTTCATTTGTCCAAGATGTATTGTAGCGCTACAAAGGCAAAGGATAAATAATCGCTCTGTTATTGACCGCCCGCGTTTTTTACTATATAATGAAATTGGTTTATCAGCGGATGAAAACTGAGAGCTTGCGCGTTCTGTTTGTATATGCGTTATTTATTGGCTGCATTGGAGGTATATTTCATGAAAAAAAAGCTGATTTCAATCCTTTTCCTTGTACTCGCCGCGGTTCTGTTCTGCGGCTCCTTCGCTTTTGCCGACGATACTGATTTGTCCGGCGAGGCGCTCAGCGAGGAGGAGTCGTTCTCCGGCAGCGGCAATCTGCGTCCCGGCGCTACGCCTATCCCGATTTATCCTATGGATATGCCTACGCCAACTCCGATTCCGGAGCTTACGTTTGAATATCAGGCGTTCATGACGACCTATATGGGGCTTCAGTTTGAAGGCCCGATTGGATGGGACGTGACGGCTGACAGCGGCGAAATGTACATTCTTACCGAGTCCGACGCCGAGGCGAAGGAGGGCTATAACGCGACAGCGCAGATTATTATAACCCCCGTCAATTCAACGCTCAAGGGCTCGGCGCTGCGCACCGAGCTGAGGGACACGATAACGACGCTCAAGGCATCCGTGTTCAAGGAAAACAATTTTAATTACGCGATTGCCGAGCGCACCCTGCTTGACACCGCCGGCTATTACGCCAACATCACCGGCGAGCTGAACGACGGGACCTACGTTTACAGCTATATTCTGATGACCTGCATTGACAACAAGGTTATCCGCATTCAGCTTATGGCGCGCACGGAATACCGCAACAGCTACGGAAAGATTATGGCGCGTATGCGCAACACGCTTTCGTGGATTACGCAGTAAGCGCAATCGCTCGGAATTTTTCGATAATAAAACCGGACGAATCGCATCGTCCGGTTTTTGTTTGTCGTATTTTGTTATTCCGTCTTGAGCATCGCCATAGCGTCAGCCATGCGCTGCTTTACGGAGGGGTCGGACTCGATTGAAAGCGCGTGGGCGATGAACGCCTTTGCATGGTCGTTATGCATTGCGCCGAGGGACTCCGAAGCGGCGGCGCGGGTTTTCCCGTCGTGGTCGCTGAGCATGGGTATGAGCGCGTTGAACGCGTCGTCGTTCTGACCGAAGCCGCCGAGCGCCGTTATCGCGGCAAGACGGGTTTCCTCGTCCTTTTCCTTTGCAAGGGAAATTATTGCCGTAATGTGCTTCTTTGCGATGAGCTTATCCAGCTTGTCCTTTTTACTACCGAACATAAAACCGCTCCCCTTCATTTTTGTCGAGAGCTTATCCGCGCAGTTGCCTGCATTTCTACATTCTTTACCAAATGAACCGCGCTCTGATTAAGGGGGCGTGGGGGTATCGGATGCTCTGTGCCGTGCGGAAGGTTCTCTCCGCCGGAAGGGATTAATGCCCATACCGGCGTGCCGCGCAGAATAAATCCTGCGTAATCTGGCTATATTATAACACTAAAAACACAAATGCGGCGTCATTCACGGTTATTTAACATTTGCCGGAGAAATTTTGAATCGCTGAGCTGCCGGACGGGCATTCTAAGGCGCGCGCCATTTGAATATGCTTTTAGGCGCGGCGGGCTTGCTGCTATTCATTGCCGCTTGACAACGGAATTATCTTGGGACTACAATGTTTTTATCATCCTGGGGTGTTCGCCAGCGCCTTGTATCTCCCGACATGATAAAAATGGAGCTCGGGTTGACGGACATATGCCACGCCCCCGTCATATGGCGTCAGGGGAAGGCAGAGGGTTCGCACAGAGCGCCAGCCTGCTTGACAAAAGCGGGTGAATCATAAGGCGCAGCGGCATTCCGGGATTTGTTTTCGGATTTCGGCGCTGTTTTCGGCGCTTTATTTTGCATAAGGGAGGCGCGGTATGGATACGGAAAATATCGGAAGCCGAGACGTTGCCCGCTCCGCTATTCTTATTGCTCTTACGCGCACCCGCGAGGAAGAAACGAATATGCGCGCCGCCTTTTCGGCGCAGGGAATTCTGAGCGCCGCCGTCGATTACGGCGGGGATTTCGTTCAGAGCGTATCCAAGATTGTCGAGCGAGCCGTTGTTGCAGCCAAGCGCGAAAAGATTATAGGCGAAACCCATCATGAGGAGGGCGCGGTAGCGGGCGCGGCTCGCGAGGCTGTCGCTCAGGTTATGAATAAGGCGCTTGGGCTTTCCGTCGGCGGCAAGATAGGTGTCGCGCGCAGCGGCGACCATATTGCAGTCGCAGTGTTCTTCGGCGTAGGGCTTCTGCACCTCAACGAGGTCTGCGTCGGAATGGGTCATCGGGCAATCTGACTGGGAATTCATCCGAACAACGCACTGCCGCACAACCAAAGAATGCTGCTAAGAGGATACGATGGAAAATCTTGAAAAACTGATATGCGAGCTATGTAAACTTCCAAATGAAACGCAATGGCTGGAATTCAAGCATAACAATTATGAACCGGAGATGATAGGACGCGATATCAGCGCTCTTGCAAACAGCGCAGCTATTTATGAGAAAAGCTGTGCTTATATGTTGTGGGGAATTGACGACGAAACGCACGAAATTGTCGGAACGGAGCATAGCATCCTGAATCTGAAAAAAGGAAATCAGGAACTCGAAAATTGGCTTCGTTCGCTTCTTTCGCGGAACGCTGATTTCGAATTTCACTCGGTATTAGTGAATGAAAAGAACGTAGGAGTTCTCATAATATTTAAAGCGGTTAATCAAACTGTAATGTTTGAGAAAACCGACTATATAAGAGTCGGGAGTTACACAAAAAAATTGAGTGAGTATCCGTCCTTGCAGGCGCAACTTTGGGACAGGCTTCGCAACGAAAAATTCGAGGAGCGTTACGCAAGACAGGATTTTGAACTTCAAAGAGCTTTGCAGATGCTGGATTACTCTTGCAAAGCGCTTTTCTGATTTCCCAAAGGTTGCCCGAAAGGCGGTCAGAGTAGTGCAATACTCCGGAAATAATCGCCTTAATATGCTTAAGGAAGATGTCAGTGCCAAAGGCTACGCTATCGGCTTTAATGAACTTATGAAATTCGTCGAGGCATTGATTCCTACTCAGGAGGTTATCAGCGGAGCTTTGCGTGAAAAGAAATCCGTGTATCCGATTCTTGCAATAAGGGAAGCGGTTGCCAACGCATTGATACATCAGGATTTCTCGGTTACAGGCACCGGACCTGTTATTGAGATATTCGCCAATCGTATCGAAATTACGAATTCCGGCACTCCGCTTGTGGATGTAAAGCGCATTATTGACACTCCGCCAAGGTCGAGAAACGAGAAACTGGCGTCGCTGATGCGGCGCTTAAGAATGTGCGAGGAACTCGGAACAGGTTGGGATAAAATTGTTATCACCTGCGAACTGTTACAGCTCCCTGCTCCTAAAATCGAGCTATATGATGACAGCACAAGGGTTACGCTTTTTGCCGAGATGCCGTTTTCCGGTATATCTGCCGAGGATAAAATTTGGGCGTGCTATCTCCATGCGTGCATTAAGCAGGTTCAAGGCGAGCAATTGTCTAATAGCTCGTTAAGGGAACGCTTTGGGCTTAAAGAGTCATCTGCGGGCAGTATATCACGCTTGATTAAGGAAGCAGTTGAGCTGAAGCTCATTAAGCCGCTTGACCCGACAACCGCGCCACGATATATGAAGTACATCCCCGCGTGGGCGTAAATCTAACTTGCCGGTAACTTGCCGGAGGCGCTGCGTAATGGGATACTCGTAACTGAAAATCGTTGCGCCGTCACACTTTTGTTATAGGAACAGCGAAAAGATACGGTAATTTAACTTGTCGGTAATTTGCTTCATGGCAGTGCCGGCGGTTTTTGTTTTAAGAAGCTTGAGGTTAGGATACCGTGGGATTGACTTGCTTTGCTGCTTTTATGTTCTGTTGAATTGCAGGATTGGGCTGATGGAATATTCAAATTCATATCTTTTGAAAGCATTGACACATCGGCAATGATTTGCTATCATAGACTTGCTGCAAATCGGAATTGCATTTATAGTTCGTTTGTTATTCGTTTTGACAGGAAGGGGCGCATTGTAATGTTGATGCTGAGAATAGTCGTTCCGCGCGCCGATGAAAAGGGCGTTCTCGCCTCTCTTATCCGCGCCGGTTTTTCCGGCGTTACGAGCCTTGCGGCGCATGAGGACAGGGAAGGTATGCGTTCGCTTCTGATTGCCGTTAAAAGCGAGGACGCGGAGGATGCGCGCTCCGCCGCCATGGGCGCTTCGCCTGCCTGCAATATCAGCGAAAAAGCGATTGAGCAGAGCTATTCCATCAGAACGGGCGGGGAGTTCATTCCCGAAAGGAGCGCCGCGGTATGAAGAATATTGTTGCCGTAATGCGTCTTTCAAAGGTTGCCCAGACCCGCGCCGCGCTTGAGGAAGCGGGCTTTTCGGATTTTGTTTCCCGCCGCGCTATGGGCAGGGGAAGCGTTGAGGTAAACGACGGCGAGGCTCAGGGCGACTGCCTCATTCCAAGGCGGGTTATCTATCTAAGCGTTGCCGACGAGGATGTCAGCCGCGTTGTCGGGATTATATCGCAGTGCGGGCGCACGGGCTATGCGGGCGACGGAAAGATATTCGTTATGCCTGCCTGAAAAGGCTGTTTTCCGCCGAAATACGCTGCGCTGTCCGACATGGTTGAAACATTGCCGTTTTGGAAAGCAACAAATTGTTTATTTTATTTGGTATCTGTGATATAATATCCCATGTATCCGCATAAAATACAAAAGCACGGTTTGCGCCGTGCGCGGATACAAGGATTAGTACGGAAAGGAAGTGTAACCAGTATGAAGAAAATGTTTGCCGCTGTGCTTTGCGCCGCGCTTCTTATGTGCATGGCTGGCTGCCAGAGCAGCAAAACCACTGCGCCTACCACCGAGCCTACCGCCGAAGCCACTGCCGAAGTGACCGAAGCGCCCGCCGCCGAGTAAGCGAGTGATTCAGGGGAAGCGCCTGCCGCTTCAGCGCATTCGCGTTTTTGCGGCAAAAGTGCAACCAAGACAAGCTAAAACCGATGTCGCTTTGCGGCGTCGGTTTTAGTTTGCAAGGGTGAGCCTATATTCAAAGCAAAAGCAGGATTTACAAAAGATAGAGAGAATATATATGAGAAATGCGGCATAATATATATCAAAGTCCGCTTTTCATGCGAGCCTTGTCGTAAGGCAGACAGCATAAGGAGGCTTCATTTATGAGACCGGCAGAATTTTCCGAACTTGCGTCCGTCATACTTTCGCGCGAGAGCCACGGCGGTATTTTTGTCAGCTCCGGCGATATGGAAAAGCCGAGCGTACTCACCATCGGCTGGGGCGGGCTTACGTATTTCTGGTCGCGTCCCGTTTTCCTTCTTCCGGTGCGCCTTTCCCGCTATTCGCACGATGTTATTGAGAACTGCGGCTTTTTCACCGTTTCCGTTCCGCTTCATGATATGTCCGAGGCGTTGAAATATACCGGTAAGGTAAGCGGAAGGGACGAGAATAAATTTGAGAGCGGAATCATAACCGCCGGCAAGGCGCGTATGGTTCCCTGCCCGATTGTTGCGGAGTGCGAGGCGCATCTTGAGTGCCGCGTTCTGCTCAAGTCCGCAATGGACGAGGCGCTGATGGACGCGTCCGTGCTTTCAACCCACTACCGCGACCATGATATGCATGATTTGTATTTCGGTGAAGTTCTCAGTATGTACTATACCAAGGACTGATTTCCCGAAAAAACGCCCTCCCGAAAGGCTTTACGCCCCGGGAGGGTTTTATTTATCCGTGCTTTTATGCTTTTTCAGCTCTTTTTCATCCCTTTCCGAGAGCTTTTCCATGATGAATTTCCGCGCCGTTTCGCGGCAGGCGTGGCAGCTGAAGCCAAGTCGGGTCTGCCTTTCCACGTCATTTACGGAGGCAGCGCCGTTTTCAACAGCCCTGATTACGTCGCCCTTCGTTACCATAAAGCAGCGGCAAAGCAGCTTGTCGTCCATGCCCCGCCCTCCCTTCGCAGCGCTTTATTTGATGAATTATTAATACCCTGCGGGGCGCGCGGCGAAACATAAGCGCCGTTTGCGTATGCTTCGCCGTGTGCTTTACGCCTTTGTAATCCTTGCGCCGAGCGCCGCAAGCGCCTCCGGCAGACGCTGATAGCCACGCGGAATATGCTCCTCCTCGTCTATGAGCAGCGTTTCGCCCTCCGCCATCAGCCCCGCTATCATCAGCGCCGCGCCTGCCCTGAGGTCGCTTCCCGTAACGCTCGCGCCGCGCAGGCGCTTAACGCCTTCAACGACGGCGACGCGGTTTTCAACCCTGATTCTCGCGCCCATGCGCGTCAGCTCCGAAACGTGCATGAACCTGTTCTCGAAAACAGTTTCCATGAACACGCTCGTTCCTGCCGCCTGACAGGAAACCGCCATCATCAGCGCCTGCGCGTCGGTCGGAAAGCCCGGATAGCTCAGCGTCCGCACCTCGATTGGCTTCCGCGCGCGCCCGCTTACAAGCAGCCCTTCCGGACTTTCGCGCGTCTGCATTCCCATCTCGCGCAGCTTGTAGATTACCGCTCGCATATGCTCCGCCCTTGCGCCCTTAATCATCACCCGCCCGCCGCAGCCTGCCGCCGCGCAGGCGTAGGTCGCCGCCTCAATCCTGTCCGGAATCGGAGTGTAGTCCGCGCCTTTCAGCTCTTTTACGCCCTCAATCACGATTGTTCCCGTTCCCGCTCCGCGGATTCTTGCGCCCATTTCGCACAGGCAGCGGCACAGGTCGGCTATTTCCGGCTCTTTTGCCGCGTTTTCGATTCGCGTTATTCCCTCCTCTGTCGCCGCAGCCATAACTATATTTTCCGTCGCGCCGACGCTCGGCAAATCAAGATAGACGCTTTTTCCGACGAGCCTGCCCTCGAGGTATGTTTTTCCGTTTTCCGTTATTTCCTCCGCGCCGAGCGCCATAAGACCTTTTCTGTGCAAATCTATCGGTCTTTGACCGATTGCGCAGCCGCCGGGGAAGGATACGCTTGCTCTGCCCGTCCTTGCCATCAGCGGCCCCATAACCAGTACGGACGCCCTGAGCGCCCGCATTTTCTCCTCGCTCGTCGGCATTCTCGGATTTTTTGCGCATATTGTGACCGTCCCGTTTTCGTTCATCGCCTCGCAGCCGCAGTCCCGCAGAAGCAGAAGCATATTATGAACGTCCGTAAGGTCGGGCACGTTTCTTACCGTAAGTGGCTCCTTTGTCATCAGCCCGCAGGCGAGCAGTGGCAGCACGGCGTTTTTTGCCGTGTGGACTTCAATTTCTCCGTTAAGGGACGAGCAAGGCGAAATGATATAGCTTGACATTTTTTCGCCTCCAATCCATATTCTTTCGGCATAGCGGTCATCTTTGGCGTTACCGCGAGCAGAGATACGCCGTCCCGCCGTCATTGCCGCCGATGAAGATTTCTATTCCCTCCAGCCTTATAAGCAGACCCTCGATTGTTTTTTCCTCCGATATAATCTCGCCCGCAAGGCGCTTTCGTATCGCTTCGGGGCTTCCCTCCGGCGCTTCCGTTTTCAGAATATGCGTAACAGTGTTGTCGTTTTCCAGAAATGTCCGCAGTACGCTTCTTGCGTTTTTTTCTCCTTCCTTTGTGGGTATACTGGTGAGGAGGATTTTCATTTCCCCGCCTTCCTTCGCAATGCTCCCCGATACTCCGCGCGCGTTTTTGACAAGGGAAAGGAAAACCTCGCGCGCGTATTCGTCGGGCTTTCTTCCCGTGTCAAGGCTCGCAAGATAGAAGATGGCAGTCGGCGTAAGCGAAAGCTTTTCCGCAAGCAAAAGCAGCTTTTCGCCGGTTTCGATTTGCGGCTCTGCGGGAAGCGCAAGCATTGCCGCAAGCACGAGGGCGAAAACGCGCTTCCTGAACATTCCGCCGCCTCCTTCCGCGCTTATTATCTGCGCAATGCCGCGCGAAATATCTCGCTTAAAACACGCCGCGGCGGAAATGGCTTCACATATTTCTCAGCATATCGGGCGCAAAAAAAAGAATCGGCGCCTTTTCGGAGGCAAATTATTTTTCGGGAATATCGCAAAACGCTCAAATTTAATAAGAACATATGTTCCATTTTTGAGAGATGTGTGCTATACTGTCAAGGCTAAACCGTTACGACAGGAATCACCGTATGCTCAAGGGAGGCAGTATGGATAAATTTGTTCTCAAATCGCCGTATAAGCCGTGCGGCGACCAGCCTCAGGCGATAGAAGCGCTCGCGGGCGGCATAGCGCGCGGGGACGAGCATCAGGTTCTGCTTGGCGTTACCGGCTCGGGCAAGACCTTCACGATGGCGAGCATTATTGAAAAGGTACAGCGCCCGACGCTTGTTATCGCGCATAATAAAACGCTTGCGGCGCAGCTATGCTCGGAGTTCCGCGCGTTCTTTCCCGACAGCGAGGTTGACTATTTCGTAAGCTACTACGACTATTATCAGCCGGAGGCGTACATCGCGTCCTCCGACACCTATATTGAAAAGGACTGCGCAATCAACGAGGAAATCGACCGCCTGCGCCACAGCGCGACCGCCGCCCTGCGCGAGAGGCGCGACGTTATAATTGTCGCCTCCGTCAGCTGCATTTATTCCCTCGGCGACCCTTCCGAATACGAGGGAATGATGATTTCCCTGCGCAAGGGAATGGAGATTGACCGCGACGAGCTGCTTTTGCGGCTTGTGGATATTCAGTACCAGCGCAACGATTACGAGCTTCTGCGCGGCTCCTTCCGCGTGCGCGGTGATGTAATCGAAATCATACCCGCGAACAGGATTGACAGGGCGTACCGCATAGAGTTTTTCGACAAGGAAATCGAGAGAATCAGCGAAATTGACTGCGTTGCGAACAAGGTGCTTTCCGTTTTGCAGCACGTAGAGCTGTTCCCCGCCTCGCACTACGCGATTGACCGCAGCCATATGGAGGCAAAGCTCGGCGATATTGAGCGCGACCTTGAAATTCAGGCGCAGAAGTTTACCGACGAGGGTAAGCTGCTTGAGGCGCAGAGAATCCGCCAGCGCACGAAGTACGACATCGAAATGATGAAGGAAATCGGCTACTGCACCGGCATAGAAAATTACAGCCGCTATTTTGACGGCAGAAGCCCCGGCGACGCGCCTTTCTCGCTGCTCGATTACTTCCCGAAGGATTTCATCTGCTTCATTGACGAAAGCCACGTTACCGTTCCGCAGGTTCGGGCGATGTACAACGGCGACCATATGCGCAAGCAAAGCCTTGTGGATTACGGCTTTCGCCTGCCCTCCGCCTTTGACAACCGCCCGCTCACGTTTGCGGAGTTTGAAAAGCGCATAAAGCAGGTTGTTTATGTTTCCGCAACGCCCGGGCCTTACGAAATCGAGCGCGCCTCGCAAATCGTAGAGCAGATTATAAGGCCTACCGGTCTGCTTGACCCCAAGCTCACCCTGCGCCCCGCAAAGGGTCAGGTTGACGATTTGATAAGCGAAATCAACAAGGTCACTGAGGCGGGATATCGGACGCTCGTTACAACGCTGACAAAGAAGATGGCGGAGGCGCTTTCGGAGTACCTCAAGCAGATTGGAATCCGCGTCCGCTATCTGCACAGCGATATTAAGACGATGGAGAGAATGGAGCTAATCCGCGATTTGCGCCTGGGAGAGTACGACGTGCTTATCGGAATAAACCTTCTCAGGGAGGGTCTTGACATTCCGGAGGTTGGGCTTGTTGCGATTCTGGACGCGGATAAGGAGGGCTTCCTGCGCTCCGAAACCAGCCTTGTGCAGACGATAGGCAGAGCCGCCAGAAACGTTGACGGGCGCGTTATCCTTTATGCGGACGTGCTTACCGACAGCCTTACAAAGGCAATCAGCGAAACGAACCGCCGCAGGGCGATTCAGGAGGCGTATAACGAGGCGCACGGAATTACGCCGCAGAGCGTAAAGACAGCCGTGCATGAGCTGCTTGCCATTTCCGGCAAGGTCGGGGATGAGCTTGGCGCTGATTTGCCCGAGGAGGATAAGGCGGCGTTCATAGCGCAGATTGAGGACCAGATGCTCGCGGCGGCGGGCAAGCTCGACTTTGAGCAGGCGGCAAAGCTGCGCGACGAGCTGTTCAAGCTCAAGGGCGAAGCGCCGATGAAGCCTGACAAGCCGCAGACCAAGTCCCGCGGCAGGAAGCCGCACAGGAAATAAGCGCAAGCCGTAATATTTTGTTGGAGGAGCGGAAGAATGCTCAATCAGGAGATTGTAATTCAGGGCGCGCGCGAGCACAACCTGAAAAATGTTAACCTTACCATACCGCGCGACAAGCTTGTCGTGTTTACGGGTCTCAGCGGTTCGGGAAAAAGCTCGCTCGCCTTTGATACCATATATGCCGAGGGGCAGAGGCGGTATGTGGAAAGCCTTTCGTCATACGCCAGAATGTTTTTGGGGCAGATGGAGAAGCCGGACGTCGATTATATCGGCGGGCTCAGCCCCGCTATATCAATAGACCAAAAGACGACGAGCCGCAATCCCCGCTCCACCGTTGGAACTGTTACGGAAATTCACGATTACCTGCGCCTGCTTTATGCGCGCGCGGGAACTCCGCACTGCCCCGAATGCGGCAAGGAAATAAGCCAGCAGACCGTTGACCAGATGGTTGACAGGATAAAGAGCTTCCCCGAGGGAACGAGAATGCAGATTCTTGCGCCCGTTGTAAGGGCGCGCAAGGGCGAGCATCAGAAGTATATTGATGACGCGCGCAAGAACGGCTTTGTCCGCGTCCGGATTGACGGGGAAATGTACGAGCTTGACAACGAGGAAAGCCTTCCTAAGCTGGACAAGCAGAAGAAGCATACCCTTGAAATCGTTATCGACCGCCTTGCTGTCCGTCAGGGAATCGACACGAGGCTCTATGACTCGCTCGAAACCGCGCTCAAGCAGAGCGGCGGAATATGCATCGTTGACTGCTTTGAGGCGGGCGAGCTGCTGTTTTCGCAGAACTACGCCTGCCCCGACTGCGGAATATCAATCGATGAGCTTGCGCCGCGCCTCTTTTCCTTCAACAGTCCGTTCGGCGCCTGCGCTACCTGCACGGGTCTTGGCTCGCTGATGAGAATTTCGGCGGATTTGATTGTTCCGGATTCGATGAAGAGCCTTAACGGGGGCGCGATTGACGTTATGGCGTTCCGCTCCGCCGAAAAGGGCAGCTCCGGCAGAATGTTCCTCAGCGCGATTACGGAGGCTTACGGCGGGGATATGGACACGCCCTTCCGCGATTTGCCCGAAAAGACAAAAAAGGTAATACTTTACGGCTCGGGCAAGGAAAAGCTCACCATCTGGTATGAGGGCGCGGAGGGCAGGCGCAGCTTTTCATCCGCCTTTGAGGGCGTTATTCCGACCCTTGAGCGCCGCTATGCCGAAACCTCAAGCGAGGGAATGCGGCAGGGCTACGAGGAGTATATGACGACCGTCGAATGCCCCGACTGCCACGGAAAGCGCCTGAAGCGCGAGGCGCTTGCGGTTACAATCGGCGGTAAAAATCTCGCTGAGGTCAGCGATATGAGCATTATTGACGCGCGCGACTTCTTCAAAAATCTCACCTTGAATAAAACGCAGGCGATGATTGCGGAGCAGATACTCAAGGAAATCAACGCGCGCCTAGGCTTCCTTGTGAACGTCGGGCTGGACTATCTTACGCTTTCCCGCGCCGCTGTAACGCTTTCGGGCGGCGAGGCGCAGCGCATACGCCTTGCGACGCAGATTGGCTCGGGGCTTACCGGCGTTCTGTATATCCTTGACGAGCCGTCAATCGGTCTTCATCAGCGCGACAACGGGCGGCTTCTGGAAACGCTCAAGGGTCTGCGCGATTTGGGGAATACGCTCATCGTCGTCGAGCACGACGAAGATACGATGCGCGAGGCGGACTATATTGTGGACGTAGGCCCGGGCGCGGGCGTTCACGGCGGCTATATCGTTTCGCAGGGCACGCCCGAGGAAATAATGAAGGACGAAAACAGCATTACGGGGCAGTATCTTTCCGGCAGGCGCGTGATTCCCTGCCCGAAAAAGCGCAGAGCGCCAAAGGGCTTTTTGACCGTCAAAAACGCGAGGGAAAACAACCTGCGCGGGATTGACGTAAAGCTGCCGCTCGGTCTGTTCTGCTGCGTTACGGGCGTTTCCGGCTCAGGCAAAAGCTCGCTCGTCAACGAAATTGTGTATAAAACGCTCGCGCGAGATTTGAACCGCGCAAAGACATACCCCGGCAAGAGCGACGGAATTCTCGGAATTGATAAGCTGGACAAGGTTATCAATATCGACCAAAGCCCCATCGGGCGCACTCCGCGCTCCAATCCTGCCACCTATACGGGGCTGTTCAACATTATCAGAACGATGTTCGCGCAGCTTCCGGACGCCAAGGCGCGCGGCTATAAGGAAAACCGCTTCTCCTTCAACGTAAAGGGCGGGCGCTGCGAGGCGTGTCAGGGCGACGGAGTCAACAAAATCGAAATGCACTTCCTGCCGGACATCTATGTTCCCTGCGAGGTCTGCCACGGCAAGCGCTATAACCGCGAAACGCTGGAGGTCAAGTACAAGGGCAAGAGCATTGCGGACGTGCTTGACATGACCATCGAAAACGCCTATGAGTTCTTTGAAAACCTCCCGCAGATTCAGCAGAAGCTCAAAACGCTTGTCGATGTCGGGCTTGGCTATATGAAGCTCGGTCAGCCCAGCACGGAGCTTTCGGGCGGCGAGGCGCAGAGAATAAAGCTCGCTACCGAGCTGAGCCGTCGCTCCACGGGCAAGACGATGTATATTCTGGACGAGCCGACAACGGGGCTTCACACCTACGATGTTGAAAAGCTCATTTCCATCCTCCAGCAGCTCGTAAAGGGCGGCAACAGCGTACTTGTTATAGAGCATAACCTTGACATCATCAAGACCGCCGATTTCATCATCGACCTTGGACCGGAGGGCGGAACGCGCGGCGGAAACATCGTCTGCGAGGGCACTCCGGAGAAGATTGCCGCAGTCCCCGAAAGCTATACGGGTCAGTATCTGAAGCGGCTTCTGGATGTAAAGCCCGCAGAGAAGTAAAGAATTGCGGGCATGAATACGGTGTTGCTTAATCGCGCGCAAGAAGATTCCGCGCCGTATACGGGAGCGCGCTCTTGAGCCTTGTGCTTATCCTAATGGGCAAGGAAGGACTTGCGTCCTTCCGCTGCCTAGCTATCGTTTGATTATTTCGGTTATGAGCTTAATCAATACGGTAACGAGGCTTGTGAGCGCCGCTGCAATTCAAAGCCTTATTGCGCTCAAGGCTTCCGGACTGCTCCGGCGTTTCTTTTTCCTCCCGCTGCTTTGAAAGCGCTTCTGTTGATTGTATGCAGCAGGGCGCTATTTCGCTGTCGTGGAATTTTGTCACGGGTTCTGATAATCCGAGCGTTTATTGCCTTGCCGCTTATAGCAAAAAGAGAGCTGCCTTTTACGGCAGCTCTCATCTATTTATCATAGGCTTTTGACGATTTTTTTCGCGAATCCGTTTATCCCCTTGCGCGCTTCCAGACGGAGGGCATGAAAAGCATGAGCATCGGGAAAATTTCGAGCCTGCCGATGAGCATATTCACCGAGAGAACGAGCTTTGATATATCGCTGAAGCCGCCGTAATTGCTCATCGGGCCGACAGAGCCAAGCCCTGGCCCGATATTGTTTATGCAGGCGATTACCGCGGTAAGATTCGTTTCAAAGGAGAACCCGTCGAGCGAAATAAGCAGCGTTGAGGCGAAGGAAATCAGGGCGTATGCGCCGAAAAAGGCGAAAACGCTCGTGACCGTCGCGTTCTGCACCGGCTCGCCGTCTATTCGGATTGTCGAAACCGTGTTCGGATGCAGAAGCAGGCGTATTTCCCGCTTGAGCGATTTTACAAGAATCAGGATTCGCGAGCATTTCACGCCGCCGCCGGTAGAGCCTGCGCACGCGCCGATAATCATCAGCAGCACAAGCAGGGAACGGACGAGCTGCGGCCAAAGGTTGAAATCGGCGGTTGAAAAGCCCGTCGTAGTGATAATCGAAACTACCTGAAAGGCGCTGTGCCGAAGCGCGGTTTCGAGATTGCCGCCATAGGACGCAAGCGTTGAAAGGGTTGAAACCGCGATTGCCGCGATTATGACGAGGAAATAGAAGCGCACTTCCTCGTTTTTCGCCGCTTTCCTGAACTTGCGGATGATGATGAGGTAATACACCCCGAAATTCACCCCGAAAAGCGCCATGAACACGGTTACGACCCACTGGATATAGGGCGAGCAGGAGGCGAGGCTGTCGTTGTAAATAGCAAAGCCGCCCGTTCCCGCCGTTCCGAAGGCGGTTGTGATGGAGTCGAAAAAGCTCATTCCGCCGGCAAGCAGCATTATCGTCTGTGCAACCGTCATTCCGATATAGATTCCGTAGAGGATTCTCGCGCTCTGGCGCGTTTTAGGCACGAGCTTGTTTACGCTGGGCCCGGGAGATTCGGCGCGCATGATGTAAAGCGTGTCGCCGTTGCCCGTTGCAAGCGGCGCGATTGCGAGCAGGAAAACAAGCACGCCCATTCCGCCGAGCCAATGGGTGAAGCTGCGCCAGTACAAAAGGCTCATCGACAGGGCTTCAACATCGCCGAGAATGCTTGCGCCGGTTGTTGTAAAGCCGGAAATCGTTTCAAACAGGCAGTCCACATACGAGGGAATTTCGCCGCTTATATAGAAGGGCAGCGCGCCGAAAAGGGAAACGACAATCCACGTCAGCGCAACCAAAATAAAGCCCTCGCGCGCGTAAAGCGCCATCCTGCGGGGCTTTAGGGATGTGAGCAGCCAGCCAATCAGCGCCATTGCGCCCATCGTTATCGCAAAGCCTATCAGCGCGCCGTTTTCCTTGCGGATAACCGCGATGAAGAAGGGCGGAATCAGCATGAGCGCGACAATGAGCATAACCATGCCGAGCAGCCGCGCCGTCATTTTGTAATTCATGCCTCCGCGCCTCCCTGCGAGGTCGGAATAAAGATATCGTTAAGATTTGTGAGCCTGTTTTCGGCAAGCGTAACAACAACCACCATGTCGCCCTCATAGAAGCAGTCGCTTCCGCGCGGAACGATAACCCCGTTCTGGTGCGTTATCAGCGCGATTCGCAGGTTCTTTTTGAGCGGAATATCCTTGAGCGGAACGCCTAAATAGCGCGTAGCCGAGGTTGTCCTGAATTCAACAGCCTCAACGCGCTCGTTCACCATTCTGTGCAGCGTTATAACGCTTTCGTCATACCTGTTTTCCATAGCGCGGACGAAGCGCAGGATATTGTTGCTCGTAAGCAGGCGCGGGCTGATTGTGCATTCCGCGCCCGCGTCGTGCAGGATTTCGCCGTACTCGACGCGGTTGATTTTCGTTATGACCTTCGGAACGTGTATGTGGTTTGCATAAACGGATATAATCAGGTTCTGCTCGTCCATGTTCGTCAATGTGACGATTGCGTCCTCCTCGTTAAGCCCCTCGCTCATAAGGGTTGAGAAGGAGGTTCCGTCCGCATGGATAATCGTGGTGTTCGGCAGGGTTTCGCTGAGCTTTCTGCATTTTTCCATGTTCTGCTCGATAAGCTTTACCCTGATTCCCGCCTTGTCGAGCATCTGCGAAAGATAATAGGCTATATGGCTTCCGCCGATAATCATGACGGAGCGAATCTTCGCCGTTTCAAGCTCCATGCGCTTTACGAGCGAAACGAGGTCGTAGGTTGTAGCCGTTACATAAATATGGTCGCCCGCGAGCAAAGTAAAATCGCCGGCGGGAATAAAAATATCGCTTCCGCGCTCAACGGCGCATACCAGCACGCGAATTTTGAGCGTTGTGTAAAGCTGCTGCAGAACCATTCCGTCCAGCTTGCTGCCAGAGCGGACGGGAAGGCATACGATTTCGCCGCGCCCCTTTGCGAACACGTCGCGCTTGAGGAAGGACGGGAACTGCAAAAGCCGGAAAATTTCATGGGCGGCGGAGCGCTCCGGATTTACCGTCATGCTCAGACCCAGCTCGTCCCGCAGCAGGTACAGCTCGTCGGCGTATTCCGGATTGCGGATTCTGGCTATCGTGTGCTTGCAGCCGAGCTTTTTCGCCACTATGCAGCACATCAGGTTCAGCTCGTCGGCGTTGGTAACGGCAATCATGAGGTCGCTTTCGCCAACCCCCGCGAGTTTCTGAACCGCGGTGGACGCGCCGTTTCCTTCCATTACGATTACGTCAAGCTGCTCCTCCGCAAGGGAAAGCGCCTCCTTGCGGTTGTCGATAACCACAAGGTCGTGACCCTCCGCGCTCAGCGCCTGCGTAATCGTGTAGCCTACCTTACCATCGCCGATAACAACAATTTTCATAAGTGTCTCCGCTAAAAATATTTGTTACGGCTAATAATAGCATGATTGCACGGCGTTATCAAGCCATACGCAAAAGCGCGGCAGGGGCTGCGGCGGCACTTGATTTTATTTGCCGAATGCCTTATCCTTTTGCTAACCGGAAAACGATTTATTTTCCGATTAGCCGTTTTGACTTTGGAGGTATAAAATGTACTGGGATTGGACGTATCTCTTGATGCTTCCCGGGCTTATTCTCGGGCTTTGGTCACAGGCGAGGGTCAAGAGCGCCTATGCGAAGTACGGCAAGGTGCTTTCCCGCTCCGGAATGAGCGCCGCCGAGGTTGCCCGCGACCTGCTTGAAAAAGGCGCGCCGGGCGTTACGGTAAAGCGCGTTGCAGGCGAGCTTACCGACCATTTTGACCCGCGCGACGATACGCTTGCCCTGTCGGACGGCGTTTTCGCCTCGTCCTCTGTTGCCGCAATCGGAATTGCCGCGCACGAGGCGGGACACGCAATGCAGAAAAACGACGATTACGCGCCGATGAAGCTGAGAACGGCGATTGCGCCCGTTGTTTCGATAGGCTCGAATCTTTCGTGGCCCATTTTCATCATCGGAATCATATTCTCCTTTCAGCCCCTTGTTTTTGCGGGAATACTCGTGTTCTCGCTTGCCGTGCTGTTTTCGCTCATCACCCTGCCGGTTGAGTTTGACGCGTCCCGCAGGGCGCTCAGGGCGCTTGAAAGCGGAGGCTATCTTGACGCGGGCGAGCTGAAGGGCGCAAAATCCGTCCTGACCGCCGCCGCGCTGACCTATCTTGCGAGCTTTGTTTCAATGGTTTTGCAGCTTTTGCGCCTGCTTCTTATAGCAAACAGCAGCCGCCGCAGGGACTAAAAATATGAAAATATCCACGAAGGGGCGCTACGCCCTCAGAACAATGCTGGAGCTTTCGCTTGCGGAGGACGGGCTTACCTCCGTAAAGGCAATCGCGCTTGCGCAGAGCATAAGCGAAAAATATCTTGAGCAGATTATGGGGAAGCTTTCAAAGGCGGGGCTTGTAAGCTCCGTGCGCGGCGCGCAGGGGGGCTACCGCCTTTCAAAATCGCCGGAGGAATACACCGTTGCGGAAATTCTCGGCGCGATTGAGGGCAATCTGACGCCCGTTTCCTGCATGGAGGACAGCCCGAACAAATGCCCGCGAAGCGGATTCTGCGTTACGCTTACGGTATATCAGCGGCTCTATGAGGCGGAAATGAAAACGCTTGAGTCCATAACGCTTGAAGAACTGCGCCGTCAGGCGCTCAGCCAAAGAGAAGAAAAGAGGTAAACCCAGATGATGAAAAAGCTTGCCGTGTTTCTCGTGGTTCTGCTGCTCTCTGTCCTGCCGCTTTCGCTTGCCCTTGCGGAAACCGAAACGCTCAAATGGAATTTTGACAGCGGCATCGGCGCATGGGGCGTTGAAGGCTCATGGGAGTATCCGGCGGGCTTTTCGGCGGATAACGTTTCCTATGACGCGGATATGAAGGCGCTTTTGCTTTCTCCGCTTTCCTTTGACAAGAATAAGAACTGGTCTGAAATCAAGCTGAACATACCTGTCCAAACCAATCTGACGCCGTACCGCCTTTTCCGCATTACCCTTATTGCGGAAAGCGAAGCGTACAAGGCGGCGGGCGGCTCCTTTAAGGTGCAGCCGATTGCTATTCTCGCGGGCGGCGGCTATAACGCGCTCACGAATTCCGACCCGCTAAAGACCACCGAAAGGGACGGGCTTACGCGCCTTGAGTACGAAATGGGGCTTTCGAGCGATTTGGACGTCGTAAGCATTACCGTCGGAATCGCAGGAATCAACACCGCGTACACCGGCAAGCTCTGGGTTGACGATATCGGGTTTTTCACAGTTGAAGAAGGAGTGTACACCGGAGTGAACGCACAGGTTAAGCCGGTTTCAAACCGCGAGGCGCAGAAGGCGGAGATAGCCGAAAGCGGAGAAATCGCGATTGTCGATAAAAACGCGACCGCAAAAACGCGCTCGCTTTTCGAGTACCTCAAGGATGTGGGCAAGGATTACCTTCTGTTCGGGCATCAGAACGCAATGCACCACGGAATAACGGTCAAAATGACAGACGGAACGGAGTCCGACGCGAAAAACGCCGTAGGCGCGCATCCGGCGATTATCGGAATCGACGGGCTTTCAATCGTTTCGGGCGCGGAGGGCAGCTATGCCCAGAGCGTTCAGATTGCAAAAAACGCGGATAAGAGCGGCTGCATTCTGACAATCAGTATGCATATGCCGAATTTCACCACCGGCAAGGGCTATAACGACATCACTGAGGGCGCGATTGCTGACGTGCTGCCCGGCGGAAAGAGCCACGAAAAGCTCAAGCAGTATCTTGACACCATCGCAAGCTTCGCCTTTGACTGCGTGTCTGAGGACGGCGAGCCAATCCCGATGATAATGCGCCCGTACCACGAGAACAACTACGGCTGGTTCTGGTGGGGCATCAGCGGAGGCAATCAGTCTGAATACCGCGAGCTTTACCGCTTTACTGTCGAGTACCTGCGCGACGTCAAGGGCGTTCACAGCTTCCTTTACGCCTACTCGCCCAACGGGCCTATCGGCAGCGAAAAGACGTATTTGCAGCTCTATCCCGGCGATAATTACGTCGATATAATCGGAATGGACTATTACTGCATCAACATGAGCAAAAACTCCGACATATTCTTCGCCCAGCTTCTTTCGAGCCTGCGCATTTTGAGCGATATGGCGGAGGCGCGCGGCAAGATTTCCGCGCTCTGCGAAAGCGGAGTGTCGCAGGGCGACCTTGGCTACGGCGGGCTTGCCGTAAAGGATAACGGTGACTGCGAAACGTGGTTTGAGGATATGGCAGAGCGCATTATGGGCGACGAAAAGGCGCGGCGCATTTCCTATTTCCTCGTCTGGGCAAACTTCGGAGAAAAGCAGTTCTGGGTTCCGTTTGCCCGTCCGGGGGACAGGAACAGCCATGAGATGATTGACGATTTCACCGCCTTCTATAATGACGACAGGGTTATTTTTGCCGACAGAACCGGCGATATTTTCTCGCACGGCGCGGCGCTTGTTCCCGCTCCCGAAGCGCCCTGCGCGGAGGTAGTATTCCCGCTTGACAAGCGCTATGAAACCAAGGAGGGCTACACCTTCCTTGCGAAGGTTGAACCTTACGGATGTGAAATTACGGAAATAACCTACACGGTAAAGGCGCATCCGGACGTTGTTTTCACTCCCGCGCTGAACCCCGAAAGCGGGTTGTACGAGGCGTATGTTGACTTGACCGACGTAAAGAGCAACTGGTACGATACCGAGTTCACGGTAAAGTTCTCAAACGGGACGGAGCAGAGCTTCACCGGAGCGATTTCGAGAAACAAGTAATGCTTTTATAAGCGCCTGAGGCGGACGGAGGCCCGCTTCGGGCGCTTTGTTCTGCATATTTTCTGCCTTGCTTGCCCGAAATGCGTTAATTTCTGCGATTGTTTAGTGACAAAAGCGGATTAACAGCGTATCATATATGTAGAAAACATTTTCGGAGGCATTTATGACAAGACGCGAAAGAGAAGTTACGGATATTGCCGAAATACTCAGGATTCTCGATGCTTCAAAGGTGCTTCATCTCGGGCTTTGCGACGATGGGCAGCCCTACGTTGTGCCGATGAATTACGGGTATATATATGAAAACGGCGCGCTCACGGTTTACCTGCACGGCGCTAAAAAGGGATATAAATACGACGTGCTTGCGAAAAACCCGCGCGTTTCCTTCGCGCTTGAGTGCGACGTTGTGCCGTTCGGCGGGGACGTTGCCTGCAAGTACGGAACGTCCTATTCCTGCGTTATGGGAAAGGGCACGGCTGAAATCGTTTCCGATTCCGCAGAAAAGCGCAGGGCGCTTTCGGTTGTAATGAAAACGCAGACGGGCAAGGATTTTGAGTTTGACGATAAGCTTGCCGGAGTCGTCGGTATCATCCGAATCACGGTTTCGGAGTTCACCGCAAAGAAAAGACCGCTGCCCGTATGATGAAATTTTGAGGTAAGGCGTGAAAGAGGATAACAGGCTTGTAAGCGAGCTGTACAACAAATATCTTCTGTCCTCCGTGCTGGCAATCCTGTTCAGCACGGTAGGGCAGATTGTGAATAACGTCGTCATCGGCAACGCCGTAAGCAGCGACAAGCTTTCCGTTACGGGGCTTGTGCTGCCTATCTACTATGTGTTCGCGACCGTCGGCAACCTTATGGCTATCGGCGGCAGCGCAGTCTGCTCGCGCCTGATGACGGAGAGGGAAACCCGCCCTGCGCGGGCAGCGTTTACCGTAACGTATGCTGTTACGGTTGCCGCCTGCATTCTGCTCGGCGCCCTGACAATCCTGCTGCTTCCCGCAATCATTCCCTTCCTCGGAACGCCGGACGCGCTTTATGAGGATGTATATCAGTATGCGCTTGTAATGTGCCTTGGCGGCGTTTTCACAGCGGGAATTTACCTCAGCTTCAATTTCCTCAGAATGGACGGAAAAACCGTCGCGGCTTCGCTCGTTTTCGTTGTTATGGGCGTTGTCAACGTGCTGCTTGACTATCTTTTCGTCGTCGTCGGCGATATGGGCGTTATGGGGATTTCGCTTGCGACCTCTCTCGGCGCAATGTGCGCCTCTGTTCTCGGCGCGCTGGCGCTTTTCCTGCGCGGCAGCTCCGTCCGCCTTACGAGAATCGGCATGAAGGATTTGCGCGTTTACGGCGGCGAAATTGTGCGCGTCGGAAGCCCCGGCGCGGTTGAAAACATTTGCATTCTGATTAAATCCTTCCTGATGAACCGCATTCTTGCGCCGCTCGGCGGCTCGCTTGCGCTCGGCGCGTACAGCGTTCTCAATTCCGTGAACGGCTTTGCGCAGGCGTTCATTTACGGCGCGTCAGGCACGATTGTGCCCTTTGTTGGCGTGTTTTCAACGGAGAAGGATACGCGCGCGATTCGCGGAATTCTTGCGCAGTCGCTCGTAAAGGGCGCGGCGCTTACCCTGCCTGTAATGCTTTTCTGCCTTATTTTCCCTGAAACCGTCGCGTCCGTTTTCGGTCTGTCGGGCGAGGCGGCGCTTTCCGTTGCCGTTCCCGCAATTCGGCTGTTTTCCTTGAGCTTCCTGCCCGCGCTTGTGGCAAACCTGCTCATTTCCCTGCACCTGAGCAATTCCCGAACGGCGCTTGCAAACGTGCTTACCGCCCTCAGAAGCTGCGCGCTCGTCGTTCCGCTTTCGGCGCTTATCGGCGGAACGCTCGGCATAAGCTTTATGTGGAACGCCTTCTGGCTTGCGGAAATCGGTACGCTGCTTGTCGCAGCTGTGTGGCAATTCATAACTTCAAGGCGCGACAGGGCGCTTTCGCCGCTCACCCTGCTTGACGAAAGCTTTGAAAGCAAGGGGCATGATTTTTCCTGCGCGGCTGAAAACAGCGTCGATTCCATAATGGAGTGCGTTGACGGGGTTCGGGAGTTCTGCGCGGGCGAAGATATGCCGCCTAAGAAAGCGATGCGCCTCTCGCTTGCCGTTGAGGAAATGCTGACCTCCATACGCGACCACTCGCTTATGGACGATAAAAACCTTACAATAAGCGTCAGAATCATGATTTCGTCCGGAACAACAATACTGCGCATAAGAAACCGCGGCAAGCTGTTCAACCCGCTTTCGTACTACGACAAGAAAAGGCACGGCGACGAGCTGGATTTGGACGCGGCGCTGGAGCTGACGGACTCAATCGGAATCAAAATGATTGTGGATACCTGCGAAATCGTTTATTATAGAACTACCTTCGGAATAAACAACCTTACGGTTATACTGTGATATATGGAGAAACGAATGATTACGAGCGAGATACGTGGGAACTGGAGAATTGACGCGCCGGACGGAAGGGGAATCGTTACGCCGCTTACGGCGGAGGAAATTCCCGAAATCGCTTTGCTTTACCGCGAAACGCAGATTAAAAAAGCCGAGTATCCGGAGCGGCTGAATCCCGAAAGCCCCGATTCCTTCCGCATAAGGGGCGGAATGTTCGAGGTGCATACCGAAAAAAGCCTTCGCGCGCTGCTTGAGGACGAGCGCGAAATATTCTGGCTCGCGCGCGACGAGGATGGCAAGCTGATGGGTACTTTCTGGTGCGGCATTTATGACGAAAAATACCGTCATCCCGAAAATATGCTTATGAAGCCCGAATTTTCGGACTACCCGCGCAGGGTTATCGAGGACACGGACGGCGGCAGATGCTATTACATCAAGGAAGTCATAATCTGCCATGAACGCAGAATCAGGCGGCTTGCCGAGAGTATGTTCCTTTACTCAATGCTCGCGTTTTACAAAAGAGGCTTTCGGCGCGTCTGCGGCGAGGTTTTCAGGCTTCGGGAATATTCGTGCGGCGGGGAATGGGTAAGCGCCGACATGACGAACGAAAACTCCTTGAAAATGGTTCTGAGAACGAAGGCTGCGGAGGTCGGGGAGTTCAAAGTCAAGCGCGTTTCGTGCGACGGCTTTACGGCGGACATCACGGCGCTTATGCTGTCGTGGGAGCTGCCGCGGGCTATGGACGCTTTGAAAGCCGAGCTTGATAAAATGGGAATCACAACGAAGGAGGGGAAAATATGAAACAGTCCATAAAGCGCAGGCTGCTCAGAACCTTTCTAATTGCGCTGGGTCTTTTGGTTGTCATAAGCTGCATTTCCTCCTTTTACTCGCTCACGATGCTGAAAAACAAGGCGATAAGCATAAGCCGCGATACGGGCGCGCGCGCCTCGCTCAGCAGCGAGGATATGCTTACGGAGCAGGCGCTTTCCTCCGTTGAAAGCTTCGTTATGGAAAAAGCGGATTCGATACAGAAGCAGATTTACGATTTCGTTCTGACCCTGCGTGAAATGGCGGATTACGTTTCGTATCTTTACGAGCATCCGGACGAGTTTGTGAAAAAGGCGGTCAAAACGCCCGACGAGCTTCTTAGCGCCGGCGCAGATTTATCTCAGCCCCTTATGCACTGGCTGCCCGATTTGAAATCCCGCTATACCGAGGAAAGCGTGCTGGAGGAGCTTTCCGTGCTTGGCAATATGGAGCCGCTTCTGCGGGCAACCCTTGTTAGCGCGCCCGAATTCTCAAGCAAATATTTCTCGACCCCTACGGGAATCAGCATCGGAATGGATACGGGCGTCGGCGGCAAAACGGGTATTTACGAGTACGACACCACAAAGGCGGAATGGTATACAGCCGCCGCGAAAATGTCCGCCGAAACCGGCGAAACATACATTTCCGATACCTACGAGGACAGCTTCGGGCGCGGGCTTTGCGTTACAATTTCCGTTCCCGTAACGGCAAACGGAGTTTTCAAGGGCGTTCTCGGAGCGGATTTGCTGATTGGAAATATCAACGAGCAGGTGCTTAAAACCACCTTCGGCGACGGCGGATACGCGCTTTTGTGCTCGGCTGCCGGCAAGATAATCGCAATGCCGGATTTGGATAAAACCGATGAAAACATTGATAAAATTGTTGGAAAGAGCGCCGCGGAGGCGATTCTCTCAAAAGACTACGGCTATGAGCTGACGGAGGTTAACGGCGCAGAGGTTTACGCCGTTTACGCGCCGATTAAGGAAACGGGCTGGAGGCTTTCCGTGCTTCTGCCCAAGGACAGCATAATCGAGCCTGCCGTAAAGTCCGCCGCCGTTATAGGCGGGATTATTTCGGGCGCTGAAAAGGATATGACGGCTTTTACGGAAAAGGCGAATATCCTGCTGCTGATAATGTATGCGGTAATCGGCATTCTGCTCGCCTTTGTCATCCGCAAGCTTTGCATCGGCATTTCAAGACCGCTTGTGCATCTTACGGAGGACGTAAGGAAAGCGGGAAGCGGCGAACTTGACTATAAAAACGACATCAATACCGGCGACGAGGTCGAGGTTCTCGGCAAGAGCTTTGAACAGATGACGGTTTCGCTCAAGCAGTACATTGAAAATCTTACCTCCGTTACAGCCGAAAAGGAGCGCATAGGCGCGGAGCTTTCTGTAGCGAGCAACATACAGGCGTCAATGCTGCCCTGCATATTCCCGCCCTTCCCCGAAAGAGCGGAGTTCGATTTGTTTGCAAGTATGCACCCCGCAAAGGAAGTCGGCGGCGATTTCTACGACTTCTTCCTTACCGATGACGACCATCTTGCCGTTGTAATGGCTGACGTTTCCGGCAAGGGCGTTCCCGCGGCGTTGTTCATGGTTATCGCAAAAACGCTAATCAAGAATCACGCTCAGGCGGGGCTTCCCGTAAACGAGGTGTTCACCCTTGCAAATCAGCAGCTCTGCGAAAACAACGGAAGCGGGCTGTTCGTAACGGGCTGGATGGGGCTTTACGAAATATCGACAGGCCGCTTTACCTACGTCAACGCGGGGCATAACCCGCCGCTTCTTATGCGCGCGGGCGGCTCGTTTGAGTATCTGCGCTCCCGCCCCGGCTTTGTGCTTGCGGGAATGGACGGCGTTAAATACCGTATCAACGAGCTTTGGCTGAACGCCGGCGACAAGCTGTTCCTCTACACGGACGGCGTTACCGAGGCGATGGATACGGAGCACAACCTGTACGGCGACCCGCGCCTTGAAGGCACGGTCAATTCCGTAAAGGGCGAGGGCGCGCAGCAAATCGTGTACCGCGTGCGCGACGACGTAGCCGAGTTCGCGGGCGCAGCGCCTCAGGCGGACGATATCACAATGCTCTGCCTTTCCATAGTCGAGCAGGGCAGCGGAAAGCCGCAAGAGGAGTAACCGATTCCGGCAAGCATAAAAAATCGGCGGAGAAGCGCAATGCTTCCCCGCCTTTTTGAGATGGACTTAAGCCTTCTTTTTGTCGATTCTTTCGATGACCATGTATGCCGCTACGCCCGCCGCTACAACGATTCCGCCGATGAAGGTTTTCGTCGAATACTCGCTGCCGAGAACTATGTCGATTACGATTCCCGTGAACACCTGCGCAACGAAGGTCAGAAGCGAGAGCTGGAAGGATGAAACTCTCGGCACGACGATGTTGTACAGAAGCACGATTGCCGCGCCCATCGCGCCGCCGATGTAAACCCACCAGTCGGGGGAAATGTTCGTGAATATAAGCGAAAGCTCGTTTCCTGCAAAAAACGCGCTCGCGATTATCGCCGTTATAAGCCCGACGGCGTAGTTTACAAGCGCGCTCTGGATTTCGCCCGTCTGCCTTGACAGGCGCGAATTAACCGTTCTGGAAAGCACGACGGTAACGCCCGCGAAAATTGAAACCATGACCGCTACGAGCGCCGAACCAATCGAGTCGTCGAGCATGATGATGATTCCGATTGCGGAAAAGGCGATTCCGCAGAGCGACGATACGCGAATCGGATGCTTTTTCATTCCCATCAGCCCGAAAGAGTCTATCAGAAGCGAGGTGACCGCCTGCCCGAAAAGCCCCAGAGCCATTATGCTCGTCATGCTAATCCTGCCAAACGACAGGTTGTTGAAAAGCGTCGTCAGAACGCCCATAACGCCGCCTAAGAACATCCATATCGGCTTTTTTGTCAGCTTGAATTTCTTTTTGCCGAAAAGGCACACGGCGGAAAGCAGCGCAAGCCCGACAAAATGCACAGTGACCGTTGAGCCCATGCTGCCGCAGACCTCCGCGAGCCTTCCGTTTATAACCACCATGATTGCTATAAGAAAGCCTGTCAGGAGCGATAAAAAATAATACAAAGGGCATACCTCCGTTTTGCTTTATAAAAAGCGCAAGGTGATTGTATCACACGCGGCGTGTTTTCTCCATATGAATAATTCTTCCGTTTGACATATGCTTACCGCTTTGCTATATTCATATCAGCAGCGCGAATGTTATAAAAACGGAGGCATAAAATGCCGCGAATTCTACTGACCGGCGACGAGCATATCGGGCGGGATTACTCTACCATTGAAAAAGAGGACGCGCACTGCGCCCTGCGCCTGCGGGAGGCGCGCCTTGAGGCGCTTCAAAACGCCGTCAGGGCGGCGGAGGATAACGCCTGCGATTATTTCGTTATCGCCGGAGACCTTTTTGACAAAACGGAAATTGACGTAAAGCTCGTAAAAAAGGTGTGCGGCATTCTGGCTGAATGCCCGTGCCCCGTTATCGTTCTGCCCGGAAACCATGATTACTGCGCCGCCGCGGGCGAAACGCTGTGGAAGCAATTTTGCGAATATAAGGCGGATAATACGGTTCTGCTTTCGTCGCCCTGCGCCTATGACGCGGGCAAGGCTGTTTTTTATCCCTGCCCCTGCGAGGCTCGCTATTCCGAAGTGAACGCCCTCGGATGGCTGAGCGAATATCGGGAAAGAAGCGCCGAAAAGCCGAATATCGGAATTGCGCACGGCGCGCTTGCGGGGCTTTCGTGCGACAGGGAGAAGCGCTATTTTTCCATGACTGAGGACGAGCTTTCATCGCTAGGAATGCAGCTTTGGCTAATCGGGCATACGCATATTCCGTATCCTGCGGGGGATGAAATTATCGGCGCTTCTGTTTTCAACGCAGGAACGCATCAGCAGACGGATATTGCCGACAGCGCGGAAGGCTCTGTTTTCATTATCGACATCGACAAAAGCACCGTGAGGGCAAAGCGGATAAAAACGGGCGTTGTGTCCTTTGTGCGGCGCGCGCTTACCCTGAGCGCGGGCGACAGCCTCTCCGCCCGCATTATGGGCGAGCTTTCGGGGCTTGAGTCAGCGAATACCGTGTTTCGCCTTAAAATCGGCGGAATTCTCGGCGCGGACGAGTTCAGAAACCGCGCGGGCGTTTATGACGAGCTGAGGGAGCGGCTTTTGCGCCTTGAAACCGACGACGGCGAGCTTAAAGAGGAAATAACTGCCGAAATGATAGACGCGGAAACGCTTGAGGGTACTGCCGAAAACCGCCTGCTCAAACGCTATCTTTCCTCGCCGCGCCTTCTGGAAACGGCGTATCTGTTAATCAAGCGCGTCAAGGATGGTGACTGAAATGCGCCTTAAACGTTTTTCATCCGCGCAGTATGCGGGGGTAAAGGGAATCAGCGCGGAGTTTGACGGCGGAGTCAACGTGCTGCTCGGCGAAAACGAGTCGGGCAAAAGCACGCTGATTGGCGCGCTCTTAAGCGTGCTTACAAGACCCGCCCGCCTTGACGGGCGCAGCGATAAGGCGTTTATCGAGCGCGAGTTTCCCGAAAACGGCGCATCCACAATCGACGCAAGCCTTCTTTTCGAGCAGGACGGACGCGAGTATGAAATAACCAAGATATGGGACAAGCGGAACGCGGACAGCAGCTCGCGCCTTGTGTTTCCGGACAAAACCGTATACCGCGGCGATGAGGCGGACGAGCGCCTTTCATCCCTTCTGAAGCTCAGCCCGAACCTTTTGCGCAACCTTGTTTTCGTCCGTCAGTCCGCCGAGGAGGAAATTCTCGCGTGGTGCTACGGCTTTTTTTCGGACGAGTTCCGCAAGGGCGACGACAAGGGAATCGCCGAGGCACGCAAGAGGATAGCCGAGGCGTTTTCAGCCGCAGGAGGAATAAACGAGGACAAGCTGATTAACCTTTTGCAGACGGAGATAAACGAGGTCGGCGGGCATTGGGACATTTCAAGGGGAGCGCCCGAAAACGGCAGAGGGCTGAACAACCGCTGGACTAAGGGCGTTGGCTCGCTTTTGCGGGCATATTACGCCCGCGAGGAGGTAAGGGCGAAGCTCCGCGACGCGCAGGAAACTGACGAAAGGCTTGCCGCCGCGCAAAAGGAATTCGCCGCGCTTTCGCAGGAGCTTTCCGAAGGCAAAGCGAAAATGCAGGAAATGCAGAGCCTTGTCGCCGCCGCGAGAAGCTGCGAAAACACCGAAAGCCTTAGAAACGAATGCCTTATGAAGCTGAAAAAGGCGGAAAGCGCCGAGCGGGAATGGCCGCGCTGCGCGCGCGAAACCGAGAGGGCAAAGGCGCTTGCCGCAATGAAGCTCGCCGCCGAGAATAACGCGGAGCGGGCAAGGCTGCTTGCCGGCGCAGAAAGGCTGAAAAGGCTTGACGCGGAAATTGCGGCGCTTTCGTTACTGCTTGAGCCGATTCTGGGAATCAGGGATGACGTTGACGCGGCGCGGCGGCTTTCCGGCAGCGCTCAAAGCGCGCAGGACGCTCTTAGCTCCGTCAAGCTGCATCTTTCCGCTCGGATTGAGGACGGCTGTTCCGCTGTCCTTACCGAGGATAACGGCGATACGGAGCTTACGGGAAACGCCGAGGCTGACGTCAGCGGCGCGCTTCGGCTGTCCGTTCCGGGCGTAATGAGCCTTTCGGTAACGCGTCAGGGTTTTGACGCCGCGGCTGCTCAAAAGAAAAGGGACGAGGCGCTTTGCGCCCTCCGGCAGCTTTATGAAAAGTACGGGGTAAGCGATATCGAGGGGCTTCGCGCGCTTGAAAAGCGCTTTTCCGAAATAAGCGCGGAGCTTGCCGAAAAGCGGATGAGCCTAAGAAGCTTTTCCGCTGAGGGAAGCGCGGAGGAGCTTACGCAAAGGGCGGAGGCGCTGCCCGAAACGCAGATGGTTTCACCGACCGTTGACGGCGATATTGCGGCGCTGCTTTGCAAGGAGCGTTTTTCTACCATCGGGGAATATATCGCAAAATGCGAAACCTATCTGAATTTCTACGCCTCCGAATATGAAAGCGGGGAAAAACTTGCCTTTTTCCTTGAAAAGACGCGCTCGGAGCTTGCGGAATATGACGGGAGGCTTGCCAAGCTTTCTGGAAACGGCGCAATGAGCTGTTCCGAGCTTGCTTTGGCAATTCAGCGGCTTGATGGCGAGAATGCGGCGCGCGAACAAAAGCGCGACGCTCTTTCGCAGTCGCTCGGGCGGCTTTCGGCGCTTGCGGGCGGCGATACCGCCGAGCTTGCGCAGGATATGGAAAAAACCGAAAACGAGTTTGAGCGAATAAAGCAAAGGTACGAGGATTTGCTTACGATAAAAAGGGATTTTGAGGAGCTGAGGCAGGACAGTTCCGCGCGGTTCGACGCGTTCAACCGCCTTTTTGCGGAGAATCTGTCCGTAATGACGGACGGCGAAATATCGTTCGAGCAGGGCGGCGGGCTTTCGCTTTCCTGCGCATCCGGAAGGATTACAATGCCGTTCCTGCTTTCAAAGGGAACGAGGCGAACCTTGATTCTCGCCTTCCGCCTTGCCGTTTTGAGCTGCTTTTTCCCTTCCGGCGGCGGGATTGCCGTTATGGACGACGAGCTGCTTGATATGGACGGCGAGCGCCGCGCGATGGCTTCAAAGCTGATAAACCGCTTTGCCGAAAACAATCAGGTCATATTTGCGACCTGCGATTCCGCAATAGCCAATCTGCTCGGCGGCAATATCATCGCTTTTAAGAAACAGCGGTTTCGGCAGCCTTGAAATAAGGTATAAGTAATATGCGCGGCTGGCGCCGCAGGAGAGGGGCGAGGGAATGTACTGCTTGAGGAATGTGACCGATGATATAATCTGGGTTGGCGCAAGCGACAGGCGGCTTGCGATGTTCGAGGGAGTTTATTCCGTCCCGAACGGCGTTTCGTATAATTCCTATCTCGTTCTGGACGATATGACGGTGCTTGTGGATACGGTTGACAAGGCGGTTGCCGAGGTGTTCTTTGAAAACCTTGAGTACGCGCTTTCGGGCAGAAAGCTTGACTATGTGATTGTCCAGCATATGGAGCCTGACCATTCCGCTACGCTTATCCGCCTTTTGAAGGCGCATCCGGAAACGGTTGTCGTATGCAGCGCCATGACGGCGAAAATGATTAATCAGTTCTTCGGGCTTGACGTAAGCGGCAGCGCCTACATCGTTGGCGAGGGCGATATACTGAACGTCGGCAGGCATGAGTTCACCTTCGTAATGGCGCCGATGGTGCATTGGCCCGAGGTGATGGTTACTTATGAAAAGAGCGAGCGCGTCTTGTTTTCCGCCGACGCGTTCGGCACTTTCGGGGCGCTGAACGGAGCGATTTTTGCCGACGAGGTTGATTTCTTCGGGGATTATCTCGGCGAGGCGCGCAGGTATTACGCCAATATCGTCGGCAAGTACGGCGGGCAGGTTTCGGCGCTGCTCAAAAAAGCGTCGGCGCTTGATATTGCTATGCTTTGCCCGCTGCACGGCTTTGTTTTCCGCCGCGCGATTGGCGATTACATCGAAAAGTACGGCCTCTGGAGCAGGTATCTTCCGGAGGAAAACAGCGTAATGATTGCCTACGGCTCCGTTTACGGGCATACCGCGAACGCCGCCGATATACTTGCCGTGTGCCTCAGGGAGCTTGGAATAAAGACGCGCGTTTTTGACGTTTCCGTTACGCCCGCGTCCGAAATCGTTGCCGAGTCTTTCCGCTCAAGCCATCTCGTTTTCGCCTCCGCGACCTATAACGCGGGAATATTTGTAACGATGGAGTCCCTGCTTATCGACCTTCTTGAGCATAATATGCAAAGCCGCACCGTGGCGATTATCGAAAACGGCTCATGGGCGCCGACGAGCGGGAAGCTCATGCGCGACATCGTTTCCAGAATGAAAAACATGACCCTCTTGGATAAATCCGTGTCAATGCTGTCGTCCGTAAACGAATCCGCGCGCGAGGGGCTTATGGAGCTTGCAGACGCGATTGCCTCGTCTATGCCAAAGGCGGAGGCAGCCGAGCCGAAGGCGCAGGGAAGCGTTGATTCCGCTGCAATCCGCTCGCTTTCCTACGGGCTCTTCGTGCTTGCCGCGCGGAACGGGGGAATGGATAACGCCTGCATAATCAACACGCTTTCGCAGCTGACCGATGAGCCGAAGCGCGTTTCAATATGCGTGAGCAAGAAAAATCTAACTCATGATATGATTGCGTCCTCTGGCGAGTTCTGCGCCTCCGTAATATCCGAAAGCGCCGATTTTGCGCTCTTTACAAGGTTCGGCTTCAGCTCGGGGCGGGATGGGGACAAGTTCGCGGGGCTTCCGGAAACCCGCGCGGCAAACGGCTTGCGCTATGTTTCGGGCGGCGCAAACGCCTATATATCGGGCAAGGTCATCTCGTCCGTTGACTGCGGAACGCATACCCTGTTTATCGCGGAGGTGACGGAGGCGGCAAAGCTCTCCGCCGAACGCTCCGCAACCTATGCGTACTATTTCGAGCATATCAAGCCCAAGCCGCAGCCTCGCGAGGAGAAGAAAGTGGGCTTTGTTTGCCGAATCTGCGGCTACGTTTATGAGGGCGAAACTCTCCCTGCCGACTTCATCTGCCCAATCTGCAAGCACGGAGCCGACGCCTTTGAGCCGATAAAATAAGATAAAAGCAAAGCGCCGTCTTGCAAAACAAGGCGGCGTTTTTGTCGGAATGGTTTGAGGTTTTGGTACAAAGCGCTGTCAGGCGTTCATCAGCCAGTCGATTCCTTTTGCGATTCGCGCCTCCGAATCGTTGAAATGCCCGCCCGCGTTCAGCTCAAAGACTGTTTTCGCGCCGAGGCTCGAAAACCGCTCCGCTGCTGCGCGCGACGCGTCCTCAACCGTTGACAGCCGCGCGTTTTTCGTTTTCTTTTCCCTGTCACCAAGCGAAAAATATGCCTTCTGCGCCTTGCGCAGCGGCTCGTTTTCGTCAGTAAACTCTGTGAATCCGTCATACCAGAGCGAGCCGGAAACGGAGGCAAAGCCGTCAAACAGATTTGTTTTGTACTGCGCCCATACCGCGAAAAGCCCCGCGAGGGAATAGCCCGCGATATAGCGCTTTTCGGGCGTAAAACCGAGCGCACTTTCAGCGGCGGGAATCAGTTCCGAAACCAAAAAGCGCAGATATTCCGGCGCTTTTCCCGTAAAATCCTCACCCGCGCGGAACGCCTTTTTCGCCTCCCACGGCGACAGCTCCGCACTCCAGTCGGCGCTCAGCGCTATAAGCGTCGGGCGGGGACGCGAAAGCAAGCCGAAAACCGCCTCCGCGCTCCCTGCGTCCGAATGAAGATACACAATTTCGTCCCTTTCGCCGCGCAGAAGCGCCGTTTCGCGGCTTGAAATATTCAGCCGAAAAGCGCTTTCATCCATGCTCCCGCCCCCTTTTTCAGAAAATGCTGCGACCTGTATGCCGCCGCGCTCAGTATACTGCCGTGCTGTGTCTCCGTCAAACCTGCGTGGCTTCGCCAAATCGGGTTGTAAGGATGAAATCGAGCTATGCGGCAGGAATAGTCCCGTGTCTGATTGCCTATGCAGGATTGTGCCCGCAAGGGAGCTTCGCCAATAAGTTTATAATGCTGCAAAGGCATGAATGGAAACTGTAAAGGCATAAGAGCGTTGTGCAATTCGATGTCTGCGATGCGTCTAGAATATCCACAGCAGGAGTTAGTTTTGCTGAGGCGGTTCATCGCTTGCTCGTGTTTTATATGGCAAAGACGGAGAGATTGTTGTGCTATCCTTTCCGATGTCTGCGGTGTGATAAAATATCCACAGTAGGAGTTAGTTTTGTTGAGGTGTTTCATCGCTTGCTCGCATTTTATATGGCAAAGATGGAGTGATTGTTGTGCTGTCCTTCCCGATGTCTGCGGCGAGATAAAAATATCCACAGTAGGAGTTGGTTTTGTTGAGGCGGTTCATCGCTTGCTTGCGCTATCTATATGGCAAAGACGGAGAGATTGTTGTGCTATCCTTCCGACCTGCCGCAAACGTCTTCTGCGTTCGCTGTTTTCAACACCTCACGGGTGTTTTTTAATGTATCATTCGTGCAGAATATGGCTCATATTATCTACCCTTAATGAATGAGTCCTCTCTCACAAACTCCGAAAGCCCTTTATATACTGCATTTTTGTAAAGCAAAAGTTATTGATATATAACTAAACGAATCTTGTTTTCTTTGCCTGCCATTTTGTTATCCTGTTGACAATTTGTGTGCCTAAAGCTATAATATGAACGTTGGAAAAAAAGGAGGGCATATTTATAGGTTGTTGTGACGACGGCTGTGTACCTCTCTGATTTTCAGTAGGTTTTCGGTCGCCCGACATATGCGCATTTTTTCGCCGGTTAACTCCGGACGGCGAAGCTGTATAGTTTATGATGACAGCTGTTTATCTCTCTGGTTTTCAATGGGCTTTCGCTTACTTGGCATATGCGCGTTTTTGCCGGTTAACTCTGTACGGCGAAGCTGTATGGTTCATGATGACAGCTGCTTATCTCTCTGGTTTTCAATGGGCTTTCGCTTACTTGGCATATGCGCGTTTTTGCCGGTTAACTCCGGACGGTGAAGCCGTATAGTTTATGATGACAGCTGCTTATCTCTCTGGTTTTCAATGGGCTTTCGCTTACTTGGCATATGCGCGTTTTTGCCGGTTAGCTCCGGACGGCGAAGCCGTATAGTTCATTGCTTCAGCGCGTTGAATGGCGTAACTGTATATTAATTACAGCGCGGTGCTGGATGGTGATGATGTATAGCTTATTAATAGGGCTTCACACGCCGCCCGATGGGTCTGCTACAGGAAGACTCCATTGTTAAGCTGTATTTTGTTGCCTCGACAATCGATACAACAAAGCTGTATCGCTCGTTTCTGTAATCTAATGTGCGCTTAATAACTCTTTATTTCCATGCTTATCATGAATATCGAGCTTTACATGGGGTGAAAAAAGTGACGGACACAATATATAGTATGGTCAAAAAATCCAACCACTACATATAGTGGTACAATATGTAGTGGTTGCACAAAATATGACCACAATATATTGTGCAAAGTGCACAAGTTTTGTTAGTTGGAGTGAAGGTTGATACTGGTCAAAGTGGACGGATAATCGCGGCATAATGACAAGATATTTGGACATATCGCGCATATGGTCTCCCGGTGAAAGCAGAAAAGTGGGTTCAGACAGGTCAGCCGGGCGTAACAATTGACTTCTCGTCGGGCTGGCTGTTTTGTTGATAGGGGCAAAGGGTCGGTCGGGGTGAAAAGAATTACTGTAACGGTCTTAACTCCATTAATGATTACAGCCGAGCATAAACATACAGCGCTTGTGAGTAAATATGCAAAACTGGCATTTTCGTGATGTCTGAAGCTGGTGGAGGCTTGAAAAGCTGATGTTTGAGAAGCATAAGAAGCAAGTTTTTCTTCTTGCTTTCGCTTGCCTTTTCTTACTTGGAACAGGAGTGTATGCAGGCATTCAGATCGGCCAACGACAGTCCTCGACCGGACACAAGGAAGTGGATCAGATAACACATGAGGGTGGCGAATCCGTCGATGTCGATCCCAACGCAGTGGACATAGACCAAGCCTATCTCGATTCGTTGAATGAGCGTGCGGACATTCTGGAAGAGCAATCCCAAGCGAATACTCAGACGATGAAATATCACTTGTTTACGGATGTCTGGTTTGCTGCGGAGAAGACAGAGCAGGAACTGCCGATATGGAACGATCCAGCGAACGAACAAACCATGCAGGTTCGGATATGGTTGCTTGAGGATTTATCATCCGGACATGGTGAGCAAACAGCGCCAGCGCTGATCACGACAGGTGCCATTGCACCGGGTCAGATGCTAAGCAAGGTGAATTTGAGTAGACGCTTGGAGGTTGGTACTTACCCCGCTGTCTTTGAGTATACGCCAGTTGATCGTGCCGGAACGAAGTATTCGTCATTTGAAGCGCGTGTATTTGTGCATGTTCAGTAGGATGGCTTGATTAGTATAGCATTAGTGACTTTACGATCATAGGAAAGTAGAGGAGCGTAGGAACAATGCGGAGTCGGAGCTTTTTTTCGGATAAGTGGATAAGCATATCGCTGACATGCATGGCGGGCTTCCTTTTCGCCATTGCCCTGATGGTTCTTGCGATGGTCGATTCCCTTCCGGCGATGGCGACAGAGAACATAACCGTTTCGTATACCCCATCCTATAACACACAGTACTCAGTTACCGTTCCTTCAAGCCTTACGTTGAATAGAGATGGTTCTCAGACATCGGTGACTTTTACTGTTGATTCTTGGTCTGATTTTCCTTCAGACAAGTCGTTGTATTGCGACTTGGCAGACTCCAATGACTTGTTGCTGACGAACAGTGCTGTTGAAGGGGCGACAAGCATCAGCATGATTGTCAAGCACAGCAGTACTGTGATTGCCGCTGGAGACAGGATAGCCACTTTCAAGCCAGCATCGCTCAGCGGAAGTGATAGCGTAGAGTTTGTTGTTCTGACGGTCGAACCCGAGAGCAAACCTTCTTCTGGTGGGACATATACCGGAACGCTGTCTTTTGCCTGCGGGATAGTAGGTGAATGAGGCGAAGGTATTGGGATTTGGAAGTGGTGTTGTATGGAGATGGGGAGAGGGGTAATTATGCAGAACAAGCCATCGTTTATGCAAGAAAGCGAGCGAAAAGTGCATAAATCAAGCCGCAAATGAATATACACTGCATAACAAAAAATCAC
>JAQWCW010000007.1 GCA_028705775.1 Eubacteriales bacterium
TCTATCACTTCTGTTGCCCGCAAACGTCCGCTATCCTGGGTTTTGTGACTATTTTACCGTCCGTATACCCGGGCCGTCGGATGAAATGTCACTCTTTGCGGTGTCCGTTTTACGGGGTACAGTTTAAATGGTCTGTAATATAAACTTTTTCATTGCAATTTTTACAGATGTACCAATGATGCTCGCTGTCATATTCATAATCGTTGCGTTCAATGCTGTGCGATACATTGATTCCGGAGTACGGCGCATGGCAAACTTCACAAATGCCGGGCTGTTGGCAGTTTGAATTGTGATTATTGTGTTCCGGTGCTATCCCGCAAGTGTTGCAGGTATACCAATGGCATTCGCTATCATACAACCAGTCGCTTCTATCTATATGATAAATATCCGGACCGGAATACGGCGCTCCGCAGTCTCCACAGACGCCTAATTTATCACACCAAGAGAAATGCGGAATCACCACGACATTTTCCCCGCAGTCCTTGCATACGCGCCAATGTTTCGTTTCGTCGTGCTCTAGCTCATATAAGTCATAATTATGCTCTGTTTTATCGAGCGAGCATTCGCTTCCGCACGTACTGCATATTCCTGGTTTCATGCAGGAAGCAGAATGCATACTCGGACTTCCTGCTGCTCCGCAGTTAACGCATTCTGACCAGTGGCTTGTTTCGTTATACGCGTATAAGGGATTGCTGTAATTATGGATGATATTTTCCCCTATATACGCTTCGCCGCATACGTTGCAGATGGCGGGCGCTGTGCATACAGCATAGCAGTTGTGCTCCTCCGCATAAACGCCCGTAAGACAAGTTGTAAGCAGGATAACCAGAGTCGTTGTGAATGCGAACGCTTTTCTCAAGAACCTCATAAGCTGCCTCCTCATATTGTGCACCCGTCACCACGGATGTATATTCATTTTGTGTTGCGCGAAAGGATTCCTACATATTCACATGGCAGACCATAATTGACTTCTGCTTTAATATACCATAATAGTGTATTTATTTCAATGCTAAAAAATGATTTAGTATCAGATTTAATAAGTGTGCAACAATGGTAATATATAGGACTTACTGTGCCGGAAACAGCCGTAATCGCTTGATATAGCTTGATGGGAATTATATTGATTAATATCCATATGCTTAACTTAAAATTGTTGATAGATATGCAAAAAATGATATGTATTATAATAAAAGGAAATATAACTGCTGTCGATGCAGCTTTATTCTCTTATACTCAGTTATTCATCTCTCTGCTTTTTTGAGAAAATAAATACCATAAGAAGCAAGAAAGTAACAGTCTCTTAACAGTCGCGACGTGTATGCATTGTTCTCCTAAATCTATTCGATGGATTTTTGATGATATAATAAAGCGCGCTCAAGCGTTTGCCTGAGCGCGCTGTGATAGTTATATAGTAACTTGTGAACCCCTTACTTCTTCCTCTCAAAGGCGGTAAGCTCGTTAAGGTCGTAGGGGGTTTCCTGATATACGCAGTAGTTGAGCCAGTTGCCGAACAGCAGGTTGGCGGCGCTGCGCCACGTTACGCGCGGCATTGCGCTCGTATCGTCGTTCGGGAAATAGTGCTTTGGCTTTTCGATTGCAAGCCCCTTGTTTACATCGCGGAAATACTCGTTTGCAAGGGTCATCTGGTCATACTCGCTGTGCCCCATGAAGAACACCTGCCGCCCGTCGCGGCTTGCGATAACGCTGGGGCCAGCTTCCTCGCTTACGGCAAGCAGCTCAAGCTCGTCGTGCTTGAGCACGTCCTCCGCTCTGATTTCCGTGTGCCTGCTGTGCGGAACGTTGAACTCGTCGTCAAGCCCGCGCATAAGCTTCGCCCTGCTGTTGAGAACGTGATTGCGGAACACGCCGAAGCGCTTTGCCTTGAGCGCGTGCTTTTGTATATTATAATGGTAGTAAAGCCCCGCCTGAGCTGCCCAGCAGATGTAAAGCGTTGAAAACACGTGATTCTCCGCCCATTCCATTATCCGCACAAGCTCGTTCCAGTAGGTTACTTCCTCGAAGGAAAGCATTTCAACGGGCGCTCCGGTTATGATAAGCCCGTCGAAGCGCTCGTCCTTGATTTCGTCAAAAGTGCGGTAGAACTCATTGAGGTGCTGCGGGTCGATATTCTGGCTCTCGTAGCTTGCCGTGTGAAGAAGCACAGGGTCAACCTGCAGGGAAGTATTGCCCAGCAGGCGCAGAAGCTGCGTTTCCGTGGCAATCTTTGTGGGCATGAGGTTCAGAACCGCTATTCTCAGCGGCCTTATCTCCTGCTCAATCGAGCGCTTCTGGGTCATTACGAAAATGTTTTCCTCCGCGAGCGTCTTTGCCGCGGGCAGGGTATCGGGAATTCGTACAGGCATTCAATCATCCTCTTGCGACCGCACGGCGAATACTTGCGCGCGGCGTGTAGAATGGCTTATAATATCATCGTTTCACGTATGTTGTCAAGAAGAAGGGAAGCAGAGATTATATGGATATTATAACCAGCGCCAAAAACCCGCTCGTAACAGAGCTGAAGAGTCTGCTGACGCAAAAAGGGCGCGCGGAAAAGGGTTTGATTCTGCTTCCCGGCGAAAAGCTGTGCGTTGAGGCGCTCAAATCGGATAAAACCCGCGTCCGCAGGCTTATCGTTACCGAAAGCGGAAAGCGGGATTATTCCGCGGTTCTTGAATCGGCGCTTTCGGCGGGAGCGGAGGCGACCGTCGTTTCGGACAGTATAATGGAAACGCTTTGCGAGCAGAAAAATCCGCAGGGCGTGCTTGCCGCAGCTGATTCGTTTTTCGTTATGGGCTCTTTCTCGCCTGTCGGAAGGCTTGTCGCCCTTGACAGGGTTCAGGATCCCGGCAATGTCGGCACGATTATCAGAAGCGCGGACGCCGCCGGTTTCTCGGGAGTCATTCTCCGCAAGGGCTGCGCGGACGCGTTTTCATATAAGGTTCTTCGCGCGGCGATGGGCAGCGTGTTCCGCGTTTCGATTTTCGCTCCCGATGATTTTATCTTTGAGCTTGCGAGAATAAGGGAAGCGGGCGCCGAGATACTCAGCTCGGAGCTTTGCGGCGGCAATATGTTCTCCTTCGGGGAATTTCCGGAAAAGCTCTGCCTTGTTATCGGCAACGAGAGCGCGGGGGTGTCGCCGGAGGTCAGCGCCCTTGCCGATGTAAAAATAAAGATTCCTATGCTCGGCGGCGCTGAATCGCTCAATGCCGGAGTCGCCGCGTCCGTTCTGATGTATCACCTGAACAGGGATAAAATGTTATAACTGCGAGCCGCAATGCTTTTGATGCGATTTCTCACTTCTTTCAAATAGCGTTCATAATTCCGTCAAAGTCGTTGGGTATACTATGCTCATCAAAGCAAAGGAGGCTCTGATTCAGATGAAATCCAAAAAGATTTTAGGTATTATCGCGTTATCGGTTGCAATGCTTTTGATAGGAAGCATGTTTACTCTTGGGAGCGTCAACAACGGAAGCGGAAGCTCCGCGAGCGCAGAAACCAGCGCGACTGCGGCGCAGAGCCCGTTCGTGGAGCCTATCGCCAAGGTTGTCGATTCCGTAGTCTGGGTTTACAACTATCAGAATATCAGCTACTACGATAACTATTTCGGCTTTGGCTTCGGTCATGGCGGCGGCGAGAAGCAGACGGAGGAAAGGCTTTATGCTACCGGCTCCGGCGTTGTTGTCGCAAAGGAAGGCTACGTTCTGACCAACTACCATGTGGTTGAGGGCGCGGCGCGGCTTGAGGTTGCGCTTGGCGCAGGCAAGGAAACCTATGCGGCGGAGCTTGTGGCGGCGGACAGCAGCCTTGACATCGCCGTGCTCAAGGTTGACGGGCTTACGCTCAGCCCCGTTGCTCTCGGTGACAGCGATTCGCTCCAGCTCGGCGAGTACGTGTTCTGCATCGGCAATCCCTACTCCAAGCTTTTCAATCAGACCGTTACGTCGGGCATTGTATCCGGACTTAACCGTGATATCGTAACCGATTATTCCACGGATAAGTACGGCAAGCGCAGCGCCGTAACCAACAGCATGATTCAGACGAACGCCGACATCAACTCCGGCAACAGCGGCGGCGGAATGTTCAATATTGCCGGCGAGCTTGTCGGAATCCCGACCATCAAGTACAGCGGAATCCTTTCCAACGGCAGTCTGCTTGAGGGCATCAATATGGCAATCCCGATAAATGTTGCCAAGCCCCTTATCGAGCAGGTTGTAAGCGGGCAGGTAAAGGCGGGCACGGATGTCGCTACGGGCGAAACCGCAGTGCCTGAAACCGAAACAAGCGCCGAGAATAAGGAAGCGGTCATTCCTTCTTCAACTCCCCGCATGGGCATTTCCGTTTCCGATATCAACGCTGCCAGCAGCGCCGTCATGAACGGCTATATCCCCACGGGCATCTTCATCACCAAGGTTGAGGAAGGCTCTCCTGCTGAAAAGAGCGGGCTTAAGGTGGGCGATATAATCGTCGAGGTTGACGAAAGCGTCGTCAAGGCGTACACGGAAATGAAAACCATCCTCGGCACGAAAAATGCGGGCGATTCGGTTGCCCTGAAGGTGTTCCGCGCCGATGAAACCCTCAGCAACGACCGCGTTATCAGCGGCGATGTTGCGGGTCAGTATCTTGACTTCACCGTTGGGCTTGAAATTCTGGACGCCTCCAACACCTGATTCTGCTTCTATAAGCGCAGCGAAGCTCCGATATTTTCGGAGCTTCGCTTTTTGTATCTTCCTTTTTAACGTTTTCGGCTGTATAATCATTTCTTGCCGGCTAAAACGTTTCGAGGTGTTTTATGAGAAAGCTTGGAGCTGACGATACCATTCATGCGGCGTATCTTTGCTATGTTTCGCAGGCGATAATCAACAATTTCCTTCCGCTTTTGTTTTTGCAGCTGGAGGGCGAGTTCGGAATATCAATCGAGAAGATAACCCTTCTGATAACCGTCAACTTTGCGATTCAGATGGGCGTTGACTTGCTCAGCGTTCATCTTGTGGATAAGATGGGCTACCGCCTGAGCCTGATACTTTCAAACTTCCTCTGCGTCGCCGGAATGCTGCTTCTGGGAACGCTTCCGGGGCTTATCGAGCCTTACGCCGGACTGATTATTGCGGTTGTGCTCTGCGCTTTGGGCGGCGGCTTGCTTGAGGTGACGGTAAGCCCGCTTGTCGAGGCGTGCCCGAGCGAAAATAAAGAGAAAACCATGAGCCTTCTGCATTCGTCCTACTGCTGGGGTCATGTTGCCGTTATCCTGATTTCGGAGCTTTTCTTTCTTATATTCGGGCTTTCGTCGTGGCGGATAATGGGTATGCTCTGGGCTGTGCTTCCCTGCGTCGCCGCGCTGCTTTTCTTCAAGGTTCCCGTTTACTCGCTTTCAAAGGGAAAGGATGACGAGCCTGTCGGCTCTCTGATTCGCTCGCCGGTTTTCATTTGTATGCTTGTAATCCTGCTTGCCGCGGGCGCGTCGGAGCAGGCTATGGCGCAGTGGGCGAGCGCGTTTGCGGAGTCCGGACTCGGGGTCAGCAAGGCGCTGGGCGACCTTGTCGGGCCGCTCATGTTCGCCGCTCTGATGGGGCTTTCGCGCCTGTATTTCGGAAAAAGCGGTGAGAAAATCAACCTGCGCAGCTTCATGCTCGCGTCGGGGATTCTCTGCGTCGTCTGCTACCTGCTTGCGGGGCTTACCGGCGCGCCTGCCCTCGGGCTTATCGGCTGCGCGCTCTGTGGGCTTTCCGTCGGAATCATGTGGCCGGGCGGGTACAGCATTGCGGCGCAAAAGCTGCGCGGCGGCTCGACTGCGATGTTTGCGCTGCTTGCAATGGCGGGCGATATCGGCTGCCTTTCGGGGCCTACTCTTGTCGGGCTTGTTTCGGGAGCGGCGGGAGGGCAGATTCGCGTCGGGCTTCTTTCCGCCGTCGTTTTTCCGCTTCTGCTGCTCGGCGCGCTTATGTGGCTGAGCGCCTCCCGCAAGGCTAAGACGCCGTCCTTGTAAATTGCAATAATTTCATTAAAGCGGCGAAAAACAGGTTGAATTGACGCCGATGATTGTGTATACTGTATTTATCAAGGTATGGCAAGGTGGGTGAATACGGATGACGGAACGCTTTGAAACGATGAAGATGACTGCCATTCCGCAGAGTGACAACACGGCGGAAGGCATTCTTGAGTATGTCTATCAAGCGCTGAAGGATAAGGGATACGACCCCGTTACGCAGATAGTGGGCTATCTCATATCGGGCGATCCCACATATATTACCAGCTATAATCAGGCTCGAAGCCTCATCTGCCGTGTCGAGAGGGACGAGCTTATGGAAGAGCTTGTGCGCTCCTATATCGAGAACAAGCTGAGCAAGTAACGGCGCGCCGCTGCCTGCCTACGGCTGTTTTATCGTGCGCTTGCGCGGTCGGGCTGTTTCGCTCGGCCGCTTTAATAAATCGGGAACGGCGGGGAATTATGAACGAGAGGCTGCTATGCTTGGATGTCGGGGACAGGCGAATCGGCATTGCCGTCAGCGATGAAAGGCGAATCCTCGCGAGCGTTGTGGAAACGTACACCCGCGTGGGTTACTCGCCGGACGTCAAGCGAATTAAGGAGCTTTGCGAAAGGTATTCGACTGAATACATAATAAGCGGGCTTCCGATGAACATGGACGGCTCTGAGGGCGGGCAGGTGCAGAAGGTTCGCGAGTTCTGCGGGCAGCTTGAAAACGCAGGGCTGAAGGTGTTTTATCAGGACGAGCGGATGACGACGGTAAGCGCCGAAAAGATACTTATGCAGGGCAATATGCGCAGGGACGACAGAAAGAAGCATATTGACCAGGTTGCGGCGGTGTTTATACTGGAAAGCTATCTTGCGTCGGGCAGAAGTCCGGAAAATGAAATTGCGGAGGCGGGAAAAATGCAGGTTGGACAGATGGTTGAGCTTATTGACGATAAGGGAAATCCCTGCTCCTTTGAGCATCTGATGACTCTGGAATATAACGAAAAGTACTATCTCGTGCTGGTTGCCGAGCAGGACACCGATTGCGATGAGGAAGGCGAAATCGTGATTATGCTTATCGACAAGGACGATAAGGGCGAGGATTGCTATGTTCCTGTTGAGGACGGCGATACGATGCAGGCGGTTTACGATTTGTACGTCAAAACCGTTGAAAGCGAGGACGACGTTATCGACGACGGCACGGAGGACGGCGACTGATGGAGCAAATCGAACAAAGCGTTCTGCGCCTTACTACGCCCGAGGGAGAGGAATATTCCTTCCGCTATGCCGCGGGCATTCCGCATAAGGGCGTTACGTATGCCGTGCTTATACAGACGGGCGTTGAGCGCGGCAAGGAGCAGCTTCTCGTTACCCGCGCCTTTACGGACGAGGAGGGCGCTCTCGGCTTTGAAATCGTCGATGACGAAAGCGTTGTCGAGGCTGTGTTCGAGGGCTATGTCGGTTCGGTATTAGGCTCGGCGATGGCGGGAAACGATGAAAACGCCGAGGAACACGAATGCTGCCATGAGGACGGCTGCGGCTGCTGCCATGACGGGCAAAAGCTTCATTGATAAGGAATGCTTGCATACTTAATCGGTTTGTGCTAAAATGCGCTTGTTAAAGGCTGTGATGAAGACAAAGCCCGATAACGCCGTCGCTGAAGAGAAAAGCGGTCATGGCTGTAAGCCGCTTAGCGCAGGGCGCGGGAAATTCACTTCGGAGCTGTCCGCCTGATAAGGGCGGAACGGGGCTGCGCCGTTATCGCGTTGAGCCTGTCGCTGAAATGCCGCAGGAAACTAGGGTGGTACCACGAAGTTATGCGCTTTCGTCCCTTTTAGGATGAAGGCGCTTTTTGTGCCTTCAGGCGCGAGAAATGGAGGAAACGGTATGAAGGAAATGCTGGAGCAGCTGAAACAGCAGCTGAGTGAAATGCTTCCGGAAATTGATTCGCCGCAGAAGCTTGAGGAAGCAAAGGTGCGGTTCCTTGGCAAAAAGGGCAGCCTTACCGCCCTGAAGCGCGGAATGGGCGCGCTTTCGCCGGAGGAGCGTCCGAAGGCGGGGCAGATGATTAACACCGTCAGCCAGTGGATGGAGGAGCGCCTTTCCGAGTGCGAGCAGAGAATTAAAAGCCGTATGCGCGAGGAGGCCCTTCGCTCCGAAACGATTGACGTAACGGAGCCGCGCGACGCGATTTCGATGGGCGGCGAGCATCCGCTTACCCTTGTGCTTCGCGACCTTGTGGACTGCTTCACCGGCATGGGCTTTGAGGTCGTCGAGGGCCCTGAAATCGAGCTTGACCATTATAATTTCGAGCTTCTGAATATACCAAAGAATCATCCGGCGCGCGATGCGCAGGATACCTTCTACGTTGACGATAACATAGTTCTCAGGACGCATACCTCGCCTATGCAGGCGCGCACAATGCTCACCCGCAAGCCGCCGATTCGCATCATCTGCCCCGGGCGCGTTTTCCGCGCCGACGAGGTGGACGCCACGCACAGCCCCGTATTCCATCAGATGGAAGGGCTTGTAATCGACGAGGATGTAACGATGGCTGACCTTCGCGGAACGCTCAACGAGTTTGCAAGGCGGCTTTACGGAAGCGATGTAACAACCCGTTTCCGCCCCTCCTTCTTCCCGTTCACCGAGCCGAGCGCCGAGGTTGACTTGACCTGCATGGCGTGCCACGGCAAGGGCTGCCCCATCTGCAAGGGTACTGGCTGGATTGAGGTTCTGGGCAGCGGAATGGTGAACCCGAAAGTGCTTGATATGTGCGGAATCGACAGCAAAAAGTATAAGGGCTTTGCCTTCGGAATCGGGCTTGAGCGCATAGCGATGCTCAGGTACGGTATCCGCGATATGAGACTTTTCTATGAGGGCGACCAGAAGTATTTCGCCCAGTTCAGGTAAGGAGGCTTCTGATAATGAAAGCACCCATGAAATGGCTCAGGGATTATACCGAAATTCCTCTTTCTCCGCTTGAATACCAGTCCAAAATGATTATGTCGGGAACGGGCGTTGAGGATATGGAGGACTTGACGGCGGAGCGCAGGGGCGTTGTCGTCGGAAAGGTTCTCAAGTGCGATAAGCATCCGGACAGCGACCATCTTCACGTCTGCCTTGTCGATACGGGCAGGGAGGAAAAGCTCCAAATCGTCTGCGGCGCGCCGAATGTTGCCGAGGGGCAGCTTGTGTGCGTAGCCGAGGTCGGCGCCGTGCTGCCTAAGGATGTAAAGATTAAGAAGGGCAAGCTTCGCGGAGTCGAGAGCTGCGGAATGCTCTGCTCAGGACCGGAAATCGGCGTTCCCGTCGAGCTTTATCCGTCCGTCGGCGACGAGGGAATTCTCGTTTTCAACGAGGAGCATCCGCTTGGGCAGGATGTAAACGAGATTTTCGGGCTTAACGATTATGTGGCGGATTTTGAAATTCTCGCCAATCGCCCCGACTGCCTCTGCGTATGGGGAGTTGCGCGCGAGAGCGCCGCTGCCTGCGGAACGGAGTTTAAAAAGCCCGAAATAACGGTCAAAACCGTTGCGGGCAAGGTTGAGGACAGCGTTAAAATCAGCGTTCTGGATGAGGCGCTCTGCCCGAGATATGCCGCAAGGGTTATCAAGAACGTGCGCGTAGCGCCCTCTCCCGACTGGCTCAGGCAGTACCTGTTCGCCGCCGGAATGCGCTCCATCAATAACATTGTCGATATTACGAACTTCGTAATGCTTGAAACGGGTCATCCTATGCACGCCTTCGATTTGGATAAGGTTCGCGGAAACGAGATTATCGTCCGCAAGGCGCGCAAGGGCGAGAAGATAACGACGCTTGACGAAAAGGAATACGAGCTTTCCGGAATTGAGCTGCTCATCTGCGACAGCGAGGGCGCTACCGGAATAGCGGGCGTAATGGGCGGCGCGGAGAGCGAAATCACGGAAAGTACAAAGAGCGTTTTGTTCGAGTGCGCCGCGTTTGACCGCACAGGAACGCGCCTTACCTCGCGCTCGCTCGGAATCCGCACGGAGGCGAGCGGCCGCTTTGAGAAGGGCGTAAGCGATAAAACCGTAATGGAAGCGCTCATGCGCGCGTCTCAGCTTGTGAATCTGCTTGACGCGGGCGACGTTGTGGAGGGCATTTACGATAACTATCCCGCGCCTACCGAGAATAAGCCGATTGCCGCAAGCGTCAAGTCCATGCAGAACTACATTGGCGTCAAGGTTCCCGCCGAGGAAATGAAGCGGATTCTTGAAAAGCTGTTCTTCACAGTAACCCTTTCCGGCGATGTAATCACCGCAACCGCTCCGGATTTCCGTCAGGATGTCGAGGGCGAGGCGGACTTGGCGGAGGAGGTTCTGCGTATTTACGGCTACTCGCACATACCCTCCACGAAGCTGCGCGGCGAAACCACAATGGGCGGCAGAAGCGAGCGCATGATTCTTTCCGACAAGGTGCATAGCATCATGTGCGGAATGGGATATTATGAGATAATGAACTATTCCTTCGTCAGCATGAAGCTGCTTGAAAAGCTGAATCTGCCGGAGGGAAGCCCGTGGCTTGCGCCGCTTCGCCTGCGCAATCCGCTCGGCGAGGATACCGCAGTAATGCGCCCGACTCTTGCCGCGTCAATGCTTGACACTCTTTCGCGCAATATGAGCCGCTCGGCGGAAAGCTGCCGTCTGTTTGAAATCGCCGCCGTTTATGACGGAACGAAGAAAACAGCCGAAGGGCTTCCCGAAGAAACGCAGATGCTTTCAATCGGCGCTTACGGGGCGGGGATGGATTTCTTCGCTATGCGCTCGCTTGTCGAGGCGCTGCTTTCCTCCTTCGGCGTAAAATGCGATATCAGGCGCTCCGGCGAAAGCTGGCTGCATCCCGGGCGCGGCTGCGAGCTGCTTATCGGCGATACCGTGCTTGCGGTTCTTGGAGAAGCGCATCCCGACGTGCTTGCGAATTTCGATTTGAATCAGCGCGCCTATATCGCCGCCGTCAACCTTACGGAGCTGAAGAAGCTTGAAAAACCGCTAGGCGAAGTTCCCGCGCTTCCGAAGTATCCCGCCGTGTCCCGCGATTTGGCGTTTGTTGTTGCGGAGGAAACGGAGCTGGGGCGTATGATGACGGATATGGAGAAGGCTTCGGGCAATATGCTTGAGGGCATTCGCCTGTTCGATGTCTACCGCGGAACGGGAATCGAAACCGGCAAAAAGTCGGCAGCCTTCTCGCTCACCTTCCGCGCAAAAGACCACACGCTTACCGAAAACGAGGTAAACGCCGCCGTCAAGCGCGTCATAAAGCGCATGGAGAGCGATTATCAGGCGGCGCTCCGCTCATAAGGTTTGCGTTTATCTTTTAGTTATTGTATAATTACGAAAATCAGTTTATAGGAGGCTTTGCCGATGTCGAGCCAGTCCAAGAATCAGGACAGCCAGCGCAGGGAAGAAAACGGCATTGTTTATTTTGACCGCGGCGTGATAACGGGGCGCGATGGGAAAAAATATGAGCGCTACGCTATTCAGACCCATTTCGTTCAGAAGGACGAGGACCAGGCGGAGCTTGTTCGCCGCTATGTTATGCCTCTTTACAAGAAGGGCGATATTCTTTCCTTCGGCGCAAAGGTAATGTGTATGTGCGTCGGAAGCGTAAGAACCCGCAACGAGGTCAAGCCCGGATTCTGGGCGAATCTGCTCTGGCGCTTTGCAGGAATCAATTCAACGGGCGTCGGAATGCATGAGCCGTACAAGCTTCAGCTTGTAATCGACATCTGCGGGCTTCCGCGCGTGCTTCTGGCTGTTTTCTGCGCGGCGGTGACTAAACCCTTCGGCGTCAAGGGCGTGTTCTACAAGGTGTGCGGCAAGGGTGTAGGCGGCATTGACGGCTTCTATTTCCGCTCAAGCTTTGAAACGTACAAGCAGATGGCGCTTATTAATCCGAGCAATCCCAAGGAGCTTTGCGATAAGCTCTCCAAGGATGTCGGAATCCCCGTCGTGCTGATGGACGCCAACGATATCGAGCAGAACGAGCTGGGCTGCAGCGACGATATGCCGCTTACCTATGACCAGAGGCAGGACGCTATGAAGGACAACCCCTCCGGTCAGGGCGACGAGCTTACTCCGCTCATCCTTATCAGACCAATCGACTGAGCATTTTAAGAAAAGACCGCACGGATATGCCGTGCGGTTTTTGTTTTTGCCAAGGAAAAGCACAGAACAATTCGGCTTTTCCGTAAAAACGCCGGAACAGTCTTTTACTGCTCCGGCGTTTCTATATATCTGCGGTTTACCTGTCGGTAATCATCTTTTTCAAATCGTCAACCGCGCTTTTCGTGGATGAATCGGAGGCGAGAAGGTTTGAAATCTTGTCGCAGTCATGCATGACCGTGGAATAGTGCCTGTTTCCGAAGCGCTCCGCGATAACGGGGTAGGAAAAGCCCGTCAGCTCGCGCGCAAGGTACATCGCAATCTGCCTCGGAACGGCAATTTCGCGCGTGCGCCTTCCGGATTTCAAATCGTCAACGGTAAGCGAATAGTAATCTGCAACGGTTTCAATAACAAGCTCGCAGGTAATCTTCTTCGGCTTGCGCGTGTCGAAAATTTCCCTCAGCGCTTCCTCGGCAAGCTCAACCGTGATGGGGCGGCAAACCAGCGCCGAATACGCGGTAAGGCGGGTAAGGCTGCCCTCAAGCTCGCGGATGTTTGAATCGACCCTTTCCGCAATCATGGAAAGCACGCTGTCGTCGATAAGCAAATGCTCGTCGTTCGCCTTCTGGCGCAGAATTGCGATTCGGGTTTCCAAATCGGGCTTCTGAATATCGGCGATAAGCCCCCACTCAAAGCGCGATTGAAGCCTTTCCTCAAGGCGCGCTATTTCCTTTGGCGGGCGGTCGGAGGTTAGAATAATCTGCTTGCCCGCGGAGTGCAGCGCGTTGAAGGTGTGGAAAAACTCCTCCTGAGTCGATGTGCGCCCCGCAAGGAACTGCACGTCGTCAATCATCAGCACGTCCACGTTACGGAAGCGGTTGCGCATTTCCTCGGTTTTGCGCGTCTGCATTGAGGTTATCAGCTCGTTGGTGAAATCCTCGCAGGTTATGTATAGCAGCTTGAGGTCGGGATGCTCCTTGTGCGCAAAATGCCCGATTGCGTGCATAAGGTGTGTTTTCCCAAGCCCGACGCCTCCGTACAGGAACAGGGGATTGTAAGCCTGCCCGGGGGATTCGGCTACTGCAAGCGCGGCGGCGTGCGCAAACCTGTTGCCGTTGCCGACAACGAAGTTTTCAAAGGTGTATTTGGGATTGAGCGATATAACGGGCATATTGCCAACCTTGATGGATTTTTTAGAATCCTCAGGCAGGGGAAGGCTTTCTGCCTCCTGCGGCGTGTAAATTTCGATTCGCATATTGCGCCCCAGAACCTGCGAAGCGGCGTTACCGATAAGCACTCCGTATCGGCTGGAAACAGTGGACTTATTGAATGCGGTAGTCGCGGCAAGGCAGAGCCTGTCCTCAGAAAGAAGAATAGGGCTCAAACCGCTTTGAATCCATGTGCTGTAAGAGATTTCATTCATCTCCGACCGTAAAAGACCGCACACTTCATCCCAACATTCCTGCAATGTCATCCTCATTCGCTCCTAACGCCTATTAAGCTCCGCGCAGTATATGCCATTTAGGGTCATCAGCGCAGCATATAAGCCATGATAGCAAAATTACTTTTCGATTGCAAGATGTATAAAAAGCCGCCGCGTGTCGCATTTTGACGCATTATTGCCGCTTTTCCGCAAGACTTGGTGGCGTTTCTTTGGGGCGTCCACAACAGATGGAATCTTATCGCAATTATTACTTTTTGAGAAAAAATATGTGTATCGACTGTGACATAGCAAGGAATAATAACCTCTTGTGTCGAAAATAGAATAGATTAATCCGTTTGCTTTCGCTGATTTCAGCGACGAAAGGGTGGCTTCGTGTGGCTGAAATAACGCTTGAAGGTGTTCGCTATCTGCTTGCGCCGTGGCTTGGCTCGTTTACGCTGGATACCTCTCCGGAAATATCCGAGGGAGTGTTTACCCGTCTTTGCAGCTATCGCGGCGGCAGAGGGCCTACGCTCATTGACGTTGAAAACGAGGTTGAGGAGTTCCTTCACCTGAGCATTTACCGCGCCACAAACAAAACCATGCGCCTCTGGATGGATAACGGCTCGCTTATAGAGGTTTATTCAAGCCATATAGCGCAGATGGCGGACGACGTTATGTTCCTGCTCTTTTCATCGCTCACGGTCTATACCCCCTCCCTTCAGATGGTGGAGGATTATGCAATGCGGAAGCATTCACTCTCCGCACTTCGCGCGCTGTATACCGTGTTTTCGCGCCTCCAGTCGCCCGCCGAGCTCAGCGCGGTAAGGCGGCAGATTACGACGCTGTATAAAAAAGAGGACTATGAATACTGGCTTGAAGAGGCGGATAAAGCGGCGGCGGAAAAACAATAGCCGAAATATGCTTTACATTTCCGCGCTCTGAGGCTACAATTAAACGCGTAATCCGTTTTCCCCGCAAGAAACGCGGGGGAAATCGTTAGGAGCTTTTATAGATGGGAAAGATAATCGCCGTTGCCAATCAAAAGGGCGGCGTTGGGAAAACAACTACCTGCGTCAGCGTCGCGTCGTCAATCGCGGCGCTTGGCAAGCGCGTCCTTTTGGTTGATTTGGACCCGCAGGGCAACGCTTCAAGCGGGCTTGGCGCTAAGCTTGGGCAGAACTGCGTATACGAGGCGATGATGGGGCAGATTAGCCTTGGCGACGTTATCAGCGATACGCCGATGAAGGGGCTTTCAATCATCCCTTCCGACATCAGGCTTGCCGGAGCGGAGGTTGAGCTTGTTTCGAGCAAGAAGCGCGAGTTCATCCTCCGCGGTCTGCTTGCGGCAATCGCGGCGGATTACGACTATATATTCATCGACTGCCAGCCGAGCCTCGGAATTCTTACGATAAACGCGCTGACCGCCGCAAGAAGCGTGCTTGTGCCTATTCAGTGCGAGTATTACGCGCTTGAGGGCGTAACAAGCCTTATGAATACCATAAACCGCGTCAAGCGCTCCCTGAACCCGCTTCTGGAGCTGGAGGGCGTTGTGATGACTATGTATGATTCGCGCACGAATCTGAGCGCGCAGGTCGTTTCCCAAGTGCGGAAGCATTTTCGGGAAAAGGTGTTCGACTCCGTGATACCGCGGAATGTCCGGCTCAGCGAATCGCCGAGCCACGGGCTTCCGATATGCCTTTACGATAAAAACTCATCCGGTGCTTTGGCTTACTCGGCGCTTGCGTCCGAGATACTTAAAAGAAACGGGCAGGGAAGCGTGTGAGTATGAAAAAAGGTGCTTTGGGCTTGGGGCGCGGTCTTGACAGCCTGCTGCCCGACGTGAACGCCGAGCAGGGCGAGGGCGTAACCATGATTGCGGTTGAGGATATCGACGTCGACCCGCGCCAGCCGCGCAGGGATTTTGACGAGCGCGCCCTGAACTCGCTTGCCGACAGCATTCGCTCCGTCGGAATAATTCAGCCAATCCTTGTTACGGAATCAAACGGACGCTTCCGCATTGTGGCAGGCGAAAGGCGTTTCCGCGCCGCGCGCCTTGCGGGTCTTGCCGAACTGCCCTGCCTTATACGGGAGCTTGATAAGAAAACCCGAATGGAGTACACGCTTATCGAAAATCTTCAGCGTGAGGATTTGAACCCAATCGAGGAGGCGCAGGGAATCCGCGAGCTTATGCAGGCGTGCGGCTATACTCAGGACGAGTGCGCGAAAAGGATTGGCAAAAGCCGCCCCGTTGTCGCAAACCTGCTCCGCCTTCTTACGCTTCCGGAGGAGGTTGCCGCCGAGGTTCGCTCAGGCAGGCTCAGCGAGGGTCATGCCAGAACGCTTGTCGGCGTTACGCCGAAGGAAAAGCAGATTCTGCTTATGCGCCAGTGCCTTGTGCAGGGCTGGACGGTTCGCCAGCTTGAGCAGGCGGCGGCGCGCGGAGATGAAAAGCGCCCGCAAAGGCGGGATAAGTCGCTTCTTCCGGAGCTTCAGGATATGCAGGATATGATGATTAGAACGCTCGGAATGAAAAGCGTTATCGCAGGCTCGGTGAAAAAGGGCAGGATTACCCTTGAGTATAACACGCGCGAAGAGCTTGACCATCTCTACGAACTGCTTGAGCGGCTCGGAGAGTAAAGCGGCATAATGAAAGCGGCGGAATTTTCCGCCGCTTTATTAATATTCTTTTTTACATTATCTCGCCCGTGTACTGCATTCTGTCGCTTTCGCCGCGCGAAAGCTGCTCAAGCTCCAAATCCATTGCGGCGCTGCGGAAATCCTCCTGCCGCAGAACGGTTATGTTTTCATATCCGGAGTGGTACGCGCTTTCATGCTCGTCGCGCTTGAGGGTAAGGCGGCATACCGAAACCTCGTACGCCGTCCGCTCCTGAACCGTTCCGTCCGGAAGCTGCTTTTGGTATGAGCGGGACTGGAATCTGCCTGCAATCTGCAGCTTGTCGCCCGTTTTCAGGTGCGAGGCAAATCTGGCTGTGCGTCCCCATGTAATGCAGGGTATGTAATCGCTCTTGCCGTAGGCTCTGTTTACGGCAAGCATAAGGTCGCAGATTTCCCTTCCGAACGGCGTCGTCCGATAGCCGGGCTGCTTGCAGAGCGTTCCGAAAAGGCTTATCTGGTTAGGATTTTCGTCATCGGACGGCGCGGGTATTTTCTGAGCGAACGCCGTTATCAGCAGCCTGCCCTGACCCGCGATTACCTTGTTGTAGGAGCGAAGCTGACCCTCTATGCAGATTGGCTGCCCCGGCACAAGCTCCTCGTGCGGCAGCAGGCGCTCGCTCGCGGTTGCGGGCAGCAAATCCGCTACGACCGAAAGGCGCGGAACGGCGATAGTAGTATGGTAGAAAGCCTCTCCGAATACCTCGTGCCCGAATACAGGAAGCTCGTGAACCGTACCTGAAAGCCTGAGTGAATTAGTGTTTTCGTCCATTGAGTACACCTCGTCCTATTATATTTCAACACGCATTAGCTTGCCGCGTGCTGTTTTCCCGCATGGTCTATTCGTGTTTCGCCGGTAAGCAGGATTTCCGAAACGGGTATGATTTTAAGCCCCGCCGCCTGATATTTTTCAAGGATTTGCGGAAGCGCCTCGGCTGTGTGCTTTGCGTCGTTGTGGAAAAGCACTATGTCGCCGCTCCCGAAGCTTTTTGTGCAGCGCGCGACTATATCGCTTGCGGAAAGCCCCTTCCAGTCGAGCGAATCAATCGACCACTGAACTATCTCGTATCCCTCCGCGCGGCTCACAAGCACCGTTTTATCGTCATAATCGCCGTAAGGCGCACGGAAAAGCGTCGGCCTTATGCCTGTTAGTGTTTCCGTCATATCGCTCATTATTCCAAGCTCTACTTTTTTCTTTTGCTCGCCGATTTGCGGAAAATGCGCGTGCGTTGCGCTGTGGTTTCCGATTTCGTGCCCGCGCGCGGCGATTTCCTTTACAAGCTCCGGATACTTTTCAAGCCAAAGCCCCACGAGGAAGAAGGTCGTTTTGACCCCGTATTCGTCAAGCGTGTCGAGAATCTGCATTGTCTGCTCGCTGCCCCACGACGCGTCAAAGCTGATTGAAATTACGTTGTCGCTTCGGTTTACCGAATAAACGGGCAGCTCGCGCTTGACGGCGGCGGCGTAAAGCGCTCCGCCGTCCCCTGACAACGCGTATAAACAGGAGATTACCGTGAGCGCCGAAGCGAGCAGCAGGCTCTTTGCTTGTATTCTGTTAAAAAGACGAAGCGCCATGAGCTGTCCCGTCCCTTCACGCATACTTTGCGTATGCTTCAAGGTAGGATATGCTCAGGCGCTTGTCAAATAGAACGTAAAAAATTGTACTAGTTTGTCGGCTTTCAGTTATCCTTTGTTTTTGCTGTGTATTTAGGCGTAAGCGGCTTTATCGCGAGAATAGAAGCGTACTTAATCCTGCGGAAAACGCCGAGCGATTTGACGGCCGCGTGATAGAATCCCTCCGCGTCCGAAAGCATTTCACGGGTTATCGGGCGCGTTGTGTAGCTTGCCGTGTATACGCTGTACGCCAGATTGCGAACGCCCGGGAGCAGCTTTTCAGCGCGCGTCAGCGTGCCGAGCAGCGTTTCGCCCGTGCTTTGCGCGATTCCGTCAAGCCTCAGGGCGAGCATTACAGCCGAGTACCATATCATCAGCTTATCCTTTTCGTCGCTCTGCTTTTTTGCGGTGTTTGGCGGCAGGGTGTAATATACGCGCGCGGCGATTGCGGCAATCAGCAGCAGAATAAGGAGCAGCCACAGCAGCCACGACAGGTTCGGAGAATCCTTGTCGTCGTCGTTATTGTCGCTGTCAGGGCTATCCGGCTCGTCCGCTTCGGGCGACGGGGTCGGAGTCGCGTTTGAATCCGGCTCAGGCGTTTCCGCGTCGGGGCTTGGGGTCGAGGTCGGCTCCTCGCTCTCCTGCGGCGCGGGCGTCGGGGTAGGCGAGGGCGAAGGAGAGGGCGTCGGCTCGTCGCCGTCGTCGTTTCCGCTCTGCGAATTGTCGCCGTCGTCGCCGCTTGTGTCCGTTGACGGCGTAGGGTCGAACGGAACCCAGCCGAAGCCGGCAAAGTATACCTCGCTCCATGCGTGCGCGTTTTCGCCCGTTACGTAGGCTACTCCGCGCGTTCCGGGGTCGGCTGCATAGCCCTCTATGTATCTTGCCGGAAGCCCTGCCATGCGGCACAGCACGGTAAACGCGGAGGCGAAATAGGTGCAGTAGCCCTCCCTGCCTTCAAACAGGAAGTAGGTAACAAAGTCGATATTGTCCGGCGGGTCGGCAGGCTCAAGCGTGTAGGTATAGCGCCGCTTGAGGTAGTTGCTGATTGTCACGGCTTTCTGATACGGGGTGTAGCAGTCCGCCGTAATCCTCGCTGCAAGGTCGTAGACCAGCTGCTCCATATGCGCGGGCAGCTGAAGATATATATCCATTATATCGCTCGGAATTGTCGCGTTATCGTCGGCTGCGCCGAGAATATCCGCCATGCTTCCGTCGTCGCCCGTGAATATGTAGGCGTCCGCCTGATATGTGTCGCCCGTTTCAAGGTCGCGCGTGATGAAAATTTCGCTGGACTCGTTGAAATACGGAATCATATTCCATGTGGTATTGAGGCGCCTTATGCGCTGCGGAAGGAAAAGCGTTGAGGTTGAGTGGTTTGCGATGGTTATGTTGATATGCGTAAGCTCGTACTCGTCGCTGATGAGCTTTTCGTCCCTCGGCAGCTGCTCGTTCAGAATTTCGCGGCGCGTGTTGAGATAGCGCAGGCTTGAAAACAGGTATCTGTGCCCGCCTAGGCTGTCGTTCCAGCCAAGACCGGTGTAGAACGCCTTTGAAGTGCCGCGCATAAGCGTCCGCTTCGGCGTTTCGACCATCATGACCGGTCTGTCGCTCAGCTCCGTTTTTCCGCCGAGCCGTCCGTCGAGCGGCATATATCCTTCCGTCTGGAGGGAGAAAACGTTGCGCTCCTTTGAAAACAGCAGGGTGTCCTCGATGTACGAGCGTATATCTTCCGCCGCGTTCTTGAGGGTTTCGTTGCTCGCTCCGCTCTGCGGGACTATCAGAAAGGCTATTGCGGTAAGCACGACTGCTACGGGCAGAACGTGGCGCATAGGAGTGTCGTCATGCGCGGAGCGCGAGTAAAGCACCATCAGCGCGGGAATCGCGGGCAGGGTATAGGGCAGGAATTCATGGCTGCCCGAAAACCAGAGCGCTAGATATATTGCGCAGAGGAAGATTGCTGTCGGGTATACTCCGAGACCCTTGTCGCAGTAAAAGTAGACGATAAGGGTCACGATAATCGAAATAATGATGATAAAGTCGGAATTGAGAAGCAAAAGCGCGGTGTTGTTGCCTGAAATGAACATCCTTGCCGTTTCAAAAACGGAGATTGCGGCTTTTACGAGCATTGTGCGCGAGAAAAACAGGTTCGCGATTATTTCATAAGCGGCTACTATCGCAAACGGTATGAATTTGTATCGCTTCAGGCTGCCCGAAAGCACAAGCAGCAGCACGGTAAGCGCCGTTGTTATTGCGGAAACGGCGATTGACGGCGCTATCGGAAGGCTTACCGAAACAGGCCATAGTATTCCGATTGACAGAAGAATGGTGAGAAAGGCGCGCGAAATTACAGCGCCTGCTCCGCTTCGGCTCGTCAGCTTTGTCATTGAGCTTTAGCACCTTCTTCCTTGGGAATGACGGGAAGCACATAGCATACCTGCACTTTGCCCATCTGCAGGCGGCTTACATACTTAATCAGCTTCGGGTCATCCTTGCGCAGGGTCACAAAATACAGCCTTACGGTCGGACCCATCCTGCGTATGCGCTGCAAAAGCTCGACAATCCTTCCCGAAAGGCGCGAGGTTATAACGATTGTCGCGCCTGTCTTGCGCAGATTGCGTATTTCCATCTTGAGCAGGCTTTCGATGTTTTCAGGCGAGGTGAATTCCATCCGCGCAAGCTCCTGCCGAAGGAATTGCAGGCTCATTCCGTCCGCGCTGCGGTAGTCAATATTCTTACCGCCTATCAAGAGCGGCATTCTTACCGGATGGTCGGCTTTTTCGTGGCGGAGCGCCGCGGCGTAAGCCGTTTCGCATATCGCGTCCTGAAAGCAGAAGTTAAGCTCCGCGCTCTGGCAGCCCGGAGACGCGGGGTCTACAAGCACGAGCGCTTCCGGCTGGTTAGGCTCCTCAAAGCGCCGCACATACAGCTCGCGCCGTCTTGCTGTTATCTTCCAATGGATTTTCTTCAGGCTGTCGCCCGCCTTGTATTCGCGAACGTCGGCAGGGTCGGCGGTATCCTCGGTCGCGCGTGTAAGCGTTTCAAGCCCCGTGTCGCCCTTTGCGAATTCCATCATGTCAATCGTGTACGGCAGGGGAAGCACGCTAACCTCGCGCGGCTGATACTTCGTTTCGCGCTTTACTCGGAAAAGCGCAAATATATCCTCATAGGTAAGCGAGCTGATTTGCGGTGTCAGAATTCCGACATGGCGGGTAGGGTACACCTGATAGTAAGAGGTCTGCTTCGCGCCGAAGGAAGGAAGCGTAAGTATATACGGAAGCTCGCTTGGCGAAATCATGACGGTTGCGCTCGGCGCGGAAATCGGCAGCAGCGTTCTGCCGGAGCTTTTAAGGGAAAAATGTATAAGCTCTCCGCGGGTCAGCACGCTTTCGTCAACGGAAAACTCCGCGCGCGAGGAATACGCCGCAAGCAGCACGCTGAGCGCCGAATACGCCGCCATCAGCGTCAGCAGAACGGCGGCAAGCAGATAAAGCGGGCTTCCTGTTGAAAGCGCGCATATCCAGAGCGTAAATGCGATTGCGAGCGTAACTGCGCCGCGCTTTGTCATTTCATCCTCCTGGGAGTCGGCGCTTCTGCGGGAATGTCGCGCCTTGTGGGAACGGGGACTGATTTTAGAATTTCGATGATTGTTCCCTCGGCGGTCTGGCTGTTCATTCTCGCTTCGGGGGTGAGTGAAATTCTGTGCGAGAATACGGGCAGAATCATGCTCTGCACATCCTCGGGCAGAATGAAATCGCGGCTGTCGAGCAAGGCGTTGGCTTGGCTTGCGCGGATAAGCGCAATCGCAGCGCGCGTTGAAGCGCCGAGCTGGAGCGCGGGATGCGAGCGCGTCTGCGCAGCAAGCTGAGCCACATAGGAGCGCACCTCGCGCGAGCAGTATACTCCGCCGACGGCGCTCTGCAGGGAAATAATATCCTCGGCTGAGCATACGGGCAGAAGCTGCTGCAACGGCTTTATCTGACCGCTGTATTTTTCAAGAACGTCCATTTCCTCCTCAACGGAGGGATAGCCAATCGAAACCTTCATAAAGAATCGGTCGAGCTGCGCTTCCGGAAGGGGATACGTTCCGACGAACTCAACAGGGTTCTGCGTCGCAAGCACCATGAACGGCTGCGGCAGCTTGTAGGTTGTTCCGTCAACGGTAACCTGATACTCCTCCATAACCTCAAGCAGTGATGACTGCGTTTTAGGGGAGGTACGGTTGATTTCGTCCGCGAGCACAATCTGGCTCATTACCGCGCCGGGTCTGTACTCCATATCGCCGCTTTTGAGGTTGATTGCGGTATAGCCCGTAACGTCGGAGGGCATAACGTCCGGAGTAAACTGAATGCGCTTGAACGAGCAGTCGAGGGACTTGGCAAGGGCGCTTGCGAGCGTGGTTTTGCCGACCCCCGGAACGTCCTCGATAAGCACATGACCCTTGCAGAGCAAGGATATGAGGATTAGCTCAACTACGTCGTCCTTGCCTACGATAACCTGATGAATGTTGCTCTTGAGCGCCTGTATGATGCTTAACGGTTTTTGCTGCATAACTTCTCCTTAACGCCTCAATATGGAAACTGTTCTTTTATTGTTCCCAAGCGGCGGATTTTGTTGTATTATTAACAGGGTAAGCGGCGCGCGGTTATACTGTTGCGCGTCTTTGCGCAATTGCTTTTGCAAGCGGCAAACACCGCTTTATTATAAACGCTTGATTCGTATTTTACAAGCGCGGAGGCTGTATGGACAGAATACTGGAATTGCTGCAAGGCGGCGGCTTTGTCAGCGGCGAAGCGATTGCGCGCGAAATGGGAATATCCCGCGCCGCCGTCTGGAAAAGGATTGACGCTTTGCGCGCCGGGGGCTTTCCCATCATCAGCTCAGGAAAGCGCGGCTACTCGCTTGACGCGGATTCGGACGCTCTGCTTCCGGAGCTTGTGCGCCTTGGGCTTGAAACCTCCCTTATCGGCAAAAGCCTTGATTACAGCCCCGTTATCGGCTCAACGAACAAGCGCGGCAAGGAAAAGATGATGATGGGCGGAACGGACGGGCTTGTCGTTTATGCGGGCGAGCAGACGTCGGGTCGGGGAAGGCTTCAGCGCGAGTGGATTTCCCCGAAGGATGCCGGCGTATATATGACGATTTGCCTGCGCCCGTTTATTCCCCCCGAGAAAGCGCCTTTTCTTACCATGCTTGCGGCGGTTGCCGTTTCCCGCGCAATAAAAGCGCAGACGGGGCTTTCGGCAAGCCTGAAATGGCCTAACGACGTTATCATATCCGGCAAAAAGGTTTGCGGAATTCTTTCCGAAATGGCGGCAGAGCCGGACAAGCTCGAATATGCGGTTGTCGGAATCGGAATTAACGTAAATCAGCTTTCGGAGGATTTCCCGCAGGAGCTGAAGGCGAGGGCGACAAGCCTCAGAATCGAAGCGGACAGGAAATTCAGGCGCGCCGACATAATAAGGGCGGTTATTTCCGAAGCGGACGAGCTGTACGCCGCCTTCCTCAAAAGCGGCGAAAGCGCGTTTATCGGCAGCTTCAGGGAAAACTGCGTTACAATCGGCTCGCGCGTCAACGTTTCGGGAGCCGTCAGCATTACGGGTACTGCCGTTGATATGGACGAAACGGGCGCGCTGATTGTAAAGGACGACGGCGGAAAAGCCCATCGCGTCATGGCGGGGGATGTTTCCGTCCGCGGCGTTATGGGCTACGCGTGAGGTAAGTGATATGATAATCGGAATCGGAATTGATTTGTGCGAAATCGAGCGTATAAAAACAGCGATGGAAAAGCCGCGGTTTCTGGAGAAATACTATTCAGACAGCGAGCGCGCGTATCTGGAAAAAAGGGGCGTCTGCGCTGCCGAAAGCGCGGCGGCAATGTTCGCAGTCAAGGAGGCGGCTCTAAAGGCTCTCGGAACGGGAATCAGCGAGGGGCTTTCGATAGAGCAGATAAGCGTCGAGCATGACGAAAGCGGCAGACCTTCCGTCATATTTACGGGCGCGGCGCTTGAGCGCTTCCGCCTGCTTAACGCAAAGAACGCTTTTGTAACAATAACGCATTCGGGCGCGCAGAGCGCGGCGGTCGTTGTGCTGGAGGCTTGATATGCAAAAAACCATAACTCCGGAGAAAATGAGAAGCACGGAAAAAAACGCTTTTGCAGCGGGCAAAAGCAGCCTTTCGGCAATGAAATGCGCCGCACGCGGGCTTTCAAAAGCCGTGTTTGCGTATGTCAAATTCGGGCTTGCCGTGTTCATATGCGGCGGCGGAGGGAACGGCGGCGACGGCTTCTATGCCGCTAAAACGCATATTGAAAACGGCGGCGAGGCGCTTGTTTACTATTTCAAAGAGCCTTCCGGCGATTCGCTTGAGTGCTACCGCGAGCTGAAAACAATGACTCACGCAGAAAACCTGCGCCTTATTTCCAAAGCCTCCGAGCTTCAAATACCCAAGCGGGCAATGGCTATTGTCGATTGTCTTTTCGGAACGGGGCTTTCGGGCGAGGTAAGCGGGAGCTATCCCGAAATCATCGAAAAGATTAATTCCTGCGGCATATATGTGATTTCCTGCGATATTCCCAGCGGGCTTTCGGGGCTTACGGGGCTTCCGCTGGGCAGCGCGGTAATTGCGGACGAAACGATAACCTTCCATCGCCCAAAGCAGGGGCTTTATCTTGCAAGGGGCAGGGAGTTTTCCGGAAAGGTTTCCGTATGCCCGCTTGAAACGCGCGGGCTTATGACGAGCGGCGGGTATAATGTGCTTGAAAGCTCCGATATTGCGCGCCTTATACCAAAGCGTAAGGAAAGCGCGCATAAGGGCGACGCCGGCAAGCTGCTCATAATCGGCGGCAGCTACGGAATGGCAGGCGCGGCGGCACTTTGCGGCGGCGCGGCATTCCGAACGGGCGCGGGGCTTGTAAGAATTCTTACAGAGCCGCCGGCGCTTTCCGCCGTGCAGGCGCTCTGCCCGTGCGCAACTGCCGCCGAAATCTCCGCCAAAAGCGTTGAAGAAGGTCTTTTGTGGGCGGACGCAATAGCGATTGGAACGGGGCTTGGAATGAAGAAATCCATATATGATACGGCGCTTCCCGCGCTTTTGTCGGAAAAGCCGAAGGTTGTTGACGCTGACGCGCTAAATCAGCTTGCCGCTAATCCGCAAAGGCTTAATAACGCGGTAATAACCCCGCATATCGGCGAAGCGGCAAGGCTTTTTGCGGCGCACGGAAAAGCGCTCAGCGGAGAAACCGTTAACGACTGTAAAACGCTTTCTGAGCTGTACGGCTCTGCGGCGCTTCTGAAGGGTCATTCAAGCGTCGTTTATGATTCCGGCGAAACCTATATCAACATAAGCGGCTGCGCGGGAATGGCAGTCGGCGGCAGCGGGGATGTGCTGACGGGAATTATCGGCGCGCTTCTTGCAGACAGGGAAACGAATTTCGGCGTTGGAATTGCAGCGGCGCTCGGCGCGCTCATTCACGGTCTTGCGGGGGAAAACGCTGCGGGCAGAATCGGAACGCGCTCGATGACTGCAATGGACGAGCTTGACGGAATATCCGCCGTTTTAAGCGCTTTGGGCAGGTAGCGGCGCTGTAACGCGCGCCTTTTATCACGCATAGTGCAGAGCAGAGGTGTTTTGTAAGTCTGGAGCGTGATGAAATTGAGCCGTGGAGATATATACTGGGCAGACCTTGACCCCGTTGTCGGAAGCGAACAGGGCGGATTCAGACCCGTCATTATCGTTCAGAACGATGTCGGAAATTATTACAGCCCGACGGTTATTGTATGCGCGATTACGGCTAAAACGGCAAAGCTGCATCTGCCGACCCATGTGCTTCTGCTCGGCGGCGAAAGCGGGCTCAAGCGCAATTCGCTCGTGCTGGGCGAGCAGATACGGACAATAGAAAAAACGCGCCTGAGCGAGCGAATAGGCTCGGCGGGCGCGGACACAATGAAAATGGTGGACAGGGCGCTGCAAATATCCCTCGGCTGTTATCCGGGGTGGGAGCGCGGCGAATAGCTGTTCAAGAATACGGAGAGATACAAAGTGAAAAGGCTTCAGGACAGAATGACAAGCACTCCGCAGCGCAAAATGGCGTGGGCGGGAACGCAGATACTGCTTGGCGTGCTGATTGGCGGAATCGCGTATCCCGCTTTTCTAACGCCGAATAATATTGCGCCGGGCGGGCTTACGGGGCTTGCGACGATTCTCAATTATCTTTTCGGGCTTCCCGTCGGCGTTATGAGCCTTGTTATGAACCTGCCGCTTTTCTATTTCGGATGGCGCTCGATGGGGCGCGGCTTTGCCGCGCGCTCGCTTGCCGCAACCTTCCTGTTCTCGTTTGTAATCGACCTAATTCCGATAAAGCCGCTTACGGATAATCTTCTCCTGTCAGCCGTTTATGGCGGCATAATCCTGGGAGTCGGCTTGGGGCTTATACTTCGCGGCGGCGCGACCACCGGCGGAACGGATATGCTTGCCAAAATGATTCACGAGCGCTTTCCTGCCCTTACGGTCGGAATAATCCTGCTCGTGCTTGATTTTGTCGTTGTCGCGCTCGCGGGCGTGTTCATCGACATGGAATCCGCGCTTTACGCAATGGTGACAATCTTCATTTCGTCAAAGGTAATCGACCTCTGCATGGAGGGAATAAACACCGCAAAGCTGTGCTTTATCGTCAGCGACAAATACGCCGAGGTAAGCGAAACGCTGATGAAGCAGCTCGACCACGGCTGCACATATCTGGATTCAAGCGGAGTATACAGCGGAAAAAAGCGCGAAATGATTATGATTATGGTGTACAAGCTCGAGGTGCCGCAGGTCAAGGCGCTTGTAAGCGAAATTGATTCAAAGGCGTTCATGATTGTCGTCGATACGCACGAGGCGCTCGGCGAGGGCTTTAAGGCGCTTTCGGATAAATAACAATTACATACTGTGCGGGCGGCGCTTTTTTCCCGCATACAAAAACGCGTATATTGACGATGAAACCGCTACGGAAAGCGCTATGATTAGTATTGTTTTCATTGCGTAGATTCCCTGCGTGGTGCATACGTCAAGCTGATTCTGCGCAAGCGCGGACATGAAGCGGTAAAACGCAAGCCCGGGGACGAGCGGAATAATCGAAGTGGTTATGAATATTGTTGCCGCCATGTGCAGCCGCCTTGCGAAGCCCTCCGCGAGTATTGAAGCTATAAACGAGCCGACAAACATGGAAAGCGGGTCGCTCACCCCAAGCTGCATCATGCCCCAGTAGATTGTATAGCCGAGCATACCCATCAGGGCGCAGGGAAAAAGCGCCCTTTTAGGCGTATGCATAAGGAAGTTTACGCACATTGTCGCAAGGAAGGTTCCAGCGGCGACTTTTACAAAATCCAGCATAAGCCCTCCTAAAATAAGCCGTAAAAGGCGTGCGCGGTAACTGTTCCCGCGGCTAAAAGCGCGGCTACAAGCACGGCGTTTACTGCATGGGTGACTCCGCTCAGGGTGTCGCCCCTTGTCGTGTCGCGCACGGCGTTTGTAAGCGATATTCCGGGCAGCAGGGGCATTATCGCTCCTGCTACAACAAGGTCGGGGCTTTGCAGCGAAAGCAGACCGGAGCAGAAAAGCGCAGTAAGCACGCAGACAAACGAGGAAAAAAACGGCTGAAGCGCAAAGCGCGGCGAGCGCATACACAAAAGCCAGTTCACAAGCTGCGCGAAAAGCGCGCAGAAAAATGCGATTCCGGATTCGAGCCATGACGCGCCGAAGGCGAGCGCAAAGAACGCTCCCGAGCCGCCCGCGCAAAGGTTAACCAGAAGCGGCTTGTAAAGCGAGCGGCGCGAGGCGATTTCAAGAAGCGCGTCAAGCGTCTGTCCGGCGTCAAGCTCGCCGCCTGCAACCTTGCGGCTGACGGCGTTGACCGCGTCAACCCTGTCCAGCTGAAAGCCGGTTCGCCGCAAGCGCAGGTTGCGCGAGTATGCCTTTCCGTCGTCGTATACAAGCGTAACGAACACGCCTCCGGGCAAAGCGAAGCTCTCGACGCTGCTTGCTCCCAGCGCCCTGCCCATGCGGGCTATTGTTTCCTCTGCGCGGTAGGTTTCGCCGCCGCTTTCCAGAATGATTCTGGAGGCGAGCAGAACGCATTGCATTGCTGTCCGCCGCGGCAGCTCGATGTTTTCGCTGTCCATCCTCATCCCTCCAGTTTGGCGGCTATCGCGCTGAAAAGCGCGCGCCCGAGGCTTACTATAAGCGCGGCAAGCAGCGCGTCGGTATAGCTGCCAACCGTAAGCGTGTTAAAGTAATAAGGCATTGTGAATATGATGATGGCGTCGAGAACTATGCTGAACAGCCCCAGCGTCAGAATGCTGAGCGGCTTGAAAAGCAGCCTGAAAATCGGTCTGAATATAAGATAAAATACAGCAAGCTCAAGCCCGCAGATTAGCGCGCCGATAAGGTCGAACGCGCCGTTTTCGGCAAGCGGCATTTGGAGCCCCGGCAGAAAGTACAGCGCCGCCGTCATTCCCACGATTGTTCCGGCGAATCTGAAAACAATTTTGCTCATGGTCTTATCCCCGCGTCAGTCGTTAAGGAAAAGGCAGGCGTCGCCAAAGCTGAAAAAGCGGTATTTTTCTTCAACCGCCGTTTTGTATACGCTGAGGGCTTCCTCTCTGCCTATCAGCGCGCTTACAAGCATGAGCAGCGTGCTTTCGGGCAGGTGGAAGTTGGTTATAAGGCAGTCGGTAGCCTTGAGCCTTACTCCGGGATAAATGAAAATCGAGGTGTCCCCGCTTCCGGGCGGTACTGTGCCGCTGTCGTCCGCGAGCGTTTCAAGGGTTCTGACGGAGGTTGTTCCGACGGAAAAAAGCCTTCCGCCGTTTTTGTGCGCCGCGTTGATTCTCTCCGCCGCGTCCTCGGTAACGTGATACCACTCCGTGTGCATAACATGGTCTTCCAGATTCGCCTCGCTCACGGGTCTGAACGTTCCCAAGCCTACGTGAAGCGTAATCGGTACTATGTCGTTTCCGGCGGAGCGGATTTTGCTAATAAGCTCGTTTGTGAAATGCAGTCCGGCAGTAGGAGCGGCGGCGCTGCCTTCTTCCTTTGCGTATACCGTCTGGTAGCGCCCCTTGTCCGCAAGCTTTTCATGAATATAAGGCGGCAGCGGCATTTCTCCCAGCTCGTCAAGCACGGCCTCGAATACGCCGTCGTAAATGAATTTTACGATTCTTTCGCCGGAGGGAGTGCTTTTCTCGATTTCAGCCTTGAGCTTCCCCGCGCCGAAGGTAACGGTTGCGCCGGGCTTTAAGCGCCTGCCGGGGCGGACGAGGGTTTCCCACCTGTCCTTGTCAACGCGCTTCAGCAGCAGCAGCTCAACGGGGATTCCGCTCTCGTCCTTTATTCCGTACAGGCGCGCCGGCAGAACCTTGGTCTGGTTAACCACCAGCACGTCGGCGGGCTTTAGGTATTCGGGCAAGTCATAAAAATGCCTGTGCTCGATTTTTTTTGAAATATAGTGGTATACGAGCATACGGCTGTGGTCGCGCGGCTCGGTCGGGGTCTGCGCTATAAGGCTTTCCGGAAGATAGTAGTTATAGTCCTCGGTTTTCATTCCCGCTCCTCCAATACCATCCTCAGCTGCGCTCCGACGCCCTCGTCTTTCGGCGGAGTGCGCTTCATGTGCGCGTACGCCGCGGGAGTAAGCACTCTGCCTCTCGGGGTGCGCATTATGAAACCAAGCTGCATAAGATACGGCTCGTAAACGTCCTCGATTGTATTGGAATCCTCGCCGGTCGTCGCGGCAAGCGTGTCAAGCCCGACGGGGCCGCCGCCGAATTTTTCTATCATGGCAAGCAGCATATTCCTGTCAACCCTGTCAAGCCCGAGCGCGTCGATGTCAAGCATTTCAAGGGCTTCCCTTGCAACGCTTTCCGTTATTCTGCCGTCCGCGCGAACCTGCGCAAAATCGCGCACGCGCTTGAGCAGCCTGTTCGCTATTCGGGGAGTACCCCTGCTGCGGGAGGCGATTTCGCGAATTCCCGCCTCATCGGCGTCAACGCTCAGTATTCCGCTTGAGCGCGTTACGATTTCGGCAAGCTCGCGCGGCGAATACAGCTCAAGGCGGAAAAGAATTCCGAAGCGGTCGCGCAGAGGCGCTGAAAGCTGACCTGCCCTTGTGGTTGCGCCGACAAGCGTAAAGTGCGGCAAATCAAGCCTGATTGAGCGCGCGGTAGGGCCTTTTCCTATCATTATGTCAAGCACATAGTCCTCCATCGCGGGGTAGAGAACTTCCTCGACCGCGCGGGAAAGACGGTGAATTTCGTCTATGAAAAGCACGTCGCCCTGATTGAGGTTCGTGAGTATTGAGGCAAGGTCGCCGGGGCGGTCTATTGCAGGGCCGCTCGTCACCTTTATATTCTGCCCCATTTCGGAGGCGACAATCGTTGCAAGCGTTGTTTTGCCAAGCCCGGGAGGGCCGTAAAGCAGCATATGGTCAAGCGCGTCCCTGCGCTGCAGGGCCGCCTTAATATATATGGAAAGGCTGTCCTTGACCGTTTTCTGCCCAACATACTCGCTGAGTGTGTGCGGGCGAAGCGAAAGCTCAAGGTCGGTATCCTCGCGCGTCAGCCCCGTGTCAACAAATCTCTCGTCCTGCATCGTACAGCCTCTCTTATCAGCCCGCCATATGGCGCAGCGCAAGCCTTATAATATCGCTCTGGTCTTTAGCCTCGCCCTTTACGGCGCTTACGGCTCTTGCCGCTTCCTGCGGCGTATAGCCCAGCGCCTGAAGCGCAAGCAGCGCCTCGCCTGTTCCGTCGTCCGCCGCTGCCGCCGTAAACGGCTTTGCGTCCTTGCCGGCGTTCTGGGCAACTTCCGAATCGGTGAATTTGTCCTTCAGCTCAAGCGCGATTCTCTGCGCCGTTTTCTTGCCGATTCCGGGCGCGCGGGAAAGCGCCGTTATGTCCTCCGTCAGAATCGCAAGCTGCAAATCCCTGAGCGGCATTGCTCCCAGCAGCCCAAGCGCCGTGCGCGAGCCGACTCCGCTTACCGATACAAGGTGGAGGAACATATCCTTTTCGGATTTCGTGAGGAAGCCGAAAAGCTCCATAGCGTCCTCGCGGACGCTTAAATAGGTAAAGATTTTTACTCTCTCGCCCGCCTGAGGGCAGGAGGAGAGCGTGTTTGCGCTGCACGATACGAGGTAGCCGACCCCGCCGACGTTGATTACTATTTCCCCGAAGCCCTTTTCGGCAACTTCGCCCTCAAGAAAAGCGTACATAGCATACTTCCTTACTATTTCATCCTGAATTGCTCGCGCGCAAGCCCTGTGTTTATATGGGTTATCGCGCAGGCGATTGCGTCCGCCGCGTCGTCCGGCTGAGGAATTTCGTCCATCCGCAGCATCAGCTTGACCATGTTCTGTATTTGCTTCTTTTCGGCTCTGCCGTAGCCGACAACCGCCTGCTTAATCTGCATAGGCGTGTATTCGTACAGCTTTTCCGTATATTCGGCGGCGGCTGTGATTGCTACTCCGCGCGCCGCGCCTACGGTAAACGCGGTCGTTACGTTTCTGGCAAAGAAAAGCTCCTCAAAGGCGATTTCGTCGGGCTTGTACGTCGTTATCAAATCGCGCATTCCCGCCATAAGGCTCTTGAGGCGCATAGGCGTCGGAGTATGGGCGTAGGTGGTAAGGCAGCCGTAGTTGACAAGCCGCATTCTGGATTTCTCGCATTCGATAATGCTCCAGCCCATAAGAGCAAGCCCGGGGTCGATACCCATTACAATCACGGCGTTTCTCCGTTTCGCAATCCTTGTTTTCGCTTTGCCATAGTAGTATAATACAAATATATGTTCGTGTCAATGAAACGCATAGCCGCCCTTCTTCGCATAATATTCAAATATCGTGAATAAAATTTCACTTTATCCCTTGCATTCGCGGCGCTCGTAATGTATAATCAAATGTGCGGCGGGGCGGTGAATCGCCTGCCAAAGAACATTCGGGAGAGATGCATTATGAAGAAACGTATTTTGCTGGCTTACAGCGGCGGACTGGACACCTCCTGCATCATAGCGTGGCTCAAGGAGAATTACGACTGCGACGTCGTCTGCATGGCGGCGGACGTAGGGCAGGGCGAGGAGCTTGAGCCGCTTCATGAAAAGGCGCTCAAGACCGGCGCCGAGAAGCTGTATATCGAGGATTTGCGCGAGGAGTTCGTTAACGATTTCGTATATCCCACTCTCAAGGCGGGCGCTGTATATGAGAAGGAATACCTTCTCGGCACGTCGTTTGCCCGTCCTCTTATCGCAAAGCGCCTTGTTGAAATCGCTCATAAGGAAAATTGCGACGCTATCTGCCACGGCTGCACCGGCAAGGGCAACGACCAGGTTCGCTTTGAGCTTACCATAAAGGCTCTTGACCCGCAGATGGAGATTATCGCGCCTTGGCGTATGTGGGATATCAAGACCCGCGAGGACGCTGTTGCTTATGCCGAAAAGCGCGGAATTCCGCTTCAGAAGGTGCATCGTCATCCTTACAGCATGGATAAGAACCTCTGGCATCTCAGCCATGAGGGCTACGATTTGGAAGACCCGTGGAACGCTCCTCCCGAGGATGATTTCCTTTTCATGGGCGTGTATCCTGAACAGGCTCCCGACAAGCCCGAAATCGTCGAGCTTGAGTTTGAAAAGGGAATTCCGGTTAAGCTCAACGGCGAAGCGCTCGGCGGCGTTGACATGGTAACGAAGCTCAACGAAATCGGCGGCCGCAACGGCGTCGGCATTTCCGACCTCGTCGAGAACCGTCTTGTCGGAATGAAGAGCCGCGGCGTATATGAAACTCCCGGCGGCTCGATTCTCTATAAGGCTCATGAAGTGCTTGAGTCCATCACGCTTGACCGCGCAACCTCCCATTATAAGGAGCAGGTTGCAATCCGCTTTGCGGAGCTTGTTTATGACGGCTGCTGGTTCACGCCCCTGCGCGAGGCGCTTTCCGCCTTTGTTGACGCAACGCAGGAGAACGTTACCGGCACGGTTAAGCTCAAGCTCTATAAGGGCAATATCATCCCGAACGGCGTAAAATCCCCCTACACGCTTTACAGCGAGCAGATTGCCACCTTCGGCGACAGTCAGGATTTGTACAGCCATAAGGACGCGGGCGGCTTCATCAACTGCTTCGGTCTGCCGCTCAAGGTTCGCGCAATGATGCAGCAGCGCGTCAAGAAGGAAAGCAAGTAATAACATCATATATAAAGGGTCGTGGAGAGCGAGCTTCCCACGGCCCTTTTGAGCAAGGAGAATGCGTATATGGCAAAGCTTTGGGGCGGGCGCTTTGAAAAGGCGACAAGCGGTCTTATGGATGATTTCCATTCTTCCATTTCCTTTGACAAACGCTTGTTTATGGAGGATATCACAGGCTCCATCGCTCACGCGCGTATGCTGGGCAGGCAGGGGATTATACCGAAGGAGGATTCCGAAAAGATTATAGAGGGCTTGACGGGAATCCTTGCGGACGCGAAAGACGGCAAAATCGAGTGGCAGAAGGACGCCGAGGATATCCACATGAACGTGGAAAAGATTCTGATTGAGCGCATAGGCGAGGCTGGGAAGCGCCTGCATACCGGCAGAAGCCGCAACGACCAGGTTGCGCTTGACGGAAGAATGTATGTAAAGAACGCCGCGCTTGAGGCAAGGGAAATGCTCGTAAATCTTGAAAGCGTCATTCTTTCCATTGCCGAAAATAATCTTGACAGCATTATGCCTGGCTACACTCATCTGCAAAAGGCGCAGCCGATAACGCTTGCGCATCATATGATGGCGTATTTTCAGATGTTCCTGCGCGATTTGGGCAGGTTTTCAGCCGCGGCAAAGTCTGCGGACTCAATGCCGCTCGGCTCAGGCGCACTTGCCGGAACGACCTATCCGCTTGACAGAAAAAGCGTAGCCGACGAGCTTGGCTTTTCCGAAATCACCGAGAACAGCCTTGACGGCGTTTCGGACAGGGATTTCATGTTTGATTACATTTATGCCGCGTCCGTTTCGATGATGCACCTTTCCCGCTTCTGCGAGGAGCTGATACTCTGGTCTACCAACGAATTCAAGTTCGTGACGATGGACGACGAGTATTCGACAGGCTCAAGCATAATGCCGCAAAAGAAGAACCCCGATGTTGCCGAATTGATTCGCGGGAAAACCGGAAGGGTGTACGGCGACCTTGTCGGGCTTCTTACCGTTATGAAGGGAATTCCGCTTGCTTATAACAAAGATATGCAGGAGGATAAGGAATCCCTCTTTGACGCGCGGGATACAATAGTAAAGTCCCTTCACGTGTTCACGGAAATGCTCAGGACGCTCAGGTTCAACACGGAAACGATGGCGCGCGGAGCGTCCGGCGGCTTTACAAACGCTACCGACGCCGCCGATTATCTTGTCAAGAAGGGCGTTCCCTTCCGCGACGCGCACAGGATTTTGGGCGAAATCGTGCTTCATGCGGAAAAGGAGCAGAAGGCGCTCACGGAGCTTCCGCTGTCTGAGCTGAGGAGCTTTTCCGAGGTGTTTGACGAGGACGTATATACCGCGCTTTCAATGAAAACCTGCGTCGAGCAGCGCTCGCTTACGGGCGGGCCTGCGCCTGAAACGGTCAGAAGCGCGATTGCCGCGGGCAGGGAAAAGCTCAAGGCATATATGTAAGCTCAAATTTCACAGAAAATTATCCGCGGGTTTTATTTTCGCTTGACAAAGCTCTTGCCAAAGCCTTATAATATCACACGGTCACGTTTGGAGTGATGGAATGATTCTCGATGTATCCAAGGGTCTGCGGATGCCCGGCGAAGAAATCCCTTTTCTGGTGGAGGGAGAGCTTGACCCGCAGGATGTAATGGGTGAAACCGTGGAGTTTCCTGACAAGGTTACGCTGGAGGGCAGATATTCTGTCACCGGCGTAAACACAATCGTGGTCGAGGGAGAGCTTACGGCGGTGGCTCGCGGGAAATGCTCGCGCTGCCTTAATCCTGTTGATTTTCCTGTGCGAGTGCCTTTCAGTGAGGCTTTCGTAACAGGCGAAGCGACGGATGACGCCGAACAGTTTTCCTATGAAGGCTCTAAGCTTGATTTGTCCCTGCTGGCGCTGACTCTTGCGGTGCTTGAGCTGCCTATCAGATTCCTTTGCCGTGAGGACTGCCTCGGACTCTGTCCGAAATGCGGTAAAAACCTGAATGAAGGCTCCTGCTCCTGCGAGATAGACGAGGATGATGAGAATCCGATGTCTGTTCTGCGCAAGCTGCTCAAAAATAACGAGGAGGTGTAGATATGGCTCTTCCTAAGGGTAAAATTTCTAAGGCTCGCAAGCATTCCCGCCGTGCGAACTGGAAGCTTGAGGCTCCCGCTATCGTTGAATGCTCCCAGTGCCACAAGATGAAGCTGGCGCATCGCGTCTGCAAGAACTGCGGCTATTATGACGGCAAGCAGGTCATCAAGATGGACGAGGCTGCCAAGGCGAAGCAGGCGTAAGCCTATCTGCCCGTTTGAGATAGGACGGCATATTGCCGTCTGATTTCTCATACACAGAAACGAACTAAATTATCTACCTCCTGATGAGAAAGAGTAGTACCTGAAACGCCCCGACAGAGAACGCGGTTCATCGGCTGAAAAACTGCGGCGGAAGGCGAATCGGCGAAGTCGCTTTTGAAGGCATATGTAAGGGAAACCAGCATATGCGGGCGCGCCCGATACAGCGCTGTCAAGGCGGCTAAAGCCGTGAAAACATGGTGGTACAGCGAATTAAGCATTCGCCCGGTTGGGCGGATGCTTTTTGTTTATCTTTGGGGATGCGCGCGGCGGTTTTCCTGCTTTCAGCCGCCGCCTGCGCTTAACATGAAGGGGGTGAGGCTTATGGATACTCAGAGGATTTTGGAAAAACTCGACCCTCTCGGATGTATCCTTCTGGTCGCGGGCGTAATAGTCTGCGCTTTGGCAGGGTTTATTTCCGATAAGCTTTTCGGCAAATCGGAAAAGGCGAAGGTTATCATAAAGGCTGCCGCCCTTGTTCCCGCAATGCTGGGCGCGTTAATCTTGCTCGATATTATCTGACATATAGGTAAGGAGATATATTTATGGACGCTAAAACCTTTGAAATGGAAAAGAACTACGACCCCAAACTGATTGAGGATAGGCTTTATAAGGAGTGGGAGGAAAGCGGCGCTTTCAAGCCCGTGAAGAAAGAGGGAGCAAAATCCTTCACGGTCGTGATGCCTCCGCCCAATATCACCGGTCAGCTTCACATGGGTCACGCAATGGATATGACCATGCAGGACACCCTTGTGCGGTATCACAGGCTCAAGGGCGACGAAACCCTATGGCTGCCCGGAACTGACCATGCCTCCATCGCCACCGAGGTTCGCGTTGCCGATACTCTTGCAAAGCAGGGGATTACCAAGCAGCAGCTAGGGCGCGAGGGCTTCCTTGAAAAGGTGTGGCAGTGGAAGGAAGAATACGGCGGACGCATTGAGCAGCAGACGCGCAAAATGGGCTCGTCCTGCGACTGGTCGCGCAAGCGCTTCACTATGGACGAGGGCTGCTCCAAGGCGGTGCGCGAGGTATTCGTGCGCCTTTATGAGAAGGGGCTTATTTATCGCGGCAACCGCATCATCAACTGGTGCCCCGAGTGCAGAACGGCGCTTTCCGACGCCGAGGTGGAATTCGAGGAGCAAAAGAGCCATCTCTGGCATGTGCGCTACATGAGCGCAGACGGTAAAACGTCCGTGGTAGTGGCGACTACGCGCCCCGAAACAATGCTGGGCGATACCGGCGTTGCGGTGAATCCTTCCGATTCCCGCTATACCGCGCTTATCGGCAAGAACGTGATTCTGCCTATCATGAACCGTGAAATTCCCGTTGTGGCGGACGAGTATGTGGATATGGAGTTCGGAACGGGCGCTGTGAAAATGACCCCAGCGCATGACCCGAACGACTTTGAGGTGGCAAAGCGCCATGATTTGAAGATTATCCGCGTGATGAACGACGACGGAACGATGAACGCCGAGGCGGGTAAATACGAGGGAATGACAGCTCTCCAGTGCCGCGAAAAGATTGTGGAGGAGCTTGACTCGCTGGGGCTGCTGGTGAAGGTGGAGGATTACAGCCATAACGTAGGCACCTGCTACCGCTGCCATCATACCGTAGAGCCGCTTACCAGCGTGCAGTGGTTCGTGAAGATGGAGCCGCTTGCAAAGCCCGCAATCGACGTGGTGAAGCGCGGCGAAACAAAATTCATCCCCGAGCGCTTTACCAAAACCTATTATAACTGGATGGAAAACATCCGCGACTGGTGCATTTCGCGTCAGCTCTGGTGGGGTCATCGCATTCCGGCGTGGTACTGCGACGACTGCGGCGAAACCATAGTGAGCCGCGAAACACCCGAAAAGTGTCCGAAGTGCGGCTGCGCGCATCTTCATCAGGACGAGGATGTGCTTGACACATGGTTCTCCTCCGCGCTCTGGCCCTTCTCAACCCTCGGCTGGCCTGAAGAAACGGAGGACTTAAAGACCTTCTTCCCGACCTCCGTGCTTGTGACGGGCTATGACATAATCTTCTTCTGGGTGGCAAGAATGATATTCTCGTCCGTGGAGCAGATGGGCAAAACCCCGTTCCATACGGTATTGATGCACGGTCTCGTGCGCGATTCCAAGGGGCGCAAGATGTCAAAGTCCTTGGGCAACGGACTTGACCCGCTTGAAATCATCGACCAGTACGGCGCGGACGCGCTGCGCTTCTCCCTTATTATGGGCGTAGCGCCCGGCAACGATATGCGCTATTCCACGGAAAAGGTGGAGGCGGCGCGCAACTTTGCCAATAAGATTTGGAATGCAAGCCGTTTCGTGCTAATGAATATGGATAAGCCGGAAAGCCTTGACGAAAGCGAGCTTACGCTTCCCGACAAGTGGATTCTGAGCCGCTATAACAAGGCGGTGCGCGACGTAACCGTGCATATGGACGACTGCGATTTGGGGCTTGCTGCGCAGAGCATCTATGACTTTGCGTGGGGCGAGTTCTGCGATTGGTATATTGAGCTGTGCAAGAGCCGTCTTCTTGGCGAAAACGAGCGCGAGAAGCGCACGGTAAAGGCTGTGCTTTCTCATGTTCTGATTGGCGTGCTGAAGCTTTTGCACCCCTTCATGCCGTATGTGACGGACAGCGTGTACCGCTACATTCCCGGCACGGAAGGAACTATTATGACCAAGGATTGGCCTATCGCCGATTCAGCCTTCGATTTTGAAAAGGAAGAATCGGAAATACAGGGCGTGATGGACATAATACGCGCAATTCGCAATCTGCGCGCCGAGATGAACGTGCAGGCGGGAAGGCGGACGCACCTGATGCTCCTGCCCTCCGACGGCTGGATGGACGCTCTCAAAGACGCGGGGCAGTACTTCACGCGCCTTGCAATGGTGAGCGAAACCATCATCATCGCCTCCCGCGCAGAGGTGACGGAAAAGGTGGTAAGCCATGTGTGCCCTGCGGCGGAGCTTTTCATTCCGCTTGGCGATTTGGTGGACATCGGCAAGGAAATTCAGCGCCTTGAGAAGGAAATGCAGTCAATCAGGCAGGAAATAGCGCGCGCAAACGGAAAACTTGCTAACGAGGGCTTCCTCAGCAAGGCTCCGGCGGCGCTCATCGAGCAGGAGAAGGCAAAGCTTGCGACGAATGAGCAGATGCTGATAAGCCTTAGCGGAAGAATTGAGGAGCTCAAGGGCTGACAGCGGAAAGGCGTGACATTATGACCGCCGAGGAAGCAATCTCTTATATCCACGCGGGGCAGTATTCCGGAGAAAAGCACGGGCTTGACAATACCGCCGAAATGCTGTCCCGCATGGGGCTTGATATATCGAAAATACCCGCGCTGCACGTTGCGGGAACGAACGGCAAGGGCAGCGTATGCGCAATGGCGGAAAGCTGCCTTCGCGCGGAAGGCTACAAAACGGGCTTATACACCTCGCCGTTTTTGCAGGTCTATAACGAGCGAATCAGGATTAACGGAAAGCCCGTTGCCGACGAGCTGCTTATAAGCGCGGCTGAAAGAATGAAGGAAGCGGCGGACAGGGAGCCGCGCCTTCGCCTTACCGCGTTTGAAATGGGCACTATCTGTATGTTCGATATTTTCCTTCGGGAAAAGGTTGACGCGATGGTGCTTGAGGTGGGAATGGGCGGTCGGCTGGACCCGACGAACGTTGTAAAGCCCTCCGTTTCCGTGATTACCGCAATCGGAATGGATCATATGCAGTATCTGGGCGACACAATAGAGAAAATTGCGGGCGAAAAAGCGGGTATTATCAAGGAAAACACGCCCTGCGTTCTGCATCCGTGCCAGCCTGAAGTGCTTTCTGTTGTTGAAAACGCCTGCGTAAGCTTAAATGCTCCGCTTTATCCGGTAGAGCCGCTTCCGCTGCTTTCGCTTTCGGAACGCGGCGATGAAACGGAAATATTCGGAAAACGAATTAAAATCCCGCTTTCGGGCGCGCATCAGCTTTCAAACGCCGCCTGCGCAGTTAAGGCGCTCAAGCTGATCTCGCTGCCCGTTTCCGACGCGGCAATCGTAAAGGGGCTTGAAAGCGTCGTCTGGCCCGCGCGGCTTGAATGGGCGGGGAACATACTCATCGACGGCGCGCATAACCCGCAGGGCGCTCAATCGCTTTCCGGCTTTATTTCGTCGGCGCTCGCAGGCAGGAAAATTGTCCTCCTGACGGGAATTATGAAGGATAAGCTCGTTCCGCAGCTTGTCGGAATACTTTCGTCGATTGCCAAGTGCGTTATAGCCGTTCCCGTATCAACGCCGAGAGCCGCCTCCACGGGAGAAATCGCTGAAATGTTTATGGCTTCGGGCAAGGAATGCGAAAAGGCGGAAACGCTCGCAAGCGGGCTTGAAACGGCTTTGCTCAAGGCGGGCGATAACGGCGTTGTCGTCTGCGCCGGCTCTCTCTATCTTGCCGGGGAAATGCGCAGCCTGCTCGGGCTTAAACCGTGAATTAAGGAGTTTTATGGAATTTCATCACATACCGGTCATGCTTAACGAGGTTTTGGAAAATCTCGCTCCGTTTTCGGGCGGCGTTTACGCCGACGGAACTTTAGGCGCGGGGGGACACAGCGAGGCAATACTTGCCGCCGCCGGTGACGGCGCGCGGCTTTTTGGCATTGACCGTGATGAGGACGCGCTAAGCGCCGCCACAAAGCGGCTTTCGCGGTTTTCGGGCTTTACGGCAATTCATGGCAACTTTCATGACGTAAAACAGCTTCTGAAAACGGCGGGAGCGCCCCTGCTTGACGGAGGCTTGCTCGATTTGGGTGTTTCCTCCTATCAGCTTGACGAAAAATCGCGCGGCTTTTCCTATCATGAGGACGCTCCGCTTGATATGCGCATGGACAGGTCGTGCGGAATAACCGCCGCCGAAATGCTCAACACCTATTCCGAGGATGAAATCAAGCGCATTTTGTGGGAGTACGGCGAGGAAAAATGGGCTGCCCGAATCGCAAAGGTGCTTGTTGAAATCAGGAAGGAAAAGCCCTTGGAGCGGACACTTGATTTTGTTGACGTCATTGACAGGGCTGTTCCTAAGGCGGTAAGGCAGAAGCAGGAGGGTCATCCCGCGCGCCGCTCCTTTCAGGCGGTTAGAATCGCCGTAAACGACGAGCTTGAGCCGCTGAAGGCTGCTCTGGAAAGCTGGATGGACTGCATAAAGCCGGGCGGACGCCTTGCGGTAATCACCTTCCATTCGCTTGAGGACAGGATTGTGAAGCAGACCTTCCGCAAAATGCAGTTTCCCTGCATATGCTCGCCCAAAGCGCCCATATGCACCTGCGGAAGGAAGCCCGTCGCGCGCTGTATCGGCGGCGCAATCAAGCCGAGCAAGGAAGAAGTCGAGGAAAATCCACGCTCAAGAAGCGCGATTCTGCGCGTTGCGGAAAAGCTTATGCCGGAGGAAACGTGATATGCCGACGCTTTATGTGGTCGCCACCCCGATTGGAAATCTTGGCGATATGAGTAAAAGGGCGGTTGAAACGCTTAAATCCGTTTCGCGGGTTTATGCCGAGGATACGCGCAACAGCTCGCGGCTCATGGTTTCCTTTGACATACATACGCCGATGTCCAGCCTTCATCTTTTCAACGAAGCTGAAAAAAGCGCGCTTGTGGTTGATAAAATGCTTGAAAGCGGCGAGGACGCGGCGATTATAACCGACGCGGGAACTCCTGCGGTTTCCGACCCCGGCTTCATGCTCGTGCGGGAAGCCGCTTCAAGGGGCGTTTCTGTCATAGCGATTCCGGGCTGCTGCGCCGCTGCCGCCGCCGTTTCCGTAAGCGGTATAGACAGCCGCGAATTCCAGTTTTACGGCTTCCTTCCGCGAAAGAACGGCGAGCTGCGCCAAAAACTGTGGGAGATGCGCAAACGCGGCGAAACAGCCGTTTTTTACGAAAGCCCGCTTCGCGTAGTCGAGCTTATGCGCGTAATGGAAAAGGAAATGCCGGAACTGCGTGTTTCCGTAAGCTGTGATTTGACGAAGCTGCATGAGCTTACCCTGCGCGGAAGCGTTTCCGACGTGCTGAAAGCAATGGAAGCTAACCCTAAGGCGAATAAAGGCGAATACTGCCTTGTGCTTGATTTGTCGGGCGTGCCGGATAAAGCCGCCGAAAATACCGAAACTGCCTCGGTTGAAGCGCTTTTGCTTGAAAGGCTTCTTTCCGGCGACGATATGCGCTCCGCTATGGAAGCCCTGAAAGCGCAGGGACATAGAAAAAACAGGCTATATGAAGCAAAATTGGCAGTTGAAGCGTTTATTGATAAGTATAATAAAAATCTGGAGGATAACTCCTGAGAAGGGGATTCTATGGCTATTTTTTTGAATCAGCTCGGCTTTGTGCCGGGCGAACTGAAGCTCGCGCACGCAACGGAGGGCGAGGAATCGTTTGAAATCCGCAACGCGTGGGGAAAGGCAATCATAACGGGCAGATTCTCAATGCCGCGCTACGACGAGGCGAGCGGCTGCACGGTTGCGACGGCTGACTTTACCTCGCTTGAGCAGGAGGGGCAGTATACGTTTATAAGCGGAGAAAGCTCCGCTTCCTTCCGCGTCGCCCCGAACATTTATAATGCCGTCGGTGACGCGCTCTATAAGAGCTTTTACTATTTCCGCTGCGGCTGCGATTTGCTGCCCGAGTTTGCGGGCGCTTACGCGCATAAGGCGTGCCATACCGAGCCTGCCGTTGTTTTTGGAATGGATACAAAGGTAGACGTTTCAGGCGGCTGGCATGATGCGGGCGATTATGGGCGCTATCCCGCTCCGGGCGTAAAGGCGGTTGCCGATTTGCTTTACGCTTATGAGATGAACCCGCTCGCTTTTTCGCGCCCTGTCGGAATTCCGGACAGCAGCAGCCGTATTCCCGATGTGCTTACTGAGGCGCGCTACGAGCTTGAATATCTGCTGAAAATGCAGACCGCCGAGGGCAGCGTTTACCATAAAAGCACTCCGATGCGCTTCTGCGGCATGATTATGCCCGAGGAAGAAAAAGAGCAGATGGTGCTGATTCCGCCCGATACGGTCGCTACGGCGGACGTTGCGGCTGTAATGGCGATTGCCTGCCGCGTATACGAGCCGTTTGATTCCGCGTTTTCGGACAGGTGCAAGCAGGCTGCCTTTGCCGCTTATGACTATCTTTCGGCGCATCCGGAAGCCGTATTGCCGGGAAGAAATCCCGAAGGAATGAACACCGGCACCTACGGCGACAGCTGTGATAAAGACGAGCGCGCGTGGGCTGCCGCGGCGATGTACCGCCTGACCAACGAAACAAAATATCTCGATGAATCCGAAAGATATTTTGCGGAGCTTGAGGAAATGCGCGCGTCCAATAATGTCGGAAATTCCAAATGGATGGATACGATGGCTCTTGGCTGGAGCAGCATGGGCGGCTATGTGATGATGTCGGTTGTTTTCAACTCCGGCGCGGATTCCATGAATCCTTTCTATCAGAAAATGCGCGCCCGCCTTATCGCCGCCGCCGATGATTTTCTTGCAATATCAAAGCGCAGCGCCTTTGGCGTATCGCTTTCTCCTTCGGACTATGTCTGGGGAAGCAATATGAACGTTATGAACAACGCGGTTGTGCTGATGCTTGCCTATAAGCTTACGGGCGCGCAGCAGTACCGTGACGCGGCTGTTCAGCAGTGGAATTACCTCTTGGGCGATAACCCGACGGGCTATTGCTACGTTACGGGCTTTGGCTCAAAGCAGGTTATGCACCCGCACCACAGACCGAGCGAGGCGGACGGAGTGGAAGCGCCCGTGCCCGGAATGGTAAGCGGAGGGCCTAACGCGGGGCTTCATGACGCCGTTGCGAAGGAAAAGTGCATCGGGCTTGCGCCCGCGTGCTGCTTTGTTGACGAAACGCCGAGCTATTCAACCAACGAGGTTGCAATCTACTGGAATTCGCCCGCCGTCCTTGCGTGGGCTTTGATGTTTTGAGAGGGCTGACGATGAAAAAATTTGTGTCTGTTCTGCTAGCGCTTGTACTTACGCTCGTTTGCTGCTTCTCCGCTTTTGCGCAGGAGGTGGAAACCGAGGAGCTTACGCCGGAGGAAATACACGAAAAGCGCCAGAAAATTATCGACAAGGCAATGAACCAGTACGACGCAATGGGCGGCGTTGTAATCATCATCAAGAACGGCGCGGTTGACGAGGAATTCTACTTTGGCTATGCGGACAAGAAAACCAAAACGCTTGTCGATGAGTACACCGCCTTCAAGATTGCGTCGATTACCAAAATGGTTACGGCGATTGGCGTTTTGCAGCTTGTCGAGAGCGGAAAGCTTGACCTTGACGCGGATTTGTCAAAGCTTTTTGGCTTCACCTTCCGCAATCCGTATTATAAGGAAATTCCCCTTACTCTGCGAATGCTGATGACCCACACAACGGGGCTTAACGCAACCACGGTCGACTATAACAAGGCGATTCAGGGCAAGGCTGACCCGACGCTTGAGTATATGTTCTCATCTTCGCGCGCAAAAAAGCAGTTTCTGAAGATGGAGCCTGGCTCAAAATACTCTTACAGCAACCTCGGCGGAGGAATGCTGGGAAGCATAATCGAGCTTTGCACGGGAATGACGATTGACGAATACATGACAAAGAACGTGTTCGAGCCGCTCGGAATAAACGCGCACTATCAGGCGGGGCTGTTTGACGACAGCACGCAGATAGCCAAAATCTACAATATGCCCAAGCGCACCCTGAACCTTGACCCGTCGCTCAACAGGGATGTGTACACCGAGCCGGATTGGCAGCACGATTTCACCTATACCGCGGGCGGGCTGATTATCAGCGGTCCGGATTTAGCAAAAATACTGATTATGCTCTGCGACGGCGGCGAGTATAACGGCGTAAGGCTGCTCAAGCAGGAAACCGTAGCGGAAATGACGACGCTTCAGAATGAGCGCTTTTCTGTATCGGGCACAAGCGACCGCGGGCTTAACATGAACATCATCACGGATTATCAGGTTGATAACCGCACGATGTACGGGCATCAGGGCAAGGCGTACGAAATGCTCTGCGCCGCGTATTTCGACCCTACCGACAGAAGCGGCGTTGTGGTTCTCAGCAACGGCTGCGACAATACCAACGTCCGCAATTATGTAAATATGTTCGGAAGGATAATGATGAAACGCGCCTATGAAATGCTTGACGAGGATTATCCCGAGGACGCAAAGTAACACAAAAAGGGCGGGGCGTTTGCTTCGCCCTTTATTTATGGCTTGTATATTTTTATCAGCACGGCTATAATACAATAAAAGGTTTGCGGGAGGTGCGAATATGAAGGGCATTATACTGGCAGGCGGAGCGGGAACGCGCCTTTATCCGCTCACGATGGTCGCAAGCAAACAGCTGCTGCCTGTTTATGACAAGCCGATGATTTATTATCCGCTTTCAACCCTCATGCTCGCGGGAATCCGCGAGGTTCTCATTATTTCAACGCCCGCCGATACCCCTCGCTTTTCCGAGCTTCTGGGCGACGGAAGCGAGTTCGGCATAAGCCTTACCTACATGGTTCAGGAAAGCCCCGACGGGCTTGCGCAGGCGTTCATTATCGGCGAAAAATTCCTTGCGGGCGAGCCGTGCGCGATGATTCTAGGCGATAATATCTTTTACGGCAACGGGCTTTCCTCCGCGCTGAAAAAGGCGGCGCAGAGCGCGGAAAACGGGCGCGCGGCGGTTTTTGGCTATTATGTTGACGACTCTTCGCGCTTTGGCGTGGTTGAGTTTGACGGGCAGGGGAAGGTCGTTTCGCTTGAGGAGAAGCCGAAAAACCCCAAGTCAAATTACTGCGTTACGGGAATCTACTTTTATGACGGGCGCGCGAGCGAAATGGCAAAGCGCGTACAGAAAAGCGCGCGCGGCGAGCTTGAAATCACCTCGCTTAACGAAATGTATTTAAGGGAGGGCAAGCTTGACGTTCAGCTCCTTGGGCGCGGCTTTGCATGGCTGGATACAGGCACTCCGGAAAGCCTGCTTGACGCCGCCGATTTTGTCAGAATGGTTGAAAAGCGGCAGGGGATAACAATATCCGCGCCTGAGGAAATTGCATATAAAAACGGCTGGATAAGCGCGGAAAAGCTGAGCAGCAGCGCCGAAAAGTACGGCAAATCGCTCTATGGCGAGCATCTGCGCAACGTTGCCGAGGGCAGACTCAGGTATTAGGGGGATTATCATGAAAAAGATTGAAACGGCGCTTGCCGGCGTATTTATTCTGGAGCCGGAAATGCACGGCGATTATCGCGGCTATTTCACGGAAACCTATAATGCGCAGGAGTTTGAGCGCCTTGGAATCTGGGATGCTTTTGTTCAGGATAACGAATCCTTCACGCAGAAGAAGGGAACCTTGCGCGGCATTCATTTTCAGCAGTCGCCGATGGCGCAGAGCAAGGTTGTAAGAGCCATTCGCGGCGCTATCCTTGATGTTGCGGTTGATTTGCGCAAGGGCAGTCCCGATTATCTTCGCTGGGCGTCCTTTGAGCTGAGCGCGGAAAACAAGAGAATGCTCTATATTCCGCGCGGCTTCGGGCACGGCTTCGTAACCCTTACCGACGACGTGCTTTTCCTCTATAAGGTTGACAACGTTTTCAGCAAGGAATACGACAGGGGAATACGGTTTGACGACCCCGATATAGGGGTTGACTGGGGTATTTCCGAGCCGATTCTGTCTGCTAAGGATATGTCCTCTCCCTATCTCAGGGACAGCGACTGCAATTTCGTTTACGATAAATAAGGAGAAGCCATGACAATAATAGTTACGGGCGGAGCGGGCTTTATCGGCAGCAATTTCATCTATTATGAGCTGAAAAATCACCCGCAGGACAGGATTATCTGCTATGACGCGCTTACCTATGCGGGGAATCTTTCGTCGCTGAAGGGCGCGCTTGAATATAAGAATTTCAGCTTTGTACGCGGCGATATAGCGGACGAAAAGGCGGTTGACGAGCTTTTTGAGCGAGAAAAGCCCGACATTGTTGTAAACTTCGCCGCCGAAACGCACGTTGACCGCTCCATCTTGAATCCGGCGTCGTTTACAAAAACGAATATCATCGGTACTCAGACGCTGATGGACGCTTCGAGAGAATTCGGAGTCAAGCGCTTTCATCAGGTATCGACGGACGAGGTTTACGGGGAGCTTCCGCTTGACAAGCCCGAGCTGATGTTTACGGAGGAAACCCCGATTCATACGTCAAGCCCGTACAGCGCCTCCAAGGCGTCGGCGGATTTGCTCGCGCTTTCGTATTACAGGACCTTCGGGCTGCCGGTTTCGATAACCCGCTGCTCAAATAACTACGGCAGCTATCAGTTCCCCGAAAAGCTGATTCCGCTTGTTATTTCAAGGGCGGCGGAGGATAAGCCGATACCGGTTTACGGGCGCGGCGAAAACGTCCGCGACTGGCTTTATGTCATGGATCATTGCGCCGCTATCGACCTTGTTATGCGCCTTGGGCGCGAGGGCGAGGTGTACAATGTCGGCGGGCATAACGAAAAAACGAATATCGAGGTCGTCCGCACCATACTGAAAAAGCTCGGCAAGCCCGAAAGCCTTATAAGCTTCGTTAAGGACAGACCGGGGCATGACAAGCGCTATGCAATCGACGCTTTCAAGATTGAAAAAGAGCTTGGCTGGAAGCCGCAGACGCGTTTTGACGACGGAATCGGCTTAACCGTTGACTGGTATCTTGAAAACGGGAAATGGCTGGGCGATATACTTGCGGGCGATTACAGGAATTATTATGATAAAATGTATGCGGGCAGGATGTGAAAGCCGATGAAAGTGCTTGTTACCGGCGCTGCGGGTCAGCTTGGGCACGACGTTATGCTTTTGCTCAAAGCGCGCGGCGCGGACGCAGTCGGAGCTGATAAATCCGATTTTGACATAACGGACTCGGATTCCGTCAATCGCTTTGTTTTGCATAAGGGCTTTGACGCAATCGTTCATGCCGCCGCTTGGACTAACGTTGATTTGGCTGAAACCGAAAAGGAAAGCTGCCGCAACGTAAACGTTGTCGGTACTCGCAATATTGCGAAAGCCGCCGCCGAAAGCGGAGCGAAGCTTGCTTTCATCTCCACGGATTATGTTTTCAGCGGCGCGGGAACTATGTCGCATGAAACGGATGAAGCGATTATGCCGATTAACTATTACGGCTTTACAAAGGCGGAGGGGGAAAAAATTGTCCGCGAGCTTGCGCCGAGAAGCTTCATCATCCGCTCAAGCTGGATTTTCGGCATAAACGGCGGCAACTTTGTCAAAACGATGCTCAAGCTTGCCAAGGATAAAACCGAAATTTCAGTCGTCTGCGACCAGATAGGCTCTCCGACTTACTCCCTTGATTTGGCTCGGCTTATTACCGATATGCTCCTAACCGAAAAATACGGGACTTATCATGCTTCAAACGAGGGTTTTTGCTCATGGGCGGAGTTTGCCTCCGAAATCTTTGCCGAGGCGGGCGTCTCTGCAAAGGTAAAGCCCGTAAGCACAGGCGAATACCCCGCGAAAGCCAAACGGCCGCTCAATTCGCGCCTGTCCAAGAAAAGCCTTGACGACGCGGGCTTTGAGCGCCTTCCCGATTGGAAGAACGCGCTTGGCAGGTATCTTGAGGAATTGCGGCTCTGCGACTGACAAAAACGATAAATGTATGAATATGGTGATAAGATGAATCTTGTTTCTCTCCGTAAAACACTTCTGCTCGTTCTGACCGCCTCCATATGGGGGCTTGCGTTCGTTGCGCAGACCGTTGGCGCGGATTTTGTCGGAACCTTTACCTTCCTTGCGCTCCGCAACTGGGTCGCCGCGTTCGCAATCCTGCTCGTTATTTTTGTCAGTGACAGGCTGATGCCCGCTTCAAAGGATAAACAAAGCGCTCCGGCTGAAAAGCCCTCGGAATCGCGCCTTGCAAAAACCTATCGCGGCTGGCCCGTAATCGGCGGCGCGCTCTGCGGTGTTATTCTTTGCGTTGCAAGCGCGGCGCAGCAGGCGGGAATACCGCTTACCACGACAGCAAAGGCGGGCTTTATAACGGCTATGTACGTTGTAATCGTGCCGCTGCTCAACCTGTTTTTCGGCTCGCGCGCGCGCCTGAAGATTTGGCTCTGCATGGCGCTCAGCGTTGTCGGGCTGTATCTTCTGTGCATGAAGGGCGGCTTCTCGCTTGCGGCAGGCGACGCGCTTGTGCTTTTGTGCGCCCTGCTTTTTGCCCTGCATATACTCACAATCGACAGGGTTTCGCCCCATGTTGACGGCTTGAAGCTGAGCTGCGTGCAGTTTTTTGTGTGCGCAGCGCTTTCGACCGTCTGTATGTTTATCTTTGAAACGCCGAGCATAAGCGGAATACTCAGCGCCGCGCCGTCGATTCTGTATGCCGGTCTGCTTTCAAGCGCCGTCGGCTATACGCTCCAGATTGTCGCCCAGAAGGGGCTTGACCCGACAATCGCGAGCCTTGCAATGTGCCTTGAAAGCGTTTTCAGCGCGCTTGCGGGCTGGGCGCTGCTCGGTCAGTCACTCACGGAGCGTGAAATTCTCGGCTGCGCCCTGATGTTTACGGCAATCGTAATTTCGCAGCTTCCCGACAGGCGAATAAAGCCTGCGCAAAGCGGAGAAAAGACGCTTTCAGACTGAGCTAACCGTTTGCCTGCCGCCGTCCCGAATTTTGGGGCGGCGCATTGTTTACACATTCTGTGTGCTCATTTTCCCAAAAATCTGTCGATTTTTGCGAACTTTTCCGTAAAAAGATTGACATATTTATCATGTGATGATAATATCAGATTAGTTAGTTCCGTAAGCGCTTATGCGCAAGCGATATTGAATAATGAATATAGGAGCGGGATAATGGATAATATCATGCTGATAGTCGACGACAGCGCGATGAACAGAGAGGTTCTGTCTCTGCAATTCAGGGATTCGTTTGATATTATTGAAGCAGCGGACGGAACCGACGCAATCAGGATTATCAAGGATTGCGGCGGAAATATCGACATTGTTCTTCTCGATTTGATAATGCCCGAAATGAACGGAATCGAGGTTCTGAAGCGCAGGGCTGAAATGGATTGCTTCCGCGATATTCCGGTTGTCGTGATAACCGGCAGCAACGCGGTTGAGGACCAGCTTCAGGCGTTCAAGCTCGGCGCGAGCGATTATATATGCAAGCCGTTCATTCCAGAAATGATAAAGCCGCGCATAAGCAACGTGCTTAATTCCACAATGCGCCAAAGGAATATGAGCGTCAGCGCGGACGAGCTGAGAATAAAGGCTGAAACGGACGATATGACCGGACTTTACAACAAGGCGACGACGGAGCAGCTGATGGCTGGAATCCTCGCGCGCGAGGAAGCAAAGAATCATGCGCTTCTTGTAATCGACATTGATAATTTCAAGGCTGTCAACGATATTTACGGTCATCTTCTCGGCGATACAACGATAAGGATAATCGCAAACGCAATATCAGGCTTCTTCCGCAAGAACGATATTGTCGGCAGAATCGGCGGCGACGAGTTTGCCGTGCTTATGGTGAACGTGCCTTCAATCGAGATAGTCAGGAGCAAGGTCAGCGAGCTTATAAGCCTTATGCGCTTCAAGCCGAACATAACCAATCCGGCTAACGTCACCCTTAGCGTTGGCTACGCGCTTTCATCGTGGCGGCATATCAGGTACAGCGAATTGTTCGGCTATGCCGACACCGCGCTTTATCAGGCTAAAAATGCGGGGAAGGCGCGCGGGCAGGAGTACGGCGCGCCGATTAGCGAGGGCTGCCCCTCCGCCGGCAAGTATATTCTTGTTCTGAGCGCGGACAGGGGAACGGTTTCGATGATTGAGTATCAGCTCGGCGGGCATACGGAGATTCGCTGCCTCAGGAGCATTGCTGAGCTTGACGATTTTGCGTCCCGCTGCGACGGCGAGCCGCTTATGTCCTATATCGACGTGTCGGCTGTCGCGGGGGATACCTCCGGCTTCTGGGCTGAGGTGCGCGAAAGCGGAGTGCTCGGCAGTTCGCCGGTCATAGCCATTTGCCGCGAGGGCGAACTCGGTCAGTATTCGCAGGCGATAGCGGCGGGCGTTAAGGAAATCGTTACTACGCCGATTGACATAGGCGTTCTCAAGCGCAGAGCGGAGCACGCGCTGGAAAAATAACCGGTTTCAGTAATCATAATTTCAGCTGTTGCAGGAAATTGTCTGCCGCTGCCGAAACTGTTACTATAATGAATGGTAATGGTTTTTGCGGCGGCAGATTCTTAAACAAACATAATACAGACCGGAGTAAAACATGAATAAAACCGAATTGCTAAAATACGGCGTCGATTACTCGGAGGGGCTGAGAAGATTTGTGGGGCATGATGATATTTTCAGAGGCTACCTCTTGGAATTCTTGTCCGAAAGCGGCTTTCGGCGGCTGGAGGATGATATAAAAGCGTGCCGCTATTCGGAAGCGTTCAAGGAAGCGCACGCATTGAAGGGGCTTACGGGCAACCTGAGCCTTAACGGGCTGCATTCGGAGCTTGTTGCGCTGGTTGAACTGCTTCGCGAGAACGCGTCCGGCGAAAGGATTCGCGCGCAGTATAACATAGTTGCTTTTCGGCACGTTGAAACGGCGGACGCGCTTAGGGCTTATCTTGACGAAGCCTGATATGGCTTGCGCTGCTCGCTTACGCGTTTGCGCTTTCACATTTTCAGATTAACTTAATACAGAAAGACTGCCATAAGCGGCGCTAAACCGTTTATGGCAGTCCTTTTGTTTGCTTAGGTTCTGTTGGCGTCGTCGTTTCCGCTGCTGCCGGTTCTGCGCGTGCGGCTCTGAGGCTGCTGCGGAGAAGCGGGCTGCTGGGGCGCGGCTGAGCGCATCGGGCGCTGCCCGTCAATCGGCGGCTGATATGTTCCGGCGTTCTGACGGTAGGGCGTCTGCGTCACGTTCGGCGCTGCCGGCTTCTGCATCGCGGGGCTTGCGGGGCGCTGAGGCGCTTGCGCGTTCTGTACGCTTGCCTGCTGCGCGGCGCGGGCGCTTTGCTGCTGAGCCATTCTCGCGCGGTACTGTGCAGCCCTTGCAGCCGCCTTCTTCTTATTGGCGCTTGAGAGCGCGTAGAAGTAGATGCCGCCTGCTACGGCTATAAGTCCCGCTCCGACTCCGATAAGCCCCCAAGGAGCGCCGGAATCGGTCGTTGCCGTAGGCGCTGTAACGCTCGGCGTGGTTACGACGAAGGGATTCGGGGTGTCGGTCGCAATGTAGGTCGGCGCTGCGGAGGGCGTCGCGGTGGGCGCGGTGGTTCCGTTCGGGTCAAAGGGAACGTAGGAGCTTGAAACGGTCAGGTTCGGATTTTTCCAATCGCTGATGTTCAAATCCTCCTGCGGGGTAAAGGTCTGCACGGCGGTCGTTCCGCTTGAGCCGCCGGTAGAGCCGCTGCCCGTTCCGGTTGAATCGGAGCCGGCGTTCTTGAATTCGTCGCTGTTCAGGAATTCCTCAAGCCCCGCAAGGGTAAGAACCTTGAAGTAGCTTGACATTACATAGCCGGTTTTACCCGCGCAGTTGATGTAGTACCATGTTTCGCCGTTCGTTTCAACAGTGTTCAGCACGAGCGCAAAATCGTATTTCCTCAGCGTGCCGATTCTGTTGCTGTTTGACCTTTCCGCGCTTGAGCGGAAATTGACGGAGGATGCGTCCACATATCCGTAGGAGGAAAGCGCGTTCTCGTCATACGGTTCAGGCGTGGTTATGAGCGTCGGCGCGGGAGTGGCGTATACGTTGCTCAGGTATTCCTCGGTTTCGGCGTTCGTGAGGAAGCGGAGCTGGTCGCCGCGGACGTAGCCCCAAGCGCCCTTGTACTGGATTACGTGCCAAGCCTGCGAGTTGGAGTCGTACTCCTGACCGGAAACAAGCACGATTTCCTCCATCGGAAGCATATTCACAAGTCCCGCTTCCTGCATGGGGTTGTTGCGCATAGGCACGTTGTCGCCGAGCGTTATCGCGTAGCCGTAGCGCATTTCCGGAACCTTGGTCGGCTCAGGGGTGTTCGTCGGCTCAGGCGAATCGGTAATATAGGGCGTAGCTGTGGTAAGACGGCTCAGGTAGTAATCGGCTTCCTGCTCGTTGATGCGCCTCAGCGCGGTGTCAACCACAAGTCCGCGCGCGTCGCTGCCGTTCTTGACCTCGACGCTTGACCATGCGGTGGAATCAATGTAGCTCTGACCGAATACGTATACAAGCGTCGTATCGGGCAGCGCGACAAGAATGCTTGAGTCTGCATAGTTGGCTGCCGAGCGCAGAGCTGTCTGCGTAATCGTCAGCGCGTAGCCGATATACTGCGCGGGTTCGGGAGTGTCGGTCGGCGCTCCGGTCGATTCCTCGGTGGGAATCGGGGTGTCCGTGGGCGCTTCTGTCGGCATATCGGTGGGCGCGGGCGTATCAGTCGGCGCTTCCGTAGGCTCGTCGGTCGGCGCTTCTGTCGGCACATCGGTGGGCATTGGGGTGTCCGTCGGCGCTTCTGTCGGCACGTCGGTAGGAACAGGCGTGTCGGTGGGAGCGGGGGTAGGAGTGGGCATAGGCGAGGTAAGTCCGGCGTTGTAGTCGCTGCTTGCGTCCTCGGTCAGAAGCCGGAGGTATTCAGCCTTTACATATCCGTCCTTGCCGTCAAAGTCAATCCTGCACCAGAGGTCGTCAGAGCCGGAGGAAACGGTTTCGTATACGAAAACCATCTGCTGGTTTTTAAGCTCGCCGAGCTTCTTGGAGCTTGTGGAGGTCTTTTGGCGAACGTTAAGCCCGCCCTCAGCCTGCACATATGCCCAGCGCAGCACGGAGGATGAGGTTATATCCTCTGTGGGAATCGGCGAGGGAGAAGGTTCGGGAGTCGGGGTCGCGGTGGGGTCGGGTGAAGGCGACGGCGAGGGAGAGGGCGACGGGGTCGCCGTCCATTCGGGATGCAGCGAGCGCTCGTAATCATCGCTTTCCTCCCTGCTCATCAGGCTGAATGCGGAGGAAGCCACAAACGCGGTGTCTCCGCCGTAGTTAATCTGATAGAAAACCGCGTCGTTCTTGGTGCTTACGCTCTGAACGGCGTAAAGCTTCGTGCCGTTATCAACGTTGCCGAGCGAGTCGCCGCCGGGCAGAGCGTAAATAGCCGTTCCCTTCGAGGCGGTAATCTCGCCCCAGCGGTTCGCTTTGGCAAGAACCGTGTAGGGCAGCTCGGTTGCGGGAACTTCGGTGGGAACGTCGGTCGGCGCTTCCGTCGGTTCTTCGGTTGGAACCTCGGTGGGAACATCCGTGGGCGCTTCTGTCGGCACTTCTGTCGGCGCTTCGGTGGGTTCTTCGGTCGGCGCTTCCGTTGCAGGCCCGTTTACGGAAAGCTCGTAAGCGTCGCTGTCGGCGCGGGTCATAAGCTGCACAACGGTTTCGGAGGCGTAGAGATAGCCGCCGTTCCAGCGAACCTTGTACCATACGTCGCCGTTCTCTGTCTGCACCCAGCTTTCGGCGTAAAGCTTTGTTCCGCTTTCGGCGGAATCAATCTTCTTGCCGTCGGGGGTTTCGCGCAGATTGATAGAGCCGCTGCCCTGCGCGGTTGACCAAAGGTTAAGCGGGGTTTCAAGAAGTCCGACATTTTCTGTGGGCTTAGGAGTCGGTTCTTCGGTGGGTGGCGGCTCGGTAGCATTGAGAAGCGCGTCGTAGGCGTCGCTCTCGCTCTGGCTCATCAGCATGAATACCGTGCTTGAAGCATAGTAAACGCTGTCGCCGGCGATTATCTTGTACCAAAGTCCGTCATCTTCAATCTGGGACGCGGCAAATAGCCTCGTTCCGGTTTCGGCGGTTGCTACGATTTCGCCGTTGGGCGCGGAGCGCAGATTGATGTTCTGCTTTCCGCCCGCTACGCCCCAGCGGTTTACGGGTATTTCGGAAACGGGTTCTTCCGTCTGCGGCGGCTCGGTTGCGGGCGCGTCGGTAGCGGGAGCTTCGCTCGGCGGAGGCGTAGCCCTGAGGGACTCGTCATACGCGTCGCTGTCGGCTCTGCTCATCAGGGAGAAAACCTGCGAGGAGATGTACATATATGTGTCGCCCGCGATAATCTTGTACCATGTGCCGTCCTTCTCAACGGAGGAAACGGCGAAAAGGGCGCTGTTTGAGGTTGCCGACGCTATAACATCCCCGCCGGGAGCGGAGCGAAGGTTTACATATTCCTGACCGCCGGCGATTCCCCAGCGGTTGACGGGCGTTTCGGAAAGCGGCTCGTCAGTTGCGGGAGCTTCGGTTACGGGCGCTTCGGTCACGGGAGCTTCGGTCACGGGAGCTTCGGTTACGGGAGCTTCCGTTACAGGCGCTTCCGTTACGGGCGGCTCGGTTGCGTGAAGCGACTGCTCGTAATCGTCGCTTTCCTGAGCGGACATGAGCGAAAATACGGTTGAGGAAACGTATAAATAGCTGCCATCGTAGTTAAGCTTGTACCACGTTACCCCTTGAACGTCAATTCCCGCTTCGACAAAGAGGTTGCTTCCGCTGTCGGCAGTAGTGGCAATATCGCCGTCCGGCGCGTAGCGCAGGTTGATATAGTTGCTTCCGCCCGCCGTTCCCCAAAGCCCTATCGGGTATTCAACGCTCGGCGCTTCGGTAACGGGAGCCTCAGTCACAGGCGCATCGGTAACAGGCGCTTCGGTAACGGGAGCCTCAGTCACAGGCGCATCGGTAACAGGCGCATCGGTAACAGGAGCTTCCGTTACGGGCGCTTCTGTTACAGGAGCCTCGGTTACGGGAGCCTCAGTTACAGGCGCTTCTGTTACGGGAGCTTCCGTTACGGGCGCTTCCGTCGGCTGCTCCGGCGGCATCTCCTGCCTTGAAATATACAGGCGGTAGTTAGGCATATCCTCGGTAGAACCGTCGCCTATAATCCTGTATATGTCAATCGAGGACGACGGGCTTGAGCCGCTGTCCTTGACTCCGGCAAGCAGAGTATTGTTCCCGGGGAAAAACTCCGCGTCGGGGTAGCTGCTATCAAAAATCGAGAAAGTCAGCCCGTCAAGGGGCGCGTCGGAGGGCAGAACAGCCCAGAACGCATCCTCATAGCCGCTGTATCCCATTCGGTAGGCGTAGGTGATTCTTTGCTCGCCGCCCACCTCGTAGCTGAGGGCTATCGTCACGTTGTCCTCCGCGGCGAAAGCCGCCGCGCCGGGGACGAGCTGGAACAGCAGCAAAAGCGCCGATGCCATCAGCGCCGTCAGCCTGCGTCCCAATGCTTTCAGTTTCTTGTCCATGTTCTTTCCTCCTCTTTGACACATGGGCTTCATTCTGTGCCCGTGTCGTTACAGCGCCTTTTACAAGGCGGTACAGGTTGATTAATCATTATCTGAAAACCTTAACAATAATCATTTCGGAAGATGTCTCAGATTGATTAATTGTAAGGAATTCGCGGCTTGTTGTCAATATGATAGAAGCCCTGTCAGGCTCAATCACATTTTAGTTTGCAGGATTTTTCATCGCTTTATAGAAAGCTTTAGGTAAGGCTTTTCCTTTTGAATCATTCATATCCCTCCTTCGGGAAAGACTATGAATGCGCCAAACGGCAAGGCACTCGCCGCCCAAAGCGGCTTTGCTTTCAGGAGGTAATCCATGCAGAAAACCTGTTTTCCCGAAACCGATGATAAAACGCTGCGCGAAACCAAGGTGAAAAGCGCCGAAATCTTCACGGGCAGGGTAATCCATGTCCAGAAGTGGGATGTTGTCTGCGCCGACGGGAAGCCGGCAGACCGCGAAATCGTTCTGCATAACGGCGCCGCCGCCATAGTGCCGGTTGACGATGACGGCTTTGTTACAATGGTCAGGCAGCACCGCGTAGCCGTTGACGAATGCACGTGGGAGATACCGGCGGGCAAGCTTGACAGCGCGGGAGAGGACCCCTTTCTTTGCGCAAAGCGCGAGCTTGAGGAAGAAACGGGGCTTCGGGCAGAAAACTGGCAGAAGCTGACGAAGGTTATCACAACTCCGGGCTTTTGCTCCGAGCAGATATCCCTTTATCTTGCCACAGGGCTTTCGCAGCACGCCTCCCATACAGACGCGGATGAGTTCCTGAATGTTGCGCGCGTTCCGCTTTCTCAAGCGGTTGACGCCGTAATGAGGGGCGAAATCAGGGACGCGAAAACCGCTCTCGGGCTTCTGATGGCGGCAAGGCTTCTTGAAAAGCGCGATTGATTAGGCGCTCTTTCCGTCCATTATAAGAACGAAACCAATACGTTTACTTATCCAGCATTCATAATATTTTAGTTGGAAGGGGTGTATCATTATGGCACGAGCCGAAAGGGATGCGCTTTCCTATATCGGAATCGTGATGATTGTTATGGTTCTGCTCGTCCTGCTTGTCGGGATTGCCATATTCGCCTATGGCGCGAGCGCGCCGAACCAGTACACGATGGCTGATTTCATGCGCGATTATGCTCCTTCGCTTACTGCCGGAGGTCAATCTCTTTGATGCAGCGCGCTTTCGGGGTTTTCGCCCGCTTTCCCGTTCTGCGGGGAAGGCTTGTTTCCCTGCGCCAGCTTACCATAAAGGACGCTGACGATGTTTTTGAATACTCGTCCGACCCCGTTGTTGCGGAAACGGTGCTTTGGTCGCCGCATAAGCATATTGCGGAAACGAGGGCGTATCTCAGGTATGTCCTTCGCCAGTACAGGCAGAACGAGCCGTGCAGCCTTGCGATTGCCGAAAACTCTACGGGGAAGGTTGTCGGCACAATGAGCGTCATGTGGGTCGACGAGGATAACGCGAGCGCGGAAATCGGTTACAGCTTGAGCCGCGATTATTGGAACAGGGGCTACATGACGGAGGCGGTTTCGCTCATCCTCGCCTTTTTGTTCGACGAGCTTGGGCTTAACCGCGTCGAGGCGCAGCACCAGACGGATAATCCCGCAAGCGGCAGGGTTATGCGGAAAAACGGTATGGTGCGCGAGGGCATGATGCGCCAGCGTATCTTCAATAAAACGCGTTTTGTCGATGTTGAGGCGTACGCGATTCTCTATGAGGATTACTGCCGCCAAAAGGGCAAGCCGATAGAGCGCCGCTATCCCTTGGGCGGAATGTACAGAATGTGATTGCGCGTCCGCCCCGTCTTTGGCGCACTTTATTATATGTATATTTTCGCGCTCCCGAAATTATTACGGGAGGCGGATTTTTAATGTATGGTTTAGGGAGGCGGCATGGACAGACTGCTCATTATAGACGGAAGCAACCTGCTTTTCCAGATGTTTTTCGGTATGCCCGCGCGCATAGTCAATTCAAAAGGGAAAGCAATCCAAGGGACTTTGGGCTTCGTAGGCGCAATGCTTAAAATCATCCGAATGACAAAGCCAACGCACGTTATTGTGGTTTTTGACGGCGAGCATGAAAATGCCCGCGCTGATTTGAACGAGGACTATAAGGCGAACCGTCCGGATTATTCGCAGGTTGAGGATGAGGATAACCCGTTTTCTCAGCTAGGCGATATATATTCGGCTCTTGATTTCATGCGCGTTAAGTATGCGGAAACGACTGATTGCGAAACGGATGATGTCGTCGCCGCATACGCACTTTCCTGCGGAGGGTATACGGAAGTCGTCATATCGTCGTTTGACAGCGATTTCTTTCAGCTCATAACCGAAAACATACGCGTACTGCGTTATCGCGGCGACAGCACGGTTGTCTGCGATACCGAGTTTGTAATTGATAAATTCGGAGTTCAGCCGTCCGCGTATGCCGATTTCAAATCCCTTGTCGGGGACGCCGCCGATAATATAAGGGGCGCGGACAAGGTTGGAGCAAAAACAGCCGCTGCGCTGATTAACCGCTACGGCTGCCTTGAAAACGTTCTTTGCCGCGCCGAAACGATAGAAAAGCCCTCGATTCGCGATTCCGTAATAAGGAACTGCGAGCGGCTGAAAGTAAATTACAGGCTGATAAAGCTGACCGACGGAGCAACCCTGCCCTTTGACATATCGAAGCTTGCATGGCAGGACAGCGGCATGAAAACGAACGATATCCTTATTGGAATCGGACTCAGATAAGCAATTCTCGGCGCTTTCGCAACTGCCGCCGTCTCGTATGCAAATAGCTGCACACAGAAAAGTCCGGCGCTTTTATAGCGAAGCTCAAGCATATATCTATATATGAAAAAAAGAGCCCTTACGGACTCTTTTTGGTGGGATTAGTAGGGCTCGAACCTATGTCTGCGGTTTGCAATCGGCGCGGCGTAATACTTTGTATTTCGCCGCTTGTTGCGCACCGGGCTTTCGGCTGCCTTCATCCGCCACAGGCGGCGGCAGCCTTTGCCCCTGTCGGTCACAGGTTCGAGCAAAACATATGAAAAAAGAGCCCTTACGGACTCTTTTTGGTGGGATTAGTAGGGCTCGAACCTATGACCTCCACGATGTCAACGTGGCGCTCTAACCAACTGAGCTATAATCCCAATCGGAACGAGTGATAGTATAGCATAACAGTGGTTTCAATGCAAGCCTAAATTTTATGAAAAAGCGCGAAAACGGGAAACGCGGCGATTCTTCCGTAAAGACGCTGCCACGCGCGCATTCGCCTATTTTCATGTTGATTGACATCCAAATTCGCAGGGGATATAATAGTCAAGAAAATAACAAGAAAGGGCGTACAAGATGAGCGGACATATTTCCGATGCGGTTATACGGCGTCTTCCGGGGTATTACAGGCAGCTGCGGCTGCTTGAAAAGGAAGGCGTAGAGCGTATTTCGTCGCAGGAGCTTGCCCAGCAGATGAATCTGACCGCCTCACAGATAAGGCAGGACATCAATTGCTTCGGAGGCTTCGGGCAGCAGGGCTACGGCTATCGGGTTCAGGAGCTCAAGGAGCATATAGGGGCTATAATGGGGCTTGACGAGCGCCACAGGATGATTCTTATAGGCGCGGGCAACATCGGTCACGCGGTTGCAAATTATCCCACGTTTCAGGCGGAGGGCTTTATCACGGTAGGCGTGTTCGACGTGCGCCCCGAGGCGATTGGCAGGAACGTTGCGGGCTGCGTTGTTATGGGAATGGACGGGCTTGAGGAGTTTATCCGCGATAACGACGTAACCCTTGCCGTGCTTGCCGTTCCGGGCGACGCAGCTCAGGCGGTTTGCGACAGGGTTACTTCCGCGGGAGTGCGCGGAGTGTGGAATTTCGCGCCCGTCAACCTTTCCGTTCCGAACGGAGTTTCCGCCGTAACCGTCCATCTGACGGACAGCCTTCAGATTCTTTCTTACCGTATGAAGCATTCAGAGGATAAATAGGCAGTAATTCGGCAAGAAACCGCAGTCTCCGCGCGTTTAGTTTTATATGCGTGATTTGGCTGCGGCATATGCCGTGCCGAGCGGTTTACGATATTACACGCTTTCGGAGGTGAGCCGGTGGCTCGAAGAATTAATAACGATAACGCAAAGACGAGAATGCAGCCGAGCGCCGTTCGCAGAATGACGGAAGCCGAGTATCAGGAATACCTCGCCTCCCTGCGCAGAAGGGACGCCGCGCCCGCTCAGGAGCCGGCAATTCCCCAAGCACTTGATATGAACAGCGCCTCCGCCGATATTCCGCAGCCGGAAACCTTCCGTATGCCGCCGCCTGCGCCGCGCCCCGAAATGCGGCCGATAGCGCCGGAGCGCCCTCCGGTACGCCCCGCGCAGCAGCCGTCATGGGGCAGGGTGACGCCGCCGGTGCGGAGCGCTTCCATAAATCCGCTGCTTTGGCTTCTCATATGCCTTATCTGCATCGGCGTTCTTATATTGACCTACGCCTATGTTTCGGACAGGTACAAGACCGTGGCAGGCTTTACCGCGTCGCAGTCGCAGCTCAGGACGGATACCTTTTATAACGGCGTTATCGTTGACGGAATCCATATCGGCGGAATGACGATGGATGCGGCAAAAAAGCTGCTCAGCACGTCGACGCAGGCGCAGTATAATCAGATTTCGCTTAGCATCAATATCGGAAACTTGACATGGCAGATAACAGGAAGCGAGCTGCCCTTCAACCGCGACCTCGACGATGTTTTGCGGCGCGCCTATGCTGTCGGAAGGCAGACGAGCGGCGCGGCGGGAAGCGGAAGCTTCTTTTCGCAGAAGCTCGCGGCTATATCAACCGTCGGCTCGACGGGCGTTTATTTCACAACAAAGTCCACCTATGACCGCGCCACGGTAAAATCTCTGGTTGATGAAATTGCGGCTTCGATTGTAAGAAGCCCGCAGGACGCGCAGATTGCCGCGTTCTCGTATTCGACGCATGAGTTTACCTTTGCTGACGAGGTTTACGGAGTCGCGATAGATGCAGACGAGCTTTACAGGCAGGTCACGGCGGCGCTTGACTCGGGCGAATACCGCAAGGCGATTACGGTAGAGCCTCAGATTTACCAGCCCGCGGTCACGAAGGCAATGCTCGAGCAGAGCTTCGGACTGATTTCGACCTTCACCACGACCACAACGTCCTCAAACGCGAGAAACAACAATATCGCGCTTGCGGCTGAAGCGATAAACGGAACGACCCTTGAGCCGGAGCAAGAGTTCTCCTTCAACGACTGCACGGGAGTCAGAAGCGTTGATAAGGGCTATCAGCAGGCGGGCGTTATTTCCGGCGGCAAAACGATTGAGGATTACGGCGGGGGAGTGTGTCAGGTAAGCTCGACAATGATGAACGCCGTTGCCCGCGCCGACCTTGAAATAACCAAGCGCTCGCCCCACGCGTGGCCCAGCACCTATGTTGACAGAGGCTGCGACGCGACCGTTGATTATCCGAGCCTTGATTTCAAGTTCAAGAATAATAAAAGCACGCCTGTGTTCCTCGTTTCATGGTACGCAAACAAGAAGATTACCGTTGAAATCTACGGGCAGAGGCTTCCGGACGGGCAGTTCATCGACCTTGCAACGGAAACGATAAACACGACGAACCCGCCGAGCGAGCCGAAGTATGTTCTGAATACCTCGCTGCCCTACGGCTCGTCCGAAACGACAATCAAGGCGCGCAAGGGCTATGTTGTCGATACCTACAAGGTTTATTACGACGCGAGCGGCAGAGAAATATCCAGGGACAAGCTTTTCCGCTCAACCTATAAAACTTATCAGGAAACGATTGAGTATAACTGGTAAGACATAAATAATCACATGATTGGCAGGAAAAAATAGTGAGCGAATCCTCAACGACAGAAAACGCGGGAGCAAAAGACGGAGAGCGCGAATGGCTCAAGCTGGACAACGCGGCGAAAATCTACCCGTCCACTTATTCCAGAACGCAGAACCATCTTTACAGAATCAGCGCCGAAATGAGCGAAACGGTGGCGCGCGGAACGCTTAAAGCGGCTCTCGGCGCTGTGATTCCACGCTTTCCATCAATAGCCGTAAGCCTCCACAGGGGTCTGTTCTGGTATTACTTTGAGCCAATCAAGCACGTTCCCGATATCAGGGACGACGGGCTTTGGCCGCTCATGCCGATGTCCTTTTCGGATATCCGTCGCTGCGGTTTTCGCATTCTTGTAAACGAGCGAACGGTGTCGATGGAGTGCTTCCATGCCGTTACGGACGGCGGCGGAGCATATATATTCTTCAGAACGCTGCTTGCCGAGTATCTGAGAAGAAGATACGGAATCGAAGTGCCCTGCACGGACGGAGTTCTGGATATTAACGAAAAGCCGAAAAAAGAGGAGCTGGAAGACTGCTTCACGCGGTTTGCCGGCCCCGTTCCGAATAAGCGCGACGAGGTAAAGGCATACCGCCTTTCCGGAACGCTTGTCAACGACGGCTATCTCACATGGACGGCGCTCACCTGCGATATCAAGGACGTGCTCGCGGTTGCAAAAAAGCATGGCGTAACGCTGACGGGACTGCTCTGCGCGGCAATGATGACGGCGCTAATTAAAATTCAAAAGGAAAGCGGCAAGAAAAAGCAGAAGCCGATTGCCGTCAGCATTCCGGTAAATCTCAGGAAGCTATATCCGTCCGAAACGCTCAGGAATTTTTCGCTGTACGCAACTCCGCATATCGACCCGCTTCAGGGCGAATGGACTTTTGACGAGATTTGCTGCCGCGTCAAGAATCAGATGGGCGAAAGAATTACGCCCAAGGAAATGGCGGCTTGCGTTGCGGCAAACGTGAGAATGGAGCAGAAGTATGCCGTAAGGCTGCTGCCGCTGTTTCTCAAAAACTTTGTAATGCGGCTTTACTATTACGTTCTGGGCAGCAACGCCTGCTGCATTTCGCTCTCGAACCTCGGCAATATCAGCGTTCCGGAAGTAATGCGCGATTATATTACCGATATATACTGCCAGATGGACAGCCATGAGGGCAGCGTTGTAAGCGTGTGCCTCAATTCCTACGGCGATAAGCTGCATATCCGCTTTTGCCGCTGCATTGAGGAAACCAAGGTGGAATACGAGTTCTATAAGGTTCTTCGGGATATCGGGCTGAATATGTCCGTAAAAAGCAACGCGAGGTGAAATGATAATGTATTGTGTCAACTGCGGAGTAAAGCTCAGCGATGAAATGACGAAATGCCCGCTCTGCGGAACGAAGGCGCGCAGACCCGAATCCACGGCGGTTTTGAGCGCCGAAGCGCCCAAGCAGAAGCTGAGCCGCGACGGGGTGTTCTTTCTTATAACGGGCTTTACGCTGCTTGTAATAGCCGTATCGCTTTCGATAGACCTGAGTATGCATGGGCGTTTGATGTGGTCGGGCTATGTAACCGGCGCTATGGTGCTTTTGTATCTTGCCGTTGCGCTGCCAATCTGGCTTAAGCATACCAATCTGGTCGTCAAAATTATCGCGGACTGGGCGGCTGTAACGCTCTATGTTTTCCTTCTTGAGCGGACGCTTCAGCAGAATTGGTTTTTCCCCGTTCTGTTCCCCGTCCTTCTGCTTCTCGGCGTTATGACGGTCGGCGCGGCGTATTTCTCGCTCAAGCACCCGATGAGCGGGCTTCTCATTGCGGGCGTATATCTCATACTCGCCGGAATACTCATGATTATGATGGAAGTGCTGACGAACGCCTTCTTAGGCGCGCCTGCCGCGCTGCTTTGGTCGCAGTGGGTCATGCTCGGGCTGGGTGTCTGCGGCGCGGCGCTGCTCGTGCTGTACTTCTGCGCCGATTTGAGGCAGAAGCTGATTAAGCGTATGTTCGTCTGATTCCCGCTTCTGAAAAACCGTCGGGGCAGTTTGCTCCGACGGTTTTTGTCAGTTCAGGCTTGCGGGAATCCTTCCGACCTCGGTGTTGTCCTTTACCCTGTTTCGGAGGGGAGGAATCGGGTTTTCGGCGGTTTCAAAGCGGTAGTCCTCTCCAAAGCGCTTTATATGCTCGTCTATTACCGTGTGGCTTGAAACCTCGCTTATATCATCGTTCACAAGGCTCTGGTAGCGGAAAAAGTCCGCGTCAGGCTCAAGCGCGTCGATTGAGCCGTAGCTTTCGCGCACGGCGGTAAGCTGAACGGTTCTGGAAAGCACGTCGCGCACATAGGGGATGTTGCTGCCAAGGTCAAGCGGTTTCGGGAATTCTCCGTCCGGAATCACTTGCTCCCATTTCTTGTTCTCGGCTTTTTCAAGCAGCTCTGCAGCCGCAGAAAGGTGGCATATTTCCTGCTCGAACAGCATTTCCCAAATCTTCTTTATCGCCAAATCCGTTTCCGTTTCCATACATGACCAGTAGAGATAGCATTCCGTGTACTGGTGCATAAGCAGGCATTCAAACCAAGTTGCGTTTACGTCCATCAGGCAGCCGTACTGCGTAACGTGCTGCTCCTCTATCATTCCGATTTCCTGATAGAGCCTTCTGCCCCTGTCGTTTGGGTAAGCTCCGCATACGTTCATGTAAAAGTTCATCGTCTGCTGCTCCGCCGCCGTAATTATTCCGACGCACAGGCGGGTTTGCAGCGCGGCTGTTTTGCTGTCTATGTGCGGCTTTACGTCGTCGAAGGGGAAGCGGTGTTCGGAAATCGTCGGTCTGCCCGGCGTTATTTCGGTATACTTGCCTACAAGCCGCTCCGCCTTTACGCCCGCCTCCATTTCAAGCAAATCGGCGTAGCGGTACAGATGGTCGAAATCCTCCAGCAGCGCAAAGTCAAGCGCGTTCCTTACGTGTTTGTCAGGCTCCGCCTTTGCAAGCGCGCAGGTCAAATCAACGGCTAGCTGCTCATAGCCAATCGTATGCTCAAGAATGGTTTCGTCGGCGGGCTTGAGCAGGCTTATCAGCTTTTGCTGCTGTTGTTCAAGGCGCCTTATGAGCGAAAGCTCGCGCCTTATATCCCCGTTTGGCGAGTGGCGGGAAAACTGGTGCATGAACCAGCTCTGCTCAAACTCCGTTCCGTTCATCAGTATAACGCGTGTTTTTGTGTAGGGACTTACCGTGTTTTTGTCATAGGGCGCTGGGCAAAGGCGCTTCCAGTCCATTATGCAGTCGTCAAGCGGTCGCGCTTTTTCCTTGAATGGATTCATAGAATACCTCCAATCGAATAATTCCAAAACCTAGTATGTCAAGCAAAATGGAGGTATATGCGTTTTCGTAAGCCAATAGATTCCGATTGCATTTCGAAAAAAAGCAATGTATAATCACATAGCCTGAAAGGAGAGATGTAAATGAGTAAATCAGGCTCGAAACCGCGCTTTGTAAGCTATGAAAAGCTGTCCAAACGCGAAAAAAGGAAACTGGATGCGTCAAAAAGGGTAACATGGGAGGGCATAAGCCCGATAACAAGAGCGCCGGAGCGCTCGGACGCCTATAACAGGCAAAAGGAAAACCGCCGTATCGCGAAGGCTCTTTATCAAAGGAGCGGCGATTGCGGCGGTTTTGTTATATTTGCTGTTTAATCACCCAACCGAGTTTTCGGCGTCGCAGCTGACCATTCCGCGCTGTGCGTCAAGGGTTACGACTGCGCCGCTCTTGAGGATTTTCACGGCGTTTTCCGCGCCGATAATCGCGGGTATGTTAAGGCTCATTCCCGCAATCGCCGCGTGTCCGTTGGGGTCGGTATCCTCAACGATTATCCCGCCTGCGCGGCGAATCATCGGCATCATTGAGTTGTCCGTCTGCCTTGCAACAAGTATATCGCCGTCCTTGAAGCGCTTCGTCGCCTCGCTGGTGTTATCCGAAACAACGCAGAGGTCGGCGCATACGCGCTTTTCCGTAACGCCTTTTCCGGTTACAAGAATGTGTCCGACAACATGAACCTTCATCATGTTCGTCGTTCCGCTGATTCCGAGGGGAACGCCCGCCGTCATGACTACAAGCTCGCCGTCCCTCAGATAGCCTGCCTTTACGCCTGCCTGAACTGCGTGCTCGAAAAGCTCGTCCGTGTTCTTTTCTTCCTTAATCATCAGCGGGATTACGCCCCATGAAAGATTGAGCTGCCGCCTGATGGTTTCGGAGGTCGTGCAGGTTATGATGGGGCAGTTCGGGCGGTATTTTGAAATCATGCGCGCCGTTTTGCCTGATTTGGTTACGGTTATGATTGCCGCCGCCTTGAGGTCGTGCGCGGAGGTGCAGGTGGAGTGCGAAATCGCGCCGGTAACGTCCGGATTTTCTTCCGCCTCGCGCTTCTTGAACCTGCCCACATAGTCGATATCCGCTTCGGTTCTGAGCGCAATGCGCGCCATCGTTTTTACGCTTTCGATGGGGTAAAGCCCCGCGGCGGTTTCGCCGGAAAGCATGATTGCGCTCGTTCCGTCGTAGATTGCGTTGGCTACGTCCGTGGTTTCCGCGCGGGTGGGGCGGGGGTTTTTAATCATGCTGTCGAGCATCTGCGTCGCGGTTATAACCTGCTTGCCGGCGTTATACACCTTGCGGATTATCAGTTTTTGCAGCACTGGCACGTCCTCAAGCGGAATTTCAACGCCCATATCGCCTCTTGCAACCATTATTCCATCCGATACACGGATTATGTCGTCGATATTCTCAACGCCCTGCGCGTTTTCAATCTTCGCGATAACCTTAACGTGCGGGCAGCCCGCCTCGGAAAGCAGCTCGCGAATCTGCAGAATATCTGCGGCTGTGCGCGTGAAGGAGGCGGCTATGAAGTCGAAGCCGTTTTGTACGCCGTATATAATGTCCTCGCGGTCGCGCTCTGATATGAAGGGCATTGAAAGGCGCGCGCCTGGGACGTTAACGCCCTTCTGGTCGGATATAACTCCGCCGTTGAGAACGCTGCACACGATATCGGTTTCAGTAACCCGCTCCGTCTTGAGCGCAACAAGCCCGTCGTCTATCAGAATGCTTGTTCCGACGCTCACATCCTTCGGCAAATCCGCGTAGGTTATGAAAACGCGGTTTTCATCGCCGTCGCAGGGGTTTGTCGTAAGCGTGAAGGTCTGACCCGCCTTCAGCATTACTGATTTATTCGTAAATCTGCCTATGCGTATTTCCGGCCCCTTCGTGTCAAACAGCGCCGCTACCGGAACGTTCAGCTCCTCGCGAAGCGCCATAAGCTCCTGCAAATGCTTTACATGGTCTTCGCGCGTCCCGTGCGAAAAGTTGAAGCGCGCAACGTCCATTCCGGCGAGAATTATTTCCCGCATAAGCCCGCGCTCATAAACGGCAGGGCCTAGGGTGCATACTATTTTTGTGCGGCGGAAGGTTTTATCCATATTGTCCTCCTTACAGCCATTTCTTTTTCTTGAATACTATTATGATTGTCGCGGACACGGCAAGGCTTACGCATATTATCAGCGGATAGCCGTATTCCCACTTGAGCAGGGGCATTCTTTCAAAATTCATTCCGTACCAGCCCGCAATCAGCGTCAGCGGCTGAAAGATAGCCGTAAGCACGGTAAGAACCTTCATTATTTTGTTGAGCCGGTTGTCCATCTGAGCCTGATATGCCTCGCGAATCTGCACGGCGCTTTCGTGAAGCATCAGCGTATGGTCGGAAAGCCTGCGCGCCTTGCCCGTGAAGATTGTAAAGTAACGCAAATCATCCTTCTGGAATAAATCGTTCGCGTCCTCCGCAAGCATTTCGCCTATGTCCACAAGCTGCTCGTAATAATTCCGCATCAGCAGAACTTCTTTTTTAACCAGCGCGAGCTTTTTGGGGAATTTGTCGTCCGATTTGTCGTTGCCGAGCTTGTCCTCCAGCTTTTGCAGGCGGGCTTCAAACGCGGCGAGCATCTGATCGTCGTGAAGTATAAGCTGTTCAAGAACGGCGTAGACGATTTTTTCGGTCGTAATCGTTCCCTGCTCGTACCGCTTCATGGCGCGCAGGAATATTTCCGTCGTCGATTTATCCGCGTCATGCACGTCAACCAGAAGAAACATATCCTTCGTGATGTAAAAGGCAATCCTGTCGCGGTCGCCCAGAACATGACCTCTGTCGAGCAGGTTCATAAGCCCGAAGGAGTAATCGTCGTACACGAAAAGCGAAGCTCTGCGCGTGTCCACGTTGCTCTTGCATTCTTCAATTGTCTGGTCGGAAAAGCCGAACCTGTTTTTGACCTTTTCCGCCTCGTCAAGGCTTATAACGCCGAAGCAAAGCGCGCCCGGCGTTATGTCGCCTATCCCTATTTCCTTCAGCCCGTCGGATAACTGATACAGCATTGCTTTTCAGATTGCTCCCGTCAGATATTCTTGCCGAGCATTGCCGCGCCGATAATTCCCGCGTCGTTGCCAAGCCTTGCAAGCTCGATTCTTGAGTAAGGAACGTCCTTGTAAAGAATGTATTTCGGTACTTCCTCGCGGACGGCATTCAGAAGAAAATCGCCGCATTTGCTTACGCCGCCGCCGAGAACTATCATTTCGGGGTCGAGCATCATTATCACGTTGCTTATGACGATTGAAAGATATTTCACATAGCGGCGGAAAACGCGCATTGCGATTGTGTCGCCGTCCTTTGCCATGTCGAATACCATTTTCGCGTTGATTCTGTTCAAATCGCCGCCGCACGCCTGATAAAGCGCGGAATCCTTATGCCCCTGCGCAAGCTGCCTCGCCATTCTGTCAATCGCGGTCGCGCTCGTGTAGCGCTCAAGGCAGCCCTGCTTTCCGCAGTTGCAGGTGTCGCCGTCGATTTCGATTATCATATGCCCGATTTCGCTGCCAACGTTGTGCTTTCCGCTCCACGGCTTTCCGCCGAGAATTATGCCGCCGCCGACGCCCGTTCCGAGCGTCAGGAATACGCTTGACTCGCAGCCCGCGCTTATTCCCGCGAAGTTTTCGGCAAGCCCTGCCACTGTCGCGTCGTTGTCCATCATGACCGGCAGATTCAGATACTTCTGCATTTCTTCCCTCAGGGGAACGTCGTGCCAGTCTATATTGGGGCAGTAGATTACGCGCCCCGTCTTGTTGTCGCCTATTCCGGGAATGCCGATTCCGACAGCCTTTACGTCGTACAGGGCAATTTCGTTTTCGCTCAGGAGCTTGTTTGCGCAGTCAGCCATGTCGCGTATCATCGCCGCATAGCCGCGCCGCCAGAGGGTGGGGGTAGAGTTTTCGGCAATAATCTTTCCGCTTTCGTCAACAAGACCAACCGCGATGTTCGTTCCGCCAAGGTCAACGCCGATATAGTACATACATATATCTCCTTTGAAAATTATTCTTCAAAATCGTCGAATCTGTCCTCGCTCGGAACTGCGTCCTCGCTCTGCTGACCGCCGCGCTGTATTATCTCGGTAAGCCGCCTGTCCATCTCGTGCGCCGCGTTGTAGCCCATGCGCTTGAGGCGCAGATTGCGCGCGGCAACCTCGATGATGATGGCGATATTGCGCCCCGGCTTTACCGGCATTATCTGCATCGGCACTTTAACGCCCAAAATGGATACGCTCTCCTCGGTAAGCCCGAGACGGTCGTATTCCTTGCCCTCTTTCCAGTTCTCCATATGGATTACAAGGTCGATGGACTTGCTTACGATAACCGAGCCGATTCCGTACATCGAGCGAATGTCGATGATTCCGATTCCGCGAATCTCCATAAAGTGGCGAACCATTTCCGGCGCTTCACCCGTCAGGCGGTTATCGCTTACCCGGCAAATGTCCACAACGTCGTCCGCGACAAGCTGATGCCCGCGCTTTACAAGCTCAAGCGCCGCCTCGCTTTTGCCGACGCCGCTGTCGCCTGTTATCAGAATGCCGACCCCGTATACGTCCACAAGCACTCCGTGGCGCGTAACGCGCGGCGCAAGGCAGCGGTTAAGGTAATTGATTGCGTTCACGGTAAAGCGCGTCGTTACCATCGAGGTTGAGTAAACCGCGATATTGCGCTTTTTCGCAAGAGTAATCAGCTCGTCGGGCGCCTGCATTCCGCGGCAGATAATCACGCAGGGCAAATCGTAGTCGAGGAACTTCTTGAGCCTCTCGCGCCTTGCCTTTGAATCAAGGGACTCAAGATAGGTCATTTCAACCTTGCCTATCAGCTGAGGCCGTTCGTATGCAAAATACTCATAGAAGCCGACGAACTGAAGCCCCGGACGGTTCAGCTCCGCGCTTTTTATATCCCATTCCGTCGTGGTTGACGGAACGATTGTGGTTAGCTGCAATGCTTTTACAAAATCCGCCGCCTGTATCATTCGCTCTCTCCTCTCAAGATATGGCTTGTAATAAACTTGGCTACTCCGTCGTCGCCGTGCCGAGGGCATATGAAGTCTGCCGTGTCCTTCGCGTAGCTCTGCGCGTCGTCGGGCGCTACGGAAATTCCGCACGCGCGGAGCATTGATACGTCGTTCTGCCCGTCCCCGAAAGCCATTACGGTGCGCATCGGTATGTTCATCATGTCGCAGAGCCTTTTGAGCGCCGCGCCCTTTGACGCGCCCTTCGGAATTATCTCCGCAAAGTTCGGCTGCGAAAGAACGCACTCTACGTTTCCGGAGAAGCGCTCAAGCACTCTGTCCCGCACCTCAAGCGCCTTTTTCGGCTCGCAAATGAATATGACCTTCGGCACGTCAAAATCAATGCTCTTGCTCAAAGCGCCCGCACATTTCCCGCTAAGGCCGCATGACGCCTTGTAATTTTCCGCCTCGGCGCACTCGTAGGGGTATATGAAGTCGTCGTTTGTGTAGGTGTGCGCGTAAACGCCCATTTCCTCGGAAAGCGCAAGAACCGCGCGCGCAAGCTGCGCCGAAAGCATATGCGACCATATTGCCTTGTGCGTTTTCGCGTCGATAATGCTCGTTCCGTTTCCGGCAATATAGGGCGTTTCGGTTCCTATTTCCTCTACATATGGGCGCATTGAAGCCGGCACGCGCCCGCTGCACAGGCAGAAGTGCGTTCCGCGTTCCCATATCCTTGCAATCGCCGCTTTCGCAAGCGGAGTTATCCTGTGCTCGTCCGTAAGCAGGGTTCCGTCCATATCGGAGGCGATTAACCTGATGTCGCAAAAAGCCTTTGGCATTTCTTTGCCTTTCAATCTGTCGGGCTGCATAAATTCACATAATGATTATACCCTTGTAATGTCCCTTCATCAAGTGCTGAGGATTAATTTTGTTTACTTCATCGCTTTATCATGGTAGAATACAGCCGTTAGCAATCAAAACGGAGGCGTGGCAAATGTATTTAAGCTCGCTGGCGCAGGGTCTTACGCCGTATGTCGCGGGGGAACAGCCGAAAAATCAGGTTTTTATCAAGCTTAACACAAACGAGAATCCGTATCCGCCGTCCCCTATGGCGGAAAAGGTGCTTCACGAAAGCAATCTTTCGCTTCTGCGCCTTTATCCCGATACGGACGCCTCCGCCTTCTGCAAAAGCGCCGCTGAGCAGAGCGGAGTAAAGCCGACGCAAATCTTTGCCGGAAACGGCTCTGACGAGGTGCTCGCGTTCGCCTTCGCCGCATTCTTCGCGGAGGAGAAGCTTTTCTGCCCTGATATAACCTATTCGTTTTATCCTGTATATTCGGAGCTTTTCCGCGTAGATTACAGGGCTGTTCCCGTGCGGGAGGATTTTTCCGTATGCGTTGACGATTTGATGCAGGGCGGCTGCGTCGCGCTTGCCAACCCGAACGCCCCCACGGGGCTTGCCGTTCCGGTAAGCGAGCTGAGGCGCTTGGCTGAATATACGCATTCTGTCGGCAAGGTGCTATTGATTGACGAGGCTTACGCAGCCTTCAATACTGAAAACGCCGTTTCGCTCGTTAATGAGTTTGACAACGTGCTTATTACCAGAACGATGAGCAAAAGCCACTCGCTTGCGGGGCTTCGCTTGGGCTACGCAATCGGCTCTGAAACGCTGATTGACGGAATGAACAGGGTCAAGAACTGTTTCAACAGCTATACGATAGATATGCTCGGAATTGCCGTCGGCAAGGCGGCGATTGACGACAGGGAATACTGCGATAACAACGTAAGAAAGATTGTTGAGGCGCGCGAGTACACCGAAAAAGCGCTCCGCAGTATCGGTATGACGGTGCTTCCCTCCAGAACCAATTTCGTTTTCGCCGCGTATAAGGGGCTTTCGGGCGCGGCGCTTCAAGCTGCGCTTCGCTCAAAGGGCTTTCTCGTCAGGAACTTCCAAAACGGCGCGCGCATTCGGGATTATCTCAGGATAACGATTGGCACAATGGAGCAGATGGAAAAGCTCGCGGCGGCTTTGGAGGAAATCATAAAGGAAAGCGTCTGATATAAAGCCTATGCAAGCATAATAAAAGCTGCCCCAAGGCGATGCCGGTCGCTTCGGGGCAGCTTTTTGCTTTGCCGTTATCGCTCTGAGAGAATGTAAGCTCTCATTTCGTCCATGTGCTTTCGTATATCCGCCGCAAGCGCAAGCTGCGTGCGGCATCTGTCAAGGTTCTGCGCGGGGTAGTCCGCGCAAAAATACCTGTCGCCGCTCAAATAATCGGTAAGGAAGCGCGCTCCAAGCTCCACGCTCATCGTAAACGCGCCGAGAGGCAGGCTTTCAAGCTCAGCCCGCGTAAGCTTTTCGCCGCATTCCGAGAGGTAGCCGTCCGTAAGCGCCTCAAACATCGAGCGGGAAATCCGCGCCTTTGACGCGTCCGCCGCAAGCTCGCCCTGCGTGCTTGCTCCCGCGCGAACCGCGTCCCCGTAGTCGAATACGGAGTAGCCAGGCATAACGGTGTCAAGGTCAAGCACGCATAGCGCGCGTCCGGTTTTTTCGTCGAGCATAACGTTCGACAGCTTTGTGTCGTTATGAGTTACCCGCAGGGGAATTTCGCCGCGCTTTCCCATATGCGCTATTTTCGCCGCAAGCTCCTCGCACCCGTATATAAAGTCAAGCTCCGCGGAAACATTGCGCAGACGGGAAAATTCGTCCGCCTTGACTGCGGCTTTCAGCGCCTTAAAGCGCAGGGGAGTGTTGTGAAAGTCCGGTATCGTCACGCTCAGGGTGTCCGCGTGGAAATCCGCCATCTGCCTCTGAAAGCGCCCGAACGCGGCGGCGCCCTCAAACAAATCGTCGGGGCAGCGCGGCTTTTCGAGGCATATTCCGCCCTGAATAAAGCGGAAAACGCGCCAGCAGCCGCCCTGCTCGTCCCTCTCAAAAAGCTTTCCGCTTTTCGTTTTGACGATTGTGAGCGAGTGCCGCGCGTCGCTGTCGTATTTACGGATATGCTCCGTCACCGCGCTTATGTTGCTCATAAGCCCGTCAATATCGCGGAAAACGTAATCGTTAATCCGCTGCAAAAGGTATTCGCTGCCGTTTTCCGCAGTCAGCTTATACGTTTTGTTGATATGCCCGCCGCTTATTGCTTCGGCGGAAACGACTCTGCCGCCGAGACAAAAGCATTTGTCTGCTTCAATAACACGGTTATCCGCCATAATATGCAGCCCGCCTAATTTATTTATCGTCATCCTCGCTGTCTGCCTTGCGGGGCTTGAGCTTCCCTAAAATGACATCCTTGAGCGGTATGAGCAGGAAAATCAGCCAGCCCGGATGCCAGAAGTGGAAGTAAAAGCCGAGAATCAGGTAGAGCAGGGTTATAGTAACGGGGTCAAAAAGCCTGTCAATCGGGCGCTTGAACTCGCGGGCGTGAATCGGGATTGTCAGAAACAGCAGCCACGCGGGGTGCCACATATTGAGGAACGCGCCGAGCACAAGGTAAAGCGCGGTTATGCACAGGGCAAAGCTGCCCTCTGACATAACCTCCTTTTTGGTCGGCAGGGGATGACCGGCAATTGATTTGCGCTCCGTTTCGTCATCGTCCTGCGCTTCGATTGTAATCTCGGCTTCCTCCGGCTCGGCGCTTTCCCTTTTGCCCGCCATGTATTTTTCTATAATTATCTTCGGTTCTTTGGTCTGAACCTGCGCCTCATCAGTCATATCGTTTTCTCCTTCAAACAGTCCGGCATTATGTCTACCTGATTATTATATATGAAACACGCCGTCTTGAACAGCTTATAGGCTGAAATGTCGTTTTCGGCGTTTGGCTTATTCGCTCAAGCCCTCCGAAATGCCCATCAGCGCGATTCCGATTATCACGGCGCTTATCACAATCCATTGCTTTTTCGTAAGGGTTTCCTTGAGGAATATTCGGGAGAGGATAAGCGATACGATGCAGTAGGAGGCAATCATTGGCGCCGCAACCGCGCTGTTGCCGCTCATTGCGAATACGTAGGTCGCCTGTCCTGCGGTTTCGCATACTGCCGCAAGCCCGCGGCTGCCCTGAAGCTTCATTCCGATTTTCTGCTTCCTGATGAATTTCAGGAATATGAATATCAGTATCGCGGTTATGAGGAAGGTGAATTCGTAGGACATATTCGCAACGTTTTCGAGCGTTTCCTCGGTTACTCCTATAAGCGGAGTGGCGGAGAAATCGTCCAGATAGTAAGCGTCAAAGAATGTTCCGAGCGCGTCAACAACGCAGTAGGCAATCGGCATAAGGATTGCGGTTACGCTGCGCGAGTATTTCTTGTCCTCCGCAAGCACAATCCTGTTGTCGGACGCGCGCTCAATCAAGTCAAGAGCAAGCACACCTGCGCAAATCAGCACAACGCCGATGCTTGAAAGCAAATCCAGCGTTTTGCCGAGAAAAATAAGGCAGAGTATGCAGGTGAGAGCGCCCGACGAGTTCTGGATAGGGGAAGAAATGGAAAGCGCAAGATAGCGCAGACCGAAATACCCTATCGTCATGGAAAGAATATACATGAGCGATACGGGCAGGTAAGCGAGCAGGTTCATCGGGTTGTAGCTGATTCCCGTTGTAATGAGCGTGAAAACGGCGTGCAGTCCCATTACGAACCCGACCATCATCGAGGTTTTCAGATGACTGTACTTGTCCGTTTCATCCGCGCCTTTTTTATAGAATAAATCGGCGGCGCCCCATGCGCAGGTTGTAATGAGTGCATAGACAAACCACATAATAACACCTCTGAGAAATAAAATCGGCGCTGTCTTTGCTTTCTTGAGTATAAACAGCCTGTATATTATAATACATAAAATGCGGATTGCAAGTTTACTTTGCCGCCTGTGAAAAACAGTTGTATTATTTCAATATTTGCTGTATCAAAAATAATTTATCTTGAATTTGCCTTTGCTTTGGGGTATACTACTCGTCATAGAGATTCAACGAATGGGTCTTCTTGCGCGGGCGATTTGCGCTTGCGCCATATCGGGGAGTATATCAAGCATAGAATTTATTCGTTTGGCAATAGTTTTGTCGGAGGGCTTGTTGTGAGCAGAAGCGTAATCGGCGTTTTTATGGCAGGTATAAATAAGCAATATCAAGCCGATTTGTGCGCGGGAATGCAAAAGAGGGCGCGCGAATACGGCTACCAGCTTATGTTCTACAACTGCATAGGGCAGATGGAGAACAACGAGCTTGCCAACGCCTATATCGGAGAGGATAATATTTTCACTCTGCCGGAGCTTGGCAGGCTTTCCGGCGCTGTCGTTCTGCCCTCAACCTTTATTTCGCCCGACGAATCGCCCTTTATAAAAAAGCTTTCCGGCTATATCGGAAGGCTTCCAATCGTTTCGATTGATTACCCCATGAAGGGCGCAATCAATCTCAGCTTTGACGACGGAATCAGCATACGCGAGCTTGTCCGCCATTTCTATTACGAGCATAACGCGCGCACCTTCAGCTTTATTTCGGGCCCTGAAAATAACGAGGTCGCCAACGAGCGCCTTAACGCGTTTATTGACGAGGCAACGTCCCTCGGAGTGTTTACGGATAAGCGGCGGGTTTATTACGGCAATTTCGTCAAGGAGGGCGGCGCGAACGCCGCTTCCCTTATGCTTACCTCGCACCTTCCGCTGCCGGACGCCGTTATCTGCGCAAATGACGATATGGCGATTGGCTTCCATGAAGAGCTGACCCGCAGGGGCGGGGAGGCGGCTTCCTCCATTCTCTTTTCCGGCTTTGACTGCACGGAGGAGGCAAAGGCGCATATGCCCATGCTCACCTCCGTAAGACGGCCTGTTTATGACGCGGGAGCGCTTGCGGTAGCGATGATTAATAACGCGCTGCATTTAGTCGCGCAGGAAACCGACATAACGCTTGAAACCAAGCTGGAGCTTGGCGAAAGCTGCGGCTGTAGAGTTGACAGAAGGAATACTCAGGAGTCGCTTTCGTCGATGTTCCTGCGCAAAAATCTGCTCAACAAGGATTTCATGCAGGCGAGCTTTCTGAGCGTATATCTTGCCGGAATCAGCAGCTTTACCACCTTCAGAAAGCGCTTTGCGGAGTTCGTTGATAAATGGTCGTTCAAGGAGCTGTACATCTGCGTTATAAACGAGAATTTTCTGCCCGACGAGCAGCGCGTTCAGGCGGGCGATACCGCCGTTCCGCGCACGCTGTACGAAAACGGCTATCCGAACGATATGCGTATGATTTACGGCTTCTGCGAGGGCAGAACGCTTCCGGAAAGGGCGTTCCCGCGCGCTTTGCAGGTTCCGCGCCCGAATAACGAGTACCCTCTGCCGCTTGTTTTCATGCCCCTTCACTATCAGAAGAAGAACTTCGGCTATATCGCGTTTGATTTGGAGCACGCTACCGATTTTATCGTCTACACGCTTGTGTCAAACTTAGGCTCGGCTATGGAAAATATGCGCCTCCAGCAGATAGTGCAGAGCTATGTTTCCGCGCTTGAAAGGATGTATCTTCAGGACCCGCTTACGGGGCTTGACAACAGGCGCGGGCTTATGAAGCGCGGCACGGTGCTTTTCGAGCGCGCGCGGGATATGCGCTTCCATCTGATGGTTATCAGCATGGATATGGACAGACTCAAAACAATCAACGATACATGGGGGCATTCGGAAGGCGATAAGGCAATCTGCGCAATGGGCGCGTGCCTTGCGCGCGCAATCTATTCGGGCGATATTTGCGCCCATGTGTCGGGCGATGAGTTTATTCTTCTTGCGGTAGTCGATAAGCCGAGCGATTCCGAGGCTTATATCGCGCAGATAGAGCGGGCTATCAAGGATTATAACGACAAGAGCGGCAAGCCGTACATAATAAGCGCGAGCTTCGGGGCGTACTGCGTCGTGCCGGGAAACGAAACCTATGAGGAAATAATCAACTGCGCCGATAAGCTGATGTATGAAATCAAGGAAAAGAAGCACAGAAGCCTAAAAACGCTTTTGCGCAATTCGGCGGAGTGAAGCCATTTGCGAAAAAGGGTAAACGGCGTGCGGCGGCGAATTATTGCGGCGGGAGTGATACTGAATGAAGCTTGTTATGATTCGCCACGGAGACCCTGATTATAAACGGGACGCGCTTACGCCGCGCGGCGAAAAGGAAGTCGCGGCGCTTACCGAATATTTGTCGGCAAGACCGGAAGCCGACGCCTATTATGTTTCGCCGCTTGGGCGCGCGCAGCTTACCGCCCGCCCGACGCTTGAGCATTTTGCGGCTGATTATGAAACCCTTCCGTGGCTTCGGGAATTCGAGGGCAAAATGCCCTCCGAAAAGGGCAGCGTGCAGTGCTGGGATATGCTTCCCGATGTGTGGACGCGCGAGGGCGCGTTTTTTGACGTAAGAACATTTCTGTCGGCTGAAAAATATAAGGGCGGAACCGTTTCGGACTGCTATGAAAAAGTGGTTAGCGGAATCGACGCCCTTCTTGAAAAATACGGCTATCGAAGAAGCGGAATGCTTTATACGACCGATGAGGGGAACAACAAAACCATAACGCTTTTCTGCCATCTGGCGGTCATGTTCGCCGTGCTTTCCCATCTGCTCAATATTTCGCCCGTGCTTCTCTGGCAGGGCTTTCATGTCGCGCCCACGTCGATTACAACCGTTGTAACCGAGGAGCGCGAGCAGGGCAAGGCGGGCTGGCGCGTAACCGCTCTTGGCGAGTGTCCGCATCTTGAAATTGGCGGAATCGAAAAGTCGGACGCGGGGCTTTTCCGCGAAACCTACCGCGATAAGGACGGAATACGCTGAAGCGAAGGGAGGAACTCTTGTGCTGAGGCAGATTAAGTATTTTCAGGCGATTGCCCGCCTTGGCAGCTTTTCTGAGGCGGCGGAGGAATGCTTCATTTCACAGTCCGCCATATCGCAGCAGCTTCAGGCGCTTGAAAAGGAGCTGGGCGTTCAGCTTGTCGACAGAAGCCGCCGAAAGATTGCCTTAACCCCTGCGGGCGAGCATTTCTATCGCAAAAGCCTTGTTATTACCGCCGATTTCGACGCGCTCTGCCGCGAAACCGTACGGATTGCAAGAAAGGATATAGCGCAGCTCAGGATTGGTTATCTCAAGTGCTACGGCGGTCAGGAGTTCCAGCTCGCGCTCGCGGCTTTTTCGGCAAAGCATCCCGATGTTGAGGTTCAGGTTTTCAACGGCAATCATGAGGATTTGTACCACCTGCTCGTGTCGGGCGGAATAGACCTTGCGCTCAACGACCAGCGCCGCGCGTTTTCGGATGACTATATGAATTTTGAGCTGATAACAACGGATTGCGCGGTGGAGCTTTCAAGGCGGCATCCGCTTGCGGCTTTGAGCGAAATCGAAATTTCGGATTTGAAGGGCACGCCGTGCATACTGATTGCCTCTCCCGAACAGCAGGAGAACGAGTGCGCCTATTATCATGAAATTGTCGGCTTCGGGGGCGAGTTCCTGTTTGCCGAGAATCTTGAGGAAGCGCGGATGATGGTGGTCAGCGGCAAGGGCGTTATGCCGATTGAGGGCGGAACGCAGCCGGCGCATTTTGGCGTTTCTCTCTGCCGGATTCCGCTGTGCAGAAACGGCAAACCGATTCGGCGCAAATACTGCGCTTTCTGGAAGCTCGATAACTCCGGCTATTATGTCAAGGAGTTCGCTGAAATTCTGAAAGAACAGTTCTCCGTTTGAAAAACAGCATAGATAGTCCATAGGCAGTCCTTCGGGGCTGCCTTTTTGCTGATCTGAAATTCAAACTATAAGTTTTTCTTATCGAATTCGCCGCTAAGTCGAATTGCTTCACCGCGGGCGCTTCCGTAAAATATGAGGCGCAGGAGAGAATCCATGACGAAAGGGGGAAAGCGCAATTAAAGCTCTTGCGATAAACGGAAGCCCCAGAAAAGACGGAAATTCAAGCGTGCTTTGCAGGCAGTTTTTGAGGGGCGCGGCGGACGCGGGGCATGAAACGAAAGAAATACGGCTTTCCGAAAAACGAATTAATCCATGCATTGCCTGCTACCGCTGCCTTCAGGATGGGCACGCCTGCGCGCAGAAGGATGACATGGCGGATATTCAGCGGGAAATGCTTGCGGCGGACGTCATCGTTTTAGCGACTCCCGTGTATTTCTATTCGCTTTCCGCGCAGATGAAAATGCTGATAGACCGCTGCCTGCCCCGATACAGGGAAATGAAGGGTAAGCGCTTCTATTTCATCGTCACAGCCGCCGAGCCGAGGCATGATGCGGCGTATGAGGCGCTTGGGAGTATGCGCGGCTTTCTGCGGTGCTTGTCGGGGGCGACCGAGGAGGGCGTGGTTTACGGAACAGGCACATGGGGGATTGGCGATGTGTTCAAGCATCCGTCCTATGAAAAGGCATATCAGATGGGCAAAGAGGTAAAGGAGGAAATGGCATGACGGAAATAAAGAAGAATTTCGGCTTCGGCTGTATGCGCCTGCCGATGAAGAACGGAAAGGTTGACGCGGCTGAATTCTCGGCAATGGTCGATGCGTTTCTTGAAAACGGCTTCAATTATTTCGACACGGCGCATGGATACATCGGCGGAATGAGCGAAACCGCTCTGCGCGAGTGCCTTACGTCCCGCTATCCCAGGGATGCGTACATTCTGACCGACAAGCTCTCGACGCATAATTTCAAAACCAACGGGGAAATACGCCCGCTGTTTGAAAACCAGCTTGAAGCCTGCGGCGTTGATTATTTCGACTATTATCTAATGCACGCGCAGAGCGCCGACATCTTTGCCAAATACAAAAGGCTGGGCGCGTATGAAACGGCGCTTGAATTCCTTGCGGAGGGCAGAATCAAGCATTTCGGCATATCGTTCCATGATAAAGCCGCCGTGCTCGAAAAGATTCTTGTTGAGTATCCGCAAATCGAAGTCGTGCAGATTCAGCTCAACTATGTCGATTATGACGACCCTGCTGTCGAAAGCAGAAAATGCTACGAGATTTCACGCAAATACGGCAAAAAGGTCATCGTAATGGAGCCGTGCAAGGGCGGCAATCTTGTGAATATGCCCGACGACGCGGGGAAAGTGCTGGAGGCATTGGGCGGCGGCAGCAATGCAAGCTATGCAATCCGTTTTGCGGCGGGCTTTGAGGGAATCATGATGGTGCTTTCGGGAATGGGAAATATGGCTATGATGCTGGATAACATAAGCTATATGAAGGATTACAAGCCGCTTACCGAAAAGGAGCTTGCGGCGATTGACGAGGTGCGCGGAATTTTCCGCTCAAAGAATATGATTCCCTGCACCGCTTGCCGCTACTGCACGGACGGCTGCCCGAAGAAGATACTTATTCCCGATTTGTTCGCCTGCCTGAACGCAAAAAAGGTGTTTGGGAACTGGAACACCGATTATTACTATCATAACGTTCACACGGTAAATAACGGCAAAGCGTCCGATTGCATAAAGTGCGGCAAGTGCGAGGCAATCTGCCCGCAGCACCTGCCCATCCGCAAGCTGCTTTGCGATGTTGCGGCGGAGTTTGAGAAAAAGTAATCGTATTTGAAAGGGAAACGGCAATGAGCAAAAATGTAATGATTCTGACGGGAGCAGGTCAGATTGGAATGGCAATCGCCCGCAGAATGGGTTACGGAATGAAGATTGTGATTGGCGATAAAAGCGCCGCAAATGCGGAAAAGACTGCCGAAATAATGAACGGCGCGGGCTTTGACGCGTGTCCCGCGGAAATGGATTTATCCTCCCGCGAGTCCATTCTTCGCCTGATTGCGGAGGCGCAGAAGCACGGCGAGATTTCAATGCTTGTTAACGCGGCGGGAGTTTCGCCCAGTCAGGCTTCCGTTGAGACAATTTTGAAGGTAGACCTTTACGGAACGGCGGTTCTGCTTGAGGAGGTCGGAAAGGTCATAGCGAGTGGCGGCACGGGAGTAACCATATCCAGCCAGTCGGGATTCAGAATGCCCGCACTTACGCCGGAGGAGGATTCCCTTTTTGCCTTAACGCCGCCGGAGAAGCTTCTTTCTCTTGAAATTCTCCAGCCGAAAAACATCAGGGATTCGCTTCACGCCTATCAGCTTGCCAAGCGCTGCAATGAAAAGCGGGTCATGGCGGAAGCGGTAAAATGGGGACGGCGAAACGCAAGGCTTAACGATATCGCTCCGGGCATTATCGTTACGCCGCTTGCCCTCGATGAATTTGGCGGTCCGCGCGGGGATTTTTACAAGAATATGTTTGCAAATTGCCCTGCCGGACGCCCCGGAACGGCGGACGAGGTTGCAAATGTGGCGGAGCTTCTCATGAGCGAAAGGGGAGCCTTTATAACCGGCTCAACATTCCTGATTGACGGCGGCGCAACCTCCGCTTACTATTACGGGCGTTTGAAGCCGAAAGCGCAGGCATAAAGCCCGCGTGCATATGTTGATTAAACTATAACAATCAGAAAGGAAACTGATACTATGAAGGAATTTATTGCGATTATCATTTTTGCCGTAATGCTTCTCTCCCTTACCGTCTGCGCGTCTGCCGTAACAGGCGAAACAGCCCCTGCGTCCAATGTGCTTGTCGCTTTCTTCTCCCGCACGGGCGAGAACTACGGCGTAGGCGTGATTAAGAAGGGCAACACTCATATTATCGCGGATATCATAGCGGGAAAAATGGGCGCTTACACCTTTGAAATAGCCCGCGTTACGCCCTATCCCGAGGCTTACCGCGAATGCACCGATGAAGCGAAAAACGAAAAGAACGCAAACGCCCGCCCCGAACTGACTGCGGCTGTCGATAATTTCAGCGCTTATGACGTCGTTTTCCTCGGCTATCCGAACTGGTGGGGCGATATGCCGATGCCCGTTTATACCTTCCTTGAAAGCTATGATTTCAGCGGAAAAACCGTTATTCCCTTCTGCACTCATGCGGGCAGCGGGCTTTCGGGAACGGAAAGCACCATCGCTGGTATGCTCTCCGGCGCAACCGTGCTTGACGGCTTGGCTGTCGCGGGAACAACCGCGCAGAATGATTATGACGCCGCTGAAAAGGCAGTGACGGAATGGCTTGAAAAGCTCGCGCTTGAAAAGTAAAGCGCCTCTTTCAGCCTGTGCAGCTCTTGTTCGCGTTTTCTAAGCGCAAGGAGGAATTTTGTGAAACCAAAGCAGACCGTCAGAATGTGCGCCGACAGCGCTCTGCTTCTGCTGCTTCCGCTCCTTATGGCGTATAATATGCTCGGCGAAGCGGCGCATGAGTGTGTTGGAATTGCGATGTTCGCAATGTTTATTCTGCATCACGCGCTGAACCTCCGCTTCACGGCTTCCGTTGCAAAGGGGAAATATACTTTGCGGCGCATTATCCTGACGGCGCTTGACGCCTTGCTCCTTATTGATATGCTGATTATGATGCTGAGCGCCGTAATGCTTTCCCGCCATGTGTTTGGTTTTCTCCAAATCAGCTTCGGCGTGCAGCTTGCCCGAACGCTGCACCTGCTCGGCTCGTATTGGGGCTTTGCGCTGATGAGCTTTCATTTCGGTATGCATATTCCGCAGCTTGCAAAAGCGCTCAGAAACGCGCTGCATATTTCCGGAAGCTCAAAAGCAAAAAGGCTTATTCTTCGCTCGCTTGCGCTGACTGTATCGGCATACGGTATGTATTCGTTTGTTGCGCGCGGACTAACGGATTATATGCTGCTGAAAAATCAGTTCGTGTTCTTCGATTTCTCCGAGCCGCTCCCGCTGTTTCTCCTTGCTTATGCCTCGATGATGTGCTTCTTTGCTGCGTTGGGGTTTGGGCTTGCGAATCTCGCTGCCCGTCCGCCCCGCAAACAATTTTCAAGATAACTGTTTGCCACAAAAACGCGTCTCTCTCCCGAAACGGAAAGAGGCGCGTTTTTGCATATTCGCCGCCGTTATTTTTCCGGCTTTCCGCTCGGGCTTTGCTTAAATCTTTTTACATATGCCCTGTAAAAAACCGAGTAGTCGCAAAAACCGCAGCTTTCTGCCGCCGCTTTTGCGGTAGCGCCGTTTGCTATCATCGTTTTCGCCGCTATAAGGCGCTTTACGGTTATGTAGTCCCACGGCGCAGCGCCTGTTGTCTGCTTGAATATTCTGCAAAGCTGCGATTTGCTCAAATAGAAATGCTCTGCGAGCATTGTCAGCGAAAGCTCGCCGAATATATGCCGGTTCACATACGCCACAACCTCCTCCGCGATTGTCTTTTCGGCGCTTGTGTGGCGGGCGCTGCTGCCGAATTCGCGCAAAATTGTTTCGAGCAGTCCCGCAAGCTTTGCGGTTATTACAACGCCCCTTGTGTAGTCGTCAAGGCTGTCGTCGCACATTTCGGCAAACGCCGCCTCCTGACCGCTCAGGGAGAAAAGGTTTCCCTTTCCAAGCTCCCTTTCCGTGTATGGCTTCATCAGAATGCGCCTTGAATCAAAGCTGTCGAAAATGGAGAGCGGAAAATTCACGGCGTACCGCTCGTATACGGCTTTTTTCAGCATCCGTATGCAGTGCGCTTCTCCGGGACGCATTATCATCAGGCTTCCGCTTGCGAGAGGGTATACCGAGCCTTCGACAAGGTATTCCGCGCTTCCGCTGACAAAGTAAAACATTTCGCATCTGTCATGCACGTGAAATTCAAAATTACTGTTGTCCGGCGCTTCGTCTATCGCATGGCGCACATAGATGTTTCCCGTCACATATTCGCCCAGCATATTGATTACGCACCTCCTGATGGCAGGGTATCATAATATGCGCATATTTGCAATCGATAATGCGGAAAATGACAATTAAATTGCAAATATACTGTGCTATTATAAAGAAAAACCAATGGGAGGCTAATGATAATGGGCTTTAAGATTGCTGCCTTTGCAGACGAGGCTTCATCCTCTTTGGACGGGCAAATAAAGGCTATGCAGGCAAACGGCGTTGGATTGCTTGAAATCAGGGGTGTTGACGGCGAAAATATTGCGGATATTTCCGCTGAAAAAGCCCGCGACGTAAGAAAACGCCTTGACGACGCGGGCATCGGCGTTTGGTCGCTCGGCTCGCCGTTTGGTAAAATCGGGATGAGCGATGATTTCGAGCCTCATCTTGACAAGTTCAGGCGCAGCCTTGAAACGGCTCATATTCTCGGCGCGTCGCATATAAGGCTGTTCAGCTTTTACGGCGCGGAGGGTATTGATTCGGTGCTTGAGCGCCTCCGCAGATTCATCGCGGCGGCGGAAGGAAGCGGCATTGTTCTCTGCCATGAAAACGAAAAGGGCATTTACGGCGATATGGCGTCAAAGTGCCTTGAAATCCATAAGGCGCTGCCTCGGCTCAGGGCTATCTTTGACCCCGCGAATTTCATTCAGTGCGGGCAGGAAACGAGAGCTGCATGGCAAATGCTCGCGCCCTTTGTTGAGTATATGCACATAAAGGACGCTATGCCGGACGGCTCGGTTGTTCCGGCAGGGCAGGGCGCGGGAGAGCTGCCCTACCTTGTTTCGCAGTATAAAGGCGAGGTGCTGACCGTAGAGCCGCATCTTTCGGTGTTCGCCGGCTTTGATAAGCTGGAGGCGGGTAAAAAGAGCGCGGTCGGTCGGTTCGTTTATCCCGACTCGCTTGCGGCATTCTCGGCGGCTGTCGGCGCTCTTGAGTCAATCATCGGAGGTGCCAAAGAATGAGCAAGCTGAAGCTTGGAATAATCGGTGTCGGCAACATGGGCAGCGGGCATCTGCAAAGCGTTATAAACGGCGAATGCCCGAGAATAGAGGTCACGGCGATTGCGGATATTGACAAGGAAAAGCTTGCCCGCGCGGGCAAAAAGCTTCCGACGGCGGCGCTGTTTGACACAGATGGCGCGCTGCTTTCAAGCGGTCTTGTTGACGCGGTGCTTATAGCCGTTCCGCATTACGACCACCCGACAATCGCGATAAAGGCGTTTTCGCGCGGCATTCATGTCATGACAGAAAAGCCTGCGGGCGTTTTCACGCGGCAGGTGCGGCAGATGAACGAAGCCGCCGAAAAGGCGCGAGTCAAGTTCGCAATAATGTTCAATCAGCGTACAAATCCCATTTATGCAAGGGCAAAGGAGATTGTCGGGAGCGGGCAGCTAGGCGAGCTTAAAAGGCTCACTTGGATTATCACAAACTGGTACAGAACGCAGGCGTATTATGATTCCGGCTCGTGGCGCGCCACATGGAACGGCGAGGGCGGCGGAGTGCTGCTCAATCAGGCGCCGCATAATCTGGATCTTTGGCAATGGATATTCGGTATGCCGCGGCGCATAAGGGCGTTTGGCGCTGTCGGCAAGTACCATAACATAAGCGTCGAGGACGACGTTACCATCTACGGCGAGTATGACAGCGGCGCGACTGCGGCGTTCATTACGACAACAGGCGACGCCTGCGGCACGAACCGTCTCGAAATCTCCGGCGACGCAGGCAAGCTTGTGCTTGAAAACGGCAAGCTGAAATGGTGGAAGCTGAAAATTCCGGAGCGCGAGTTCTGCTTCACAAGCAAGGAGGGCTTTGCCTGCCCCGAAACCGAGTATGAGGAATTCTCCGCGCCGGAGCCGGACGGTCATCCGATAGTCCTCAATAATTTTGCGGACGCCGTTCTTGACGGAGCGCCGCTTATCGCAAACGGCTGTGAGGGCATTAATTCGCTCTCCATCTCAAATGCGGCTTACCTTTCCTCATGGACGGACAGCTGGGCAGAAATCCCCGTTTCGGAGGAAGACTTTGAAAAGCGCCTTGCAAAGCTCTGCGCCGAGGAAAAGACGGTAAAGAAGCCTTCTATGGTAAGCGAACCCGCCGAAAAACTCGCAGAAAGATGGAAGGTTCGCTGGTAAGCGTGAAGCGTTGTTCCTATGGAACAACGTGAAGCAAAGCGTGCCATTGTCTGCAAGCTTAGTTACAAAAAAGGCACTTGCGTTTTCAAGTGCCTTTTGTTGGCGGAGAAGGTGGGATTCGAACCCACGGTCCCGATTAAGGGATTACTCGATTTCGAGTCGAGGCCGTTATGACCGCTTCGATACTTCTCCAAAGAACAAAGCGAATTATAACACGCAGGCGGTGGTTTGGCAAGCGGAAAAATCGGCGCCCGTCTTGTTTCCCGTCATTAAACAACGCAGTGAATTCCCAAAGTAAATTCCACAGTGGAATTTACTTTGGGAATTCACGACTAAAGCAGTGCGGCTGAAACGCTATGCTATTAAAGCGCGGCAAAATCGTTTGCCTGATTTATATGAAAACACATAACCGCTGCCCCTTGCGCCGGTATTCTTTACAGCGCCAAAGCTCTGCCGCCTGCCCCAATCGTCTCCGGTCACAATTCTGCCGATTTTAATCATTCCGCCGCAGGTGTGAAAACCGCGCTTTCAATGAGGCTTCTGCCTGCCTCGGTATCGTCGGCGTAGATGAAGTACATTCCGCTCGGACTGAGATAGAGGCGGCAAAGGTATGAACGAACCACATACGGGACGTCGTCGGAAAAGCACAGATTGCAAACGCAGTCAAGGCTGTATGTTTCCTTGGCTATGCGCACGGGCTTTTCAAACTGCACATCGCTTGCTCCAAGCGGCTCCGCAAGAGCGAGCTTGGCGATTCCTGACATATAGTTTTCAAGAAGCGCATCGTTGCCTTCAAACGCGCTGTTATCAACGGGAAGGTTCGAGCGCTGGCAGCTCATTGACGTAAAGCCGTTGCCGAACGCGCTCAGATACTCGGCGCCGTATGTGTTCTTCTCGTACTCGGCAGGGCAGGGGAATACGACGGAAAGCTCGCCAAGCGTGCGGGCGTCGGCAGGGCGTGAAAGGAACGCGTTTGCCTCGTCCGTCGAGAGCAGCTTGATTTCTTTTTTCAGTTCTTCAAAGCCGCCGCCGCTTTTGCCAAGAAGCGCAAAGCCGAGCGTATCGTCGATTGCGCAGAAGCCACTGTACGAAACGCCGGGCGTGTCGGGATAGGTGAAGGTCAGAATCGCGCCGACGCATTCGGAAGTTCTTTGCTAAGACCAATCGGCTCAACTGAAGTAATCTCTCCCGAAAAAATATCCAAGTAAAACTGCACGTAGTTTATCAGCGCGTTCAGCTGATACAGGTAGTATTCCTCGCCGGGGCGCTGCGCCTTATACTTTTAAATGCGCGGCGACAGGTTGGCTGTATGAATTTGATATTCGCCGCCGTCCGAGAGCTTGCCGCCCATCTGCACGTTATCCGTCCAGAAATCATCGTAGTCCACTTCGCGGAGTATCGTCGGCATATCGGGAAGCGTAAAGCTGATACGGCCTTGAAGCGAACGGTAGAAATTATACGCGGGGTTTTCTTCCTCCGCTATGGCAGCGCCGCAGAAAAGGATGAGAATTGTAAGCAGGACAGCGGTTATTCTTTTCATATTCATTCACCTTTCGTTGCTTTTCTTGCCATATATACTAACGCGCAGAATAACGAAAGTGTTGCATTAATTTAGTCGATTTACCGGAATAATCCTGAAACGTATAATCCTTCATAATAAACATGACGAGGTGTTTGACGCGCAAAGGAGCCTTATATACCGCAGAAATGCGCACTTTATTTTGCGCCCTTATAAATGCGATTATCTCGCGGGCAGCAGGGCTTTTATAACATCCCCGATATCGCCGCTTAAGCAGACCGACCTTTCCGCTATCTGCGGAGGGCATTCCGCCTCGCCGTAATTCACGCAGGCGTACAGGGCGTTCCTGTTTGCGAGCGTCATTTTCCAGAACGGATACTTGATGATAACCGGAGTATTGTAGCCGACGCCAAGCTCAAGCAGAAGAATGCGGCGATTCGCGTTTGCGGCAAGGAAGCTTTCGTAGCGCGCTGCCGCGTCGCGCCATCCCGCGTCCTCCACAAAGCCGCTGTCCGTTCGCAGGTTGGTAATCATCGGTTTTTGACATAACGGGCATTTCGGAATAAGCTCCGTCGGAATCCTCATATCCTTCTGCCGCGCCGCCATTTCGCGTATTGCGCTTTCGTTGTCGTAGGTTTTGTTGTGGCAGCCGTCGGGGCATTGAAAAAGCCCGTAATCGCCCTGCGTATAGAAAAGGCGCTTTTTGTCAAAGCCCGCCCGCTGGAACTGATGGTCGACATTTGTCGTTAATACGAAATAGTTTTTATCGCGCATAAGCTCCAAAAGCTCGCTGTAAACGGGCTTCGGCGCGTCCTCATAGCGGTTTATAAGTATCTGCCTGCTCCAGTATGCCCAGTATTCCTCCTTGGAGGGAAATGGATAGAAGCCGCCCGAATACATATCATGAAAGCCGTACTTCTCCTCAAAGTCCGAAAAGTATCGCTTGAAGCGCTCTCCGCCATACGTCATGCCTGCGGAGGTTGAAAGCCCCGCGCCCGCGCCAATCAGCACGGCGTCCGCGCCTTCGATGGCAGATTTAAGCCTTGCTGTTTTTTCCGAGAAGCCGCTTGTAGATTTCGCGGTCGCTGTTTTTGAATACATTGAATACCACCTTGATTTTGCTTTGCTTTGTCGCAATATAGTTTCTTACCGTTTGAACCGCAATTTCGGCGGCTCTTTCGGGAGGGAAGCGGAATTCGCCTGTCGATATGCAGCAGAAGGCAATATCGGAAACGCCGTTTTCCTCTGCCGTTTCAAGGCAGGAAAGGTAGCAGTTCCGAAGCAGCGCTTCGTCCTTTATGGTCGGCGCGCCCGTAACAATCGGGCCGACCGTGTGGATTACATATCTGCACGGAAGATTGTAGGCATTCGTAATCTTCGCTCCGCCTGTCGCCTCTTCTGCGCCCTGCCGCTTTACAAGCTCCGCGCATTCAAGGCGCAGCTGAACTCCAGCAAAGGTATGAATGCAGTTGTCAATGCAGCTGTGACATGGGATGTAGCAGCCTGTCATACCGCTGTTGGCAGCGTTGACGATTGCGCCGCATTTAAGGCGCGTGATGTCATCCTGCCAAAGGTAAATTCCCTTTTCGGCAGGTTCAAGCGAGAAAATATCGACAATCCCTTTTTCCGCTGCTCGGTTTTTGAGATATTCGTCCTGCATGGCAAGAAAGGAATCGCTCGCTTTTCCTGCGGGGCGGATGTTCATCAGCGCGCGCAGAAGCCGCCTCTGCTCATCCTCTCCGCTTGGTATTTCTGTTTCGCCAAAGTCTGCGCGCTCGTAAAGCAGCTCTTTTATCAGCCGCTCGCGCCTCTCTGATTGCGTCAATTAAGCATTCCTTTCCGACTTGTCGCGCGCCCGCCGCAAAGCGACGGGCGCGCTTCAAATCTCACGTTGTTCTTGCCTTGCCCTTAATGCTCCTCCAAAAAGAAGCCCGCGGTCATGTCGAGGTAGTTTTCGCCGCTGTATTCGGGATACTTTGCCTTTACTGCAGCCTTGAATTCGCCGGCATTTGCGGACACTTCAGCTATTTCCTTCAGCTTCCTGATGTAGTCCGCCTTGGCTTTTGCGTCCTTCAAATCCTCGGGCGTGTAGTGCGAGGTCAGGACAAGGTCGTAGCCTGCGCTCATATATCCGCTAAGCTGCGCGAGAATTCCGTCCGCATGGCCTTCGCCCGCTACGATGGAGTGACAGTCGTGACCCATCATGTGGGTGTACACCGCGTTGATTTCGGGAATCTCGATGTCAAACGCCTCGCCGGTCTTTGTAATGATGAATTCAATACCGCCGATATTTTGCTTTCCCGCCTCGATTACGTTGGTGACGCTGTAAATCGAGCTGTCGAAAATGCCGCCGAAAGCGCCCGTGAACTGACGAATCAGCGCCGCGCCGCCGCCGGTATGCCCGTACTCGTCCGCATTCGCGGTTGCGTAAACCGGAACGCCGGGCAGGAAGCTCGCTCCCGCCATATGATAGGCAAGCAGCATTCCGACTGCCTCAAGCTTTTCATCGGCGATGTATGCCGTAAGCTCCGCGATGTTGTCAAAGAAGCACGGCGCTTCTATGATAACCGCTTTTCCCGATTTTTCAACTATGAAAACCTCGTCGTTAATCAGGTCGTTCGTCTTGTAGGCGTGAAGCTTTACCGAGCCGAAATCGTATACATACATTTCGCCCTTGCCTAAGGTAACCTTCTTGCAGCTGTTCTTGTTCATTGTTAAATCCTCCGATAATTTGGTTCTGCGGCTTTTAGCCCGAGGTGCTGTTTCCGCAGCCCTTGATTGCATACTAGCATTGCGCTTTCAAGCCGTAAAGTACGCACTTTTTTGTTGGGATACGCACTTTTTTGTTAGATTTGCGCCGAAATGCGCCTTTGAGGGAATAAAAAACTTTTCAATACTATTTGCACTTGATTTGTCGCATGAAGCATAGCATAATGAATGCAGCATCGAATTTGAAGTGCTGCACCTTATATGGAGGTAAACAAACTATGAAAAGCAAAAACGAGCTTCTTCCGGCGTGCCCCGTTGCTACAACCGTTCAGATTATCGGCAGCAAGTGGAAGCTTCTGATAATCCGCAATCTGATTGAGCGTCCGTGGCGCTTCAACGAGCTGCAAAGGAGTCTTGAGGGCATAAGCCAGAAAATGCTCACGGACAGCCTGCGCTCAATGGAAAAGGACGGGATTATCATTAGAACCGTATATCCGGAGGTTCCTCCGCGCGTTGAGTACTCCCTTTCGCCGCTTGGAAATACGATGCGCCCGATTCTTGACGCTATGAAGCTGTGGGGCGAGGATTACAAGGCTTCCCGCCAAAGCACCTGACGGCAGCCGCAGAGGGTAATTCGGCGCTTCATGCTACGGAGTCGGCTTGCCGAGCGAGCCTGATAAGCTCTTTACGCGCCTGCCATCGCTTTACATCGGTTGTTTTTTCGGAAAATGCGGCTGTTATTTCGGCGGTTCGTTAAAAATGTTTGAAAATAATGTCGTAACTCTATGCAAAATGAAATAGTTTTGTTATAATAGGACACGGAATATACTGCAAATTTATTGATTGCGGGAGGGCACGCTGATGTTGCGCAAGTTTTTAGGTATTCTTATTTCTCTGGTGATATGCTTTTCCGGCGTTTCGGCTTTCGCGGCTGAGGAACCGACGCCCTTTGCCGCTGATGAGGCGATTTCCGGAATTAACGAGGCAATTTCGCTTTCGCTTTCCGAGGAGGAAGTTCAGCAGGGCGTTGTTGACGATGACGACGCGGGCGAGGGGCTTTACGCCGTTTCGACCGGCGAATTCGTTTTTATAACGGATACGGACACCCTTACCGATTCGAGCCGCGTTGAGCGCGTCAGGATTACTACCCCTGAATACAGCGACGCGCGCGGGATGACGATTGGCACGTTTGTATCTAACATATTCCAGTATTACCCGATGGAAAACTGGCAGCTCTTTGGCTCAAAGGATGAGGCGCTCATCTATCTTGATACCGAGGCAGAGGGCGGGGTCAGCTACGGAATTGTATACAGGGACGGGCAGAGGATTCAGTCCATTCAGTATTCTCAGCTGCTTAAAACCGATGACGGCTGGTGCGAGGCGGGCGTTTCGTATGAAATCGACAGCAGCTTTGCCGTTTCAATCACGCTTTATTCTTCAAGCGACGCGCTTACCGACAGCGAAAAGGAAGCGCGCGTAGGCGCTCTCCGCGCGCTCAGGACGCAGAAGGAAGTATTCTCCTATATTCCTTACGACGGCGCAGAGGTAGCGATGCTTTCCCGCGAGGATTTAATCTTCGACAAGACCGATTTGTTCTCGATAACCCCCGACGAGGCGCTTGCCAGCTACGGCAAGGCTCAGGAAACAGAATACCTTTCGTCGAGCGACGGAACCTTCCTTTACACTATGCAGTGGGAGGATTTGACCCTTGCGTTCATGACAGACGCGCAGAAAAACGTTCTGTATCCCGTTCAGGCGTATGTAATCGGCGATACCGTTGAGGGCCCGCGCGGAATCCGCGTCGGCGATTATCTTTTCGATGTGCTTATGCGCTTCCCGCAGGGCAACGGAATGCGCCTTGACGGAATCGAAACCCTGTATGCAAGCGAAGCGGGAGCGGATATCGCGCCCTACGGCAAGGTTGTTTATTACGATAATGAGCAGACCGTTTACTACGCCTGCGATATGGATTTTGACGACAGGAATGATAATGTCTGCGTTCTGATTCTTTCCTTTATTGACAACAAGCTTGTCAACTACACCGTCGATTGCCGCTTCAGCGGTCAGAACGGCTGAGCATTTTTATACTTCCTGTCTTAAAAGGAGCTGCACGCCTGATGAAGATAGACCTTTCGTGCCCCGTTGAGCTTTGGAAATACGTTATGCCCTCGGAGAGTTACCCGGCGTGCGTGCTGACGCTGTATAACCTGTCCGAAAAAACCGTCGTGAGCGTACAGGTTACGATAATCCTCTACGCGCAGGACGGCTCCCTTGTGACGCGCAGAACGGAGCGCGCGCAGGGCATTTCGGGCGAAAGCAAGGCGGGCTTTGACGTAGCGATAGGGCTTGAGCCTGATTTGGAATTTGCCGACCTTGAGGTGCATATCGAAAAGGTCTGGTTCTATGACGGTACAATCTGGCGGCGTCTGCCGTCCTCCACAGTCGAGTATACCCCCAACGCGCTGCCAATCGGCAGGGAGCTGGAGGAGCTTCGCTTTGTGGCTGGCGCGGACGCTTTGGGCTATCCGCATCAGGAGGGAGCCGTATGGCTCTGCGTATGCGGCAGACCGAACGCCGCAAAGGATGAGGAGTGCGTCCGCTGCGGACGGCTCAAGGAAAATGTAATGCAGGAGTTCTCGCAGGAGGGCGTTGCAAGCGCTGTCAAGGCGCATGAAGAAGCGCTTGCCGTAAAAGCCCGCCGCGCGCGCGAGGACGCGGGCAAGCTTCAGGAAAAGCTTCAGGACGAGCAGAAACGCCGCCGCAGGGTTCGCAGAATCGTAATCGGCTCGGTTGCGGGCGCGCTGCTTGTCGCAGGCTCGGGCTACTGCATATGGCGCTATGGCGTTCCGGCTTACAAGTATTATATGGCGGGTCAGAACCTGAATAACGGCGATTACGCCGCGGCGCGGCAGGAGTTTGAGGCTCTCGGCTCGTATCGCGCGGCGCAGGAGCTTGTTAAAAAGTGCGATTATCAGGCGGCGGACGCAATGCTTAAAGAGGGCACGAGCGAAAGCCTTCTTTCGGCGCAGACGCTTTTTGAGGAGCTTGCGGATTATGAGGACAGCGCAGTAAAGGCGCAGGAGGCAAAATACCGCCGCGCGCAGATTCTGATATCGCTTTCAAAGTATTCGGACGCCGCGGAGCTTCTGGGCGAAATATCGGGCTATGGCAACGCCCGCGAGCTTCTGTCGCAGACCAGATACAGCTGGGCGGAGTCCCTCAAGGCGCAGGAGCGCTACGAGGCGGCGCGTGAAATATACCTTATGCTCGGCGATTATGAGGACAGCGCCGAAAAGGCGAGCGAATGCCTCTATATTCCCGGAACAGCGGCGCTTGCCGAGGGCAGATATGAGGAAGCGATAAAGTATCTTGAGCAGATACCGGATTTTACCGACGCTTCAACGCAGACGCAGAGCGCGTATTTTCAGCTTGGCATGAGCCGCTTCGGGCGCGGGGAAATGATTTCAGCCGCGGAAGCTTTCGGAAAAGCAGGCTCGTCCGCGGATGTGCAGACGATGCTCAACCGCTGCCTTTACGACCCTGCCATCGCCGCAATGAAGGATGGGGATTATCAGGCGGCGGCTGATATGTTCGAGCAGATTCTTGACTATGGCGACGCGGGCGAAAAATATCTTGAGTGCCGCTATGAAACGGCGCTTTCCGAGCAGCGCGCAAAGGCTTACGAGCGCGCTCACGAGGTGTTTGCGGAGCTTGGCGATTATTCGGACAGCGCGTATCAGGCTGAGTATTCCCTTTTCCTTGCAGCCGAGGCTGCAACTGACGCTGAAAATCTCGACGCGGCTATCGTGTACCTTGAGAGGATTCCGAATTTTGAAGGCGCGGCTGAAAAGCTTACGGAGGCAAAGTACCTTCGCGGGCTTTCCCTGCTTGAGGAAAAGAAGTATAAGGACGCGGGCGAGCAGTTTGCCGAGCTTTCCGGCGCGTGGAACAGCGCGGCAAAGGAACAGGAAGCGTTTGAGGCGTATGCCGCCGAGCTTGTTGCAGCGGGGCAGGAGGGCGACGCGCTTGCGTATTTCTCAAAGAGAACCGACGATGTTTCCGCCGCTATATCCTCAGGGCTTATGCGCACCTATGCGGACAAGCTGATGAGCGAAAGCAAGTATACCGACGCAATCGCCTATTTCTCCGCAAGGGACGACGATGAGTCAAAGGCTATACTCGCCTCCGTCGTTTCGGCTTACGGTCAGAACCTTATAGACAACAAGAATTATGACGAGGCAATAACCTTCTTTGCGGGCAAGGACGACGATGAATCCGTGCTTTTCGTCAAAAAGGCGCAGTATGGTCAGGGTCAGTCCTTCCTCAGCGACGGCGATTATACCTCTGCAAGGTACATATTCGATAAGCTTGCAGATTTCATGGACAGCGAGGCGCAGGTAAACGAATGCGATTATCAGCTTGCCGCAAAAATGCTTGAGGACGGCGACAGTGAGGGCGCGCTTAAAGCATTCACGGCGCTTGGGGATTATAAGGACAGCATTGATAAGGTTAACGAAATTCGCTATCAGGAGGCAATGTCCTATTACAGCGCCGGCGATGTGTCGAATGCCGGAAGCCTGTTTTCGCAGCTCGGCGAGTATAAGGACAGCGCGGACAAGGCAATCGAATGCTATGATTCCTTCCTTGTCGGAATAAAGAGCAGAACCGACGAGCTGATGGCAAAGGAGGACTACAAGGGAATCATTGATTTGCTCAGCGGAATTGATTTGAGCGATGTTCCGGGCAAGTATTCCTCCCTCCTGATTCAAAAGGATAAGGCAATTTACAGCTACGCGGAGCAGCTTTACCGCGATAAGGACATATTCGAGGCGTATAAGTATTATAAGCAGATTCCGGACTACGGCGACGTAGCCGATAAGAAGCTGACCCGCCGCTGCTATCAGCTGTTCGGCTCATGGAAGGGCGTCAATATGACAGCTGAGTTCAGGGAGGACGGAAGCTGCGTCATAGACGGAGTTGAGTATCAGTTCGGCGTTCAAAGCTATGGGCTTCTGCTCGGCGCGACGCGGGATGATATGAAGGCAATCTACTCAATTGCCTATGTGGGCAAATCCTCGCTCACGCTCAGGAATAACAACAGCTCCCGCGATTTCAAGATGCAGAAGGTAACTGAAGAATGACCTCCCGCCGCCTTCGCATACGCTTACCGTTGCTTGCGCTTATCTGCTTTTCGCTTCTGCCCCTTTGCGGCTGCGGGAGAGAAATATCAAAGTCGGTTTCGACCTTTGACTATCTTGATACGATAATAAGAATAACCGTAAGCGCCGGAAGCGAAAGCGAAGCGGATTCGGCGCTTTCGGGCTGTCTTGATATAATCAGGGATTATCATTTTATGCTTGACGCGGACGGCGAAGGCTTTGTCGGGCGGCTGAACAAAAGCGAAACCGTTTCGCTTTCCGCCGAGGAAAAGGCGCTGCTGCTTTCCGCGCTCGGTATGTGCGCCGAAACGGACGGCGCGCTTGATATTTCGCTTTATCCGCTCGCAAGGCTCTGGGATATAGGCGGCGGCAATCACGTGCCCGATGAAGATGAAATACGGGAAACGCTTTTGCGCTGCGGCTATGAAAAACTGCCTCCCGTAACTGACGAATACGCGCTCCCCGCCGGCATGGCGATTGATTTGGGCGCTGTCGCAAAGGGATATATTGCCGATAAGCTTTCCGATTATCTTAATAAAGCAAAGGTAAAAAGCGCGCTTATAGATTTGGGCGGGAATATTTACGCGCTCCATGAAAAGACGGGCGGCGCGCCCTATCGAATCGCCGTTCAAAGCCCGTCCGACCCCTCCGGACGCATAGCTGTGGTGGAGGGCGGGGATGTTTCCGTCGTCACCTCCGGAACCTACCAGCGATATTTTGATAAGGACGGGCGCAGGTATCACCATATATTCGACAGGCGCACGGGCGCGCCAGCGCAGAGCGGACTTTTGTCCGTTACGATTATCGCGCCTTCCTCTTATCTTGCGGACTGTCTTTCAACCGCCGTATTCGTTATGGGCGAGGAGAAGGGCGCGGAGTACATAAGCGTGCAAAGCGGCGTCAGCGCCGTTTTTGCGCTGGAGGACGGAAGCGCGGCGCTTTACACGGGTGGTGAAGGCGGCGGCTATACGGTGATTATGGAGGGCGGCAAATGACGGAAGCGGAAAAAAGACTGCCGCCAAAGCGCGAAATCGTTATAATAATCGCTGTCTTGGCTTTGCTTGGGCTGCTTGCGGCTGCCGTCGGTTTCTCCGGCGGAAAAGCCGAAACGGCGCGCGTTCTTGTAGACGGGCAAACGGTAAAGCTCCTTTCGCTTTCGGCGGACTGCGAGTATCTTTATACCGGCAGCGAGGGCGCTGAAAACCTGATTGTCGTTAAAAACGGCGGCGTCAGCGTTGTAAGCGCAAACTGCCGCGACGGGCTGTGCGTGAATCAGGGCGCGAAAAGCAGGGCGGGGCAGAGCATTGTCTGCCTTCCGCATAAGCTGATTGTTCAGCTTGAGGGCGATAGCAGCGAGGTGGACGCTTATGCGAAATAGGGATTATATAAGGCGGCTTACCGTTTACGCCCTGCTCACCTCGCTTTCCATGATTTTTTCTTATATTGAAAGCGCGGTTGCGCTGCCCCTGCCCGTGCCGGGAATAAAGCTGGGGCTTGCGAATATCGTAAGCCTGTTCCTTTTGTATAACGGCGGGCTTGCGGGCGCTCTGGCGGTTTCAGCCGCCCGCTGCGCGCTTACCTCCTTCCTTTTCGGCACAGGGCTTTGGCAGCTCGCCTTCAGCCTTTCCGGCGCGGTTTTAAGCCTTGTCGGTATGTACCTCATAATGAAAACAGGCAGGTTTTCAATATTTCTAATCAGCATGGCAGGAGGAATCCTCCATAATGCGGGGCAGCTTCTTGTTGCTTTCTTTACGATTGGCGGCGCGGCGATTGGCTATTACGCGCCCGTGCTGCTCTTGTCCGGCGCGGTGTGCGGGCTTATAACGGCGGCGTGCGCAAGGGCTGTTTTCAAGGTGTATAAGGGAGGCAGAATAGAATGACGGATAAGCTGAGAGTATGGTACGCAAGGTATACGGCGCAGCCGAGCGATAAGCATATCGGCGTGCTGGACGGGGTAAGGGCGCTGGCTGTTTTTATTGTCGCGTGGTATCACATATGGCAGCAAAGCTGGCTTCGCCCGAGCCTTTTTATTGGCGATACGCTGATTATCAACCTTGACGGAATTATCCGCGCGGGCTATTACTTTGTTGACGTAATGATTCTCCTTAGCGGCTTTCTGCTCTTTCTTCCTTACGCGCGCTCGATAATTTCGGAGGGGCGAAATCCCAAGCTTTCGACCTATTACATCAAGCGCGCGGCGCGCATTCTGCCCTCGTACTGGCTTTCAATCGTTGTTTTCCTTATAATCGCGCTTGCGCAGGGGCTTTATTCCTCGCCTTCGTCGCTTGCTCTGGATTTGGGCGCGCACCTGACCTTTACGCAGACGCTTTTCCGCCAGTCGTATGTCTATACTAATCTGAACGGCGTACTGTGGACGGTTGGCGTCGAGGCGCAGATGTACCTGCTTTTCCCGCTTTTTGCCGCCGCATTCAGGAAAAAGCCTCTCGTAACCTATTTCTCAATGGTCGGCGTAGCCTTCCTTTTCCGCTATCTCGTCGGAGCATATGTGGCCGATACCACTACCTATATAAATCAGCTTCCCGCGTTTCTTGACGTGTATGCGAACGGAATGGCGCTCGCGCTCATATACGCCTCAATGTGCCGCAGGATAAAGGCTGATAAGCCGGTAAGAATCTTCTTTACGGTTGTGGCTGCTATGGCGATGCTGCTGCTTGTAGGGCTGATTAATTATCAGGCGCGCATGGGCAGCATGGAGGCAATCCGCCTCGGAATGATGCGGGGCAGGTTCACGCTTTCCGTGTACGCGGGCGCTTTGATGGTTTCCCTCGCGTTTTCGGCGGGCTTTATCCGCTTCCTTTTCTCGAATAAACTTATGGTCTTTTTCTCCGCTGTGAGCTATAATGTTTACATCTGGCATCAGTCGCTCTCAGTCTGGCTCAAGAAATCGGGGCTGATTCCTTCCGCTTTTGCCGAGCCTAACGTAGAGGGAGATTTGGCATGGCAGGTTCCGTTCACATGGCTCTCCTTCGCGCTTGCGCTGCTTGCCGGAATTATTGTCACATACGCTCTTGAAAAGCCCGTTTGTCGGGCTGTATCAAGGCGGCTTGAAAGGATGAAAACCGAATGAAGGATTCAAGAATCGAAAAACTGAGCAAAAATCTGGTTGAGTACAGCTGCGAGGTAAAGCCGGGGGATAAGGTGCTTATTGAAAACTTCGGCGTTCAGCGCGAGTTTGTCTGCGAGCTTGTCAAAGCGGTAAGCGAGGCGGGCGGAATTCCGCTCGTTCAGCTTTATGACACGGATGTTCAGGCGCAGATGCTCAAATGCGCCACCGAGGAGCAGCTTAACCTGATGGCTAAATACGACGTGGAGCGTATGAAGGATTGCCAGTGCTATATCGGCATAAGGGCGGGAGATAACCAGTACGCGCAGGGCGATGTTCCGGCGGACAAGCTTGCAATGTACGGCAAGCTTTACAGCCGCGTCGTGCATTCCAACGAGCGCATCCGCAACACCCGCTGGGCTGTTCTGCGCTATCCCACGCCAAGCATGGCGCAGTCCGCGCATATGTCAACCCCCGCGTTTGAGGATTTTTACTTCAACGTATGCAATCTGGACTATGCAAAAATGAACAAGGCGATGGATAAGCTTGTTGCGCGCATGGAAAGAACCGACCGTGTTCATATAACCGGAAAGGGAACGGACTTGAGCTTCTCCATCAAGGGTCAGCCCGCAATCAAGTGCGACGGAAAGCTGAACATTCCCGACGGCGAGGTTTTCTCCGCGCCTATAAAAAACAGCGTAAACGGCGTTCTGCAATATAATACGCCCAGCCTTTATCAGGGCGTTAATTTCAGCAATATCCGCCTTGTTTTCAAGGATGGCAAGATTGTCGAGGCGACGGCGAACGATACCGAGCGCGTGAACAAGGTATTTGATACTGACGAGGGCGCGCGCTATATCGGCGAGTTCTCGCTAGGAGTAAACCCCTATATTCATGAGGCGATTCTGGATACGCTGTTTGATGAAAAAATTGCAGGCTCAATCCATTTCACTCCCGGCAACTGCTATGACGAATGCCCCAACGGAAACCACAGCGCAATCCATTGGGATTTGGTCTACATTCAGACGCCCGAATACGGTGGAGGCGAAATCTGGTTTGACGATGAGCTGATTCGCAAGGACGGCAGATTTGTCAGCGAGGAATTGCTCTGCCTTAATCCCGAAAACCTGAAATAAGCGACATAAAATCTGCATTTGCGGCGCATCCTTTCTGATGAACGGAAGGGATGCGCTTTTAAGCTTCCCGAAAAATGCGGAGGTAGAAATGCGTCTGAAGGCTTTGGTTGTCAATATGGCGATTCCGCTCGCAGTCGGCGCGCTTGCGGGGGTTCTCACAATGGGCGCGATGGAGGAATACAAGTCGGTTGCAAAGCCGGAGCTTTCGCCGCCCGAAATCGTTTTTCCGATTGTTTGGACGGTTCTGTTTATCCTGATGGGCGTTTCGTCCTACCTCGTTTTCGTTTCGGAAAGCGGGGAGAGGAAGAAGGCACTTTCCATATACGGTGTTCAGCTTTTCGTCAACTTTTTCTGGCCGCTTATCTACTTTAACGCGGGGCTTTATTATGTCGCCTTCGCTTGGATTATCGCGCTCATCATCCTTGCCGCCGTAATGCTTTGGCGCTTTTTTAGGGTAAAACGGGCGGCAGGCTTTCTGAACCTGCCCTATATGGCATGGCTCTTGTTTGCTGCCTATCTGAACATAGGAACGGCAATGCTGAACTGATACTGCTTTGCGCTTGGCTTTTTTGCCGCTGCCTTGCGCCTGCTTGTGAAGTTATTATCTATGCTTGACACGCCGTATTATCGGCGTTATACTATTCACGAACGGAAACGTCGTTCATAATTATGAACGAAAGGTGAGAGTATGTCGGAATTAAGCAACAGGACGCTTGCGCGCGGGCTGGATATGCTGGAGCTGCTGTCGGAAAATCCGCAGGGGCTTGAGCTGCATCAGATTGCGCGCCTGATGGAGCTGCCTAAGTCAACCGCATACAATCTCGCGCGGACTCTGACGGCGTGCAAGTACGCCTATAAGCAGGACGATGGCAAATACCTTCTCGGGCTTAAAATGTTTGAGGTGGGAAGCGCGGCGGTCAACGACCTCGATATTACTGCGGTTATCCGCCAGTATATGCGTCAGGTTTACAACGAGTGCAACGAAACAATGCACTGCGGAATGATGACAGGGCGCGAGGTCGTGTATATCGACAAGCTTGAAAGCACAAGAAGCGTAAGAATGTCCAGCAGAATAGGCGTAAGAATGCCGCTTCACGCAACCGCGATGGGCAAGGCTTTGCTCGCGTCGCTTACCGACGCGGAGATTGAAAGCCTTTATTCGGGCGTAACCCTTGAAAAGCTTACCGATAAAACGATAACCTCGCTTTCCGACCTGCTCACCGAAATGGGCAGGGTCAGGGAGGCGGGCTTTGCCGTTGAGCGGGGCGAAAACTGCGAGGGCGTAACCTGTCAGGCAGTTGCGATTATCGCTAGAGACGGCAAGCCGCAGTACGCGCTAAGCATTTCCGCTCCCTCGTTCCGTCTAACGGAGGAGGAGGAAACCGCGAACGCGGCGCTGCTTTTGCGCGCCAAGCGCAAGATTGAGCGATTCCTGAAAGCTACATAATTATTACATGGAGGGGATAAATTTTGAAGGAATTCATGGATGAGGATTTCCTGCTCGGCAATGAAACTGCCAAGGAGCTTTATCACGGCGCGGCAGAGGGTATGCCGATTATCGACTACCATTGCCATTTAAGCCCGAAGGAAATCGCGGAGGATATTCAGTTCCGCAATATCACGCATCTTATGCTCGGCGGCGACCATTACAAATGGCGTATGATGCTCTCAGCGGGCGTTGACGAAACGCTTATTCGCGGAAACGGCGACGACCGCGAAAAGTTCCGCGCGTTCGCAACGGCGCTCAAGTCCGCTATCGGAAATCCGCTTTACCATTGGACGCATCTTGAGCTGAAAAGGGTATTCGGAATAAATGAAATCCTGAGCGATAAAACCTGCGACGAAATCTTTGATAAGGCGTCGGCAATGCTCCAAACCAAGGAGTTTTCCGCAAAGCGCCTTATCGAGAAGTTCGGGGTGAAGCTTATCTGCACAACGGACGACCCGATTGATTCCCTTGAATGGCACGACAAAATTCGGGAGGATAAGTCCTTCTCCTGCCGTGTGCTTCCCGCCTTCCGCCCCGACAAGGCAATCAACATCGAGCGCGCCGGCTTTGCCGATTATATCGGAAAGCTTTCCGCCGCTTCGGGAATAAGGATTGCAAATGCCGCAGATGTCGCCGCCGCGCTTGCAAGCAGGATTGATTACTTCAACCGGAAGGGCGCGCGCCTTTCCGACCATGCGCTTGATACTGTCCCCTATGCAAAGCCGGAGGAGAATGTCGCGAACGCCGCCTTTGCCGCAATGATGAGCGGAAATATGCCGACCGATGAAATGGTCAGCGCATATAAAACCTACATCCTTGTCGCCGTCGGAAAGAAGTACGCCTCCCTCAACTGGACGCAGCAGTACCATATTGGCGCAATGCGCAACAATAACGAGCGCATTTTCAAAACCTACGGCGCGGATGTCGGCTTCGATTCCATCATTGACGAGCCGTTTGCCTATAACCTCTCAAGGCTTATGAACGAGCAGGATAAGGAAGGTCTGCTTCCCAGAACCATCCTTTATACGCTCAATCCCGCCGCCAATTACGCCGTCGGGACAATGCTCGGCAATTTCCAGCAGAGCGGCGTTCCCGGAAAGATTCAGTTCGGAAGCGGATGGTGGTTCTGCGACCAGCGCGACGGAATGGAAAGGCAGATTCGCGACCTTGCGGCTCTCGGACTGCTCTCGCGCTTTGTCGGAATGCTTACGGATTCCAGAAGCTTTATCAGCTATCCGCGCCATGAGTATTTCCGCCGCATTCTCTGCAATCTTCTCGGAACATGGGTTGAAAATGGGGAATATCCCGCCGATATGGAAACGCTCAAGGAGATAGTCAAGGACATCAGCTATCGCAACGCCGAAAGATATTTCGGTATGTAACATAAGAAAGGGGCAACTTAAATGGATATGTTTGAAAAGCTCTCTCTTGCAGGACTCGTACCGGTAATCAAGGTTGAGGACGCCGCCGACGCTGTGCCGCTGTGCAAAGCCCTCTGCGACGGGGGATTGCCTGTTGCCGAAATCACCTTCCGCTCCGCAGCCGCCGAGCAGGCAATCAAGAACGTTCATGCCGAGCTGCCGCAGGTAATTCTCGGCGCAGGCACCGTGCTTAACATCGAGCAGGTTCAGCGCGCGGTTGACGCGGGCGCGACCTATATCGTATCGCCCGGGCTTAATCCCGAAGTTGTGCGGTACTGCACGAATCATAACATTCCCGTTTTGCCCGGCTGCGCGAACCCGAGCGATGTCGAGGTCGCCATTTCCTTGGGGCTTCAGACGGTCAAGTTCTTCCCTGCCGAGGCGCTTGGCGGGCTTCCGCTGATTAAGGCAATGAGCGCCCCTTACGGAATGATGCGCTTTCTTCCCACCGGCGGAATCAGCGAAAAGAACGTCGTCGAGTATCTTTCCTTCCCCAAAATCGTAGCCTGCGGCGGAAGCTGGATGGTTCCTGGCGACGCTATTGCGGCTAAGGATTGGGCGCGTATTACCGAGCTTACCAAGAACGCAGTAAAGACAATGCTCGGCTTCGAGCTTGGGCATATCGGAATCAACTGTGAAAACGCCGAAAAGGCGGAGGCGGACGCCAAGGCGCTCTGCGCAATCTGCGGCTTCCCCATCAAGGACGGAAACAGCTCCGTGCTTGTCGGCTCTGCCTTTGAGCTTATGAAGAAGGTCGGCAGGGGAACGAACGGGCATATCGCCGTAAAGACGAACTCCATTGCCCGCGCAAAGTGGCATCTTGAGCAGCAGGGCTTCGAGTTTGACGAGAGCAGCGCCGCCGTAAAGAACGGCAAGATGGTTGCTATTTACCTGAAGAATGAAATCGCAGGCTTTGCGATTCATCTTTTGCAGAAGTAAACATTAAGGAGAGAATAACATGGCTAAGAAAGTTGTTACCTTCGGTGAAATTATGCTGCGCCTCAAATCCCCTGATCTTGAGCGCTTTTTCCAGAGCCCCTCGCTGGAGGCTACCTTCGGCGGCGGCGAGGCTAACGTTGCCGTATCGCTTGCGAATTACGGAATGGACGCCGCTTTCGTTACCGTGCTCCCCAAGAACGATATCGCTACCGCCTGCCTGCGCGAGCTGCGCGGCTTTGGCGTTGACGTAAGCAATGTCGTCCGCAAGGATGGCAGAATGGGTATTTACTACCTTGAAACCGGCGCGGTTCAGCGCCCCTCCAAGGTTATTTACGACCGCGCAGGCTCCGCGATTGCGGAAGCTCATACGGGCGATATCGACTGGAGCAAGGCGTTTGACGGCGCTTCGTGGTTCCATATCACGGGCATCACTCCCGCCGTCAGCGAGGGCGCTGCCGAGCTTTCCCTTGAGGCGGTAAAGAAGGCGAAGGAGCTTGGACTGCACGTTTCCTGCGATTTGAACTATCGCAAGAACCTCTGGAAGTACGGAAAGAGCGCGCAGGAAGTCATGACCGAGCTGGTCAAGTATGTCGATACCGTTATCGCCAACGAGGAAGATTTCCAGATGTCGCTCGGGCTGAAGGCTGAAAGCCAGAGCGCCGTTGAGGCGGGCGAGCTTAACGTAAAGCAGTATCAGGCGATTGCAAAGCTCGCAATGGAGAAATATCCGAACATCAAGCGCGTTGCGATTACCCTGCGCGAGTCGAAGTCCGCCAGCCATAACGACTGGAGCGCCTGCCTCTACAACGGCAAGGATTTCTTCCTCTCCCGCAAGTATCAGATTACCCACATCGTTGACCGCGTAGGCGGCGGCGACAGCTTCGGCGGCGGTCTCATCTACGGCCTTAACAACTACGAGGATGAAAAAACCGCGCTTGAGTTTGCTGTCGCGGCTTCCTGCCTCAAGCATACCATCCCCGGCGATTACAACCGCGTAAGCGTTTCCGAGGTCGAAAGCCTCATGAAGGGCAGCGGCTCCGGCAGAGTCCAGCGCTGAGCCTTTTAACCCACTGCTATATCGCGCTCCCGTTTTCGGGAGCGCGTTATTTCTTGACATTATTCCATATTGTGTTACACTGTACTTGAGTTTACTGCTAGAAATCATATGCTGTGCTTTGCTCTGTGTGCTAAACAGCAAGGAATCGTTAAAAATAACAAAGCAGGTGTATTGTATGGAAAAGTCAAATGCTGCGAATAGGAATACTCCATATTCTATAAATTATAACCAAATCACTACTGTGTATCCATGCCAAATTGGTTTATACTATTGTCCAATTTGTGGACATGAATTGTCTAGTTATACACTTGTTGTCCAAGATAAAGCACAGAAACCTTCAAAAAATGTATGTAAAGCTTGTTGCAAATGTAAGACAGTATTCAGTATTTCAGTGAAAACGATTATGAATTTGTTTAAGAACAAGTCGAATACCGAAAAACGAGTAATCAATCATGATTTTAATGTATTCTATGACCGTGATAAGTATCGCGAAATACGTGCAACTGTAGAGCCTGCAGAACGGCAAATCACTTTATGCACAAAAGGGGATATTCGTACTTATACAATCGTTACTGATAAAAGGACTCAAATTCAAGTGATTATATAATACACTATTCGAGTAACGTTGCTTTGTATTTATTAACAATGATTGAAATCGGAGAAAAAGTGGTTAATGTTGAAGGCAAACGCTTTTTCATAGAAATAGTTAGAGCAGCTAACAGTAAGAACCAAATACATCAGATGAATGCTGATACTGATATAGAAATCTATACAGGTGATGAAGGCGGATACTTTTCAATGAATGAGAATGTTGAAATTGTCGATGCTCTCGTTTTTTGTGCGAAAAGCGAAAGATATGAAATTGTTAAAGCGACATATAACAAATTGAACGGCATGTATTATATTGATAGTGGAATATATAGAGATTTTGTTAAACGCAATGGATTTATTATTGCAAACATCGGTGCATATGACAACGGCAAGTTTTCTACTCTAAATAGCAAATCTTTGCTTCGACATTTGGGCTATAATGTGAATTCACAAGAAGAGCTATCCGATACTATGCGTCAAGCGTTACTTGCGGATATCATTGATACACAAATGATGACAGTAAAACAAATCGTAATACTTCTTAAGCTTTTTATACAGAGAAATGGCAAGAAAGAAGCAAATGCATTTGCTCTGATGAAATGGGAAACCGATTTGAAGTTTGTTGAGTCCTATAGAGTAAATCCGACACGCTTTGTTTTTGCTTCAATCGTAAATAAAAGAATTGGGCAATGTAATTACTGCTGAATCTATTCAATATCAAAAGTGACGATTTTCAGTGTTGTAACTGTAGACAAAAGCCATTCGTTATTCCGTTTATGCTATAATGAATGGCTTTGCTCGTATATGTGATTGCTTGTTGTTCCGTAGAAAACGCAATACTAGAATACCTGCTTGGCGATATCCTTTGATGCATTTTCTCCGCATCGCCAATCACTTCCTGAACAGGGCAGAACGCAAACGTATCTGCTGTCCTCGTAATACTTAAGCTTATGGTGCTTATTGTTATTGATAATAATTAATCCCAAAGCTTTAAGGCTGCTCTCGATGGGAGGCGTCATGTTTGTCATGCCTTTTAGTATTTCTCTGAGTTTGCTCGCTCTTTCCTCCAATATATGCTGATACTTATTAGATTCCATAATGCTTTCAAGTATATGCCGCCTTCTTGTGTTCTCGGGCAAGTTTTTGATTGCAGTATCGAGCGTTGAAAGAATTACATCTCTAATCTCGCCGTCGAAAAACTCACGTTCTGCGCCGTAATAAAGCACAGGTGTTCCGCTGTCATAATGTGATTTATTGCTGTTTAATGCTTTGTTCTCATTTTCAAGAGAAAAGACCTTGTTTTTTAGTTCGCGGATTGTCTTTTCTTTAGACTCCAGCTCGTTTTTATACTCTTGCTCATCCATTCCCAAATCGTTGATTATCTCATCTGTACGATTTTCGAGGTCAATGCCTTGCCATGTGTAAATCGGATTGATAGTTTGGATGTTGGTATATTGGAGTATGCAATGGAGAATTGATGAATACTGCTCTTCATCATAACCAGTAGTACCTTTATAAGAAAAAAGCCAGTGTCCGTTCGCGTTAGGCAAATATACGCCGCACATACCCCAATATGCTTCGCGCCCTTTACATAGCTCACGCAATTTTAAGCATTGTTCAACATCCGGCTGAATAAATACATGAGCTACACCTTTTAGTTTTGCTGCTAAACGAGTAACGTCAATCGGGTCATGGTTATCGTGCGTTTTTGAAACAAAAACTACTGGTAGGTCGTACTTTGAACTGTTAATAATGACATCAGCAAGCACTTGCATTTTGCTGTCGGCTAATGTGATAGGGGTATTGCTAATAGGTAAATCTAAGTCTTTTTCCAAATATCCTTTTTCAATTAGTAATGTAATAAAATGAGGAGTGGAGTACTTAGCATTAATCAGGATTTGTTGTTCTGAATAACTGCGACTTAATTGAATTGAAAGCTTCATTTCGCCGTAATTATAAATATAGTCCGTATCCCATGTCACGCCGTCATCTGTATGCTTTTCATATCGAACCGCAATGATTTGTTTAACGTCCAAATCGACAATCTGCAACCACAAATAGTCGTTTCCGAACCTGAGGCTTTTTTCACCGTTCCAAACGAAATCTTTTATTATGTTTTCCGGATGAGTGGTATGGCTTTGATTCCATTCCTCGACAAGATGTATGAATTTATCTTTTGTCATGGATTGATTAATCTTGAGAACCGTTGAGAATAACAACATATTATTTATTCCTTTCTGTATACTACTTTCTAGTTGAACTGATTCGCTTGTTTTCGGTAAAATAGAGAACGAGCAAAAGGGCGCCAAAAAGTGAGCACCCCGGAGTGGCAATGAAAAGAGCCATTGTCAGCACCCCCCATGATGCGCTACCCTTAGTTTGCATGGACTAAGGAGG
>JAQWCW010000041.1 GCA_028705775.1 Eubacteriales bacterium
GCGCTCGGGTCGCTCCTCAGCGTTGCCCTATCCTCAGCACCGGCAAAGCGGGAGCAGTATATCACAATTCGTCGCGGACGAACTACCACTAAGCAAATTTTGTACTTGACATGGGGTACACTTCACCTGAATCATTGTCCTGAAGGTCTTCCCGTTGGTTACCGGAGTTAGGTTGTTTGGGGTTTTTCGCTGCCATTGGATAATCCTCCTCTGTTGTAATTGTTGGGTTGGTTCCCCAAACAAGTATAACATGAGGGTTCCCAATGGCAGTATTCATTGCCGTTGAGACCGATGGCAGCGAAAAGCCCCAAACAGGAAACACCAATCATTCATGCAGAGCTGCAAGTTTGATTGGTGTTGTGGCTGAATTGGTGAAAACACCGATAAAAGTAGTAGTTCTCCTATTTTTGCTGGTGAAACACCAACGAATCTAATCAGATCACCAGTCTATCGAGGACAATCGTATTGCTTTGCTGCAAGTATAGGCAAATGATTATTGACACGATAATCAAAGAACTATTTATAAGGAGTGGTCAAGTGAAAATAACAGATCGATTTCTTGGAAGCATTGAGGAAGTTGCGGCGAGAGAGATTCCTCAAGCGGTTCTTGAAAGAGCCAAAAGAGCGTTGATGGACTATATTGCCGTGACGATAGCCGGAGCAAAAGCGAATCAGGAGAAATTAACCAAGTATCTGGAGTTTGCGGAGCCGGAATCCGGAAGTAGTACGCTCATCGGCATGAGCATGAAAACGAATCTGAAAGAGGCGGCGTTTCTCAACGGGCTGAACGCACATGCGCTGGATTTTGACGACGGGACAAACACCGGCATTATCCATCTCGGTTCTCCGATCTTCTCCGTCCTGATACCGCTGGCAGAAAAACACAAGATATCAGTAGAGACGATGTTGAAAGCTGCGGTCATCGGCTACGAAACCTCGTTTACTATGGCGGTTTCCATTCAACCTAAGCACAAGGCGATGGGTTATCACGCGACTGGCACTTGCGGCGTGCTGGGCATTGCAACGGCGGTATCGTACATGCTTGATTATACTATCGAGGAGAGAAGAAATGCCTTTGCAATCGCGGCGGTATCGGCGACAGGTATGCTGAAGGTTCTTGACGACGAATCCGAGCTGAAGCCGTACAATGTTGCGAAAAGCGCATTGCTTGGTTTAACAGCGACACAGTTGGCCAAGGCGGGCTTTGTCGGTCATCACGATGTTTTAGGCGGAGACAGAGGCTATCTGAAAATGATGACAGGGACGGAGGACATAGCTCTGAAAGAGCCTCTGCTTGGCGGGACATATGCGATAGAAAAGGCATATACAAAGCCCTATGCGGCGTGCCGGTATTGTCACCCAGCTATCGAAGCGGCAATAAAGCTGCGGCAAAAGACTGATATAAACAGAATCACTGGTATAACGGTCAGCACATACGATTTAGCTGTTCGCGGCCACGACCACACCGATATTCAAGGCATTGGCTCCGCAAAAATGAGCATACCATACGGCGTTGCGGTTGGACTATTGGAGGGCAAGGCGGGGCTTCTTGAGTACGATGAGAACCATACCGGTAATGCAGATGTTCGCAGGATAGCGAAAGCTGTGCGCGTGTTTTCGGATGAACGGTTCTCGGCTTCGTTCCCACAGAAACAATCAGCTATCGTCAGTATTAGTTTAGCTGATGGCAGTGAAGTACACGAGCAGGTTGATTTTCCGAAAGGTGAACCCGAAAACCCGATGAACAATGACGAGTTTAACGAACGCGCGATCGGTCTGCTTGAGTATGCCGGATACTCGGCGGAGACGGGGGCAAGACTGGTGAATACAGTCTTGGAAGCTGATGTCGGGATTGCGCAGTTATGCGACGCGATAGGAGGTATAAATTGAAAGACATAAATCTTATCTTAGGCACGATGCAGTTCGGGGAGCGTGTATTCGGATACGATAGTCGGGCGATGATCTCGGCTTTCGGAGACAGCGGCTACACTATGCTTGACACCGCCTATGTCTACAACGACGGTGAAAGCGAAAGGCTGATAGGCGCGGCGCTGCCGGAATTGAAGCGGAAGTACAACATTGCTACCAAGGTCAATCCGAGGATAACCGGAAAGCTCGATAAAGCCGCTGTGGTATCTCAGCTCAACGAATCGTTGAATAGGCTGCACTTACCTTCCGTTGACATCTTGTACCTTCATTTCCCCGACCCGAACACACCTGTGGAGTCGGCGCTTGAAGGTTGCGCCGAGCTGTATGCGCAGGGTAAATTCCGGGAGCTGGGACTGAGCAACTTCCCTGCTTGGCTTGTTGCGGAAGTCCACAGCATCTGCGCCAGGAATGGTTGGATGCTACCCACCGTTTACGAGGGGTTGTATAACCCTTTGAGTAGACACGCGGAGCGGGAGCTTGACATGTGCCTGAGCTATTACAATATGCGCTTCTATGCGTATAATCCTCTCGCTGGCGGACTGATGACGGATAAGTACAAGGACAGAATCGTGAGCGACGGCAGATTCACGAACCGACCGAATTACCAGAAGCGGTACTGGCACGATTCTTACTTCGCCGCGATTGACGTGATCAGAAGCGTTTGTGAGCCGCACGGCATCACCATCGCGGAAGCCGCATACCGTTGGCTGACGCATCATTCCATGCTGAAAACGGAGCGCGGAGATGGAATCATCATCGGCGCGTCGAGCATTCCGCAGCTTACGGGTAATATTGCGGCTGTTCAGAGGGGGGCGCTGCCAGACGATGTGGTATCAGCGATAAACGACGCTTGGGAGAAAAGCAGAGCTGACGCTCCCGAATACTTCACGTTTTACAAGTCAAAGGCTTAGAAGAGAGTGACAAAAATGCTTGACCAAATAAAACTTATTCAAACGTTGCATGATGCCGGCGTGGATTTCTTCACAGGCGTGCCGGACTCCTACCTGAACGGTTTTTGCAACAGCTTGCTGGTGACCGTTCCCTCCGAGCACAATGTGATAGCGGCAAATGAGGGAAACGCCGTCGCAATCGCGGCGGGCTATTACTTCAGTACGGGCAAGGTGCCGCTGGTGTATATGCAAAACTCCGGTGTAGGCAATACCATCAACCCGCTCGTGTCACTTGCCGATAAGGATGTGTACCGGGTACCGATGCTCTTATTCATCGGCTGGCGCGGTGAGCCGGGAACGGGTGACCACGCGCAGCACAAGCGGCAGGGTGAGATTACGCCCAAGCTGCCGGAGCTGCTCGGTATTCCATGCCACATCGCGCCTGACGACAACGAAGCGATGAGCCAGTTGATTTCAGAAGCCTTGGCAACGGTAAAAGCTGGTAGAACGCCTGTGGCGATACTCGTGCCCAAGGGCGTAATGGCGGAAGAAAAGAAGTCAACCGCGCCAGTCGAGAACGGATACCCTTTGTTCCGGGAGGAAGCGATGGAAGCAGTGCTTGACGCTCTCCCCGAGAACGCTGTCTGTTCCGCTACGACTGGACGCGCGACAAGAGAACTGTACTTCCTGCGTGAACGGCGCGGCGAAGGTCACGGATTGGATTTTCTGAACGTCGGCTCTATGGGTCACGCTTCGTCTGTCGCGTTCTCCATAGCAATGAACAGGAAAGACAGATACTCTGTTTGCTTCGACGGCGACAGCGCCGCGCTGATGCATATGGGCGCCATGTCGATGGTCAGTAAATACGATCTGCCTAATTTCATGCACATTATCTTGAATAACGGCGCACACGAATCGGTCGGTGGTCAGCCTTCTGCCGGGTTTGCGGTTGACTTTATCAAGATCGCTCAAGGTTGCGGTTACAAAACGCCGGTTTCTTTCGTAACCACACGAGAGGAGGTCATGAAAGCGGTTCGTGAACTGGTCGCTTGCGGTCATCCCACGTTTATTGAAATACGGGTCAAAAAGGGATTGGCGGGTAAGCTCCCTCCGCTAAATATAGATTCACACGAACTACTCATCAACGAACTCATGAACGAACTGCAAAAATAGAAGGAGTGAAACGAAAATGGAAGCAACAAGAAAGTTTTTAGAATCAATCGGACTACCCGGCGGTGATGCCTACGACCTTCCGACCTCTGAGAAACGCTTTAGGGATGGCGGCCAATACCGCTTTGAAGTCCCCGGTATTCAAGGACCGAAAGCGATGGAAGCACTGCTCGAGGCAATGGACAAGCTGGGAATCTGTCTGCACAGAGTTACTCAGACAAAGGGCGTCATGTTCCTGCTGGATTCCGAGATAGAAGCGATGGTCAAAATGGCGAAGGATGCACAAACCGATCTGATACTCGCCATTGGACCCCGCGCGACGACCGATACCAGCGCGTCCGTACATACTGAGGAAGGTGTGCGCATGGGCTACAGACTTCGCGGTCAGGAGCAGATCGTGAGGGCTGTAGAGGAAGTCAAGCGCGCCTCCGTACTCGGCTGCCATACTTTCCTTGTTTACGATGAGGGCTGTCTGTGGCTGCTCAACGAAATGCGTAAGGCCGGTGAAATCCCCGCCGATACGCACTTCAAGGTTTCCGCGCACGCAGGCCACGGAAATCCCTGCTCGGCGAAGCTGCTTGAACTTATCGGCGCGAACTCCATCAATCCCGTGCGGGATATCCAGTTACAGATGCTGGCGTCCATGCGGCAGGCTATTGACATCCCGATTGACATCCACACAGAAAACCCTGCATCTACAGGCGGATTTATCAGGCATTACGAAGTTCCTGAAATGATAAGGGTTGCCGCTCCGATATACCTGAAAACTGGTGGTTCTGTCGCCGCGACGCACAGCTGGGACACAACCGTTGACGACGCAAAGAAGAGAGCAAAACAGGTGGCGCTCGTGAAGCGTATGATCGACACGTATTACCCGGAAGCAGTTCAATCCCCGAAAGGCAGCTTGAAATAATTTAATGGCTTCGGCCGAAAGAAGGTTAATGGTATGCGCCATAATTTGTATAATTCAAGTTTTAGATTCATAGCGGAGCCGGAGGAATTCACGAAATACACCGACAGGAATTTCCTGCGCTATTGTCTCGGCGCGGCGATGTACATGCCCGGAACAAAGGATTTCATTGGGAAGATCATGAACAAAGAGATGCCGGGCTTAACGACGATGGTGTTTTGCTTTGAGGACGCTTGCCCCGAGGACGATGTTCCGGCGGCAGAGTTGAATGTTGTGAAAACACTCGAAACACTGAGCACAGCGATTGACGAGGGGAAGATTACTCAGAACGACATTCCGCTCATTTTCTGCCGCGTTCGCAATACGGAACAGTTCGAGCATTTCGCAGGAATGCTCACAACGCATCAGGCGAAGGTGCTGACCGGTATCAACTTTCCGAAGTTCAATGCTCATAACGGTGAAGCATACTTCGCACGGCTTCGCAAGCTGAACGACGACCTTGGAGAGATTCTCTACGGCATGCCGATCATCGAAGACCCGGAGGTTGCTCATAAGGAGACAAGGCTTGACGAGCTGTTGGGTATCCGAAAGATTCTTGATAAGTACTACGATCTGGTGCTTCAAGTGCGCGTCGGAGCAACAGATTTCTCATCCTGTTTCGGTGTTCGTCGCGGCGTGGATTACTCCATCTACGATATCTCCACGGTGCGCGAGTGCCTGACGGACATCCTGAATATCTTCGGGCGCGATAACGATTACATAGTATCCGGCCCCGTCTGGGAGTACTTCCGCGCCAGCAAGCAGATGATGTTCCGCGATCTGCCGAGATTTGGTTTTGAGGATTATCTGCTCAGGAGAAAGACCATCGTCAATCCGGAAGTGGACGGTCTTCTGCGTGAGGTGATTCAGGATAAGGCGAACGGTTTTGTCGGCAGAACAGTAATTCACCCAAGCCATGTGATCTATGTGAACGCGCTGCAAGCGGTGACGAACGAGGAATACACCGACGCAGTCAATATCCTCGGCAGTCAAAAGGGCGGCGTCTTCAAGGGTGAGAACGGGAACAAGATGAACGAAGTAAAGCCGCATACGAACTGGGCGAAGAAAATTTACATGAGGGGCAGAGCTTACGGAGTTATCGAGAACGAGAGCAGCTACATCGATCTGTTCGCGGCTGCGGTGAAATGATATGACGAATCATATAAACACCCCCACCAGCGAGGAAGCTGCGGTTCAACTTCAAACCGGCGATATGGTTTATATCACAGGTAGAATCTACTGCGGCAGAGACGCGGTACTTCCGAAAATCTGCAAGCTGATAGAAGAAGGAAAGCTGGGTGAGACAGGAATCGATCTGCAAGGCTCTGTTATCTTCCACACAGCTGTTAGCCCTGCCGGAGTAGGCCCAACGTCCAGCAACAAGCTGGAAATAGAGGGCAGCTTTGAAACGCTTTCTAAAGCAGGAGTGAAGATGCACCTCGGAAAGGGCGCGATCAAAGCGGAAACGGTTGCGATGCTGGACAGTGTCAATGCCGTATTCGCCGTCATGCCGCCTGTGACAGCTTTGCTCGGCAACAACACGCTTTCCAGCCGATGTGTAGCGTTTCCGGGGCTTGGCATGGAAGCGTTCTACGAGCTGGAAGTGAAGGACTATCCCTGCATCATTGCCGCTGCTCACGGCAAGAGTATTTATTGAGGTTTGCGTATGGATGAAAGAATAATTCAGATTGTCTCAGAAGGTCTCGTTTCTGCCGGGTCAACGTTTCTGCCCGATAAAAAGGCGGCATATGAAAGAGCGATAGAGCATGAGCAGAACAGCCAAGCGAAATGGACGATGGAACAGATTCTCGAAAACGCACTTGTGGCGGAGAAGAACAGAAGCCCGCTCTGTGACGACACGGGAATACCTCACTTGGTTCTCGATGTTGGCACGAACTGCGCTGTCACCGGCGATACGCTGGAATCCATTAAAGAGGGCGTGCGGCAGGGGCTTCGCAAGCTGCCCGGACGACCGATGGCCGTGAGGGGTAGCGATGAGCAGAGAATAGACCAGTCGCTGGGCTTGGACGAGGATTCGGGAGCATTGGATGCTGCGCCGATACTGATAAGGCCGATTGAAGGCGACAAGACACGGCTTCACATCATGATGTTCGGCGGCGGTCCGGCGATAAGGGCGAAAACCTATCGCGTATTTCACAAGCACAGCGTGGACACCGTTGTGGACGAAATCGTCTCATGGGCAACGGAAGGGACAAAGCTTCTCGGCTGTACGCCGTGTACGCTCGCAGTAGGCATCGGACGCTCTCATTACGAAGCGTCATCGCTCATGCTTGAGGCGTTGGTCGATGGGAAATACGGAGAGCAGGATGCGCTTGGACGGAGAATTACGGATGCCGTAAATGCGGTAGGCTCCGGCGCGCTCGGACTCGGTGGAAACACGACGGTACTGACCACATTCCTAAAGGTAGGTCCACAGAGGGCAAGCGGGGTTCGCGTCGTGTGTTTGCGCCCTTGCTGCTGCTTTGAACCGAGGATAGCTACAGTGGAGCTGAATTGAATAAACGAACTTAACGGCTCTCCAAGAAAGATTGGTGACGAAAGCCGTAGAAAGCCGATGGCATAAGGGATTTAGGCCGATTAGGCGCCCCCAGCCCCCAAAAAGAGGTATAGCAAACAGAAGTCGCGGGAGATGCTGAAAAAATAGCGACTTTAAAAGCGATATCTATGGTGGGGGAACCGGACAAACCAAGCCCCAAGGAGCAGCTAAGCTGCTTATTTGTCAGCGTTTTTTCGGATATCTCCTCCTCTGTGGGTGTCGCAGCGTGCCAAAACAGACAAAACCGAGCGCCATGCGAGTAAAAGCAAAGAGAAACCGGATCGCATTCACATACGATCCGGCAGAAGAAAAGATCACGGCTTAACAGTCATTAACGTTTCAGCAACTGGCGCTTGAAATCCGCCATACATGAGCTGATCATTGCCTCGTCAATCACAAGGCGTTCCGGTGTAGGTGTCGCAGCGTGCCAAAACAGACAAAACCGAGCGCCATGCGAGTAAAAGCAAAGAGAAACCGGATCGCATTCACATACGATCCGGCAGAAGAAAAGATCACGGCTTAACAGTCATTAACGTTTCAGCAACTGGCGCTTGAAATCCGCCATACATGAGCTGATCATTGCCTCGTCAATCACAAGGCGTTCCGGTGTAGGCGGAAGCGTGATGACGGTATCAGGACCGGGATATGAAAAACCTGCCTTCGCCGGGACTTGAACGCAATGGGCCGCATCAGGGAGGATATGCCCTTCGGCACGGTAGTACTGAATGCGCTTGAGCGTAATGGCGCGTCCAAGCAACAGCGTGAAAACGGCGATCCCGCCGACTTTTGTATTCACGAATTATGTCTTTCCCTGTTATGTAGTGGGCGATACTGGATCACACACAACGCCTTACGGAGGATCTTTGGACTGTTCCCCATATACTGTGCACGTTGAGACGGTATGTTTATTGTCCAAACTCAATGCAAAGCAACATATCGAGATTAACTTGGATATGGACGAGCTGGATTTGACCGATGCGGAGAAGAAAGCTACCTACCAAGAAATCAAAGAT
>JAQWCW010000042.1 GCA_028705775.1 Eubacteriales bacterium
CCCTGCTAAGGGAGTAGTGTGAGTAATCGCAGCCCGGGTTCAAATCCCGGCTTCTCCGCCAAAAAGAAAGTCGCTGACAAGCGGCTTTTTCTTTTTGTACTATTCACTTTTATCTTTTCATTCTTCGTTCTTCTCTGCCTGCTCGCACGCGATTTTCCCAGATAAAAAACAGGAGAGAAAAGAGAAGCGGCAGCTTTTCTGCGCAAGGCATTGTAAAACCAAGACATTAATGATAAAATATATATAAAGGAGAGGGCTATGAGCAGCCCGTTACTTGCCAAATCTCTCGATTTTACGACAAGTATTCTTTTATAAAATCATATTGATTTTTGAGATAATATTTACGAGGGTTAAATCTCCATGATAATTTACCGCAGGGTTTAATGTCATCCGCCTGTGACAACGTTGCTCTATAAAAACAACACTCCACTTCGGCGCAAGACGACGCTTCACTGCCGCGCAAGCGGCAAATTCGTTCGTATTCAAAAGCCTCCGGCACTGCACTGTTAACAGATTTGATTTATGCTTTCGTTGCTTCCGGCGCACAAATTTGATATTATGTAAGCTGATTAAGACAACGCAATCGGAGCGCAGAATGAAAAAAATAAACAGCATCGACTACGGCGCAAAGGCAATCGGAATCGGGGCAGTATTTCTTATAGGAATTCCAATCCTGCTTACCGTCTGCAACAAAATCGTGAATTCGCCAGTTTTTCAGACGATTCGGATTATCTCGCTTATCTCCGGGGCAGTCATCCTTGCGGGCTTTGGCTTGCTGCTCTTAACGGAGCTGAGGCAGGACAGGCTTATCAACAAGTATTACGAAAAGAATCCATTGGCGGACAAAACGCCGCAAGAGATACTTGACGAACACAGGCATTTTCGCAAAGAGCGATAGCATACGGTTTCCGCAGTTCGGGCAGGCGATTGCGATAAAGCAAGCAGCAATGCTCGGCGCTTTGTGTTTTATGCCGATACGGATATGATTTTCTGCATTGATTACGACTTTAGAATAAATTTATATGGTTTTCTTGGATTTTTGCAATAGCAAGGATTGCTTTAAACACATTTTTATGTTATGTTTTTGCTGATAAATCATTTCTTGTTTATATTATGGCTAACTATGCGATTGTTTTGGCAGGAAGTACAGCCGCGAGGGAGATATTATGAGCTACAACGTGCCTCTTTATTTTAAACGAAACCAAATTGCGCCGAAAGCCATCATATATATGATGCGGGAGAAGCGCCATACGATTCTCACCTTGCAGGACGGACGGCAAGCCTCAACCGTGATTCCCGTAAAGGAAATCGAGCGGCATTTGCCGGAGAACGATTTTTTGTGCATATCAAAGGGCGTTGTTCTGCGCAAGGACAGAATTGCGAGTATTTCCGACGACGGCGTATACACAATGACGGACGGACAGACATTTCAGGGGCGCAAGCGCAGCCTGAAGCAGCATAAGCTGGTTCGCCTTTCCCTTGAAGGCAGCGAGATAAAGCAAATCGGCAGGCAGGAGCCGCCGGTTTACCTTAAAGAGAAATGCTCCATGATGGACAATATGCAGATAGCGTTTTGCGTGATTGAGCTGGTGTTTGACGCAAACGGTCACGGGGTGGATTTTATATTCCGCTATTGCAACAAGGCAATCGAGAAAGTAAAAAGCGTACCTGTGGAAGCAATTTTGAACCATTCCTTCTACGAGGTTTTCAAAAACGGCGATAAAAAATGGCTCGTTATATGCGCCGACGTTGCTATCAACGGCACTCAGCGCACAATCCGCGATTTCACACCCGACGCGGGAAAGCCCCTGACAATTTACTGCTTTCAGCCGGCGTCGGGGTATTGCGCCTGCTTGCTGATTCCCTCGGAGAGCTAAAACGCATTGCCATAGAAATTGCATATGCGACGCGCAAAAGCAGCCGTTTTTCCTTAGTCAAATGATAGGCGGATAGCTGCACGAAGCTCAAAAGCATGGTATAATCATCCTATGCTTATGGCAAAAGCGCCAAGCCGTGATTCATGCAGAGTCGGGGCGCTACGGATAGCCTCTACAGAGCAAAGCCCGCAAATTAACACACTGCAAAGATAAAGGTGAGAAAATGGCGTACAGCAGGGAAAGCGTTCAGCGTTTCTGGCAGCGAAACGGAATTATGCCGGAAAACATTCTATACTTGACTCGCGGGGAGCGCCGCACAATGATTGCGCTTGTAAACGGGCACAGCCTCTCAACCGCCATACCCGTGCGGGATTTGACGGCGTGCCTGCCCGAAGGAGAATTCATCATTATTTCTAGGGGGGTGAGCTTGCGCAAAGCGCAGATTGTGGGGATTTCCGACGACGGAGTTTTCACAATGAGCGACGGGCGCGCCTTCCACGGCCGCAGAGTATCGCTAAGCGAGCATAAAAAGCTGCGCAACACGCTCAAAATCAACGCGTCCGCCCCTGCCGACGAGTATATGCCGCCTAAGGGACTGCTTGAAAAGTGCAGCCTGATGGACGACTGCCCGCTCGCATTTTGCGTGATTGAGCTTGTTTTTGACGAAAACGGACACGGCGTTGACTTCGTTTTCCGCTACTGCAACCGCGCGATGGAGGCAATCGAGGAAAAGCCAATCGAAAGCATGGTTAACCACTCGTTCTACGAGGTGTTCGCAAACGGCGACAGGAAATGGCTTGTGAGCTATGCGGACGTTGCGCTCAACGGAACGCAGCGCGTGATTCGCGATTTCAGTCCGGAGGTTGATAAGCACCTGACAATCCATTGCTATCAGCCGCACCCCGGCTATTGCGCGTGCATTCTGAACGAGGGATGACGACATACAAAGCGCAGCGCGCTGTAACAGCAGAAGCGGCGCAAAGGCAGGCAATCCCGATAGATGTATAAACGAGCCGCAGGCATATATCTGCGGCTCGTTTGCTTTTATGGCTATGTCAGCTAAGCATTCGCGCAAGCGCCGTAAACACGATGCACATCGCGACTCCGACAGCCGTCGAAATAAGCGCGGCAAGCCCCGTCCATTTCCAGCTGCCAGTTTCCTTTTTGATTGTCAGCAGAGTTGTCGAGCAGGGCCAATGATTCAGCGAAAACAGCATTGTGCTCACCGCCGTTATCCGCGTCCAGCCGTTTTCCACAAACAGCTCCTTCATCTGCCATATGCTGCCCGAATCCTGAATCGTTCCGCCAGCGATATACGCCATTATGATTATCGGCATAACGATTTCGTTCGCGGGGAAGCCGAGAATAAAGGCAATCAGGATAACCCCATCAAGCCCCATCAGGCGCGCAAAGGGGTCGAGGAAGGAGGCGCAATGAGCGAGGAGGCTGCTCCCTCCGGCAGTAATATTCGCCATAAGCCAGATTATCAGCCCTGCGGGAGCGGCGACAACTACCGCACGCCCCAATACGAAAAGCGTTCTGTCAAAGATTGAGCGGACGATTACCTTGCCAATCTGCGGCCGTCTGTACGGCGGAAGCTCCAGCGTGTACGAGGACGGCAAGCCCTTCAAAAGCGTTTTCGACAGCGCCTTTGTTACGGCAAACGTTGTGGCAACGCCGAGGACGATAACGGCGGTAAGCATAAGCGCGGACAGCACGGACGAAAACGCTCCGCCTGCCGAGCCGATGAAAAACATGGTCAGAATTGCAATCAGCGTCGGGAATCTGCCGTTGCACGGCACAAAATTATTCGTTAGGATTGCAAGCAGCCTTTCGCGCGGCGAGTCGATTATTCTTGCGCCAATAACGCCTGCCGCGTTGCAGCCAAAGCCCATGCACATACACAGCGCCTGTTTTCCGCAGGCGTTGCAGCGCTTGAAGGGCTTATCAAGATTATACGCTATGCGCGGCAGATAGCCCGAATCCTCCAGCAAAGTAAACAGCGGGAAGAAGATTGCCATCGGCGGCAGCATGACCGAAACGACCCACGCAAGCACCCTGTACACGCCAAGCACGAGCGCGCCGTGCAGCCAATCGGGCGCGCCGACCCTTGCAAACAGCTCCGTTAGTAGCTCCTGAACCTTGAAAAGTCCGTCTGCGATAAGCTGCGACGGGTAATTCGCGCCCGTTATCGTGATGTAAAAAACAAGAGCAAGAAGCGCAATCATTACGGGATAGCCGAAGCGCCTGCCCGTCAGAATGCTGTCAAGCCGCCTGTCCTTATCCGCATAGAGGCGGTTTTCGTATACAACCGCGCCGGCGCATATGCTTTCCGCGCTCTTAACTATTGACGAAACCATGCTGTCCTTGAGCGCGTCAGTATCTGCTATTCCGCTTTCCGCAAGGCGCGCCTTCGCCGCCTCGATTTTCTCCGAAAGCTCCCTGTCACGCAAAAATTCCTCGCCTAAAAACGCGCTTATCTCCCGCAGCAGGGATTCGTCAGCATCAAGAAGCTTCAGCGAAAGCCATCTTGCATTAAGCCTTCCCCCGCATTTTTCCGAAACGCATTCCTCAAGGCTCGATATCGCCGCTTCAATCTCTCCGCAGTACCTGACCTTAAACGCCTCCTGCCGCTTTTCGTCCGCAATCGTTTCACTCAGAACCTTTAAAAGCGCTTGCAGGCTTTTTTTCTTGCGCGCCGTTGTGCCGACGACGGGAACGCCAAGCCGTTTTGAGAGAAGCGGCAAATCAATTTTGATGTTTTTCCGTTTCGCCTCGTCCATGAGATTTACGCAGACGACAACACGCGGGGAAATCTCGATTGTTTGCAGCACAAGGTTCAGGTTCCTTTCAAGGCAGGTAGCGTCGCAGACGACAACAACCGCATCGGGCTTTCCGAAGCATATGAAGTTGCGCGCGACCTCCTCCTCTGCGGAATGCGCCATGAGCGAATATGTGCCGGGAATGTCAACCATAACATAGTTTTCGCCGCGATACTCACACGCGCCCTGCGCGCTCGCGACCGTTTTGCCGGGCCAGTTCCCCGTATGCTGATTAAGCCCTGTCAGACCGTTGAACACGGTGCTTTTGCCGACATTCGGGTTCCCTGCCAAGGCGACAACCTTATCAAGCGGCGATTTTTTGTTAAGTACGAGGCCGGAATCGACAGCTCCGATTCCGACCGAATTATGCGTCAAGCCCATTTTACCGCCTCCTTACCGCGCGCACACGCGAATCCGCCGGCATTCCTCAGAGCGGATTGCTATCACTGCGCCCCGTATAAGATACGCCGACGGGTCGCCGCACGGACTTCTGCCGAGGCATTCAATTTCCGTGTTTTCGATAAGCCCGATATCCAGAAGCCGCCTTCTCATGCTGCCCTTCAGCTCAATCCCCTTCACCAATGCCCTCTGCCCCGGCGATACGTCCATAAGATTAACGCACTTGTTCATATCAACAGCCCTTTCGGAATATTTTAGGATTAGGAAACTTCCCATTCCCATCATATTCCGCGCCAAGATATAGGTGACTGATTTATTCGGGGAGGATTTTATGCGCGAAACGGGCGGTTTTTACACCATGAAAGGCTATCTGCTCAAGGAAGCGGGGCAAATGACGAACGCAATGGAGGACTATCTCGAAATGATAATGCGCCTCTCCGAAAATTCAAAAAAGATACGAGTAAACGAGCTTTCCGGAATGCTGCACGTTAAGGCGCCGTCCGTAACAAAAATGGTGCAGCACCTTGCCGACGCAGGATACCTGACCTACGAGAAATACGGTGAAATCGCGCTGACAGAAAAAGGCGTCAGAGAAGGCGAATACCTCCTCTACCGCCATGATGTGCTTCACCGATTTTTATGCTATTTGAACCATTCCGGTAACGAGCTTGAGCAGGTTGAAAAGATTGAACACTTTCTAGAGCGCCGAACGATTGTGAATATAGAAGCCCTGATGAAAAGGCTTTCCACCGGAAGCGGAAAAGCAAGAAGGACAGGAAAAGTTAAGAGCATAGGCGATTTGCGGCGCTTGAGCTTCGCCGCCGCAATCACTCCGACAGGCGGATAACGAAGCTCTTTTCAACATCAATTGAGCTTAAATCAATCTCGCCGTTTTCGTCAATCAAATCGCTGATATCTATTGTGCCTGCGTAATCGGGCTTCGGCTAATTATCAAAGACTGTTATGGAAGCGTCCCATAAGCCGTCACGATATTCTTCTCGTTTCTAAACCAGAGAATCACATCTTCATATATCGGAGGGCAGAAGAATCGATTTTTAATATCATAATATCCGCATAATTTGCTTTGCGCGTCATAAATATGGTAGTATCCGTCCTCTCCTGCGAAATATGCTCCGCTTTCACCCTCGTGAATCGAATACTCACAAGGAACAACACAGTTGCCCTCAACATCTATAAGTCCGTACAAATAATTGCCATCAGCTTGCTTTATGCCAACCTTAGCCACTTCGGAAGCACGAAAATATGAAGCATAATCCCACTGGGCAGGAATAACAATATCCATGTCATTGTTTGCAAATCCCCATTTATCATTAATCATTACGGGAATTGGTTCTTGCTCAGCAAGTACACTAGTAAAATGTACAGCAACCAGTAGCAGACATAGTATATAAGTGGTTATTTTTCATTTATTCACGAACCATACCTCCTTCATCATCTTCAATCGTAAAATATACGGGACCGGTATGCATAATTTCCGTATCATAATCCACTACGTCAATATAACAATAATAGTAAAATTCATCAGGTTCCTCTCCAATTGACCAGTCCTGAGATACTACAACTCCATTAAATCTAATCGCACTTTCAATGATTGCATTAGTAGAATGTCGATAAGGACCTATTGTAATTCCCATATGGCTAAAATCCTTAGAAATAACAATACAACCAGCTGGAATCGATTCCTTATCTTTTATCACCATTGGTTCCGATGTTTGCAGTGCATTTACAACGAGAGCTACTGTAGTTGCTTTTCCCAAGATACTAAGATAGGCTGTTCTACTATAGAACGATTTTAATGTCGACCTAATAATCCCATTACAATCAGCAGTTCCGTATTCCATTTGGGGTCCATAAACCCAAGCTCCGCCACCTTTCAGGTTTGAATCAGCAGTCATTTGCATAAGCGCTGAAATTAAATATTGCCTCGACATTTTCTCTGTCTTACTATGCGAACCAAAAAATTATCCTTCAGTACAGACGATGTTATTGGTACACCATTATCAAAAACATTTTTGCATCTTTTCCATTCGGATCATGGCAAATAATTACGCAATTATTACAGTAACAAAACAGATTTCCTCTAATGCGAACATCCGCATTAACAAACCTATTCCATTCAGGGTTATAATACCTGCTTCTCAGATAGTACAGCCCCGTCTCCTCATCGTACACGTAACCGCGATAGCGGAACGGATTGATGAAACCCAAGGTGGCAGCCATTGAACCTGTGGGCTGAGAAGCTCTTAACTCGCCATTGTCACACTGCTTCACTTTCGCTCGCATTGCTCTGTGGCTCATTGGGACTTCGATTCGCTTCTTCCGCCACTGGCGGCGCTCGTCTTCGTCCCCATTTGCGTCCTGTACAGTTGTCAAGGTGCCGGTGGTCGGATATTAATTCCCTCCGTTCAACGTTTCCTTTATTAGTATATACATATTTTTGCTCAATGTCAACAAAGGAAAGGGGCTGACGAAAATGAAACGCTCACGACAATCATTAAGAGTTGATATTAATAAAGATTGAGATTTCCCAATTACAATTGTCTCGCCATCTCTGATTCGATTCGGTGCAGACAAATGCCTTGCCTTTATTGACTGTTCCAAACCACCGTGCCTTCATGATTAATATAAAGTATACTTCCATCCAGTTTTACGCAGGCTGTTGAATTGACAAAATCATATGCGTCATCATATATACAAGGGATTACCTCTTGACCGTTTTTATCAATAAATCCATATTTTCCATTTTTACGCACTCGAATCATGTTTTCGGATACGTCGTACCAGTTGCTGTAAACCGCTTCGGTTAATACGTTTCCCTTTACATCTATAAAGCCGCAGTCGTTCGCTGAGTCGTTTTCAACTGAATATACTAGCATGGTGGTATTCGGGAGCACTTGGCTTACATTGCCAATCTCAAGCATATTCAGATTCAAGAGTGTTTCTTTCCCTATTTCATCCACAATAATCAATTCATTGTCCACCAGTTGACGAACAGCATATCCATTTACAAAGTAAACAGGCTGAAATTCATAATTCTGTTCGACTTCATATTTAGGTTCAATAACAACACAACCATTTGCATCCATAACTCCCCACTTCATATCTTGATTACAGAACCATGCCAGATTATCTACGAACGAGCCAATTATTACATATGTAGGCTCAACAATGATATCACCTTCTACGTCGGCAATCTGAAGTGTACCCCATGTCAAGTACAAAATTTGCTTAGTGGTAGTTCGTCCGCGACGAATTGTGATATACTGCTCCCGCTTTGCCGGTGCTGAGGATAGGGCAACGCTGAGGAGCGACCCGAGC
>JAQWCW010000043.1 GCA_028705775.1 Eubacteriales bacterium
CTTTGTGGCGGTATCGTAGGCGGGCATGTTGTATCCGCGATCCGATTCTTCCACCATCCAAAAATCAGAAGCGTACATGGCCTGACGGATGCGATCTGCCATTTCCGTTGGGTCGGTATCGCTCCAGAGGTTCATGTACACATAAGTCCGGTAGCTGATGACTGCGTCATCATGGTAGGCATCCTCGGTTTTCGTGGTGGAGTACACCACATACTGGGTCGGCGGGTTTTGGTTGGGTGTGGTCGCGCGCCACACGCCCGCCAGAACAGGGATACCGATACCCGCCAGCGCGTTCTGCACTTGTCTCATCCGCTCACGCCCTTTGCGACGGAAGCCTTAAGACCCAGATACTTGCGCCGGAAGGAATACTCGCCCAGGGTGGAGATCGTCCATTTTTCGTTCTGGAAGAGCACCCACATGCCCGGTTCGATATCATCGCGCCAGCGAATGGTGAAGTTGATCACGGCTTCCGAGTTCATGACGTCGGCAGAGCGGTAGTGCTGGTTGCCTGCGTCCGTAGCGGCTGACCAGACAGTACAGATCACTATGTCGCGCGGTTCGGGATAGCCGTTTTCGTTCACCGCGTTTTCGGTGTATCCAATCTGTACCCGGTGACGGAGGTCGCCCGGTCGGGGCGAGCCCTCGAAGTTTTTATATCCGCGCAAACGACGTCACCTCCTCAAAACATCTTCGTCATATCACGGTAGGGATAGAGCAGGTTCTCAAACGCCATCCGGAGCGTCACGTAGATTTGACGCTCCGGAGTATCACGATTTTCATAGTAATGAGCGACCATGAGCAGAATGGCAAGCCGTACGGGCTCCGGCGCAGGCTCGGTGAATATCACTCGGCAATAGTCTTCCGCGACTGCCTGTGCCTGCGCGATCAAGGATTCGATGAAAGTGTTTTCCTCATCAGACTCGATTCGAAGATGCGCCTTTGCCTCGGGTACTGTCACGATCATACTCGCACCGCCTGTTACTCAATGGGTGTATCAGCAGCCATTACACCGCACGCCTTGAGCTTGGCGAGAAGAGCGTTGAGATCGTCCTTTAGACCCGCCACAGTGGATGCCGTGCTATCCGCCTGGTTCTCTGCCAGCATCACTCCGCCAAGATCGTCCTCGGCAGCTTCGGGGAGCGTGTACGACTGCGGATATGTTGGAACATACAACTTGTTGTCCGCCCCGATTTTTACTTCGACGGTGTCCTGCACACTCTTAGTATCCGCTTTCACTCCGCCGAGCGCTTCTCCGCTTGCCGCCGCAGCCGCGGCCGTGATTCCTGTAACGGTCGCACCTTCCAGGATCGTCAGCTTGCCGCCGACGACCCACTCATTGCCGCCATGAGCGGCGTAGTTTTTTGTGTTGTAGCTCATTGCATTTCCTCCTTACGCTTTCATGGCCAGAACCTGCACGGATTCGCCCAGAATTAGCTTGCCATCCACTCGTTCGGACGCGAGGAAACCAACCTGCCCGGTCGCAGCGTACAATTCGTTGAGGCGCTTAAATTGACGACCCTCACGGTCAGCGACCCAGTAATAGCTGAGATCGCCGAACAGAATGGTCTTGGCACCGGCAGCCAGCGTGGGCATGTACTGCGAGGTATAAACCGGGCGATTCAACACACGGTCAGGCGCACCGAGGGTTACACTGGGCTGCCAGATATAGTCTCCGGAGCCATTCTTCAGCTTGCGAAGCGCCTTGATGGTCGCGTCGTTCATGATGAAAACAGCGTCCTGACGGTACGGCGCGCGCAAGGAGTAGTACAAGTCAATGATCTCGTCGAAGGTGACAGTAGTCGAGGATGCAGCTGTCAGACCCGTTTGCGCGCCACCGGTAGCGGCCAGGATACCCAGCGGCTTGCCGGTGCCGTTACCCGTGAAGAAGGCTTCCTCCTCGGCAGCACCGATTCGGCGAGCGAATTCTTTGGAGATGTAGGCGGGCATATTGAACACAGAATCGTTGAGGAGCTCTTCGCTGATCTTGATCATGGTCGCCAGCTTATAAGCGCTGATGGACACCTGCCCGAAACTGTCGTCGCTTTCCGGGTACGCGGCTTCCTCATCGATCCACGCGGCAGTACCCTTGGAGACCGACACGGGAATCTTGCGCTCACCGCTGGAAGTGTGGATGACATGAGCCAGCCTACGGAAGATATTCTTCTCTTCCAGCGCTTCGATCAGGGTGTGTTCATACTCATCCGGCACGAGATAGCCGCCCTCGCTGTCAGTACCGACTTCCAGTGCGTTATACACTTCGGGACGTACGGTTTTGTTGCGCATGGCCTTCCAGAAGGCGTTGCGGTAGCTGTCCGTTGCGCGGCCAGTCTTTTCGTCCATGCCGGGTTGCAGAGGCTTTCCGGTGAGCGGCTTGGCAGTGGGTTGGTTGAGCTCGGCATCGATGGCCTGCTGGCGTTCCAGACGTTCGACTTCGGTTTTCATCCGGTCAACGTCCTCGACCATCCGGTCATAGGTGGCGGCATCTTCGGCACTCATGGTGCCATCCTCGCCGATGTGCGCGTCGCGATATTTCTTGGCGGCATCCCACAGGTTTGCGCGCTTTTCACGCATGGTAAGAATCTGATTCATAATGATTTCCTCCAATCAATATTTGAGTTCATCCAGCCGCGTGTCGGTGTTTCTCACTTTCACTCGATCAGGATCGGGTTCCGGGGGCGGTATTGGGATGGATTCCGGTTCGGCTTTTTCCGTCATGGCGGCAGGATGAACAGGCTTCTTCTTGCGGTCAAACCATGCTTGTACTGAAGCCTCAGCCTTTTTGGCGAACGCGGCGCGATCTTCCGTGCTGTTTACCGGATACTTGACAGGATCGTCGGTGATCGCGTCCACAAAGCCGCGTTCAAAGGCGACGTTCGCGTCCATCCATGTGGCGGCGGTCATCATGTCGGCGGCATCGTTTCGGGAAATTCGGACGCGTCGCTCGTACATGTTGAGGATGCTTTCCTTGCAGGCGCGGAGCAGGCTAATCGCGTCGGTGAGATCGTGCTCGTTGCCGAAAGCCATCATGCTGGGATCGTGGATCATGAAGAGCGAGCCGGGTGTGATTTCCAGCCTGTCCGCTGCCATGCAGAGCATCGTAGCCGCTGATGCCGCTGTGCCGGACACGGTGATGCTCACCGAACCGGGATAAGCGCGAATATCGTCGAACATACGAACGGCGGCATTGCAACTGCCGCCATAGGAGTTGAGTCGAATGTGTACGTCGTCGGAATACTCATTATTGGTTCCATATAGTGACTCATGCAGCGTTTCCGGTGTAATTTCATCGCCGAACCACATATCGTCATCGATGTATCCGTTCAGGGTCAGTTCTCTCAAGAGACATTCCTCCGTTTCTTGTGCGATTTGGGCGGCTCGTCGGGCTGCTGCTCAACCGGCGACTGTTCGTCCGGCTGTGTACCCTGCTCCGTTTGCGCCATGCTGGCCATTGCCGCAGCCGCAATGTTAATGCCCGCCAGCGCACAGGGAATCATGTTCCCGTTGCAGAGGTAGGCGTTCCCTCCGTCCTCATCGGTGAGCGGGTTCAGATTTTCGAGCTCTCGGATGTCGTTTGAACTCATCCAGCCGTTTTGTCGGGCAATGGCGTAGCCTTCCATGCGGGATTTGTAGTCGCCCCTCATTAAGCCGTCGATATTGAACCGCACGAAAAAGCGCGCTTTCTCTTGATCGGAGAAGAGCGCGCGATTGATTGCCTGTTCAATTCGTACCAGCCACGGGCGAATGGTGTGTACCGCGAAGTCGATGCTGCTATGCTCGATATTGCTGAACGTCGCTCGGTCAAGGTTGCATACCAGGTGCGGCGGTACTCTGAAGATTCGACAGATTTCCTCAACTTGGAACTTGCGTGTCTCCAGAAACTGCGCCTCGGAATTCGGGATGGAGATCGGCGCGTAAGTCATGCCCTCTTCCAGAATGCACACTTTATTTGCGTTGGCGCTGCCGCCGTAGGCCGTGTTCCAGCTTTCCCGGAGGCGTTTGGGGTCTTTGACCGTGTTCGGGTGCGTGAGCACACCGGACGGTCGCGCGCCGTTGGCAAAGAACTTCCCGCCGTACTCCTCGGCTGCCAGACCCAAGCCGATGGCGTTTCGTTCCAGTGCGATTGGGCTATAGCCCATCACACCGTCAAACCCAAGACCGGGAATATGCAGCACATCCTCCGGGGAGAGAAGCACCGTGCGACCCTCCGTCGTGTTGTAGGTGTACTTGAGTTTTCCGGAACTGTCGCGGTCAACCTCCATATGATCGGGCATGAGGGGGTACAAACCAATGATCTGTGTACGCCCGGAGCGGATAATCTGGCAGTAGCTGTTGCCCCACAGAAGTAAGTGGCTGAGCATCGTTTCTCGAAGAATGAATGAGGTCATTTCCAGGTTCGGCTCGTCATGGAGCACATGATATAGCGGGTGCTCAGTGGCTTTCATATTGCCCTTATCCGTGGTTTCATACACGTGTAGAGGCAGGGACGCAATGGTTTCTGCGATCACGCGCACACAGGCGTATACCGTACTCATCTGGATCGCCGAGGAAACGGTGACCGATTTACCAGCACCGCTGGAACCAAAATAGAACGCGGGCGCGGAACTAATCGCGTCACTGGGCTTGTCGCGGGCGCGGAATAGTGCCATTATTGGATTTCTCATAATCCTCCTTGTTTGCCATAACAGGTTTTGGTATAATATATTTAGCGAGTTCATACGAGGAGGGCTTGGTATGCAGCGTTCGCTTTCAGAAAAGCAAGTACTCCAGCAACTTGATATCGTAGATTTCCGTCACATTACGAAAGACAAAGTGATGGATTTCGCTTCAATGCTGCAAAACATGGAACCAGATGTTGCGAAGAAAGCTATCGAGCAATTTCCGGAATTCGCAAGACTCGCTTTAGAAGCTCTACAAGATTATCGGTCGGTATTGGAAAAGAGTCTGGATGCTAACTCAGAAAGCAGCCAGCGTTGTTTTTCAATCTACGATGAAGTCATTGCCGCATTGAAATCGTGTCTTGCACAAGAGAACCTTTCATTTGAAGAGAAGAAGTACTACATCGAACAAATGAAAGAAGTAGCTCGAATGGCAGATAAAAAAGACACTGAGAACAAGCACTTCAACTGGCGCGTTATTGGTGCTGGTGCGGCTGCAGTTATTGCCGTTCTTGGAATTGGTGCCAGTCTCTTAGGAGGAAATACGAAAATTAACCTACCGAAGTTTAAGGGTTGATATAGAATTACAAACCTCCTCCCGTTTTTCTGTCATGGCAGTCCTTGCAAAGGGGCTGCCAGTTATTTTGATCCCAGAACAACGTCCTGTCGCCACGATGCGGGATAATGTGATCAACTACGGTCGCCGGAGTCAGCACACCGTTCCTGCGGCATTCCGCACAGAGTGGATGTTGGCGGAGGAATAACGCTCTGGCCTTGCGCCAGCGGGCGTCATATCCGCGCGCGTTTGCTCCGCCGCGCAGCGCGTCATGGCTGTATTCCTTGCGATGCTCCTCGCAGTACACGCCGCTTACGCACAGGTTGGCACAGCCGGGATACCGGCAGGGTCTTTTCGGTTTCGATGGCATTTCTTCACCCCAACACTAAAAATCCACGGTCGTCATAGACGGAATCGCCGCCGTTCAGGTTTTTCATAGCTCTGTCCATTGCCATGACCAGCGCGACTACGCCGTCTATCTTTTCCGTGGATTTTTCTTTATCTGGCTTTATGTTCCCAGCCGGGTCTGTGCGGACATAGACATTGTCGAAGTTCCACCTGAGCACCGGATGCCCGCCGTGATTGAGTTTGCGTTCCAGTACGATCCTCATCAACTCCTTGCTGGGCGGGGACATATCTTTGAAGCCCTGCCCGAAGGGCACCATTGTGAAGCCATCGCCCTCAAGGTTCTGTACCATCTGCGTGGCGTTCCAGCGGTCATATGCGATCTCGCGGATATTGTAGCGTTCGCCCAACTGGCAGATGAATTGCTCGATAAACCCATAATGAACGACGTTGCCCTCCGTGGTTTGGATGTATCCATGACGTTGCCAAGTGTCGTACATAACATGGTCGCGCCGCACCCGCAGTTGCAGCGTTTCCTCCGGCAACCAGAAGAACGGTAACACGGTGTATGGCTCTTCCTCGTCGCGCGGCGGGAATACAAGCACGACGGTCGTCAGGTCGCTGGTGCTGGACAGGTCGAGCCCGGCGTAGCATGCGCGGCCTTCCAATTCATAAGGATTAACCTCACCGCCACACTCGTCCCACTTGTCCATCGGCATCCAGCGTATGCTTTGCTTCACCCACTGGTTCAGACGCAGCTGACGGAACATGTTCTCGTCGGCTGGTGTTTCCAGCGCCTTATGGTAAGCGTCGCGCACCTTCTCAATGTCGATGGTATGACCGAGCGAGGGATTGGCGAGATACCAGTTCTTTTCATCCGACCAGTCCGCGTCATCGGGAAGTCCGAAAATGACCGGATAGAAGCGCGAATCGGCTTTCCTGCCCTCAAGTATATCCAGCGCCTTCTGATGTACCTCCCAGCAGATGCTGTTTCTGTCCGTGCCCGCCGTCGTGAGCAGAAACCATAGCGGTTGTCTGCGCGCGTCGCCGGAGCCCTGCGTCATTACATCATACAAGGCACGGGTGGGCTGGGTATGAAGCTCGTCAAAGATGCAAGCGCTGACGTTCAGACCGTGCTTGGTCGCGACCTCCGACGAAAGTACCTGATAGACGCTTCCCGTGGGCTGGTAGACCATCCGCTTCATAGATGGGATGATCTTTACACGCTTCAACAGTGCCGGACACTGCTTGACCATGTCGACGGCCACGTCGAACACGATGGCGGCCTGTTGACGGTCGGAGGCGCAGGAGTAGACCTCGGCTTTCCATTCGTCGTCATTAACGAGCATGTTGAGCGCGATGGCTGCGCCAAGTTCAGACTTGCCTTGCTTCTTCGGAATTTCGATGTATGCGGTGGTGAACTGGCGAATCGCCGGGTCGTCATCGCGGACGGTGCCAAACACATCGTTGATGATCTTTTCCTGCCAGGGGAGCAGCTTGAACGATTTCCCATGGAACTCGCCCTTGGTGTGCTTTAGGCACTCGATGAAACCGCGCACACGCGCCGCTTTTTTTTCATCATAAGCCATCCGCCCACCCGCCCTTCAGCAGCCGCTCCATCGGGTCTTCACTCTCGTTGCTGTCCGAGCCACCGCCATTCGCAATGATCCGGGCTCGGGTCGCTGGCGTTAAGCCAAACTCCGAACAGAAGGATTGCATGATCTTCAGGTTCTGCTGGGCGATGGAGACCTGCGGCACTTGCTGTACATAACCGCTGGGAGTCTGGAAAATCGATCCATGTTGCGTAATGAACTCCTCGGCTTCCTTCCAGCGCGCGTAAGCCTGACAATAGCCCTCGAACGCCGTGATATCCGCCATAGTCAAAACGCCCATCGCTTCAAGCGAGGGCGCGAGACGCTTCCATTCCTTTTTCGCTTCGGGGAGGAGCCACGCGGGGCATTTGATATTGGCTTTCGGTGGAGTAGGCTCATGCATATTCAGCGGACGCTTGCCCGGATTACCTTCCAGCTGTTTTATGGCGGTGGGCTTTGGCTTTCTTCCTCGTGTCGCCATCCTTACTCCACCGCCTCAGCGTGACCTGCGATGTCGTCATAAGAGAACTCCTGACCGTCGCGCAGTACGGTAATCTTTCCAGCCGGATACGCCAGATGAAAACGCTCCACGATGACACTGGCGTAGCGCGGGTCAAGCTCCATTGTGCGACAGATGCGGTCAGTTTCCTCGCATGCGACGAGCGTGCTGCCCGAACCGCCGAACAAGTCCAGCACTACACCGTTGGGCGCAGAACTGTTCTTGATCGGATACGCAAGAAGCGGAACCGGCTTCATCGTCGGGTGCTCCGCGCTGTGCTTGGGCTTATCGAAGTTCCAGATGGTCGTCTGCTTCCGGTCAGCGAACCATTTATGCTTGCCATTGGGCAGCCAGCCGAACAGCACCGGCTCATGCTGCCATTGATAGGGGCTTCTTCCGAGCACGAGGCTGTTCTTCACCCAGATGCATACGCCGCTGATATGGAACCCCGCTTCCTTGAACGCCCTTCGGAAGTTAAGTCCTTCGGTATCCGCGTGGAAAACGTACGCGCTGCCGCCCTCGGCCATATGTGCCGCCATGTTTTTGAACGCAGCCAGTAAAAATTCATAAAACTTGCCGTCCGCCATGCTGTCATTCTGGATGGATTTTCCATCAGCGGACTCATATGCCACGTTGCAAGGTGGGTCGGTCACTACAAGATTCGCGCGAACATCGCTCATGAGCAGATCCACCGCA
>JAQWCW010000044.1 GCA_028705775.1 Eubacteriales bacterium
TGTGTTATGCTGTTCATGAAGGATGAGGCTCCTTTCGGCTTTTGTTGTCTGCAACTCAACTATAACCGATTTCGCCTCGTCCTTCATTCTTTTTTTTCATTTGTCCAAGATGTATTGTAGCGCTACATATAACACTCGCGATGATTCCCCGCAGTGCTTGAAATACGCCGTACTATGTGATACAATCTTCTCAGGATTAGCTATATAAGCGCATGGTTTTATTATATTGCCAAGCGTTTTTGAGCGAAAGAAGCGGGCGGACAGCCCCTGACCGAAATTATTTTTGGCAGCAGCCATAAGACATAGGCAATCACGCGGCTTTGCCGCGCGCGGGAAGAGGTATGCGGATGAGTGATTATTCGGTGCGAAGCAGCAAGCCGGAGCAGAATGCTGCCGGTCATGCATTCGCTATGGAGCCACAGCGCGCCGTGCTTATCGTTGACGACGAGCAAATCAACCGCACCTCGCTCAAGCAGATATTAGACAGCCTCAAAACGGACGAGGCGGCAACCGGCAGGGAAGCCCTCCAAAAGCTGCGCAGTTCTCCGGAAAGCTATATCCTTGTATTGCTCGATATTATTCTGCCCGATTTTGACGGTTACGCCGTACTGCAGGAAATGAAAGCGGATAAGCTCCTGCGCGATATTCCCGTAATAATCGCAACCCAGATGACCGAGGAAGCGGACGAGATAAAAGCGCTCGCGCTCGGCGCGGCAGATTATATAACAAAGCCGTACAGACCCGAGCTTATAAGGCACAGAGTGCTTAACCTGATACATCTGCGGGAAAGCTCGCTTCTCGTTACGGAAGCGGAAAGAGACCCCGTAACAGGCGTACTCAACAAGGAATCCTTCCTCCGCCATGTGGAGCAGGAGCTGAAAAAGCCTGCCGACACAAGGCGGGACATAATCTGCTTTGATATTGAAAGATTCAAGATTATAAACGATATTGCCGGCACATCCGTCGGCGATGAAATCCTCGCTTACGCAGTAACCGTAATCCGCGACTCATTTGCGGAAATAATCTCATTCGGCAGAATCGGTCCGGACGTGTTTTCCATACTCATACCGTCGCTTGGCGAGTACAGCGATGAAATGTTTGCGGAAATAAGCCGCCGAATCAACGAATTCCCCATCAATATTTCGCTTACGATGGACGCGGGAATTTATCATATTCACAACCTGTCCGTAACCGTTTCGGTTATGTGCGACAGGGCGCGCCTTGCGCTCCAGACCGTCAAGGGCAAGTACCGCCTTTTCCATGCGGTATATAACGACGCGATTCGCCAGAAAATGATGAAGGAGCAGTTCATCACGGACAGGATGAAGGAAGCGCTCGCGCTGAAGCAGTTCCATGTTTTCCTTCAGCCGAAGTATGACATTCATTCCAAGCTCATCTGCGGCGCGGAGGCGCTCGTCAGGTGGATTCATCCGGAGCGCGGCTTCATCTCGCCCGGCGAGTTCATACCCGTGTTTGAAAAGAACGGCTTTATTTTCGACCTTGACCGCTATGTCTGGGAAGAAACCTGCCGCCTAATCCGCTCATGGCTTGACGCGGGGCTGACCGTTGTGCCAATATCCGTCAACGTTTCGCGCGTCGATATCTACCACAGCGAGCTGACGCAGCTACTGTCCGACATGACGGAGCGCTACGGAATACCGACGGAGCTGCTGCACCTTGAAATAACCGAAACGGCATACACGGAAAACTCGCGGCAGATGGTTGAAACGCTCAAAATGCTCAAGGCGCACGGCTTTGTCATTGAAATGGACGATTTCGGAAGCGGCTATTCGTCGCTCAATATGCTCAGCGAGCTGCCGATTGATATTCTCAAACTCGATTTGAAGCTTGTGCAAAGCAGCATAAAAAGCGGCGGCAAAAACATACTCAGCTTCATAATCAGCCTTGCAAAATGGCTGCGGCTCACGGCGATTGCAGAGGGCGTTGAAACCGAGGAGCAGCTGAAAATGCTCGCGGGAATGGACTGCGACCAAGCTCAGGGCTATCTTTTCGCGCACCCGATGCCCGATAACGAGTTCATGCGCCTTCTCAAGCAGGGCGGAGTTGCAATCGCGGGCGTTGACGACCTTATTGAGGACGCGAAGGTTGAAAAGACGGAGCTTTCATCGCCGCCGAGCGATATAATGCTCGTCGTTGACGATGTTGAAATCTGCCGCCGCCTTATGCGCGTAATCTTCTCCGATAAGTATATCGTCGTCGAAAAATCCAGCGGCGACCAGGCGCTTCTGTATATGCAGGAGCATTACCGCGATATTTCGGTCGTCATGCTGGACTTGATAATGCCCGTTATGGACGGCTTTCAGGTGCTTTCCTGCATTCAGGCGGATTCGCGCCTCAAGTCGATTCCCGTCATCGTCACCTCCCAGCCGAGCGAGGACAGCGAGGCGCGCGCGCTTGAAATGGGCGCGGCGGACTTTATCGCCAAGCCGTACAACACCCATGTCGCAAGGCACAGGGTCGATAATGTTGTCGATTCCGCAAAGCTGCGCCATCAGAAGCGCATTATCGAAAGCAAGTACGAGCTGCTTCAAGAGGCGTACCGCGACCCGCTTACGGGGCTTTTCAACCGCAGGGGTCTTGAGCGCGGGTGGGACGAGCTGCCCGAGGAAATCGAGGGCTTCTACGCTTTGTACATGATAGATATTGACAATCTCAAGCACTATAATGACAATTTCGGCCATGCGCAGGGCGACGAAGTGCTCAAGGCGTGCGCCAAAAGCTTCCGCTCAATCCTGCGCAGCAACGATATTGTGGCGCGCATCGGCGGCGATGAATTCGTGACCGTCGCAGGTCATATGCCCTCCATCCAGAGCGCCAAGGAGCGCGGTCTCCGCCTCTGCGACGCCTGCAAATCCGTCCAGAGCGCCTACTGCCGCGACGTAACCTGCTCCGTCGGCGTTGCAATCTTCCGCCGCCGCCCGAAGGATTTGACCATCATCATGAACGCCGCCGATAGAATGATGTACCGCGCAAAGCAAACCGGCAAAGACGCCTGCGAGGTCGTCAACATCGACGAATAGTAGTGATTTCGCAGGAAGGTGTACATACCGGTATGCGCGACAGGCAGCAATGCGGAATTATATGTAGTGATGGTTAGCGATACATAGTTACGCGGTAGTGTGCGAGGTGCAGGGCTGTAATACCGTATGACAGTACGCGATGATTAGCAATCACTTGTAACTAATTATATGACAAATAAGAATTAGAGTATCGCACGATGTTTCGGGACTCAATATGCCGAGATATATCAGGCTACGCCGAAATATAACCGCAAATCCTAACCGGAATGAATCAATAAAGAAAACCGTTGTCCTCTATAAAAGGAGGCAACGGTTTTGTGAGTTGAAGATTCACGAGCAGTCGAACAACGATTGTATTATCATTGCACCAATGTGTTGCTAGGAATAAACAAATGCACGCCAAATGACAATCAATTTTCTAGACTGTTTGGTGTTTACATAATTCGGCTTTATCAACCAAAATAATTGGCACACAGCAATGCCGTTTTTCATGACATATAAGTTTTTAAGACGGAATAAGGTATTGTCAAGAAAAGCACTGAGGTAGCAAAAACAGTTTACGTTAAGCTTAGTGAGAAATATGATAACATTTGTCATACGGAGTAGAGGCTGTTCGGTATATATTAACAGCGAATATTTAAAAAATTATCAAAAAGTCCTTTCCATCGTGAGAAGAATTTGCTATAATGAGTTCGGTTATTTGGGTACGTAGCTGAAAAATTGCATGATGTTCCTATAAAACTAGGATTTCATCAAAGCAAGCAATATGTTGTATAGAATTCTGTTGACAGCAGCCGGAATAGCACTGAGGAGTTTAAGGGCTTGAAAGCCAGCACGAACCGACAACAATGCGCAGCGTTGCCAATAATGTAATCGCAAACTCAATATCATTTTCAATATTACACTATATTAACAGGAGGGCGCAAATGAAATCCATAAAAAAGTTCATGCTCATCACAATGATTCTTTGTATGTTACCCCTTAGCCACGTCTACGCAAGTAAAGCGAGCAGTGATGCAGTAAAACCAAATGTAAGTTCATTAATCACAGAATCACAAACTAACGGTAACAACACATTGATATATATCAGCGGTGGTTCCTATTTTACTGCTGGTAATAAGTTATCGCTAAATGTTGTATTTTCTAGCGCACTAAAAAAAGGAGCCGTAAATTGGTCAGTTAGCGGCTGCCCTGGAGCATAAATAAGCACAAAAGGCATATTAACCTGTAGATCCGTTTCAGCATTGTCGAAGTGCATCGTAACGGCAAGATTAAGAAACAACTCCAGCATCGCAGCCACCAGAACTATCACAATCTTACCGCGAGTATCTCGCATAGAAATAATTGGTGCGAAGCATATAATGAATATTGCAGGCGGAACGACCACTCTGCAATTACAAACTTCATCTCTGCCATTCGACGCATCGCAATCCGTTATATGGAAATCCAGCAATAAGCGTATTGCAACAGTGAACGATAACGGTCTTGTAACAGCAGGAATGAATGGAAGAACAGGAAATGTCACCATCACCGCAACGGCAACCGATGGCAGCAAGAAGAAAGCAACCTTCAGATTACGAGTAGTTCGTGCTGTGCAGAGTATTCAAATTCGTGGCACAAGCACAATATCAGCAGGTTCAACCACGAAACTATCCGCCATAATAACCCCCTCAAATGCAACAAATCGAAAGATTAGGTGGATATCTGGCAACATTGATATAGCGACCGTATCAAAATCCGGTTTAGTACGAGCCAAGAAAGTTTTCAGTGTTCAGAAGGTAAAGATTACCGCCATAAGTGAGGAAAGCAGCGCTGTTTTGTCTTCTATCATAATTACTGTTGTACCAAAAGTACAATCCATTAGTATAAATGGGGCATCTAATCAAATAAACTTGAGTTCCCCGTTTTTGCAGCTCAAAGCTGTATGCTCGCCGACAGGGAGTATGCAGAATGTAACATGGAGTTCAAGTAACAAGAGAATCGCAACCGTCGGCGAGGCAGGGCTTGTTACAGCACATAAGAGCGGCACAGTTAGCATCACTGCTCGTGCCAAGGACGGTTCTGGTAAGAAGACGACTTATAAAATCCGTGTTGTCGGAAAAGCTATGGCGAACGAAGATTTTATAATGTACAATGCAAGTTCGGATGGCTTTGATGAATATACGATGTTACGCAATCAAGCATGTGGCGCATATTATTGCCCAACAACATCTGCACAACAAATTGTTCTTCTGCCTTCTCATTACCTATACGGAACAAATGCAACAAAAATCACCGCTGCAAGGCATTACGAGGGCGGGTATACAGGGATATTTGAATTCATCAATTATAGAAAAAATGGCGATGGTAATATTAAATGTATAGTTATACCAGATACATATACCAAAATTAGATTATTTGGTGTCACTGATAATCAACAAACACGGTATGTCTCATTACCGAACAATAAGAAATTTACGCTGTCAGCTTCAGACCGATTATTCTGGACGCAGACAGGTATCACCCCTTACAACAACATCATTTTCGCAGTCGTAGAAGGCTCGACTGCTCATCAAGCTTGCAAAAGGCTTGGCTATCGCTACGTTTTCCGCAACGAGTACCTCAAATATAGAAAGAACAATAGTTACAACGGGAAGAATAATTTCGATGCAGAGTCCTTCTATCGAGATATAAAAGCATGGTAAATTGCTAAGCAACATCGAAACCTCTATATAGGTGAACAAATTAGGCATGATAAACAATCGTCTATACTATAGCTATCTGCATTGCCAAATCACCTCATTGCGCAAGGAGGTATAGAATCCTTATATTTTATCCACGCTCCCCGCGAGGGGAGCGACGCACGGCGACGATTCTGGTCAAGGGGCTTACCGTCATTTCAATCCACGTCCCCCCGCGAGGGGAGCGACCTTACCAGCAGCATGACGGCTGACCTCCGCTACGAGATTTCAATCCACGTCCCCCATGAGGGGGACGACAACGTACCCACCGACGATGAGCCGGAATTTGCATTTCAATCCACGTCCCCCATGAGGGGGACGACGCGCAAGCAATCAAGCTCGCCAACGATTTTCTCATTTCAATCCACGTCCCCCATGAGGGGGACGACGGTTGCTCGTCTTGCTCTCTGTGTGGGGGATGTAAATTTCAATCCACGTCCCCCATGAGGGGGACGACTGGATGAGCCGCTCGGAAGCAATGCGGCACAGCATTTCAATCCACGTCCCCCATGAGGGGGACGACGACGCGGATTACTACGCGTCCCTGAGGCTCCTTATTTCAATCCACGTCCCCCATGAGGGGGACGACCCTTACGGGTTGAGCGACGCCTTCATATTTGGGTATTTCAATCCACGTCCCCCATGAGGGGGACGACCAAGGTAAGCCCCAGTAACCTCTGTCCCTCCGACATTTCAATCCACGTCCCCCATGAGGGGGACGACGAGGCTACTGTTACCACGGCTCGAACACGATGTGATTTCAATCCACGTCCCCCATGAGGGGGACGACAAAAATACGCTATTACGCTCAGACAACTGACCCAATTTCAATCCACGTCCCCCATTAGGGGGACGACATGTGCAAACGATTGTATGCCTGTAAAATGTAATATTTCAATCCACGTCCCCCATTAGGGGGACGACCGTAAACCAATATAAACCCGTTATGCTGGAGATTATTTCAATCCACGTCCCCCATTAGGGGGACGACAAAATTTCCCGTCAACGGTTCGCAGTACATAAAAATTTCAATCCACGTCCCCCATTAGGGGGACGACGTTTTCGTTAGTAAGATTGTAAACCTTCATATGTATTTCAATCCACGTCCCCCATTAGGGGGACGACGTTACTTCCTTTCAATTTTCAAGGTTTGGTATCTATTTCAATCCACGTCCCCCATTAGGGGGACGACTTACGAGCGTATAGCAGTAAGCCACAGCGTGATACATTTCAATCCACGTCCCCCATTAGGGGGACGACAACGCTAAAAGCCAACGGTTACAAATGGTCAGCATTTCAATCCACGTCCCCCATTAGGGGGACGACATCACAAGTAAGGCACAATCGGCACGAGTTAGGAATTTCAATCCACGTCCCCCATTAGGGGGACGACCCCAAACAAATTTAAGGAGGACTAAAAAGATGAATTTCAATCCACGTCCCCCATTAGGGGGACGACTGTGGTAACATTACATCATTCCAAACGGTAACTTATTTCAATCCACGTCCCCCATTAGGGGGACGACAAAATAACCGATAAAACAACGTTTTCATTAGGAGATTTCAATCCACGTCCCCCATTAGGGGGACGACAAAAAGCAAAATCACACATTGGCACGAGTACGGGATTTCAATCCACGTCCCCCATTAGGGGGACGACATGTTGGTAATGTTTGCATGGGCTTGAGTGATTATTTCAATCCACGTCCCCCATTAGGGGGACGACTCGTCGCGCGCATCCCGAAACCGCTCCCGACATAATTTCAATCCACGTCCCCCATTAGGGGGACGACGAACCGTGAAGATTATGTTGCGCGGATGGACACAATTTCAATCCACGTCCCCCATTAGGGGGACGACACGGATTCGGCATGGGCTGATATGCAGGCGAGATTTCAATCCACGTCCCCCATTAGGGGGACGACCGCGTTGTGGTATGATGTAATCAATCCAATGGGATTTCAATCCACGTCCCCCATTAGGGGGACGACTGTTCATTGCGCCCGATGTGGCAGGCTCAAGGCTATTTCAATCCACGTCCCCCATTAGGGGGACGACACCGAACGCGGCGGCGTCCTTGAGGCGATTGATTATTTCAATCCACGTCCCCCATTAGGGGGACGACTGCGCGACAAACTGCGACATCAAGCCCAGAAGCATTTCAATCCACGTCCCCCATTAGGGGGACGACCCAACGACAAACGCCGTATCGAACAGCACGACAAGATTTCAATCCACGTCCCCCATTAGGGGGACGACGCGCAAAACAGGCGCACAAGCGCCTTGACGCGATAATTTCAATCCACGTCCCCCATTAGGGGGACGACGATATAACGCGTATCGGTAGCTCGGATTTATGGCATTTCAATCCACGTCCCCCATTAGGGGGACGACACAGTATTAGAAGCTCGCCGCTTCCCGTGGTCAATTTCAATCCACGTCCCCCATTAGGGGGACGACGGCGTCGCCCTCTGCATGACGTGCGCAAAAGCGAATTTCAATCCACGTCCCCCATTAGGGGGACGACAGCA
>JAQWCW010000045.1 GCA_028705775.1 Eubacteriales bacterium
ATCAATCGCGCCCATCAGGTCGCGCTCGTTTCCCCATGCGACGGTGCTGGGGTCGTGGATCATCCACAGCGAACCGGGCGTCATTTCCAGCTTGTTTGCCGCCATGGACAGCACCGTGGCTGCGGACGCCGCCGTGCCGGACACGGTGAGCAGCACTTTGCCGGGATAGGCGCGGATATCGTCGTACATGCGGGTGGCGGCGTTGCAAGAGCCGCCGTAGCTGTTCAAGCGGATATGCACGTCGTCCGCGTACTCGTTGTTGGCTCCATAGAGCATCTCATGGAGCGATTCGGGCGTGATCTCGTCCCCGAACCACACCTCGTCATCGATGTAGCCGTTCAGATTGATTTCCCTCAAGATTCATCCCTCCGTTTCTACTGCCCACACAATACCGGCGAGAACAAAAAAGACACACGGGACCGCTACGGAATTGCCGTATGCCTTATACTCCGCCGCGTCCGTGCGCGAGTCTTTCAGCCATTTGCGAAGCCACGCTTCGCTCGGCGGCTTGCCGTTCTTGCCCTGCGCTCGATACCAATCCTCGAACACTCCCGCCCACCAACGAAGCTCCGCGTCTGTTGGCTCCTCTGTACCCAGATTTTCCGTCCAGCCATCGGGATAGCCTTGCAGACGGCAGCACTCACCGGGCGTGAGCCTGCGCACGATGTAATCGACGTCTTCGGGCTTGGCAACCGCGTTCGGGCCCTGCGCCGTGAGCGTCTGCGACTGTTCTTCCTCGACGGAGATCCCGAACAGCGCGTTCTCGCCTTGGTTGAAGGCAGCACGGTCGAGCGAGTATGCGGGCTGGTTCCCGCGCGGAGGATTCTTAGCTTCTTCCAGTACGAAGGAATCGCCGGAGAACGCTTCCTGATTCCCAAGGAACGCTTTCTGGGACGCAGCGCGCGAGGTAATCGTCCCCGTTTGCGCTTTCCCGCTGGCGAGTATGGCGGTCGGGCGTTCCTGAGAAAAAGCAGACTGTTCAGCCTCAGACGGTTTCCCGACGAGCGGCGGGTCCTTGTAGTCGCGTACCGTGAGCGTCGGCGACGCTTCCTCCGCGATATGCTCGTTGTTGCCGACAGACATACAGTAGCACGGCGCAGCGACAGCCGGTCGGTCGATGGTGTTGAGCGTGAAGCAGACTTCCTCGTTCACGCCAGCGCCTTGCGGACCGTTTTCGTCCTTGCGGCCGATCATGTTGCCCTGCAAGGCATACACGACATCCGGAACCGTATTACCCCCGGACGGCGCGGCCTTAAGCGTCGGCGATTGCTCCTCGCGATACCCGAGCCCGCCCGCGCGCACCCCTTGACCGCCCATGAACGCGGCGACATAGGTCTGCTGCTTCATGCCGGGGCTCGCGGAAAGCGCGCCCGACTGACCGCCCAGATCGCGGACTTCATTACGCTGATTCTGCGTAAAGACGATAGGTTCCACCACGGCGATACCGCCTTGGTTGCATGCGGGACTGCCGCCTGAACAATCCAGCGTCCGGCTGGTGTCCGCTTCATAGATGCCTGAATGCGGGTTTCCCGAAAGCATAGCGTTACTCTGGTCAGAGCTGATGCCATATGCCTTGGGAACAAAGAGTGTCTGGTCGTTGTTGCATCCCAACGTCGCGGAACTGTCAACCTGCCATATCTCAAACACACCGTTCGTTCGCTCTAGCCTACCCGCACCATTCCAAACGCATTATTCGCAGAGATGCCAAAAGCCGCCCCGCGAAGTGTAGTACATTCTTTCTGATAGTGCTTCCTGAATAATTGAAGTGGGCAGGCGCATTGCCCCTTGCTTTGCATCCATCTGATTTTAGGGGGATGTCTCTTTTTGCATAGCCCGAAATAAGTGAAAAAGTCCTTGACAAGTTGTCTTAGGGTTAGTTGCCGATTTCAGGGGGACGCATACTTGCGTCATGGGGTATGCAAATCTCGATAGGGGGACGCATACTATGCGTCGCAGGGGATGCAAATTCCGCGTAGGGGGATGCAAACGGGACGCACAACGATTGATAAAAAGAAACGATAGCTTTCAGTGATTGGCAGGGGGATGCAAATCACTCGGCGACTCGTGTCTGTGAAGCTAGGCTTCAGGCCGAATTGGGTGATTACAGATTCACGCAAATGACGGATATTGTCACACACTATTCAATTTAGCATTTAAACGCCTCGAATTACCTCGTGTTTTGCTGGAACATAGAACAAGAGCCGTCATTTTCATGACGACTCTCATTCTATCAACTATTGGGTTGAATTATGGTGGAGCATAGGAGACTCGAACTCCTGACCCCAACACTGCCAGTGTTGTGCGCTACCAGCTGCGCTAATGCCCCGCAAACGAAAGTTATTATATCATGGCGGTTTGTGTTTGTAAATATGTTTTTTCAAATTAATTCACGGCAGCAGGAATTGCCCGCCTATTTTCCCTTGCCGGATGGCTGCGGCGGGGATATAAAATCCGATTGCAGTCAGAAAACGCAAAACAAAACCGAGACTCGGCAAAGCGCCTGTCTCGGTTTTGCTTATGATATGTTTCTCGCAAACGCGGCTGACGGGAATTGCGTCAGTTATTGGAGCCGGACATTGTCTAGTTGCTGTGCTGAACATAGGAGACGATTTGCAGCGCCCTGTAAATCAGTTCTAGCAGCGCGACAACCATGTCGTTGATGTACTCGATGTTATAGAGCTTAAAGAGTTTCTTGCTCATTTCAAGCTCCTCGGGAGTTGCAAGCCCGTCCTCGCGCATAAGCTCAAGGGCGCGCGCCTGCGCCTTCTTTTCCGTCTTGAGAATGTAGATTGACATTATAAAGGACACAAGATAGAAAACAAGACCGATTATCGAAAAGACGATGACGCAAGTTCCGTTGCCGGATTTATAAACGAACAAATCAAGCAGCGCGCCGATAATTATAAGCGGAACAAAGGCGATAGGCCCGAGATAGATAATGGGAGTGAGCTTTACGCGCTTGCGCATATCGGGGTCGTTTTCCTTGTCCAGCACAGCCAGAGCGGACTTCTGCGCCGCCATAGTGAGAGAGGTTACGCTGTCCTTCTGCCATGTGCGCCTGCGCAGACGAACCTTTTTGAAATAATGGCTGTAACTGTTCCCGAACAGAATCGAGCCTGTTTTGGAAACCTTGATGTTCTCAAGCCCGTTCTTATCCAGCAGCTTGCGCGCAACCTGCTCGCCGGTATAGCCGCAGCTGTTGGTTTTGCGGTTATACTTGACATAGGATATTGCAAGGCAGATGGAAACTATCATCGCAAAGATTGAGACGAGGACGAGCAATCCGCCCACGATTCCCATTGCGACGATAACGCCGTCGGAAACGCCCGTGGCGGTTTCGCCTATGAGTCCCCTGACAAAGTCCGTAAAGTCCTGCATGATGATTCCTCCTAAGTATTTTTGTGATTTGATTTCTTTCGATATGATTTACGAAGGAAGCTCAAGAATAGCTCAGCTTTTAATTTCTATGCCGGCGTCCGATTCCCCTGCCCCTTGTGAAAGCTTTGCCTTCTGACGCTTTTTGCGCTTATGCCGCCTGACAAAATGCACGATAAGGCAGGTGATGATAATAATCAGAAGCATAAGCACAGCCCCGACGAGCATTGCCATCTGCCCGAAGGTGAGATGGAAAACTCCGCTGTTTTCAAGGATTGTCATGAACGAAGGTGAATACGGCATTCCCTCGTCGGTCAGCGCAATATCCTCCGTCGAGCTGCCCAGCAGATGCTCGCCGTCCTCTGCGTATTCATCGGTTAAGGACATTATAACATAATCCTCGCCCTTTTCCATATCAACAATCGTAGCTTTGTTGACAGGAGACCTGACACTATTGATGTTATACTCTGAGCCTATATAATACAGCGAGTCATCCTTTTCGGCGCGCAGGTAAAGCAGGTATGTTCCGTCCCTCGGAAGCGTAAGGAGCGTTGCTTCGTTCTTATGCACGCACGGGAGCAGCGGGCGCTGCTCTATCGGCTGCGCAGAGGCCGCCCAAAGAGGCTCGCCGGTGCTGTGGCTTACGCGCCCGTCCTTATCGATGCTGAGAACGAAACGCCCTTCCTTGTCAAACACATTCGTGGTCGCCGCGCCGCTCCACGCTATGCGAACATATGTGTCAGCCGCGGAATAAAGCTTATCCGCGTTATCTGCCGAGAAAAGCCAGCTTACATACACATCAGGCGAATGCTCATGCGCAAGATTGTCAAGCACGGTGGTCTGACTGTTCCAGCTTCCGCTGCCGCCAAAGAGCCGCTGCGAAACCGTTGAGTAGGTTATGAGGGAAAGATAATCAAGCAGCTGCTCCATTTCTTCCTTGGTGGTTTCGTTGAGCAGGTTCTCGTTTTCCATCATTCCGATAAGCTTTGAGGACAGATTGCTCAGCCCTTTGTCCTTCCATATGCTTATCATGATGTCCTGCATATGCTCCTCATATGTGGCTGTATCCGGAATTATCGTCATCAGATAATCGAGGATTGTACGCAGGGTATTATTCATTTCGGTGTTATTGAAGAACGCAATTCCCGTAAGCTTGCGGCTGACAACGTCCGCCGCCGCTTTTTTCAGGTAGTAATCGCTGTCCGTTTCCTCTGCCGGAGTGTAGAGCATTACGCCATTGCGCCCAAAGCCCCATTCCGCCGCCGGAATCATCGGCACAGGGTCGAACTTGCCGATAATGTTGAATATGTTCGGATACGCCTTGGGCGCTTTTGTCGTGCGCGGGGTAGCGAAGGCATAGGCAAACACATCCGTAAAAAGCCCGCTGTCCGTCAAATCAGCGGCAGTAAGGTTAGTTATTGCCGCCGCGCGGCTTGTAGCCCGCAATCCAAAGCTTGACGGAGCCGGTTATGCCATGCCCCGACAGGTATTCGCGGATGCGAGCCTGAACCTTCATAGACGCATCGTTAAAGCCCTCGTGACGCTCGCCGTTGCCGATTGTGAAATTGCTCGTCCACTCGTTGCCGTAGCCGCCGCCGCAGACAGCGACAGCCACAAGCGTAAAGCCGTCCATTTTCTTTTCACCGATAAGCGTCGATACCGTATCAATGGTAGGTATCTTTTCATAATCCGCGCTCACAAGCTCCGAAAAGCCCGCGCCCGTAAGATACGCGCGCGCCGCCTTGTCCTGCTCGTCCTGACCGATATGCTTGCTACGAAATGCGCTGAGCGCCATTCCGAGCGAGCTTTGCGCAAGCGTATGGTTATAGACGCCGGAAGCTCCGTAAAACAGCTCGTCGCTGTACGGGAACTGCCAAACGCGCTGCTTATCGGAGCCGGGTGAATCATAACGCGTTTCGAGAAGGATTTCCCCCTCGGCAAGCGAAGCTCCGGCAGGAACGAGCGAAAAAAGCATTGCAAGGCAAAGGCACAGGCAGAGCAAGCGCCGGAGCAGGCTGTCATTTGTAAAGATAAGGCGCACCTAAGCATCCCTCCATAACGGTAAAGTCAGCCGCGCCGAATGCAAATGCGGGCGCGTGCCGATACGTTTCCGCACCATTCCGCGCCCTATTATGCAAAAGTCGGCTATCCTGATGTTTGTAAGCATTCGATATGCCTCCTCTGTTAGTTTAAGCCCCGCGATGTGCGGAACAAATCATCTTTGTTTTCTTCAGTATAAATCATTGCCCTTTACGAAGCCGCTGCAGATATGGCGGAACAAGAGGAAAAGACCGATGGGCTGTTGCTGCGATAATTCTCGTATATAATTATAACATATCGGCGGCGATTTGTCTTTACAATACGTAAAATAAAGGCGATTTTTGAAAAACGGCAAATTTGACGTCTTTTTTCTATATTTGTCATGAAGTTGTCATGGCTTTGGTGTATTATATGCTTAAGATAGAAAACCAAAACAAAACGGGAGGAGGATTAGCCCTATAAAACGGCGCGCAAGCCAGCCGCTTGACGCGCGCGAAACACAAAACCGCACATCGGAACACTTCCGCAATTCAAACAACAATAAAAAAGGAGAATTTGTAATGAAGAAAAAATGTTTGGCTGCCGTTTTGGTTCTGCTTCTTGTCGTCACGGCTATGCCGCTGATGGGCGCGACGGCGGAAACGAATTACTACGTCGTAACAAGCAATCAAAAGGGGCTTAATCTGCGCTCCGACACCTCAACGGACGCAACCGTGATAACCGTTATTCCCTACGGCGCAAAGGTCGGCTGGATTGGGCTTACAGAAAACAAGAGCTGGGCGGCGGTTTACTACGGCGACCACAACGGCTATGTAATGGTTCGCTACCTGAGCAAGAAAAAGCCCGCCGAACCTAAAAAGGAAACGCCCGTCACCTCCTCAACCTACAAAACCTTTGAAGCGGCGGACTACTACGCAACGGTTACGCCCTCAACTCCGACCGGCTACGTCAATCTTCGCTGGGCGCCGTCAAAGAGCACGGAGATTCACGGCAGATACCATCAGGGCTCAACGCTGAGGGTTATTGCAGAGAACGACTCATGGGCGCAGGTGCTTGACGAAGCGACAATGACCTGCGGCTATATGCTCAAGAATTTCCTACGCTGAGCGATAGAAAGAAGGAGTTACAATGAAAAAGATTATAGCGGCTTTTCTGTGCGCATTACTTGCAGTTTCCGGCGTAGCATTGGCAGAGCCTGTCAAACTAATGGACAGCACAAGCAGATTTGACGTTACCCTGTCGCTGCCCGAAGGCGCGGAGCTTACGCTCAACGAGCTTCAGAGCGACTACTCCGTTGCAAAAGCGGCATTCGGCGACCTTGCGCCTGTCGGAATTCTTATCGCGCCAAGCGAGGAATACGCCGAAATGTCCCTTGCTGATTTGAGCGACGAGGAAGTAAACAAAATGCTTGCCGACACAGCCATCGACTTCGACGAGCCTGCCAGTGCAATCGACGTTACGCCAAGCGGCAACAAGTACATCATCGTCCGTCAGGACGGCACGCAGAGCATGGCGACCATAATCACAATCTACCGCGGTTACTTTGTGCAGCTCGTCCAGTTCTTCGATGAATACGAGCCGCTCACCGAGGCGGACACAGAGTTCCTGATGAACGTGCTTTACGGCATAGAGTTTGTGGACGTTGCGAAGTAAATGTAGTGTATAAAGAAAGGAGTCTGCTCCGGCAGGCTTCTTTTTTTATATAAATCTATATTGATTGCCTATCATGAAATATAAACGCTGGCGCATATTTCGGTAAACGGCTGCATCGGACGCCGCGCACCGACGCCGCAAGAGGCGGTTTTCCCCAAAAAGCAAAAAACGGGGAAGCAGCAATGAATCGCTCCCCCGTTTTTGCACGCGCATTTGGTTTGCAGCGATATTTCAGGGCAAGCCTAGATGATATGCGAAGAGGCTGCCTTATGCCGCGTTTTTTCTGCCGAGATACCTGAAAACACTTTTCTTATACTGCGCATAGGGCGCGCCGAACGCTAACGAAAGATACTTTTCTTCTTGCAGGATTTGAAGATGGAGCATAACGATTGCAAACAGCGAAAAGACGATTGTAACAGGATTACAGAACAAAAGGCATACGCCGACATACATGAAATCAAAGCCCAGAAAAGCGGGATTGCGGCTCCATTTATAAATTCCCGTCTGCACAAGCTCCGTTTTGTCCGATTCGGGAATTCCCGCGCGCCAGCTGTTTTTCATCGTTATAACCGCGATAAGAAAAACTCCGTCGCCTATCAGCCCCAAAAGGAAGCCCGTGAAGCGCGCCGAATCAGGAAGCCATGACCAATCAAGCAGAATGGAAAGCGCCTGCGCTGCGGGCGCAAGGATCGTTGCCAAAGCCATCAGGCTTTCAACCGCGTGAATGTCCTTTTCCTTACGCCTTCCGATTTGGCGGGTCTGAATCCCCTGCATTTTCTGCAAAAGCATTTTTGTGAAATAGATTCCGTAAAACACAAGCAGCACGGCTGCTGCGAATATACGATACATCGCTGCGCCCTCCTCCGTAGTTTTTATATCAGCATCTGATTTACAGTCAGGTAAGCAGAGAAACGGCGGGGTTCCTTTGCGCTGCGGTTTGAAGAGCGCAGAGGACTCAGCCGCCCATATGCGGCAGCGGGAAGCGGAGCAGAATACGCCTCTGCCGAGCGGTCAATGTCAAGCGCGCGCATACCAGATACAGCGCTGCAGGTTCACATCAAATACGCGTCTTCCCCGCTCTGCCGTTTTCCGCATTCACGCAAACTCATGCTTCCCTCCGCAAGACGATTTAGGATTGCGATAATCATACCGCAAACAAGAAACCGACGCAAGAAGCAGATATATTAAGGCATAGAGAAAGCC
>JAQWCW010000029.1 GCA_028705775.1 Eubacteriales bacterium
TATCACTTCTGTTGCCCGCAAACGTCCGCTATCCTGGGTTTTGTGACTATTTTACCGTCCGTATACCCGGGCCGTCGGATGAAATGTCACTCTTTGCGGTGTCCGTTTTACGGGGTACAGTTTAGTAATACCCCCAAATTGTTTTCTTTATTATATCATCATCAATCGCAAACCGCAACGGTAAATATCCGCGCGGAAAGCCGTATCATCGCGGGCGCTTTCCGTCTATCAGGGCAAATATCTCGTCTTTGCTTTCGCATTTGTCGTAATCGCCGACAAGCTGCCCATCATAATGATACCTAAGCCCGTTTTTCTCGTTTTCGCAAAGCCTGTCCCGCAGTCTTTCTTCGCCAAACTCCCGTATATACTCCGAAAAGGCGCGGATTCGGGGCTTGTCGAGCATATTGCCCTTGCAGGAGTCCATTTTGTCGCATTCCCAGCAGCCGCGCAACCCCTTTTCCATGCTGCATTTGCGATTGACGCACCATTCCCTGTCCCTGCACTCGCCGCTTTCGCAGCCTGCGCAATGCTCGTTTTCCGAGCATACAGCGCACATCAGCCCGCAGCGCGCGGCTCCAAGTTCTTTTCTCATTTGTTATTACCGCCTAATCTATGAATAAACGCATTATACATTCAGGAAAGACAAATGTAAACACAGCGATTTGACTTTAGCTTGAAATACGAATATCATTGAAGTAATCTAGGAGGTATGCTTATGAACGAATTCAGCGTTCTTTTGGTAAAATACACGGTGAAGCGCGGAATGCTCAAGGCTTTTTCGCGTGCGCTTTCAGATAACAAGATAGCGGAGCTTTCCCGCGCGGAGGAGGGCTGCGAAAAATACGAATACCTTTATTCGCAGAGCGAGCCTGACGCGCTTTACTTAAACGAGGTATGGCGCGGCGAGGATAACCGCCTTGCGCACATGAACAGCACGCATTTCAAGGTGCTTGCGATGCTAAAGGGCGAATATGTGGAGAAAACAGATATAGAAAAGTATATCGCGGAGAGAATATGAGCGCAGAGTCATTTGCAAGGCGGCACGAAAAGCCGAGGGAACTAAGCCTTCAGGCGCTGATTGACGGCGCAGGCAAAATTGCGTTTTTCGGCGGAGCGGGAGTCTCAACCGAAAGCGGAATACCCGATTTCAGGAGCGCGAAGGGGCTTTACAACGAGGAAAACGGCGAATACTCGCCCGAAACCATACTAAGCTCGCTTTTTTTCTGCCTAAAGCCCGATGAATTCTACGATTATTACCGCTCCCACCTGCTCTACCCGAACGCCGTTCCCAACGCCGCGCACAGAAAGCTTGCGGAGCTTGAAAGGGCGGGAAAGCTTTCCGGAATCGTAACGCAGAACATAGACGGCCTGCACCGCAGGGCGGGAAGCCGCCTATGCTTTGAGCTGCACGGAAATGTAAACGAAAACACCTGCGTTAAATGCGGAAAGCATTACGGAGTAAGCATTATGGCGCAAAGCGAAGGAATTCCGCACTGCAAATGCTCCGGCGTTATAAAGCCCGGAATCGTCCTATATGGCGAGCCGCTCGATATGTATGTTGCGCGCGGCGCAAAGCGCGCGATAGCGGACGCAGATTTGCTTATAGTTGCGGGAACATCGCTTTCCGTAGAGCCTGCGGCAAGCTTTATAAAAAGCTACAACGGCAAGGATATAGTGGTAATCAACAAGGAGGAAACCCCGCTTGACGAAAAAGCGACGCTCGTGCTTCGCGGCGGAATTGCCGAAATCATGAGCAAGATTAAGGTCAGGCAGCATTAAAACGCCATTGCTCACGCCTTGCCAAGATACCGAAATACAGGTATAATGGCTTTTATCGGTTTACTCCGATACGCAAAGTGAAATGAGGTAGGCTTGTGTTTTATTGGCTCGATATGCTGACGCAGCACCCGATAGAGTTTTTATCGCTGATGCTTTTCCGCGCGCCCGCCGTATTGCTCGCGCTTATGCTTCACGAATGCGCGCACGGCTACGTTGCGTATAAATGCGGCGACCCGACTGCAAAAATGCTCGGCCGTCTTTCGCTCAACCCGCTCAAGCATCTTGACCCAATCGGTACAATCCTCATGTTCCTTGTCGGCTTCGGCTGGGCAAAGCCCGTGCCTGTCAACCCGCGCAATTTCGGCAATTACAAGCGGGACACCATTATGGTAAGCCTTGCGGGAATCATCGTTAATCTGACGCTTTTCCTGCTTTCAACCGCGATTATGGTAAGCCTGAATTCCCTGCTCTGGAAGCCGCAGTACGCCGCATATTACTCGAATTTGCAGCTGCTTGGCTTTGGCAGCTCAAGCAACGTTCTTACATGGCCCGTGCTGGACGGCTCGATGAACGAGTTCTTCAAAACGCCGTGGCTCCAGTATATATACTATTTCCTTATGCAGTTTTCGATTGTCAACATCGGGCTTGGCGTGTTCAACCTGATTCCCGTTCCCCCGCTTGACGGCTACCGCGTTGTCGGCTCGCTTTTCACCAAAAACGGAAAGAGCTTTCTGCCGCAGAATTACGAGCGAATCGGCATGGGAATCATGATGCTCATATGCCTTACGACCAACGTTGTCGGCAACGTTATGAGCGCGGTAACAACGGCGGTTCAAAGCGGCGTAATACAGCTGTTCACTATGATTGCGGGAGGCTGAAAATGCCGTATCATGTAAAGCTCAAGCAGTTTGACGGCCCCTTGGACTTTCTGCTGCATCTGATATCAAAGGCAAAAATCGACATAAAGGATATATTCATATCCGAAATAACCGACCAGTACCTTGCGAGCATGGACAATATCGGCGAGCTTGACATGGACTCCGCAAGCGAGTTCCTTACGATGGCAGCCACCCTGCTTGAAATAAAGAGCCGCGCGCTTTTGCCTAAGCCGCCCAAGGATGAGGGCGAGGACGATGACCCCGAGCAGGCGCTGATACGCAGGCTTGAGGAATACAAGCGCTTCAAGGAAACGGCGGGCAATATGGCGGAATTTGAAAAGGCGGCAAAGGCGATGTACGAAAAGCTGCCCGAGGAATACCCGCTTCCGCCGCAGGAATTCGAGCTTGTCGGGCTGACGCTTGAAGGGCTTATTCAGGCGTTCCTCCGCGCGACGAACCGCCGCCCGCCCGAGGAAGTGCCGGTGCTTGCCGCAATGACGCGCGAGCTGAGGCGCGACAGCTTTACTGTTCAGGAGTGTATGCTGCACATTCTGCGCCGCCTCCAGCGCTCCGACATTCCCTTCTCCTCCCTGCTTTCGTCAGAGCCGAGCCGTGAGGAAGTTGTAACAATGTTCCTTGCGCTCTTGGAGCTGCTGCGCCTCGGAAAAGCGCACGTCAGGCAGGACGACAAATTCGACGATTTCAAACTATACCGCGGGAGGCCGGCAGAAGAAAATGCAAGCTAAGGAAACGGCGCATATTATCGAGGCAATACTCTTTGTGGCAGGCGAGCCGGTAATGCTCTCCGACCTTCGGGACGCAGTCGGCGTGACCGACGAGGAGCTGCGCGAGGGGCTTACGGAGCTTGACAACGAATACACCTTTGCGCGGCGCGGAATAATTCTGCGGCGCTTTGGGGAACACGTTCAGCTTTCCACCCGTCCCGAATACGCGGAGTATGTCGAGCGGCTTTTGCAGCCCGTTCAGAAGCAGAGCCTTTCCCAGAGCGCAATGGAAACGCTGGCAATAATAGCATACCGTCAGCCCTGCACCCGCTCCGAAATTGAAGCGGTAAGGGGCGTTAAATGCGATTATTCCGTGCAGAGCCTTGCCCTCAAGGGGCTGATTGCCGAAGCGGGCCGCAAGGACACGGTTGGTCATCCCATCCTATACGCAACGACCGATAAATTCCTGAGCCATTTCGGAATAGCCGATTTGTCGCAGCTGCCGGAGCTGCCGCAGGCGAATGAAGAAGAAAACGGCGCAAGCGAAATATCGGGCGATGACTCAATCCTTATTTCGGACGCCGCAAGGGACGCAGAATAAATGACAGAAGCGCAAAAAAAGCCGCGCGAGCGCTTAAAGGATATGACTGAGGGCAGCCCGACAAAGCTGCTCATTTCTTTCGCCCTGCCGCTGATGGCGGGCAGCGTGTTCCAGCAAATGTACACGCTTACGGACACGGCGATAATCGGAAGCTTTGCGGGGCTTGACGCGCTTGCCTCCCTCGGCGCTGCCGACTGGTTCAATTATCTTGTGCTTTCGATACTGATTGGCTTCACGCAGGGCTTTTCCATACTGATGTCGCAGCGCTTCGGCGCGCGGGATGAGGACGGGCTTAAAAAGGCGTTTTCGATGTCCATACTTCTCAGCGCGTTTATCGCCGCGATAACCCTTATACTCAGCGAAGCGCTTGCCGCGCCTGTCCTTAGGCTGCTCAAAACTCCGGATAACATTATCGGCGGCTCGATTGCCTATATCCGAATATTCTTTATGGGCATTCCGTTCGTTGCCTGCTACAATCTGCTCGCAGGCGCGCTGAGGGCAATCGGAGATTCAAAATCACCGCTTTACGCAATGCTCGTTTCGTCCGCAACCAATGTAGCTCTTGATTTGCTTTTCGTTCTCGGCTTCGGGTGGGGAATCAAGGGCGCGGCAGCCGCGACGGTTATTTCTCAAGCTCTTTCAGCCGCATACTGCGCCGCAACCGTAATAAAATCCAAGCTGCTGAAGCCGACCCGCGTTTATTTCAAAGTCGATAAGCCGCTTTGCGGAATGCTTTTGCGCTTAGGGCTGCCCGTAGCCGCCCAGAACGCGGTAATCGCCGTCGGCGGAATGGCGGTTCAGCGCGTAGTCAATGATTTCGGCTTCATTTTCCTCGCGGGCTATACCGCAACGAACAAGCTTTACGGTCTGCTTGAGCTTGCCGCTGTTTCCTTCGGTCACGCCCTTTCGGTATACACGGGGCAGAACATCGGCGCGGGCAGGAAGGACAGAATACGCGCGGGGCTGAAATCGGCAACCGTAATCTCGATAACAACCTCCGCCGTTATCGGCGGGCTTATGCTCCTTCTCGGAAAGCCAATCCTCTCCCTTTTCATTTCCGCGCCGAAAGAGCAGTACGACCTTGCGATGACCTACGCATATGATTTCCTTGCGATAATGAGCGTTTCGCTGCCAATCCTCTATATGCTCTACGTTTACAGAAGCGCGCTTCAGGGAATGGGCGACACGCTCGCGCCTATGCTTTCCGGAATCGTGGAGCTTGTTATGCGCGTCGCGGTGGCAATTGTTCTGTCAAAGATAATCGGCTACTACGGAACTTTCTTTGCCGAGATAGCGGCATGGATTGGCGCAATGGTTCTGCAGGGCATTGCTCTTAAAAAAAGAAACAAGGCCTTGGGGATATAAAAACGGGCGCGGACAATTCCGCGCCTGTTTTGTTTTTAGTTAAGGTGTTATTCCTCTGCACCGTAAAGGTACTCATACGCTATTGCAACCGAATTCAGCACGAGCGGCGCCATGTTATGAATCTCAGGGCGTTCCTTGGAGCGGTTTGAGGTTACGGCTATGCAGGTGTTATCCTCGGGGTCAAAGAAAAGTCCGGCAATCACGCCGTTGCTTACGCCCTGATGACCGTACATCAGGCGCCCCTTGACTACCGTATCCTGCTTAATCTGCATTCCGAGTCCGTATTCAACCTTCGCGCTTACGCCCTCCATGCCCGTCTGACAAACGCGCATATCCTTCACCGTCTGCTCAGAGAGGATTCTTACCCCGTTTGCAGTTCCGTCGCCCGAAAGCACGGTAAGCAGCACGCACAAATCGCGCGCGGACATTTTGAGTCCTCCCGCGCCGTAGATATAGCTGTATTCGGGGTCCTTGCTTTCGTAAAACTCGCCGTTTGTATAGCTCGCGTTTGCGATTCTTGAGCCTTCCGGAAGGAAATTGCGGATGTAAACTCCGCGAATTCCAAGCGGGGAAAAGATATGCTCCGTCATGTAATCGTCAAGCGTTTGACCCGAGGCGTATTCGATTAAGCTGCCGAGGATTCCGAAGCCGAAATTGCTGTACTCATATCGCGTTCCGGGCGCGCATTTGCTGAACGCGGACTTTTTCGACTTGCCGCACAGGATTTCCTGAAGCGGCTTCAAATCGGTCATCGTTACGCCCCTCGTGTAGCCCTTGCAGGTGATAATGCTTGAGGTATGGCAGAGAATCTGCCTGATTGTAATCTTTACATCCGCAAAATTCGGGTTGCGCACCTCATAGCCGAGGTATGCGCTTATATCCTCGTCAAGAGAAAGCTTGCCCGCGTCAACAAGCTGCATTATTCCCATAGCGGTAATCAGCTTGCTTGCGGACGCCATTTTGAAAAAGGTTTCATCGTCAATCGGCCCTTTATCGCTGCCGAGAACGCGCCCGTAATTGAAAACGCCGACAATTTCCCCGTCCTTTGCAACGGCAACGGAAGCGCCGACGGTCAAGAGCGCCGAAAAAGCTTTATCAAAGTCAGCCTTCGCAGCCGTATACCGCACGGACTCCTCCGCAGCGGCGGGAAACGCGCAGACGAGCAGGGCGAAAGCCGCGAAAAGCGCGATAATTTTACGAAGCATCGGAATACCTCCCTTTACAAAAGTTCATTATCGCCGCGCAAGGGCGTTTTGTCAAATGAAAGAATGTGTGGTAGAATAGCTTTGGAATATTCAAGGAAATTTCTAAAGCCGGATGGAAACGGAGCCTATATCCGTTAATTAATACGTGAGCGCGTTTCCGTATCAAGGAAGCAAAAGCTCAATCAAGCCGCAAGGGGGCGCGGCGCAAGCCGCATTATTTACGCCTTTTTACGGCGCAAATCGCACGGAGGATTTTATGCGCAGATACTTTGCCGTGATACTTATTCTGCTTCTGACGCTCTGCCCTGTCGCCCTTGCGGAAACCAAGGCGGAGCAGTTCTCCTTTTCGGAGAAGAAAATTTATGTAGACATCAGAGGCGGAGATACCTATATGCTTCCCGTAGAGGGTACGCTTTCGGGCGACCTGATCCAGTTCAGATGGTCGTCAAGCGGAACGCATATAGCAACGGCAAAGTACGGCGTTCTGACGATAAAGCGCACGGGAACGGTTACGATTACCGCATACAACCGCGAGGATTCCTCCATACGGGACGAGATAACCGTAGTTATTAAGGATTTGGGCGTTCCGGACAGCGTCATAATAGATTCGGAGCCGTTGCAGATGATTCCCGGAACGAGCGTTCAACTGAGCGCCCACGCAGAGCCGGAAACCGCGTCGCAGGATATTGCATGGACGAGCCTTAACGACAGCATTGCGACTGTTTCGGAGGACGGAATTGTTACCGCCGTTTCCGAAGGGCGCGTTACAATAAGGGCGACATCCTCCTACGCCGGAAAGCCGAGGGCGGACATACGGGTTACGGTAGCATACCTGCCCGCGCCGGACAGCATTACGCTTAAAAGCGAAAAAACAAAGCTGAGCCTCGGCGACACGATTGCGCTCAGCGCGGAAATCAACCCGTCAGGCTGCGACGAGGGACTTATATATTCCTCCTCCGACGACGCGATAGCCTCCGTTGACGAAAACGGAGTCGTTACCGCGCTTTCCTACGGAGAGGCGGAGATAACCGCGCAGAGCGTGAGAAAAAGCTCGATAAGCGGCAGTATAAAAATATACATTGAAGACATGAACGCGCCTAAAAGCATAGCCCTCTCCTCCGACAAGCTGGAGCTTGAGCCTACGGAGTCCGCTTTGCTTTCCGCGATAACGACGCCTGCGGACGCTACGCAGGGCTTTGTGTGGGAAAGCTCCGACGAGAAAATTGCGACTGTTGACGAAAGCGGGCTTGTAAGGGCGCAGAGCGTCGGCAAGTGCGAAATATTCGCTTACTCAAGGTCGACAAAGCAGGTATTCGGCAAAGCGGAAGTGACAGTCAGATTTTTGGACGCGCCGCGCAAGATAAAGCTCGATTCAAAGGAAATTTCGCTGACAAGAGGCGACGTAACGCCTATTGAATACACGCTAAGCCCAGTCGGGGCGAGCAGCGCGTTCGGCTACGAGATAAGCGATTCTTACGTCGCAACCGTGCTTGACGGCTCAATATGCGCCCTCATGATGGGCGAAACGACGATAACAATGTATTCGCTCGCAGACCCCGATATCAAGGCTGAAATGACAGTCAAGGTTGACGACCCGAACGCGCCGGAGACTATGAAAGTTGACGAAACCTTCATCGTTCTCGACGCGGGCGAGCAGTACGCACAGCACGTGACGGTAACGCCCGAGGGCGCTACCGACATAGTCAAATGGTCATCGGACAGCCCGGACATCGTTTTTGTAAGCGAGGACGGAATCCTGGTTGCAAAGCAAAGCGGAAGCGCGATGATAACCTGCGAATCGGCGCTCAACAGGGCGCTCACAACTGCAATAACCGTTGTCGTAAGGAATCCGGAGCGCGAGCTGATAATGCCGGAAAGGCGCACGGGCATTGACGGAATCGCGGACAACATTGTGAAGATTGAGGCGGTAAAGCAGTCCGCGCTCAAAGAGCTTCAGACGTACGTCGACAGCGGAGTAATGACAAAGAACGAATACGAGGACCGCGAAAGGTACATCAGCAACGCGTTTGAGATGTATTCCTTCCCGTGGATGGTAACTAAGGCGCAGAAATACTGGAACAAGGAATATTCCGAAAACGGCGCGAAGGATTTCAAGCCCGGAATCGTATACTACGGGCTTCCGTATATTTCAGGCCCGACAAACTGGCGCAAATACAACGCCGAAAAAGCGGTTGAGGAGGAGGTTTATCTCCCCTCCGAAAGCGGCGAATACTACATTCTCAACGCCGACAAGGACATGAACGGCAAGTACGGCGGCTGCGACTGCTCCTCCTTTGCCGGAATGTCATACTTCGGGCTGACGAGCAGGAGATACTCCTTCTGCAACACGCGGACGCTCGCGACGGACACGGAGAAATTCTACACCGTGCGCGATTACGAAAAGCTGAAGCCCGGCGATTTGATGGTGCGCTTCGGCAGTCACGTAGTAATGTTCCTATACTATGCAAACGAGTCCAAAACGCAGATAGTGATTATCCAGCAGGGAGGCAACGAGCCGGCAATAAACACCGTATCAACGGGCGTTTACAATCTGGATTACTATACGGATAACGATTATTTCATCAGAAGGCACACCTCATTCCCCTACTGAGCGAAAAGCAAGCCGCCGTTTTTTCGGACGCGTCCGAGGAAGCGGCGCTTTTTTGCGCCTTTATAAAACGCGGTATAGCTATGCAGGCATAATTATGATATAATGAAAGCAAGTTATAAATCAGCTTATCTTTTTTACATTTCGCAATTCAGGCACAAGGATATCGCTCAACAGCACGACGATAATGTAACAAAACGACTATAAAGAAAAGAGGAAGCAAAAATGGAAAGATGGAAATGCGGAGTATGCGGATACATTCACGAAGGGCCTTTGCCGGAAGGCTTTACCTGCCCCCGTTGCAGGCAGCCCACGGGCGTATTTGTAAGGCTTGAGGACGAAATAAAGAAGGGCGGAAGCCCCTACGCGGGAACAAAGACGGAAAAGAATTTGCAGGAGGCGTTTTCGGGCGAAAGTCAGGCGCGGAACAAATACACATATTTCGCGCAGATAGCGCAGCGCGAGGGCTACGACCAGCTTTCCGAGCTTTTCCTTAAAACCGCGCGCAACGAGCAGGAACACGCCCGCGTATGGTACGAGGAGCTTGGGGCTCTTGGAAAAACTGCCGAGAATCTGCTTGCAGCCGCCGAGGGCGAGAACTACGAGTGGACGGATATGTACGACAGGATGGCGAAGGAAGCGGACGAGGAAGGCTTTTCCGAGCTTGCAGAGCGCTTCCGCAGAGTCGGCGCAATCGAAAAGGCGCACGAGGAGCGCTATCGCGCGCTGCTGAAAAGCATCGAGATGCAGAAGGTGTTTGAAAAGGGCGAGGAAACAATGTGGGAATGCAGGGTATGCGGTCATCTTGTGATTGGCAAAAAAGCGCCCGAAGTTTGCCCCGTATGCAAGCACAGCAAGAGCTATTTCGAGGTTCGCAAGGAAAACTATTAAAACGGCTTCCCGCTTCGGCAATGCGGCTGAAACGGGACGCTCACATCAACGTAAAGCATTTTATCGGAGGCACAGTCAGCAATGGAAATATGTACTAACGACCTGCTGTTCGCAATGGCGACAGCGCTTGACGCGGTTGAAAAAAGCCTTGTCGGCGTTTCCGACGGGCACGGAAGGCGGGTCGCGTATATAGCCGTAAAAATGGCGCAGGCGGACGGACGCTATACGGACAGTCAGCTTATGGATTTGGCAGGCTGCGCTATTCTGCATGACAACGCGCTCACTGAATACATACAGGCGGAGCTTTCGCGGAAGCGCGACCTTGCCAACTGGCCGAACGGCTACAACCTCGGCTCGCACTGCACGGCAGGCGAAAACAACATAAGCGTACTCGGCTTTGACAAAGCGCTCGAAAACGCCGTGCTTTATCATCACGAGGAAGCGGACGGCAGCGGTCCGTTCGGCAAAACCGCAGACGAAACTCCGTTCGCGGCGCAGCTTATTCATTTGGCAGACATGGTTGACGTGCGCTTTGACATCGGAAACATTACGGCAGCAAAGGCTGAAGCTATATCGGACGAACTTGCAAAAGGCGCGGAAGCGAGTTCAGCGATGAAGCCGTAGAGCTTTTCCTAAAAGCGCTGCCTTGCGAAAGGCTTCTGGAAATGCAAGGCGGGGATATGCGCTCGCTTCTTACCGGAGCGCTTCCGACAATATTTTCCGTAACCGACCGGCAGCACACGCTCGGCGCGGCGGCGATGTTTGCAAAAATAATCGACTACAAATCCGCGTTCACCTGCCGCCACTCGACCGGCATTGCCGAAAAAGCGATGCAGCTTGGAAGATGGAAGGGCTGGGACGATGAAACCTGTGAAAAGCTATACCTTGCGGGCGCGCTGCACGACGTTGGCAAGCTTGAAACCAACAGCCTTATACTGGAAAAGCCGGACAAGCTGACAAGCGAGGAATTTACACAAATCCAGCATCACGCGCTCGCGTCCGCAGAGCTTTTAGGCAGAATACGCGGGCTTGAGGACGTGACCTCATGGGCGGTAAATCACCATGAAAAGCTTGACGGAAGCGGCTATCCCCACAAAAAAACCGCAAAGGAGCTTGGCGAAAAGGAAAGGCTCATGGCGGCAGTCGACATTTATCAGGCGCTTGTAGAAAAGCGCCCGTACAAGGATGGAATGCCGCACGAGAAAGCAATCGCGATTATGACGGGGCTTTCCGAAAGCGGAAAGCTCGACGCATACTGGGTCAGCGCGATTGACGCCGCCTTTTCCCCCGACGCAAGCTGTAAAAGCCCAAGCTGATTAAGCTTTCAAACCGCCCGAATCGCAGGGCGGTTCTTTATTTCCTGTCTATTTGTGATAACGGAAGGTATTTGAGGATACATTTGCAAGGACGCGGCGTTTATTATACAATAGCGGTAGGCGGGGCGAAAGCCTCAGCTAGGAGGTTAATATGGCGAATATTATTGATTATCTCGCGTGGCGCGGCGATATCGGATTTGATGAAACAGCGGTATGCGACGTTGATATGCTTATTTTCTCGCGGCTTTCATATCTGCCGATGGACGGAATTGTTCCCGCGGACTTCGGCGCGTGCGTTCCATTCGGGGACGCAGTCAAGGCGGTGCTTCAGAAATGCGAAAACGGCGAAGCGGAGCCCCGAATGCGCGAGGACTCGGAGCTGATGAAGTCCATAACGACAAGCGCGCGCTTTTCAAGCTTGAAGGCGTGCGGCTTTGTGAGCAGGCTTGACAGCGAGCGGGAAATGCAGTTCGCCGCAATCACCTTTCTTCTTCCGGACGGCAGCTCCGTTATCGCCTTCAGGGGAACGGACGGAACGCTTACCGGCTGGAAAGAGGATTTCAATATGTCCTTTTCCGAAACAATTCCCTCGCAAATCGACGCTGCGGACTACTTTACCCGCCTGTGCGCCGAAAGAGCGGGCGGAGTTCGCCTTTGCGGGCATTCAAAGGGCGGCAATCTCGCGGTTTACGCCGCGTCCTTCTGCGATGAGAAAATACAGGACAGGGTTATATGCGCAAGAAGCTTCGACGGTCCCGGCTTCTCGGATTCGCTGACCGAAAAGGAAGGCTACAAGCGAATGCTGCCGAAGCTGAAAACCTTCATGCCCCGCTCCTCCATTATCGGAATGATGCTTGAGCATGACGAGGATTTCACAATTGTCGAAAGCCAGAACATTTCCATTTTTCAGCACAATATATACTACTGGCAGCTGCTGCGCGGCGAATTCATGACCGTTCCCGGCTTTACGAACAGCAGTCAGCTTGTGGACAAGACAACGAAGCTTTGGGTAAGCGAAATGTCGCCTGAGCTTAGGGAGAAATTCATCAACGGGCTTTACGATGTTGCGAGCGCGTCCGGAGCGAAAACCGTTCGCGAGCTGCTTTCCGGCAAGAATGTATTTGCGCTGATGAAGGCTTTGGCAAAGCTCGACCCCGAAACGCGCGGCGCGATAACAAAATGCGTCGGGCTGCTCAAGAACGCCGCGAAGGACACTCTGCCGGAACTGGCGGGCGATATTGCCCTGCCTCAGCCGCGCACTCCCTTCGGGCGCAAGTAAGGGAGGCGCAGTATGGCAAGATATAAGGAAAAATTCGTTATAGACGATAATACGCCGCAAAAGCACAGGCTCAGAACCTTTCTGCTGCTTCTGCTTTGCCTTGCTTTGATTGCGGTGCTTTATGTGCTTGTTTCCTCCGTCGTCATGGGGCAGAACGTGCAGGTGCTTTCGCAGCGCGTCCCTCTGCCCTCCATGCATAAAACGGCGGACGGCTTCACGGTTCTTCACATATCCGACATTCACGGCAACGAGCTTGGCGAGAATATGCAGAAGCTCAGAACCGCGCTTTCCGGCAAGAGCTATCGGCTTGTGTGCATAACGGGCGATTTGACGGGGAAAAACGGCGATTATTCGGCGTTTATGGATGTTCTTGACGCTGTCGGCACAAAAGCGCCCGTTGTTTTTATTCCCGGCGACGAGGACCCTGTGCCGATTGTGCAAAGCGCGAACGCCACGGACGCGGTGCTTGCCGACTACATTACGGCGGCGCAGGCAAAGGGCGCAGTATACCTCGACAGACCCTACGAAATCATATTGAGCGAAAGTGCGAGCGTATGGCTTATGCCGCAGGATATAGTATCGCTCGATTTGGGCAGCTTCCGCAACTCCTACGTCACATGGCAAAACGAGCTTAACGCGGGCGACATATACCAAAGGGACGCGGCGCAGAGCCTTCGGGTATGCGAGTATCAGCTCACGCGCGCGGACGATATAGAAGCCCTCAATAAAAAGATACGCGAAACCGACGTAAAGATTGCGCTGACGCACTCACCCCTGCAGCCGGACACCATACGCACCCTGCTCAACTGGGACAGCAACGGCTCAAACTACCTAAAGAGCATAGACCTTATCCTTGCGGGGCATTACAACGGCGGGCAGGTAAGGGTTCCGGGGCTTGGCGCAATCTACATTCCCGGCAAGTGGTGGCCCGCGCAGGACGAGGTTCAGGGGCTTAACCGCATAAACGGAATAACGCAGTACATCTCCCCCGGGCTTGGCGTAAGCCGCGCCTACTTTTTCCCCGCCCGCATTTTCAACGCGCCCGCGGTTACAATCCTGACGCTCAAGCAGAGCATGGAATAACAAAGCGAGGCATCCGAAATATGTACAAGATAATGATAGTCGACGACGACCCAGCGCTCGCCTCGCTTCTAGGGGAGCATCTTTCGCATTGGGGCTACGAAATAGCAATATGCGAAAAGCTCGCGGACGTTATCGGCGAGTTCAAGAGAGAAAAGCCGCATCTGGTTATGCTCGATATTTCCCTGCCGTTTTTCAACGGTCATCACTGGTGCGCGGAAATACGAAGGGTGTCAACCGCGCCGATAATCTTCATATCCTCCTCAGGCTCAAGCATGGACATGGTTATGGCGATGACGATGGGCGGGGACGATTACATTCAAAAGCCCTTTGACCTTGACGTTGTGCTTGCGAAAGTCAAGGCGCTGCTTCGCAGAACCTATGATTTTACGGGCGCGCTCAGCACGATTGAGGTTCGCGGAGCCGTGCTGGATATAGGTCAGAGCACGCTTTACTACAACGGCGAAAGAATCGAGCTGACCCGAAACGAAAGCCGCATATTGCAGCTTCTGCTTGAAAGGAAGGGAAGCATTGTAACGCGCGGCGATTTGATGAACGTGCTGTGGGACAGCGATTGCTTCATCGACGACAACACGCTTACGGTAAACATAGCGCGCCTCAGAAAGCGGCTTGATGAAATCGGGCTGGGAGGGCTGATAGCAACCCGCAAGGGGCAGGGCTATCTGGTGGGAAACGCATGAAAAAGAACAAAGCGCTGTTGCTGATAACCGGCTATATAAGGTACGCGTGGCGCTGCGCGCTTACGCTGCTCGTTTCCCCCGCCGTTTTCATTGCAATTCAGCTTCTCGGCGGCGTGGATTTTTACGAAATGCGCTACGCGCTCTATATCATAGCTGCAATCTACATATGCGCGGCTGCTTACAGCTTTTCCGACTATACAAAAAAACAGGTCATGCTCTGGAACGCGCTTGACAACCTGCCCTCGGACGAAAGCGCATACCCCGAAGGGCGCGGCGGGATTGAGGAAAGCTACCGCGAGCTTGCGCTCAGATTCAAAGCCGAAAATGAAAAAACCGAGGACGACGCGCGGCTGGCCTCCGCGCGGGAGCTTGACTACTACACGCTATGGATGCACCAGATTAAAACTCCGATTTCAGTAATAGATTTAATGGCGCAAAGCAGGGGCGATATTGAGCGCAGCCTGCTGCGGCAGGAGGTTTTCCGGATTGAGCAGTATGTGGAGGCGGTTCTTTCCTATCAGCGGCTGGCGAGCATAGGCGAGGATATGCAGCTTGAAAACGTGGATATTGCGGCAGTCATACGCGCCTCGGTCAAAAAGCTGCGCCCGCTGTTCATGTACCGTGAAATTTCCCTGTCCCTCCAGCCATTTTCGTTTACAGCCCTGAGCGACTCGAAATGGCTGTCCTTTGTCATAACGCAGATTCTTTCAAACTCGCTCAAATACACCGGCAAGGGCGGCAGGATTTCCATAACCTCGCCTGAGGACGGAATTCTCGAAATAGCGGACACGGGAATCGGAATTCGTCCGGAGGACGTGCCGCAAGTGTTTTCGCGCGGCTTTACGGGAAGCCTCGGACGCGAAAACGAAAAGTCAACGGGGATAGGGCTGTACCTGTGCAAGCAGGTTATGGACAGGCTTTCGCACAGGATTTCGCTCTCCTCCGTTTTCGGTGAAGGAACGAAAGTGACCCTCGATTTGCGCCGCGAGGAGCTGAAGCCGTTCTAATCATTCTTACGGTATTGTAAGGTTTCCGTCGATTTGGTAAGGCAATTCGATGGAAACCTATCTTTCTGTTTGATAAAATTCATACTGTCGCGGGGATTCCCGCGCCGAAAGGATGAATGAACAAATGGCAATGCTTGAGGTTAACAACGTAAAGAAGATTTATACCACGCGCTTTGGCTCCCAGAAGGTGCAGGCGCTTTCGGACGTAAGCTTTTCCGTTGAGGAAGGCGAATTCGTGGCAATCATGGGCGAAAGCGGAAGCGGCAAAACGACCCTGCTCAACCTGCTTGCGGCTCTCGACCAGCCTACCGGCGGCGAAATAATGCTTGAAGGGCGCAAGGTTTCCGGAATTCCCGAAAGCGAGCTTGCCGCGTTCCGTCGCGACCATCTCGGCTTCGTTTTTCAGGATTTCAACCTGCTCGACACCTTTTCCATAAAGGACAACATTCTGCTGCCGCTCGTGCTTCAGAACAGAAGCGTGAAGGATATGGAGGCAGCGCTTGCGCCGCTTTCAGAAATGCTTTCGATTAAGGAGCTGCTTTCAAAGTTCCCCTACGAGGTTTCCGGCGGTCAGAAGCAGCGCACCGCCGTTGCGCGCGCGCTGATAACCAAGCCGCGCATTCTGCTTGCGGACGAGCCGACAGGCGCGCTTGACAGCAAGGCGTCCGGCAAGCTGATGAACCTGTTCTCCGACATCAACGAGAAGGGACAGACCATGCTGATGGTAACGCACAGCGCGCAAGCCGCCTCATACGCTACCCGCGTGCTTTTCATCAAGGACGGCGAGGTTTTCAACCAGCTGTACCGCGCCGAAAGCACACGCGAGCAATTCTACCAGAAGATTCTGAAAACCCTTACCGTACTCACCGACGGGGGTGAGCAGGCGTGAAGAAAGGTCTGTACCTGAGGATTGCAATCGCAAACATATGGAAGAATAAGCAGACTTATCTCCCCTTCCTCATCGCCTCGGTTATGCTCACCTTCACCTTTTACAGCTTCTCGATGATAGCCACCGACAAGGGGCTTTCGCAGATGCACGGGGGCGAAAGCTTCGCGGCGGTTCTTGGATTCGGAATGATTGTCGTCGGTATTTTTACCGCAATATTCATTTTCTACGCCAACAGCTTTCTGATTAAGCGCCGCAAGAAGGAGCTTGGGCTTTACTCGATTCTCGGAATGGAAAAGCGGCATATAGGGCGCATACTGCGCTATGAAAGCTGCTTCTGCTACCTCGTGAGCATGGTTCTGGGGCTTGGACTCGGAGCGCTTCTCGGTCGCCTGCTTTTCATGCTTGTAAAGCTCGCAATGCGCTGCGATATAACCCTGAGCGGCAGCTTTTCGGGCAGCTCCGCGCTGATAACAGCAATCCTGTTCCTCGCGCTTTACGCCGTGCTGATTGTTTACAACAGCATTCAGGTGCATACCGCAAGCCCCGTTGAGCTGCTTCGCGGCGGTCAGACAGGCGAAAAAGAGTCGAAAAGCCGCTGGATACTTACTATTGTCGGGCTGATTACTATGGGCGCAGGCTACTACATAGCGCAGAAGGTTAACAACCCAGTATCCGCAATCGCGCTGTTTTTCGTAGCCGTAGTGCTTGTAATAATCGGAACGTACTGCCTGTTCATTGCAGGAAGCATAACAATCCTGCGCCTTATGCGCAAAAAGAAAAGCTACTATTACAGCCCGAAGCATTTTATAACCATATCCGGTATGCTGTACCGCATGAAGCAGAACGCCGCGGGGCTTGCGAGCATTTGCATACTCTGCACGATGGCGATGGTTACGATAGGCACAACTGTTTCGCTTTACAACGGAACCGAGGGAATGCTGAACAACTACTACCCGTACGATATGTTTTACAGCTTCAAGGATGAGGACAGCAGAGACAAGCTTCTCGAATTCTCCGAAAACGCGGCGAAGGAAAATAACGTAACTATCAAGGACTTTGCCTCCTACTACGCTTACACCGAAACTATCTACCTTCTGGACGGAAGGGTTATGAACGAGACTGAGGCGGAAAGCCTTGAGACCGAGCTGGATTTCTACGACAATCTCAGGGACATTCAGATTATGACCTTGGACAGTTTCAACCGCGTTCAGGGGCTTAACGAAACGCTTGCGGACGGCGACGTGCTTGTGTACTGCGACAAGGATTTGAACAGCCTTACGGTAAACGACGTCACCTACAATGTGCGCAAGATAGACAAGCCTCCGGTGAGGCTTACAGGCTCGGTAACGGCGGTATACGGCGAGCTGCTCGTCGTAGTCAAGGATATGGACACGCTTGAGCAGATGCGGATAAAGAACGTGCGCTACGTAAACGATTATAATTACTGCACGATTTGGAACTTGAGCGGCGCTCAGGAAGATATAGAGGCGTACTCGGTCGAAATGGCGCAGAGTAAGCTCGGGCTTACGATGAGCAGCCTAAACAAGACGAACCTCAGGCAGGAATGGTACATGATGCACGGTGGATTCTTCTTCGTGGGAATTTTCCTCGGAATCATATTCCTGATGGCGACAGCCTTTATAATCTACTTCAAGCAGATAAGCGAGGGCTATCAGGACCACGACAGATTCGTGATTCTGCAAAAGGTCGGAACGAGCAAGAAGGACGTAAAGGCGACGATTCACAGGCAGATACTCACGGTATTCGCTCTGCCGCTTCTGATTGCCGTATGCCATGTTGCAGGCTCGCTGCACATGATGACGAAGATTCTGATGCTGTTCGGGCTTATGGATATTCCCTACATCGCTCTCAACAGCTTCATGACCGCCTTCATAATTGCGGCGCTCTTCGGACTGATGTACCTGAGAACGGCGAAAACCTACTACAAGCTGGTTAAATTCTAAGAGAGTTCACGAAACAGTCCCCGACGATGCAATATAATCGGGGACTGTTTTTTGCAGCCCGCCTGTCAGCAGATAATCATTCCCAGCATGGCGGCAATGACAATCAGAAGGATTGGCGACATCCGCTTTTTCAAAAGCTTTTTATAGATGATTGAGGCTGCGGCGAGAAGCGCCATTACTGCCGCCGAGGCAAAATCGAATTCAAACGCAGTTATGCTGCCCGCAAGCAGGGTAAACGCCATGAAAATGCCCGTCGATAAAATGATTCCGCAAACGGCAGGCGATATTCCGCCAATCACAGCCTGCATTCCCCTGCTTTTGATAAAGCCGCCGAGGCATTTTGCAATAAGCAGAATAATCACAAAGGACGGGAGGACAACGCCGAAGGTCGCCGCAAGCGCGCCGAAAAAGCCCGCCTGACTTGAGCCGACATAGGTTGCGGTATTCACCATAATCGGTCCGGGCGTCGATTCGCTGACGGCGATTATATTTGCAAGCATTCCCTCGTCGAGCCAGCCGTTTGACAAAACGCAGTCCTGAATAAGAGGAATCGCGCCATAGCCGCCGCCGAAGGAGAACAGCCCGACCTTCAGGAATTCAAGGAAAAGCGAGAGGTAAATCATACGCTGCCGCCTTTCCCGCTGCCCCTGAGCGCGAAAAAGCCGATAGCGCCGGAGAGAAGAATCAAATAGACGGTCGAAAAGCTGACGGACAAAAGCGAAAGCGACAGAAGAAGCGCGCCGAAAACGGCAATCATAACGATGTTGAAAGCCCTTCGCTCTTTATTCTTCATGAGCGTTTTGAGCATTCGCAGTGCGGCGCTGATAATCAGGAGCGCAACGGCGACGCGGATTCCCCTGAACGCCTTGGCGACGATTGGAATATCCATGAAGCCCGAAAGCAGCGCGGAAATAATCAGGATTATCACAAACGAGGGCAACACCATTCCGAGGGTTGCGGCAACCGCGCCCTTTATTCCCGCCGTTTTGCAGCCCGTATACGTTGCGGCGTTGATTGCAACCGGTCCGGGCGTTGATTCGGCAATAACGGTAAGCTCCGTCATTTCTTCTTCTGTCAGCCATTGCCTTCTTTCGACGCACTCATGCCCAATAAGCGAGAGCATTGCGTAGCCGCCGCCGAAGGTGAACGCGCCGATTTTAAGGAAGCTGAGAAAGAGCCTTCCGCAGTTTCCCGCAGTTTCATTGCTGTTTTTAGTCATTGCAAATTCCCATCCCGCATTTTTTAACCGCGACGCCGTATGAAATCGGCATGAAGCTGTATTTCATCGGCATAAGCTTTTCAGATATGAACAACACTTCATCTTACCTTTCCTATGCCGCGCGTTTATGCTATAATTCTGATTGGCGCACAGCGCCAAATCATCGCAAGGAGCGGCAAAGCTTTATGAAAACCGCAGTTTTTTGGGACATGGACGGAACGCTTTTCGATTCGGAGGCGCTCTGCGTGAAAATAGTTGCAGAAAGCCTTCGCCATTTCGGGCTGCCCGTGCCGGACATTTCCGTTCTCAAGGCGTGCAACGGCCCTACCGTTGACGGAATGGCAAAGCTGGTAAACGTGCCGGAGGAGCTTATTCCGGCGTTCGGCAAGTGGATGGTTGACTACGAGGTTTCCGTTATTCCCGAGGTGCAGAAGCTCTACTCCGGCGTTGCCGAAGCGCTCAGAAGCCTGAAGAATAACGCCATGCTTTTTGTAGCCTCAAACGGCTCGCCGGATTACTTCAACGCGTCGCTCAGGCACTACGGAATCTACGCTTTGTTCACGGACGTTCCCGCTGAGCGCGACAGCCTTTCAAAGGGCGCGAGAATCCTGCGCGACATGAAAAACAACCAAATCGACAAAGCCGTTATGGTCGGCGACCGCGATTTTGATTATCTCGCGGCGCGCGAGGCGGGAATCCCCTTTATTGCCGCAACCTACGGCTATGCGCCAGAGGGCGAGCTGCAAAGCGCGGACGCGTTTGCAAAAAGCGCCAAAGAAGCGGCGGAAAAGGCGCTGCTAATCCTTCGCGCCTGATTCGCCGCATAAACTAAATACTATTTCAGGAAGCCGTTTACGATTGTAGCCTCGGCTTCCTTTTCGTTCAGCCCAAGCGAGCAAAGCTTGAGAATCTGCTCGCCCGCTATCTTACCAATCGCCGCCTCATGAATCAGCGCCGCATCGCGGTGATTCGCCACAAGCGACGGGCTTGCGCTCACTCGCCCGTTATCCGCAAGGATTGCGTCGCACTCGCTGTGACCCGTGCATTTCTCATTGCCGATAATCGTTGAATGATACTCCTGATAGGATTCGCCCTTTGCAACGGAGCGGGAAATCAGGTTCACTCCCGCATCGGAACCGTTGATTTCAACCTCAAACGAGGTTTTGGCGCGCTCGTCGCCGTCCGTAAGTATGCGCTCGCGGATTTCGAGCCTCGCTCCCGCCTTCATTTTCACCTTTGTGCGGCGGTCAGTTCTGCTTACTCCGCCAAGCTGGGAGGTATCCATGGTAAGGCTTGAGTTTTCCTCCAGCTCCGCCTCGGTTACAGGGTCGATAACGCGATTGCCGTTCTCCGCGCCCGTTCCGATGTGCTTTTCCTCGTACAGCACCTTCGAGCCTTTTGAGAGGAAAAAGCGGTGAATACCGTTATGCCGCGCCTCCTCGCCCGAATCCGTATGCACTCCGCAGCCGGCAACGATTGTAACGTCTGCATTTTCGCCGATGATAAAATCATTATAAACAAGGTCGTCCACCTTCGCCTTTGTGACGCAGGCGGGAATGTAAACCTTTTCGCCCTTCGTGTTCGGTTTAACAGTAACGATAAGCCCGGGCGCACCTTTCTTTGAGTCAATCTGTATATTCTCGGTTGAGCGGCGCGCTACGCTTTGGCAATCCTCGCGGATATTGTACGCGCCGTCGTATTTTCCATCGTAATCGGAAACAATCTTGAGCAAATCTTCTGTAATCTTATTCATTGAGCAGCCTTCTTTCGGGCGCTTTCTTCCCTGAAACAGTCGTTATGGGCGTCGTTGCAGGCGCAGCCGGGGCATACCTCAGCCTGCCGAAGCAGCTGCGGATACAGCACTTCCTTTTCGCCGTGAGCCTTAATTCTTCCGCCCTCGATAAGCACAATTTCATCCGCAATGGAGAGAATCCTCTCCTGATGCGAGATTATAATCAACGCTCTGCCGCTTGTGCGTTTCAGGGTTTCAAATGTGGCGATAAGCTCCTTGAAGCTCCATATATCAATTCCTGCCTCCGGCTCGTCAAAGATGGTGTAAGCGCCGGAGCGCATAAGCACGCTTGCGATTTCAACGCGCTTGATTTCGCCGCCGGACAGATGCGCGTCAACGTCCCGCGAAAGATACTTTTCAGGCTGAAGCCCCACCTTGCGCAGAGCGGCGCAGAAATCGCAGTCCTTCGCGTTTTTATCTGCAATTCTGAGCAAATCGCGCACGGTAATGCCCTTGAATCTTACCGGCTGCTGAAAGGCAAACGCTATTCCGCGCTTTGCGCGCTCGGTAACGTCCATATCCGTAATATCCTCGCCGTCAAGAATAATCTTGCCGGAGCTTTGGCGGACAATGCCCGCGATAATCTTGGCAAGCGAGGTTTTTCCGCTGCCGTTGGGCCCCGTGACAACGATAAGCCTGTTTTTTTCTATCGAAAGCGTAAGGTCGCGGATAATCTCCGTGCCTTCCTCGGGAATCCCCCATGATACATTTTTAAGTTCCAGCATGAGCAGTACCTCATTTCCAGTTAAGCGTTAAGGACGTTAAGCGCGCCCATCGCCGCCGTCGCGCCGTCCGACGCGGCGGTAGTAAGCTGGCGGACAGCCTTCCTTCGGCAGTCGCCCGCTGCAAAGACCCCTTCCATGCTCGTTTTGCAGTCCTCGCCCGCAAGCACATAGCCGCTTTCATCAAGCGCCACAGCGCCCGCAAACGGCGCCGTATTGGGCGTTTGCCCGACGCAGACGAAAAGCCCGTTAACCGCCACGTTATATGTATTACCCTTATTATCCCTTACTGAAACGCCGGAAAGCTCGTTGTCCCCGATAAGCTCCTGCACCTGCGCTCCGAGAAGGAAGCTGACGTTTTTTTGCTTTCCGAGCCGCTCGTAAAGCAGCTTGTCCCCCCTCAGCTCTTCCCTTCTGTGGATAAGGGTAACGGCGGACGAGATTTGCGAAAGATAGAGCGCGGACTGAAGCGCTGAGCTTCCGCCGCCGACAACCGCCGTCGGCTGTCCCTTGTAAAAAGCGCCGTCGCATACCGCGCAGTAGGAAACTCCCCTGCCGCAAAGCTCGCGCTCACGCGGAAGCTGAAGCTCCCTGTGCTTTGCTCCCACAGCTATTATAACAGCCCTGCACTCCGTGTCAACGCCATCAATCAAAACGGAGAGCTTTTCGCCGTTTCTGCTGATTGCGCCGGCGTCCGCAAGCTCCATATCCGTGCCTGAGTCCGCCGCCTGCTGCATAAGCCTGTCCGCAAATTCCATTCCGCTTATGCTGCTGATTCCCGGATAGTTTTCAACCATCGGCGAGGAGGTTATCTGCCCGCCGAAGCCGCCGGCTTCGACAAGCAGGGGCTTTACTCCCGCTCTTGTAAGATAAAGGGCGGCGGTCAGCCCAGCTGTGCCGCCGCCGATAATAATTACGTCCCTCATGCGCGGGTTCCGGCAAAAACCGCCGTATCCACCTGCGCTGCGCCCGCCGTCTGCGAGTTAAGCCAGCCCTTGATATCCGAAACGCCGACATAGCGGTCGTACGCGTCGCCTCTTGCGATAATCAGCGTAGGCGCCTGCTTAATCAGGAAGCGTGCGGTCAGCGCGCGTCCCTCGCCCTCCTCGGCGTCCATCGTTTCATGCTTTACTCCCGCCTTGTCGAGCATCATCTTCGCAACGCGGCAGTTCGGGCAGGTTTTTGTGGTAAAGAGCAGAACGCGGTTTACGCTTTCCTTGGGCTGCTCCGGCTTTTGCTCGTCGCGCTCAAGCTTATGGGAGTTCTTGAGAACGCTGTGCTCAATATCGTAAAGCTTCCTGTCCTTGAACTCCTGCGATTTGCCGTTATTCCAGTTCTGAACGGGGCGATAGTAGCCGGTTATGCGGCTGTATACCTCGGTATTTTCGCCGCAGTCGGGGCACTTGTAGGTTTCGCCCGCGATATAGCCGTGATTCTTGCAGACGGAATAGATGGGCGAAAGCGTGTAATACGGCAGACGGTAGTTTTCCGCAATCTTCCTTACAAGGTTCGCGGCAGCCTTCCAGTCGGGCAGCTTTTCGCCGAGGAAGGCATGGAAAACCGTGCCGCTGGTATAGAGCGTCTGCAGCTCGTCCTGAACGTCAAGCGCGTCAAAAATATCGTTGGTCGCGCCGACGGGCAGATGCGAGGAATTGGTGTAATAGGGCGTTCCCTCCATGTTCGCGGTAATGATATTGGGGAACTGCGCAACGTCGTGCTTGGCTAAACGATAGCTGGTGGACTCGGCAGGAGTCGCTTCAAGGTTATAGAGGTCGCCGTATTTCTCCTGATAGTCGGAAAGGCGCTCGCGCATATGGTTGAGCACGTCCTTGGAGAACTGCTGCGCCTCGGGGCTGGTAAGGTCCTTCCTGAGCCAGTTCGCGTTAAGCGCCGCCTCGTTCATTCCGACAAGGCCAATCGTTGAGAAGTGATTGTCGAAAGAGCCGAGATAATGCTGAGTGTAAGGATAAAGCCCTTCCTTGAGCAGCTTGGAAATTACGGAGCGCTTTACCTTGAGGGAGCGCGCGGCGATATCCATCATCTTGTCAAGGCGGGAATAGAAATCCGCCTCGTTTTCGGCAAGATAGGCGATTCGGGGCATATTGATGGTGACAACGCCGACGGAGCCGGTGCTTTCGCCTGAGCCGAAGAAGCCGCCGGACTTTTTGCGAAGCTCGCGGAGGTCAAGGCGCAGACGGCAGCACATACTGCGGACATCCGAAGGCTCCATATCGCTGTTGATATAATTGGAGAAATAGGGAGTGCCGTACTTTGAGGTCATTTCAAAGAGCAGGCGGTTGTTCTCGGTATCAGACCAGTCAAAATCCTTGGTGATTGAGTAGGTCGGAATCGGATACTGGAAGCCTCTGCCGTTAGCGTCGCCTTCAATCATAATCTCGATGAAGGCGCGGTTAATCATGTCCATTTCCTTTTTGCAGTCGCCGTAGGTGAACAGCTGGTCCTTGCCGCCCACGATAGCGGGAACGTTTACCAAATCCTTCGGAACAGTCCAATCAAGCGTTATATTGGAGAAAGGCGCCTGAGTGCCCCAGCGGGAGGGCGTGTTTACGCCGAAAATGAAGGACTCAATGCACTTTTTGACATCAAAATAAGTGAGGTTATCAGCCTTGATGAAGGGGGCAAGATAGGTGTCAAAGGAGGAGAACGCCTGAGCGCCAGCCCACTCGTTCTGCATAATGCCGAGGAAGTTGACCATCTGGTTGCAGAGCGAGGAAAGGTGCTTTGCGGGCGAGGAGGTTATCTTTCCCGTAACTCCGCCGAGGCCCTCGCGGATAAGCTGCTTGAGCGACCAGCCCGCACAGTAGCCGGTAAGCATTGAAAGGTCATGGATATGCATTGCGGCGCTGCGATGAGCCTGCGCAATTTCATCGTCATAGATTTCGCTGAGCCAGTAGTTGGCGGTAATAGCGCCGCTGTTGCTCAGAATAAGACCGCCGACGGAATAGGTTACGGTTGAGTTTTCCTTTACGCGCCAGTCGGTAACGTTAACATAGCTGTTAACGAGGTCTTTGTAGTCAAGGAGAGTGGAGCGGAGGTTGCGAACCTTTTCGCGCTGCTTGCGGTAAAGAATGTACGCCTTTGCAATATCGGAATAGCCCGCCTGACTCAGAACAGACTCAACGCTGTCCTGAATATCCTCGACGGTAATAACGTCGTCGTGAACTTTATTCTCAAAATCTGCCGTCACCTTAAGCGCAAGCAAATCAATTACGCTGGAGTGGTACTGCTTTCCCTGCGCCTCAAACGCCTTCGTTATGGCAGCGCTTATCTTGGAGATGTTGAATTCCGCGTAGGTTCCGTCCCGCTTCAATACCTTGTACATGATTGTCCTCTCCCATTCTTACAGACCCGTGTAATGCTTTGGCTCATGCCAACGCCATAGTCCGGATTTGTTTTTATTTTACCATACCGCAAATGCCGTGTCAATATCTTGTGGTCGGTTTCTTTTTGGATAACTAGATATTGCGGAGACTATTTAATGCCGCGAAGCTCAGCAGAAAGTATATACTCGCGGGCGGCGTTCAAAAGCTCTTCCATTTCCGGCTTTTCGAGCGGCTTCAGCCCGCCGCGCAAGACCCTTCCCGAATCAACGAAGCCCTGAAGAAAATATCGCTTCGCTTTCCCGAGCCACTTGCCGATTCCGCGTATGTCCTCAGCAGTATGCATACCCGAAACGCAGGTGGTGCGAAACTCATATTCCGCAAGATTCTCCATTATATAGCTCGCGCTTTCCTCAATCTTGCCAATATCAAGGTTTTCTATACCCGCGGTAAGCGCATATTTTTCGCGGGAATTCTTGATGTCCATCGCAACATAGTCCACAAGCCCGCTTTCGCACAGGGCTTTAAGCTTTTCCGGATAGCTTCCGTTGGTATCGAGCTTTACGAGATAGCCAAGCTCCTTTACCGAAGAAAGAAATTCTGCGATGTCGCTCTGCATAAGCGGCTCTCCGCCCGAAACGCATACCCCGTCAAGCACATTTTTGCGCTTTTTCAGAAACGCGAGGATTTCGGAAACGGGCAAATCGTCCGCCGCGTCCGGCGCCGAAAGCAAATCGGAATTATGGCAGAACGGGCAGCGGAAATTGCAGCCGCAGGTAAAAACGGTTGCGGCGGTTTTTTCCGGATAGTCGAGCAGGGTGAGCTTTTGCAGACCTTGAATATGCATTAAGTCGTTCCTTCCCAAGCGCCGCGTGCATTTTTGCGGCGCATTTGGTAGTGTTTATTGATTAGCTAAGCGCAAGATATAGTATACATCCATCGGGTGTTCTCTTCAAGAGAACAAATCTGCCACGAAATGCCTTATTCGCGTTTTTAGTTATGTTAATATATCTTTTAGCATAGGCGGAAGCGCGATATAAAAGCCGCGCGATTTTTTTCGCGCGGCATGAAAATTAATTTTGGTTACGATTTTTTTCGCTCTTTTTCGCACTTGCCCGTATAGGGGCAGCCGGAGCAGCCGCAGGAGCATTTGCCTCTGCCCTTTATGATATGCCTAAGCGCGAGAAAAGCGAGAACCGCAAGCAGGCATATGAGCAATATGTCAAGCGCGCTCATATTTCAGCCCACCATAAGGCGCAGAAGCTGATAAACCAGCAGCGCGATAACCCAAGCGACAGCGGTTTGCCATACGGCGAAGGCTGCCGCCTTCCACCCGCTCTGCATTTCGCGCTTTACAGCGGCAATGGAAGCGACGCAGGGCGAATAAAGCAGGGTGAACACGAGGAAGGCAACGGCGCTTATAGGAGTAAACAGCTGCGACAGCGCGGCGGAAAGCCCCGCCGTATTCGTTTGCAGCAGAACGCTCATCGTACTCACAACAGCTTCTTTTGCGGTAAAGCCGGTTATGAGCGCGGTGCTTACGCGCCAATCGCCGATTCCGAGAGGCGAAAAGATAGGCGCTATCAGCCTTCCGATGTCGGCAAGCATACTCTGCTGGCTGTTTTCAACAACGAAAAGGCGCGTATCAAAGGTTTGCAAAAACCAGATTATGATGGAAGCGACGAAAATGACCGTAAAGGCGCGGGTAAGAAAATCCTTCGCCTTTTCCCACATCAGAAGCACAACGCTTTTGAAGGACGGGAAGCGGTAATTCGGCAGCTCCATTACGAAAGGAACGGGATTGCCCTTGAACGCCGTTTTCTTCATCAGGAGCGCGGAAAGGACGCCAATCAGCATTCCGAACACATAAAGCCCAATCATCACAAGCGCGCCGTATCTGGGGAAGAACGCGGCGGTAAACACGGCGTAGATAGGCAGCTTTGCCGAGCAGGACATGAAGGGAATCAGAAAAATAGTCATCTTCCTGTCCCGCTCGCCGGAAAGCGTTCTTGTCGCCATTATTGCCGGTACGGAGCAGCCGAAGCCGACAAGCATAGGCACAAAGCTGCGGCCGGACAAGCCGATTTTTCGCAGAAGCTTGTCCATAACAAACGCAACGCGCGCCATGTAGCCCGAATCCTCAAGAATGGAGAGGAAGAAGAACAGCACAACGATAATCGGCAGGAAGGAAAGCACGCTTCCGACTCCCGCGAAAATTCCGTCGATTATCAGCGAGTGGACGACGGGGTTTATTCCGTATGCGGTAAGCGCTCCGTCAACAACGCCCGTAAGCGAATCAATTCCGGACGAGAGCAGCTCTGACAGCCACGAGCCGATAAGCCCGAAGGTCAGGTAAAACACAAGAAGCATAATCAGGAGGAAAAGCGGAATCGCCCAGTATTTGCTTGTCAGCACGCTGTCGATTTTTACGCTCCGCTTATGCTCGCGGCTCTCCTGACACTTGATTACAGCCGCCTCAACAACGCTTTCGATAAAGCCGTAGCGGGTATCGGCAAGCGCGGCGTTGCAGTCCGTATCCGTTTCATGCTCCATTTCCTCTACGCCGTGCCTTATCATTTCAAGCTCGTTTTCATTGAGCTTTAGGCGCGAGATAATGGATACGTCGCCCTCTATGACTTTTGTGGCGGCAAAGCGCGCGGGAATTCCCGCCCTTTCGGCATGATCCTCCACAACGTGGGAAACGGAGTGAATGCAGCGGTGAACCGCGCCTGAGCAGAAGTCAATCCGCATAGGAAGCTTCTTTTCCTCAACTACGCGAATCGCTTCGGTTATAAGGTCGTCAATGCCCTCGTTTTTGGAGGCAGATATCGGCACAACCGGTATTCCAAGCTCCTCCGAAAGCTTCTGAATCTTGACCGAGCCGCCGTTGGCTCGCACCTCGTCCATCATGTTGAGCGCAAGCACCATCGGCTTTTGCAGCTCTATAAGCTGAAGGGTCAGATACAGATTTCGCTCAATATTTGTAGCGTCAACGATATTTATGATTCCGTCCGGCTTTGAATCAATAATAAAATCACGGGTTACGATTTCCTCGCCGGTATACGGGCGAATCGAATATATGCCCGGCAAATCGACGACAGCAACATCCTTATGTCCGCGAATCTGCCCCGCCTTCTGGTCGACGGTGACGCCCGGGAAATTTCCGACGTGCTGATTGGAGCCTGTAAGCTGATTGAAAAGCGTCGTTTTTCCGCAGTTCTGGTTTCCCGCAAGAGCGAAAATCATTCAGCCGCCTCCATTTCGATATTCTGAGCGTCCTCTTTGCGCAGCGTAAGCTCGTATCCGCGCAAGCGCAGCTCCATCGGGTCGCCGAGCGGCGCGACTTTGACGACGCAGACCTCCGTATGCGGCGTCAGCCCCATGTCAAGCAGATGGCAGCGCAGAGCGCCCTCGCCCAGCACCTTCAAAATCCTCGCGCTTTTTCCTATTGGAAGCTTATCGAGAGTCATCGGGCGTATCTCCTTCCGTGAGGCGGTTAGCCTCTCCTAACTCTGTAATGATAACTCATAGACGGCATATAGTCAACCACCGCGCGGCGAAATATGATATAATCAGCTAAAGCTATAAACGGGGGTATTGATATGCGTCTGCCTACGGAAATTCAAGCGGCAATAGATAAAATGACGCCACAAAGCGAAAAGGAGCTTATCGCGCGCGCAAAAGCGCTCTCCCTTCGGTACAGGGAAGAAACGGGGCGCGGCGAAAGGCTGCTAAGCGACGATACGGACGCGCTTGTGTACGCTCACTCGCGTATGCCTGCCACATACGCAGCGGCTTTATCCGTAATGAAAAGCATAAGAGAGCGGATGGACGCACGCCCAAAGACGATGCTTGACGCGGGCGCGGGAACGGGCAGCGCGGCGCTTGCTGCGGCTTCCGTTTTTGACTTATCCTCCGCCGTCTGCCTCGAAAGGGAAAGCGCGATGCTGAAGGTCGGCAAAGCGCTCTGCCCAAGCGCAATATGGCAGCTTCAGGATTTGAGGGACAGAATCGACTGCGAAAGCGCGGAAATGGTCATTTCCGCTTACGCCCTCGGCGAGATGACGGGCGAGGACAGAATCGCCGCCGCGAAAAGGCTGTATGCAAAAGCGCTCAAATATCTTGTTATCATCGAGCCGGGAACGCCGAAGGGCGCGGAATCAATAAAGGAAGTCCGCTCGGCGCTCGCGGGGCTTGGCGCGCATATTATCGCCCCCTGCCCCTCGGGCGGCGCCTGCCCGCTTGAAAACGGCGAATGGTGCGCATTTTCCGCGCGGGTTGAGCGAATGAGGCTGCACAGGCTGATGAAGGGCGGCGACGCGCCCTATGAGGATGAAAAATTCTGCTACATATGCTTTTCGCGCGAGGAAGCGCCGGAAGGCGCCGTATCGCGGGTTCTGAGACACCCATATATTGAAAAAGGGCGCATTACCGTTCGGCTTTGCGAAAAAGGCGGAGTCAAGGACAGGATTATAACCAAAAAAGAAAACGCCGCCTTTAAGGCGGCGAGAAAATGCGAGGCGGGCGACGACCTCAACGCGGGAGCGCGTTATCAGGAGCTTTGAAAACCCGTTTCCAGTTCGCAAAGAGAAGAATAAGGGCGAGAACGAAGGCGACTCCGTCCGCGACAGGTCCGACATAAAGCATTCCGTCAACACCGAACAGCGACGGAAGAATGAACGCCGCGGGAACGAAAATGAGTATCTGGCGCGACATGGACAGGATTGTAGCCGGAAGCGGATGCCCTATCGACTGGAAGAACACGCCGGTTGACATTTGCAGACCGTTTACGCAGATAAGCATAAGGAAAATACGCATACACTTGACGGCGAACTCGTTGTAAAGCTCGCTTTCGGAGCCGAAGATAGAGATAATCTGGATTGGGAAGAACTGAAACGCAAGGAAGGCGAGCGTTCCGATTATAAGCGAGGTACGCAGGATGATGAAATACGCCTTTTTTACCCTGTCGTACAGCCCCGCGCCGTAGTTGAAGCCCATAACAGGCGCAGCGCCTACGGAAAGCCCGATTATCAGCGAGGTTACTATCTGGTTCACCTTCATCGTAACGCCGTGCGCGGAGAGCGGAATATCCTGCCCGTATTTTGAAAGCGCGCCGTAGCTGACAAGCTGGCGATTGGCGATTACTATAACGACAACGATTGAAATCTGCGTTATGAAACTGCTCACGCCGAGGGACGCAACCTTTGCGACAATGGGAAGCTTCGGACGCAGATATTTTTTCTTGAGCGAGATATTTTTGAATTTCGGCATATAAGTTAGGAAAAGGAAGGCGTTTGCCATCTGACCGAGGATTGTTGCGAACGCCGCGCCCTTGACGCCCCAGCCGAACACGAATATGAACAGCGGGTCTAGAATAATGTTCATCACGCAGCCGAGCAAAAGACCCATCATTGAGAACATCGGGCTTCCGTCCGCGCGTATGCAGCCGCTGACCGTTACGCCAAACGCCATAAAGGGCAGACCGAGAATTATGATTCCGCCGTAATCCATCGCAAGCGGAAGCACGTTATCCGAAGCGCCGAAGGCGCGGCAGAGAGGCTCGAGGAATATCAACGCGAGCGCGGAAAGGACAACCGAGAGCACAAGGCTTACGGTTATCGCGCTTCCGAGTCCCTTCGCCGCCTCCTCCGTTTCGCCTTTTCCGTTCTGGAGCGCGAAATACGCCGCCGCTCCGTCGCCCAAAAGCAGCCCGAGTCCAAGGAAGGTAACGGTTATCGGCAGTATTACGTTGGTGGCGGCATTGCCGAGATAGCCGACGCCGTTGCCGATGAAAATTTGGTCAACCATGTTGTAAAGCGCGTTGACTATCATCGAAACGATGTTCGGAACGGCAAACTTGAGAATAAGCCGCCCGACATTGTCATGCCCAAGCGGATTCTTGAGGGCGCTTTCAAGCCGCGCGTCATTGCGGACGGGCGAATTCATTTTGTTATCTTCCATAGTTTTCTCCTTCATCTCTTGATGCCGCGCATTGCGCTGAGCAAAAGGAACACGGCGGCAGCGGACTCCATAACCGGCGCATAAACGCTGGAAACCGACAGAAAGCTCAGGAACGGAGCGGTGAGCAGGTTTCTATATACCAAATATTGCACAAGCAATAAGGCAAACAGAACAATCGACGACGAAAGCATGAAACCGGCGAACGGGTCATGATTGCGCTTGCTTCCGGAGGTCTGCGCGCTAAGAAAAAGCATCAGCCCGATAAGCGCTCCGCATATAGCGGAAAGCAGAAACTTGTCCTGGGCAGCGCCGCCGAGCACGGGAAAAAGGAAGATTAACCCCGCAGCCATAAGCAGCGGAAGCAGAAACACGAGCGTTTTTCGCAAAAACATATCGCTTTCCTCCAAGAAGGCGTGGTATACTTAAAGGGAACAGGGAGGCGGTCGGATGAACAAAAGCGTTTACATAATTCTGGTTGCGGTGCTTATGCTGATGGCGGTAGGAGACATACTCTTCGGCGTGAACATGGCAAAAACCGAGGAGCAAAAGAAGCTGGGCAGAATCATGCTCATTTCCGGAATCGCGATGCTGCTTTGCGGCGGGATTTTGCTTTTCGCCGTGCTTTCGGGCTTTACGCAGAGCTGACGCAAAAAGAACATCCGTTCCATTATAGCAGTTTGCTTTACAGGTTTCAATACTGCGCAAAAACCAAAAGCGACAAAGCCGCAGGGAATCGGCGGAAGCCTGACGCGGCTTTTGCAGAGCGCGGCGCAGCGCGGTTTTCCCAAATATAAAACATTCGGCAGATTATCAACTTTCTATTTGACATTGGGCGGCAGCTTTGCTATAATAACTCTCGCTGGTTGCGCTATGGAGAGATGGCCGAGCGGTTGATGGCGCTGGTCTTGAAAACCAGTGATGTCTTCGGGCACCGGGGGTTCGAATCCCTCTCTCTCCGCCAGCTTTTATAGCCCGAAATTCACCGTACATTTGGAGAAGTACCCAAGTGGCCGAAGGGGCTCCCCTGCTAAGGGAGTAGTGTGAGTAATCGCAGCCCGGGTTCAAATCCCGGCTTCTCCGCCAAAAAGAAAGTCGCTGACAAGCGGCTTTTTCTTTTTGTACTATTCACTTTTATCTTTTCATTCTTCG
>JAQWCW010000008.1 GCA_028705775.1 Eubacteriales bacterium
TGTTATGCTGTTCATGAAGGATGAGGCTCCTTTCGGCTTTTGTTGTCTGCAACTCAACTATAACCGATTTCGCCTCGTCCTTCATTCTTTTTTTTTCATTTGTCCAAGATGTATTGTAGCGCTACAATATAAGTCGCAAAACGATTCTTTACAAGCTTGACATGAGTTTGTTTCCTATCTATAATGTTGTTCCGCTTTGCTTTCATCGAAAGCAGGCTTGGCAGGAGGTGTTTTAGGATGGCAGTACCGTCATTCAACTCGATAGGCGGCGTAAAAATGTACGCTATCATGATAGTTGCGGGTGTTATCGCCGCATATTTTTTGGCTTCATACGAGGCAAAAAAGAAGGGCTTTGCGCGCGATACGATAACCGACGTATTCCTGTTGGCGCTTCCGATTGGGCTTATAGGCGCAAGAATATACTTCGTGCTTTTCCATTTCGACCTGTACGCGAACGATTTTCTCAGCGTATTCAAGATATGGGAGGGCGGGCTTGCCATCTATGGCGGCGTAATCGCCGGAGCTGCCGCAATCTACTTTTATGCAAGGCATAAAAAGCTCTCATTCTTCGCGCTCTGCGATATACTCGTTTCCGGCGTGATTCTCGCTCAGGCTTTCGGGCGCTGGGGAAACTACTTCAACATTGAGGCTTACGGTCTTACGATAACCGACGCTGCCTTTCAGTTCTTCCCGCTTGCCGTATATGTGCCCTCGCTTGCCGAATGGCATATGGCAACCTTCTTCTACGAATCGGCATGGAATGTTTTGGGCTTCATCCTGCTTTTCTTCGTTATCCGTAAAAAAGGAAAAACCGGCGATTCTATGCTGTGGTATTTCCTGTGGTACGGCGCGGGAAGGATGGTTATAGAAGGCTTCAGGCTTGACAGCCTGTATCTTTTCTCAACCGGAATACGTGTGTCTCAGCTGCTGAGCCTGCTGCTTGTAATCGCAATGCTCGTAATCCTCGTATACAAGAGAGCTTCAATCAAAAAGGCTCTTTCTGCGGTCATATTTGCGGCTTTATCGCTTGCCGTTTCCTCGTTATGCCTTTTCTGGCAGTCGTCGATGGTTTTATCCCTCGGCGCAGACAGCATCAGGGCTTGCCTTATCCCAAGCTCCGTGCTCGCGGGCGCGCTGCTGCTCACGGGCTTTATTATCTACTTTTATCCGCGCTCGGAGGCTGTAAAATGAAACTCATTGTCGGTTTGGGAAATCCGGGACGCGAATACGAGCATTCGCGCCATAATACTGGCTTTGACGTGCTTGAAATCCTTTCGCAGATGACAAGCACGCCGATAGCAAAGGCTCAATCGCGCGCCCTAATCGGGCAGACCTCAATAGGCGGCGACAAGGTTATTCTTGCACGCCCGCAAACCTTTATGAACGCAAGCGGCGAAAGCGTAAAGCCGCTCATGGATTTTTTTAAGATACCGCCAGAGAACCTGCTGGTTATCTATGACGACATAGATATTCCGCAGGGCAGCATCAGAATGCGGCCGAACGGAAGCGCAGGCTCTCATAACGGTATGAAGTCCATTATATATCAGCTTCATTCGGAATCTTTCGCCCGCCTCCGCGTCGGAGTAGGTCAAAAGCCCGCAAACTGGGATTTGGCAGCATGGGTTTTGTCGCAATACCGCGATGTGAAGGAGCGGGAACTGATGTTTGACGCGCTTAAAAGCGCCGCCGAAGCCGCAGTTTGCTGGGCGGAGAAGGGTGTAAACGCCGCAATGAACCTTTACAACAAGAAACAGGAGGGCAAATGAACGGCAGCATTTTCAGCCCAATCCAGAATGCCGGATGGTTCGGCGACATAAAGCAAACCATTGCTCTGAATAAATGCGCCTGCATATACGACCTTTCCCAAGGACAAAGGCCGTATTTGTTTTGCGCGCTTGCAAACAGCCTCCATAAGAGGCAGATGCTCGTAATAATGCAGACGGAGCAGGCGGCGCAGACCGCTTGCGAGGACGCTTGCCAGCTTCTCGGCGCGATAGCCGCATACCTGCCCCCGAATGAAATCAACTTTTTCAGGGCGGCGGCGCAAAGCCGCGAGATTGTCGACAGAAGAACCGAAACGCTCTGCAAATTGATAAGCGGCGAAATAAGAATGCTGTTCCTTTCCCCCGCTGCGCTCTGCCAGCCCATGCTTTCCAAGGAAAGCTTTATCGGCGGCACGATTGCGCTGAAGGACGGGGACGTTTTTGACCCGCAGGCTCTCGTTCAGCATCTTACGCGCTACGGTTATCAGCGCGTTGAAACAATTTCCGCAAAAGGCGAGTGCGCAATTCGCGGCTCAATCCTTGACGTATACCCGCCAAGCGAGCAGAATGCCGTCAGAATTGAATTTTTCGACGATGAGGTTGACTCGATAAGAAGCTTCGACGCGCTCTCGCAAAGGAGCATTGAGCGTGTAAAGCAATGCGTTATACCTCCCGCGCAGGAATATGCCTTTGATAAGGAGCAAGCGCGGTATTTTTCGGACAAGCTGCTCGTTTATCTCGGAGTTGACAGGGAGCTTGAAACCGAAACGACGGAGCTGTTCCCCGACCTTCCACCTCTGCCGGACGACGATGACGACGTGGACGCGGAGGATGAAAACGCAAAGAAGATTGACAAGGGCGGCTTTTCGGATGAAGCGACGCTTCTAAGCTCCCTTCGCCGCAGAGCTGAGGCGCTTGCTTCCGGCATATCCTTCGACGGGTTTATGACATGGCTGAGAACTCTCAGCAGCGAAAATGTAACGATTCTTGACTGGATGAATGCTCCCATCGTCTGCATAGACCAGCCGGAAGCCTTCTCGGAGCGCGTTTCCAACGGCGAGCTTATGTATGAGGAAGCCTTCAAGAACGCTCTTGAGCGCTCTGAAGCGCTTCCGCAGCAGGCAAAATGCCTTTACTCCGCTGACGAATTGCTTTCCGCCATCGCTCCGTTTCCGCGCGTGCTTACCACGGACTTTCTGCGCTCCCTTTCCTCCATCAGACCCGACAGCCTCTATTCGTGGAAGGGGCAGTCGCTTTCCGGCTATCACTCGCAGATAAACGCCCTGATTGCGGATATGCAAAGCCATCTTTCGCAGGGCAGGAAGGTGCTCATACTCTCCGGCGGTCACGCCAGAGCAAAGCGCCTATTGGATTCCATCGACGAGGCAAAGCTCGCTGTCAAGTCAATAGAAAGCGCCGAGGATGAAATTGGCGACAGTATTACCCTTCTTCCTCTCGCCTTCCATCATGGCTTCATCCTTGAGGACGAGCGCTTTGTGCTTATGTCCGACGAGGATATTTTCAGCGGCAGCTACCGCAAATCAAGGCAGAGAAGAAACGCCGGAGAGAGAATATCCGCGTTCACGGAGCTTAAAGTCGGCGATTATGTCGTACACGAGCTGCACGGCGTAGGCATATATCAGGGAACGACGCGCATACAGAGCGAGGGAACCTACCGCGATTATCTGCTTATTCAGTACAGCGGAAGCGACAAGCTCTATGTTCCGACAGACCAGCTCGACAGGGTTCAGAAATATATCGGCGGCGACAGCTCGGCGCCTAAGATAAACAAGCTCGGCGGAACAGAATGGCAGCGACAGAAGGGCAAGGTCAAGGCAGGGCTTAAAGCAATGGCGTTCGACCTTGTCAAGCTCTATGCTGCGCGGCAGGACGGAAACGGCTTCAGGTTTTCGCCCGATTCGCCTTGGCAGAGGCAGTTTGAGGAGCAATTCCCGTACGAGCCGACCGACGACCAAGAAAACGCGATTGCCGATATCAAAGCCGACATGGAGAAACCGCAGAGCATGGACAGACTGCTTTGCGGCGACGTCGGCTACGGAAAAACGGAGGTCGCGCTTCGCGCGGCGTTCAAGGCTGTAATGGATTCAAAACAGGTTTGCCTGCTCGCCCCGACGACAATCCTTGCCCAACAGCATTATAGGACTATACTTAAGCGCTTCGAGGGCTTCCCTGTGCAATGCGAAATGCTTTCCCGTTTCCGCTCGCCGCAGGAACAGAAGGAGATTATCGCAAAGGTCAAGGAAGGCAAAATCGACATTCTTGTCGGCACTCACAGGCTACTGAACAAGGCGATACAGTATAAAGACCTTGGGCTGCTCATTATTGACGAGGAGCAGCGTTTCGGTGTAGCGCACAAGGAAATTATCAAGAACATGAAAAAGAACGTGGACGTGCTTACGCTCTCGGCAACGCCGATTCCGCGAACGCTGCATATGTCCATGGTCGGAATACGCGATATGAGCCTGCTTGAAGCGCCTCCTGAGGAACGCTACCCCGTGCAGACCTACGTAATGGAATACTCGGACGCCGTCATCAGGGACGCAATACTTCGCGAAATCGGACGCGGCGGGCAAATCTACTTCCTCTACAATCGGGTTCAGAGCATAGAAAAATTCTACGACAGGCTGCGCGCGCTCGTTCCGGAGGCGCGAATCGGTATAGCCCACGGACAGCTTAGAGAACACGCGCTTGAGGACATCATGATGGACTTCTATGATGGGAAGTATGACGTTCTCCTATGCACCACGATTATCGAAAGCGGTCTTGATATACCCACTGCGAACACGCTTATAGTGTTCGATTCGGATAGATTCGGGCTGAGCCAGCTATATCAGCTGCGCGGGCGCGTAGGGCGCTCAAACCGCTTGGCATATGCCTACTTCACCGTTCGTCCTGATAAAATGCTTTCCGAAACGGCACAGAAGCGCCTTACCGCGATACGCGAGTTCACGGATTTCGGCTCGGGCTTCAGGATTGCAATGCGCGACCTTGAAATAAGGGGCGCGGGTAACATACTAGGTCCTGAGCAGAGCGGGCATATGTCGACCGTCGGCTACGACTTATACTGCAAGCTGATGGAGGAAGCGGTCAGAGAAATGCGCGGCGAGCTTGGGCAGAAGCATGACCTTGAAACAAGGGTTGAGCTTCACGCGGACGCTTATCTTCCCGCCTCTTACATACCGGACGAAAAGGCGAGAATGGACCTCTACAAGAGAATTTCTCTCATCACGTTTTCCGGCGAGCGCGAGGAAATGGAAGATGAGCTTGTCGACCGCTTTGGGGACATTCCCCCGCAGGTTTACAATCTGCTGTCGATAGCCCAGATTCGCTCGCTTTCCAACCGTCTTGGCGTTTCGCTCGTGACCTTCCGCGTAGGAATTCTTGTAATGCGCTTCGATACCGCCTGCGCGCCGGAGGGAATTTATATGCTCAAAGCAATTCAGGAAAGCGGCGCAAAGCTGACGCTTCTTGCGCAGGAACCGCCATCCATTTGCTACCATGCAAAAAGCGGCGAGGATATACTGTATATCCTGTCAATGCTGCCTGAGCTGCTTGAAAAGCTTGTCACCTCGATAGAAAAGAGCGAGGCAGAAAGCGAAAACAAAAAACAAACATAATTCATATTGCAACGACTTTTCCTGCCCCTTGCTTTTCTCACTTGTTTGAGCTATTATATTAGAGCCGTGTTCATTCGCGGTGGGGTCCTGTGCGATAGTGCCGCGTGAATCCTGTCAGGTCCGAAAGGAAGCAGCAGTAAGCGCATTGCCTATGTGCAACAGGGGCGCTCTGCCCGGTGAACACGGTATTTTAATACAAGAATACATTAATCAAGGAGAACGTGACATGATTGACATCGCTTGCATCCGTAAGGTCGATCCTGAGATTGCCTCCGCAATAGAGCTTGAGGCAGCCCGTCAACAGGCTCATATCGAGCTTATCGCGTCTGAAAACTTCGTCAGCGAGGCCGTAATGGCGGCGATGGGTTCGCCCTTGACCAATAAATACGCGGAAGGCTATCCTGCCAAGCGCTACTACGGCGGCTGCCAGTGCGTTGATATTGCAGAAAACCTCGCCCGCGACCGCGCTAAGGAGCTGTTTCACGCAGAGTACGCCAACGTTCAGCCTCACAGCGGCGCTCAGGCGAACACCGCGGTATACTTCGCAATGCTGAATCCCGGCGACACCGTTATGGGAATGAGCCTCCCCCACGGCGGTCACCTTACGCACGGAAGCCCTGTCAATATCAGCGGCAAGTATTTCAACTTTGTGCCTTACGGAGTGTCAAACGAAACTGAAACCATAGATTATGACGAAGTTCGCCGCCTTGCCATTGAGTGCAAGCCCAAGCTGCTCGTTGCGGGCGCTTCCGCATATCCCCGTACCATTGACTTTGAAAAGCTTTCCGCAATCTGCAAGGAAGTCGGCGCGCTGTTCATGGTTGACATGGCGCATATCGCCGGTCTTGTGGCGGCAGGACTTCATCCGAGCCCTGTCCCCTATGCAGATTTTGTAACCACCACCACGCACAAAACGCTTCGCGGCCCTCGCGGCGGTATGATTCTCTGCAAGGAAGAGTACGGCAAGGCGATTGACAAAGCCATCTTCCCCGGAACGCAAGGCGGTCCGCTCATGCACGTTATCGCTGCCAAGGCCGTATGCTTCAAGGAAGCGCTCTCTGACGGCTTTGGCGAGTATCAGCAGCAGATTGTCAAGAACGCGAAGGCACTTGAAAACGAGTTCCGCAGCCTTAACATCCGCATGGTTTCCGGCGGCACTGACAATCACCTTCTGCTTCTCGATTTGAGCGACACGGAAATGACCGGCAAAGAGCTTGAGCGCCTGCTCGGGCTAGCCAACATTACCGTCAACAAGAATACCGTTCCCAACGAAAAGCGCAGCCCGTTCATAACGAGCGGAATCCGCGTCGGCACTCCCGCCGTTACCACCCGCGGAATGAAAGAGCCTGAAATGAAGCTGATTGCGGGCTGGATTGCTCGTATCCTCAACGAAGGCGAAGCCGCCTGCGAAAGCGTAAAGAGCGAGGTAGTCGCGCTTACCGATAATTATCCGCTTTACAAGGGCAAGTTCATACTGTAATAACCATATATTCTTATAAGGAATCCCCTCGGAGATAATCCGAGGGGATTCCTTCACGCTTGATGAGCCATATTATGTCATTTATTCCAGTAAGCCGCTTATTAATCCTTACGTCCCTCAAGGATAAGGGAGAGCGGAATGCCTTGCCCGCTGAGATTGTCAAAATTGCCGGATATGTCGTAATCGAATTCCTTCATATCGGTTATCACCACGCCGTTTTTGCACATTGACGAAATAATTTCAGAAAGCGAATGCGTATAATCGGTGAAGGTTTTTGACTTATAGCTTTTGCCTGTGATGTAGCCCATTCCGTCATTGCCGACCCACTCATGCTCAAAATACGAAAACTTCAAGTCGAGAGGGTGATTCGCATCGTAGCCCTCGTCGCTCTCGGCGGCAAGCATATTTGAAAGCGGATGCTGCTCATTTACGATGATAACCCCGCCCTTTTTGAGCGTCCGGCAGACAACCTTAAAATAGTCGTTCAGGCTCTTGAACCAGCAAAGCGCGCCGATTGTGAGAATTACGAAATCAAACGTATCGTCATATTCGCTGCCTATATCGAGAATGTTCTCCGCAATAAAGCGGCACGGTATCGGCAGCTCTTTCGCTTTCCCATTTGCGAAAGCCACCATGTTTTCCGCTATGTCAAAGCCGATTCCGCCTTTCGCGCCTGTCGTTCTTACAAGCGAAAGAAGCTCTCTGCCGTTATTGCAGCAGAACTGCCCTATCGTTTTTCCGCGCATATCGTATTTTTTCAGAACCTCAGGCATTGCCTTATCAAAGAATGCGTAAGGGTGAAGATTTTCGCCAAGAGCCTTCTCAATTCCAGCGCTGTATTCCGGAGAGCGGTTATCAAACGCTTCCTCTCATGCTTCCTTGTTGCCCTTTATATATTCATCCATTTAAGTACACCTGATTTTATTCTTTTTCATCTGTTTCTTTTTCTGCGATTATTGCCTCGGCAGCCTCAGGCGCTTCGGCGCGCTCCAATGTGAAGGTTATCGCCGTGCCGACGTCAGTATCCTCAAGATATATGGATTGCCCGTGAATCTGCATTATCCTCTGGCAGATTGACAGACCAAGACCCGTTCCCTGACCGCGGACGTGCGCTTTATCGCCTTTATAGAAGCGCTCAAAAACGTGCGGTCTGTCCTCGGGCAGAATCCCGCAGCCGTTATCCTTTACAGTGATAAAGCACGTTTTTCCAATCGTTTTGCTGATTAGCGTAAGCGTTCCCTCGTCCGGAAGGAACTTTATCGCGTTGTCAATTAAATTGAGCGCCACCTGCTCGATTCTTTCAAGCGAGCCGTTGCAATACAGGTTTTCCTCTTCAAACTGAATGTCGACGTTAAGGCGCTTCTGCTCAATCTTCATTTCCTTTGCAATCAGCACGCGCCTCAGAACCTCGTTTACGTCAAAGCGAGCCATGTCAAACTTGACACCGTCCGTTTCCATGCGGCTGAGGGCAAGCAAATCGGATATAAGCGACGTCATTCTCTTTGCTTCATCCGAAACGATTGTCAGATAATGTTTATACTCCTCCGGTGGAATCAGACCGTCAAGCATTCCCTGAACGAAGCCCTGAATGCTTGTTATCGGGCTTCTCAGCTCATGCGAAACGTTCGCAACAAACTCGCGCCTGCTCATTTCAACAGTTTCAAGCGATTGGGACATACTATTGAAGGTTTGCGCAAGGCGGTCGATTTCCGTATCGCCGTTAACATCCACGCGTTTTGAGAAGTCTCCCATGGACAGCGCCTTTGACGCGGCTGTGAGCTGACGGACAGGCTGAGTAAACCGCTTTGCAAGCACGTATACAGCCATACTGCTTATCACAAACGCTAAAATCATAATGAGTGAAATCTGCCATCCAAGGTCGCGGTACATTGCCTCAACCGTCTGCGCCGAGGTTTGAATAACAACCGCGCCTAATACAACTTCCTCCTGAATCCACGGAACAGCAACCGTGAAAATGAGCTTTCCGTTATCGTCGGCGCGCGAGAAAACGATTTCCTCACCTTCAAGCACCCTGTAAAGATATGATTTCAGCTCGTCCACGTCAAAAGAATCCGCATCGCTTACCATGTACACGTTCGTAAGCAGCTTCCATTGCCTGTCCAGAACGAGCATAACCGCACCGTAATCGCGATAGATTTGGTCGGCTTTATACGCGATATACTTTGTCGTTTCCGAAACATCGCCAAGATACTGCGTGAGTATCGGCGCGTCGGCGCGGCTGGCAAGATACGCAATATCATACGCCTGGCGCTTTAGCTCCTCCATGCGCGTGTTTACGCGCTCATCCCTCATGGACGAATAAGCTAAAAGCCCAGTAGCCAGAACGATTATGCAGATTAGCGAAAGCACCATTGCCATCAGGCGCGAAAAAACTGAGCGAAACATTACGACACCTCGAATTTATACCCTACGCTCCACACGGTTCTGATTTGCCAGCCGAACTCCTCGCTGCCCTGCAGCTTTTCGCGAAGGCGCTTTATATGAACATCGACAGTTCGGCTATCCCCGAAGAACTCAAAGCCCCACACCTGATCAAGAAGCTGCTCGCGGGTAAACACCTTGTTGGGGTGGCTTGCAAGAAAATAGAAAACCTCAAGCTCCTTTGGCGGCATTTCAACAACCTGTCCCCTGTACTTAACTTCATAGCGGGTAAGGCTTATGCTCAGCTCAGGATACGTAATCTCGTCCTTCTGCTCGTCATTCTTCTGCGTGCGGCGCAGAACCGCCTTTACGCGCGCCAGAAGCTCCTTTGAATCAAAGGGCTTTGCGAGATAATCATCCGCTCCCAGTTCAAGCCCTAGCACCTTGTCAAAAGTCTCGTCCTTTGCCGAAAGCATTATAACGGGAACATTCTTATCCTTGCGAATGCGCCTGAGTACCTCAAGCCCGTCGATTCCGGGCAGCATAATATCAAGTATCAGCAAGTCCGGCTCTTTTTGCTTGAAAAGCTCAAGCGCCTCCTCGCCGCGCGCGGCAATCGCCGTATCGTAGCCTTCCTTTTCGAGATACAGCTGTACAAGCCTGCTGATATTAGGGTCGTCATCCACAACAAGCACCAACGGCTTTTCACGCATCGCCAATCCCTCCTTAACTATTTAAGCGATACGACGGTAACTCCGTCCTCGCCTTCCCCGTATTTTCCAAGGCGGTACTCCTTGACTACCGGACAGGTTTTCAAGTGCTGCTGAACGCCTTTTCTCAAAACGCCCGTGCCCTTGCCGTGTATAATGTAAACCGTGTTATACGACGCCATTACCGCCTGCGCGAGATACTGGTCAACCGAAATAAGCGCTTCCTCAAGATTCATTCCGCGAACGTCGCATTCCAGCTTGACCTGCATTGTTGCTGCGTTGCTGTCCGACTTAACGGTTGTCGATTTGCGCTTTGCCTTTTCCGCATGAGGGAGCTGCAGGCGCGAAATATGAACCTTCATTTTCATTATTCCGACCTGAACCTGAACCTCGCCTTTGCCGTCAGGCTCGGAAAGCACCAGCCCGTGCGCCTCAAGGGACGGTATATCAACGCTCTGCCCCGCCTTAACGGTTTTGAGAGCGCCTACTGCCGGAGCGTCGAGCTTTGCGCCAAGCCCCTCGCGAAGCTCGTCAACGCCTTTCTCAAGGCGCTTGCGCATAGCCTGAGCTTCATGCTCCTGAAGGCTTCCGCCGTTTTTCTTTAATTGCTTCAGCTCGGACAGTACTGCCTCAGTTTCGCGCTTTGCGTTTTCAAGCACGCGCTTTGCGTCGTCACGCGCCCTGCGCATATAGATTTCGCGGCGTTCTTCCATCTCCTTGCGAAGCTTTTCAGCCTCGTCGCGCTGCTTTACGGTTTCCTGCTTCGCTTCCTCGGCAAGCATCCGCTCGCGCTCCGCAATCTGCCTGTGATACTCGGCGTTTGCGATAACGTCCTCAAACTTTACCGTTTCATTGCTGAGCAGGCGCTTCGCGTCCTCAATAACCGCCTCCGAAAGCCCCAGCCTGCGGCTGATTTCAAAAGCGTTGCTCTTGCCCGGAACGCCTATTGACAGGCGATATGTAGGCGAAAGCGTTTCGACATCAAATTCAACGGAAGCGTTCTCTATGCCCTTGGTCGAGAGCGCGAACACCTTCAGCTCGCTATAATGCGTCGTAGCAAGCGTTCTGACATGAAGGCTCAGGAGCTTTGAAAGGATTGCCTGCGCAAGCGCCGCGCCCTCCGTAGGGTCTGTTCCTGCGCCAAGCTCGTCAAACAAAGCCAAGTCGGTCGGCGACACGGTCTGCATAATGGAAACAATGTTCGTCATATGCGAGGAAAAGGTCGAAAGGCTCTGTTCTATCGACTGCTCGTCGCCGATATCCGCAAAAACCTGAGTAAATACGGAAAGCTCAGTCCCGATATCGGCGGGAACATGAAGCCCCGCCATTGCCATAAGCGTAAACAGCCCGACAGTCTTGAGCGTTACGGTTTTTCCGCCGGTATTAGGCCCTGTGATTATCAGCGAAGTGAAATCCTTGCCCATCCAAAGGGTCAAAGGAACAACCTTTTTCGCGTCAAGCAGCGGATGCCTTCCGCGCACTATGCTTATAAATCCGTTTTCATTAAGTTTGGGGCGAACGGCGAACTGCTCGCGGGCAAGAGCGCCCTTTGCAAATATGAAATCAAGCTCAGTAAGAATCTCCAAATCAGCCTGCATTGTGTCCGCTTCCGGCGCAATGAGCTGCGAGAGCTCATAAAGGATTTTCTCAATCTCCTGCTTTTCCTGAACCTGCAGTTCGCGAATCTGGTTGTTGATTTCAACAACGGCAACAGGCTCGATGAACAGCGTAGCGCCCGTAACGCTCTGGTCATGCACGATTCCCGGAACGCTTGAGCGATATTCCGCCTTTACCGGAAGAACATAGCGGTCGTTGCGCATCGTGATGATTCCGTCCTGAAGATACTTAGAGAGGTTCGACTGCCTGAGATAGCTGCTCAGCTTTTCGCGCACGCGCTCGTTTGCCTGACGGATTGAGCGGCGAATATTAAAGAGCGTGACGCTTGCCCTGTCCGCAATCTCATCCTCGGAAAGTATCGCTGTGTCTATTTCCTCCTCGATGGAATGATAGGACACAAGAGATGCGGCGCGCGCGGTAAGAATGGGAGTGTTTTCGCGTTCGTTTCTCGCAAGCGCCGCCTTGGCTATTGATACCGCCATAAGGAAGCGTTTGATTTCAAGAAGCGCGCGCGGGCTTAGCGTAGAGCCTTTTGAGGCAAGAGCAAGAGGCGCGGAAACATCCGAAAACTCGATAAGAGGATGCCTGCCGAAATAAGTGAGTATAACAAGCGCTTCTTCCGTTTCATCAAGCGATTGCTCGATTTCAGAGGCGGTTTCATAAGGTACAAGCTCCATGCATTTCCTTTTGCCCATTTCAGTCAGGGCAAAGCCGGAAAGCATCGCGCGAATTTTGTTGAATTCAAGTACGCGCAAACTTCTTTCAAGAATCATAAAATCAACCTTTCAAAGGGCATATTTACCCTATCACAGAGATATAACAACATCAAGCGGTTTCTATTTAATTTTACAGATTGTTCACCAAGAGGCAATCAGGGATTACTCAAGCGGACGCTTCTCATGCCCGCTTGTCGCTCCGCTGACCTCGGGAGCTTCTCCTCTTTCAAGCGCCGATATAACGCGCTTTCTTTCGGCATCGCTTTCGCAGGTCAGCTCGGCTAGGCGGGAATTGCCGCGCTTATCTGCTCGAATTGAGGTTACGGCGCTGTTTAGAAGAATAACTCGGCAGCCGTCGTCAAGCCTAACTGACATAAGAGGGAAACGATATCCCCGTCTGTCCGTAAGCTCCTTGCCGACAAGCCCTTTTCCGCTTTCACACAGGCGGCAGCTTTCATGCGATTTCCTGCCCATTGCAGTATTCACCGGACAGTGCCGCAAATGCATAAGCCTTTCCCTTCCGTAGCATTTCACTATCTGCGGAATCGGGGAAGCAATCGAATTCCTTTGGGAATTGCTCATTTCAGGCGACGCGACATACGCGCTTACTTTAAAGTCGCCAAGGGCATTTGCGGCTTCGACGTTCGTAACCGGAATACCCTGACCGGCTATAACCGGCAAGGAAAAATCGAGCATAAGCTGGGACACGTTTTCAAGCATTACAGCCGAGAAAAGCTCGGCGCGCTCGTTTACAAATCGGCAGAGGGCGTGAAGCTGCATATCACTAGCTTCCATCGGGAAAACGAATACAGAACCCTTCAGCCTTTCGTCGTCTACCGCCTTTTCAAGCGCTTCTATTGTATAATCGCGCGGGCAATAGCAGAAAAGCGAATTCTCCCCTATGTTTTCAGCGTCGCTTATTTCGGACGATTTTACATGAAGCATGGCGGATATGTCGATTTTTCCGCGCGAAAAAACGGGAATCATTGGTTTAGCTGCAGCGGGGCGTGATAAATAAAATGCTTCCTCGCGCAATAAAGACAGCTCGCTCAAGACATCCCTGCGAAGCTTGTTAATCGCGGAAACCTGACAGAACGCATTATCGCCCTCAAATTTCAGAGAACCGTACTCAAATACAGTTCCGCCCGTTTTGGATATGGCTTTTTCGGCGCTCTCGCAGTCAAGGCATCGGCTCTGCGCCGCCATAAGCACTTCGCCGTATTCTACTGCGCGCAATTTTCCGTCAGACGCTGAAAGCATAATCTTTTCGCCCGTAAAAGCGCGGAGCGCAAAATCAACCTTTACGCTCTTGGTTTCGCCAAAATAGCTTTCCCTCGCTTGTTTTAGCTGGCGCTCGTCGTCAAGCTTCCATACGGGAATATTTGGCTTCACGTTTTCGCGAACCCTTATGAGCGCGGTTTCGCCGCCTAATGCGTCTTTTCCCGAATAAATAACATCCTGCTCGCTTTCATGCCTGAACTGAAGCCCGTCGCCGTTTGAAAGCGGCTTTTGCAAAAGCACCTTAGCTATTCCGTTTTGACATGAAAGCGTTTTGCCCAAATATGTGCCCTCGTGGTTCGGTTTCTCAGGATAAATTATATCGGCGTCGGACTTCTTTGCCAGATAGCCCTGCGTAAATCCGCCGCGATTAAAGACTTGCAAAAGCGCGTTTTCGTCAGGCTCATACGCTTTGCCGGAAAGCGCCGCGTCGATAGCCTGTCTGTATGCGCGGGTAACAACAGCGACATATTCCGCTCGCTTTAGCCGTCCCTCTATTTTCAGCGAAGAAACTCCCGCCGCGAGCAGTTCGGGAACGCGGCGTATCATGCACAAGTCTCGGGGAGAAAGCAGGTAGCCGCTTGCAAGCCCGTCAATCGAATACTTCATACGGCAGGGCTGCGCGCAGCGCCCCCTGTTGCCGCTCCTGTTGCCGACCATGCTTGAAAACAGGCATTGACCGCTCATCGCAACACAATGCGCTCCGTGAACGAACACCTCGATTTCAAGCCCTTCTTTTGCGCATTCGGCGACGGTTTCCATTGAGCATTCGCGCGCAAGCACGGCTCTCGTCATTCCGATGCTTTTCGCAAACCTAACTCCTGCGCGGTTATGAATCGCCATTTGAGTGCTTGCGTGCATATTGACATCCGGAAACAAACGCGAAATAAGCCTTGCCGCGCCTATATCCTGAATAAGCACAGCGTCCGCCTTTGCGTCTCTGATTTCGCCAATGAGCTTTTTTGCTTTCTCAAGCTCGTTTTCAAACACGAGCGTATTGACCGTTACATAAACCCTTACGCTGCGAAGATGCGCGTAGCTGACAGCCTGCCGAAGCTCCTCGGGTGAAAAGCCTGCCGAAGCGCGCGCAGATAAAGCACTGCAGCCCAAATAGACTGCGTCCGCTCCGTTTTGAACAGCCGCAATCAAAGCCTCCATGTTTCCGGCAGGGCTGAGTAGCTCCAATTTATCTCCTTCCGGGCAGCTTTGTGAACGGGTATTCCTTTCCGAAGGTTTCTACGCGTACCGATTTGATTCGCTGCTCCTCATAAGGACGGTCGCTTCTATCTCTTTTTGTATTGACAATTTTATATGCTTCATCCAAGCCGTCCGTAATCTTTCCGAAAGCCGCATAGCTTCCGTCAAGATGCGGGCTGTCGCTGGTCATGATAAAGAACTGGCTTCCTGCCGAATTGGGCATCATGCTGCGCGCCATTGAAAGCACGCCCTCGGTATGACGAAGGTCGTTCTTAACGCCGTTCTGGGCAAACTCGCCCTTAATCGCATACCCGGGGCCGCCCATTCCCGTTCCGTCAGGGTCGCCGCCCTGAATCATAAAGCCGGGAATAACGCGGTGGAAAATAAGCCCGTCATAAAAGCCCTTATTGGCAAGCTCGACAAAATTGCCGACAGATTCGGGAGCTATTTCCGGATAAAGCTCGCCCTTCATGACTCCGCCGTTTTCAAGCACCATTTCAAATACGGGATTCTGCATATAATCATACCTCTTTCTTTATTTAAATTAATACGCCTTGGCGAAATACATAACCTTCTTTGCCTTCTTGCCGCAGCAGACGCAGGTATCTCCGAATGCTTCCGCTTCCTGGTCGAAAGGCATATTGCGGCTTGACGCGCCAAACTTCTCCTTGATTTCGTCCTCACAAGCCCTGTCGCCGCACCACATTGCCTTGGCAAAGCCGTTCGTAACAGCCGCGCCCAGCTCATCCATATTGGTAACGTTCTTGATATGCTCGGTGCGGAACTTGAGCGCCTGCTCGTACATACCCTTCTGGATTTCATCAAGAAGCTCGCTTACCTCGTTCTCAAGGTTGTCAAGCGTCAGGACGGTTTTCTCATTGGTATCGCGGCGGCAAGCCATAACCTGATGGTTTTCAATATCTCTGGGGCCCATTTCAAGGCGAAGCGGAACGCCCTTCATTTCCCACTCGTTGAACTTGAAGCCGGGAGAAACCGTATCCCTATCGTCAAGCTTAATCCTGAAACCGGCATTCTTGAGCCTTTCGAAAACCTTGTTGGTTTCCTCAAGCACGCCTTCCTTATGGAAAGCGATAGGCAGAAGCACTACCTGAATCGGCGCTATGCGGGGAGGCATACGCAGTCCGCGGTCATCGCCGTGCGCCATAATGATTGCGCCGATAAGGCGAGTTGAAACGCCCCAGCTGGTTTCATAAACGTACTCAAGCTTTCCCTCGCGGCTCAGATATTTTATATCATACGCCTCGGCAAAATTCGTGCCGAAATTATGGCTCGTTCCCGCCTGAAGCGCCTTGCCATCCTGCATCATCGCTTCCATCGAGTAGGTAGCGCGCGCTCCGGCGAACTTTTCCTTATCGCTCTTCTGACCGATGAGCATAGGAATCGCCATTATGTTTTCGGCTACATCGCGATAGATTTCGAGCATCTGCATGGTTTCCTGCTGCGCTTCCTCGGGAGTTTCATGAATTGTATGACCCTCCTGCCAAAGGAACTCGCTTGTGCGAAGGAAAGGACGGGTGCTTTTTTCCCAGCGCATTACAGAACACCACTGATTATACTTCATCGGCAAATCGCGGTAGGACTGAACCCACTTGGAATACATCGTGCAGAAGATAGTTTCGCTGGTAGGACGGATTGCGAGCCTTTCCTGAAGCTGCTCCGTTCCGCCTTGCGTTACCCACGCAACCTCCGGCGCGAAGCCCTCTACGTGTTCCGCTTCCTTGAGAAGCATGGATTCAGGAATAAGCATAGGCATATACACGTTCTGATGCCCCGTTTCGGCAAAGCGCTTATCATACTCCGCCCTGATACGCTCCCAAAGCGCGAAGCCGTAAGGGCGCATTACCATGCAGCCGCGAACCGGCGCGTAATCGACAAGCTCCGTCTGGAGAATGACATCGGTATACCACTGGGCAAAATCATCCTGACGGGACGTCAGATGCTGAACAAAATCCTGCTTCTTTGCCATCTTGAAACACTCCTCTGAAATCAATAAAAATGCCTCCGCCCCATTGCTGGGACGAAGGCAGAGACTTCGCGGTACCACCCGGCTTGACGCAAACGCGCCCGCTTAAAACCTTATAACGGAGGTTTCCGTGCGTTTTGCGCAGGGCTGGGAGCGTGGGGACGGAGCTAATCGTCTGCCTTTCACCTGTTGGCAGGCTCTCTTTGCGTGGTAAGCGCCGATGTTGCTCATAAATGCCCGATGAGCGGATTATAACCGATTAACGGTAAAAAAGCAAGCTTTACTTGATGAAATCGTTCACCATATAGCCGGTATATGAGCCGTACTTGACCTTGCTCCACTGCTTGCCCTTGGATATCACGGTAATCTTTGCGCCGGTAGGCATACGGCAGACGACCTTATATCCGTAATCGGGACCTGAGCGGAGATTGACGTAAAGGCCTTTAGGCTGAACAACGGTTTTAGTATCCGACGAAACCGAGCCATAGGAAATCATCGAGCTTCTTACATATCCGGTAAGCCCGCTCGAAACAACCTTGACCCTTGACCAGTTTGTTCCCGTTTCAATTATAGTAAGGCGGGTTCCGTTGCTTAACTGGGCGATGATATTATCGTCGTCATAAACGGGAAGCTGACGCAGATTGAGCCTTCCGGAATTGCCGGTTGATACATAAGCTGTTGACTCAGATGAGCCGCCGGTTGAAAGCATACTGCTTGCCATGTAGCCGGTATAGCCGTCAACGGAAACCTTCCAGAAGGTGTTGCCCTTGAGCAGCACGTTAACAACCGTGCCGCCCCTGAAGGTCTTGATTACGGAATCATCATAGCTTGGACCCGAACGCATATTGAGCTTTGAGCTTGAAGCGAGGTTTACGGTAGCCGTTCCCTCACCGCCCGCGGATTTAAGATATTCAGAGCGCATATAGCCGACAAGAGAGCCGAACTGCACCTTATACCAGCCGCTTGTGTAGGTGCGCAAAAGCGTTCCCTGCGCGCCGTTATAATAGATTGCGAGAACCTTTGCGTCATAGCTCGGGCTTTCGCGCAGGTTCAGAAACTGCGTGGCTTTCGGGTTTGATACGATAACCGTTCCGGAATCCGAAGCGGTTTTCAGATAGCGTGAATTCATGAAGCCGTAAACGCCGTCAACGGAAACGCTGTACCAGTTGGAGCTTACCTTTTCGATAAGCATAACCCATGTTCCGTTTTTAAAGGTGTCTACAACACTTCCGTCATAGCTCGGCTCATCGCGCATATTGAGCGAGCCGCCGGTGATGACGGCAAATTCGCCCGCAGCGAGCGCCGGAGAAACGCCGCACAGAAGCGTGAGCATAATGATTATTGCGGTGACACCAGACAGAACCTTCATTCTCTTCATACCTATAACCTCCCGGCGGCGCGATGAAACGAACCGCTTTATGATATTATAACGTATGTCAGAGAGGATTTGTTGCTCCAAAAGGCACTTAACAGAATTGTTATAAATTTCTGAACATTTTTTAAGGCTCCGTTATTCATGTTTCAAGCACTTTTTCACTGCCCTCAAGAGCCGATGCGATGTCGCGCCTCAGCACGTTAAGGCTTTCAAGAAGGCTCGGCGCTTTTGCGGCGCGCTCCATATCCGGCATATCATCGAATTGCTTCAGGTACAGAAGCGTATCCCTCATTCTGCTTTCGCATCCCTCAAGCCTTCGCTCAAGCACCTGCGACTTAATCCTCTCCAAATCGTTCTTGACCTTGAGCCTGTCAAGCCTAAGCTGCAAGTCCTCCGCCCTCTCGCTGTCCCTTGCGTGCATATAGAGAATTTGCAGCCCCGAAAGCATTTCGGAAAGAATCTGCTCGTTGCGCGGCGCTTCCCTGCCCGTTTGTTCCTTGACGCTTACGGAGCGCAGCTCCGAGCCGTTTTTGATATCAAGGCTCGGATTTGCCTTTATCAGCGAGCGATATTTATTCTGATAGCGCAGCATTCTCTTTCTGTCGCCGCCCGCAAGCTCCATTACAGCGCCTCTTACGCTCGCGCCCTCAAGCCTGCGCCGTTTTACATATTCCATCAGCTTATCGCATTCATCCTGAGTAAAAGGAGTAAAGCGCGGCCCAATCGTTTCGCCGCAGCCTTCTCCGGAACGCTGAAGCTGATAAAAGTAATTGCGGATACTGTTTGGCTTTCGTCCAAGCTTGAAAGCGCAGCGCTCAAAAGCCGATTTCAGCGGACTCCCTTCCTCCTGAGCCGCCTGTACCTCGCTCAAAAGAATATTCTTCTCCTCGTCGTTCCATCCGGAACGACCCCGCTTTTCTGACGTGCTTTGCTGCATTATCCCCGCCCCTTTCACTGTTCCGCCATAATAAGCCCCTCGGTCGACGGAACAGATATAAACTCTATACTGAGAGTATGTGCTGTTAACGCCGTAAATATTCACATACCGCAGATACGTTTATCATACAGTATTATCGAATACAGGCTTTGGAGGTTCTATGAACGCCGTAAAAAGAGCAATCCTCTTAATTATGTTGGCGACGCTGACTGCGCTTCTTTCGGGCTGCGCGGCGGGAATAAACGAGCCGTCGGTTTCGCCGGAGGGCGTTATTTCACTTCCCGAAGGCGTTGAAACCGCAGACGACGGGAGCGCCATAATCCGCGTATACATTTCGGAAAGCGGGACAATCGAAGAAATGTCCCTAGAAGAATATCTTCCGGGCGTAGTGGCGGGAGAAATGAATCCTTCATGGCCGCAGGAGGCACTGAGGGCGCAGGCAATTCTCGCAAGAACGTATACTCTCAAATTCATATCGGAGAAAAAGAGCGCGCACGAGGGCGCCGATATATCGACAGACATAAAGGAAGCCCAAGCATATGCGCCCGACAGAATTAACGATAATGTCAAAAAAGCAGTTTCATCTACAAAGGGAATAGTGCTTATAAGCAGCGAAAACGAGCTGATAAACGCATGGTTTCACGCGCACAGCGGCGGAAAAACCGCGATGGCAAAGGAAGGGCTTAACTTTTCGGGCGACGAGCCGGAATACATAACCTCGGTAAGCGGAATGGAAAACGATGAAGCCGATATAGCCGCTGCCGAATGGACGGCTGATTTTTCAGCGCACGAGCTGCAAAGCATTCTATCGGATATGGGCATAGGGTCCATAGACGTGCATTCCTTCACGATACTTGAAAAGGGCACGAGCGGCAGAGCGACCGTCTTTTCAATTAACGGAAGCGAAGTCAACGCGGCGGAATTCAGAATTGCGGCAGGCTCGACTAAAATGCGCTCAACGCTCCTCAGCGCACTGTTTCTTACAGACGGCGGCGGGGTTACGATGAGCGGCAAGGGCTACGGGCACGGCGTCGGAATGTCGCAATGGGGAGCATATGCGCAGGCACAGTCCGGAAAGAAGGGCGAGGAAATTGCAGAATACTATTTCACCACCGTCAAAACAGCGAGAATAGAATAGTACCAATAAACATATATTTCGCCTATTTCATTTCCCCGAGCGTTTGGTTATAATAAGGACGAGCATTATCATGACGCTTCGCTCATACAGAAATACGGAGGGAAACATGAAACTATCTCTTGAATCGCTTTCCGAAAAGAATGAGTTCCTGAAAAACGGGTTTATACTTCCGAAGTTCGATGTAATGAGGGTTCGTGAAAAGACAGCAACCGAGCCTGTCTGGCTTCATTTCGGCGCGGGAAACATCTTTCGCGCCTTTCCTGCCGCAATAATGCAGACCCTTCTTGACGAAGGGCTTGCCGACACCGGAATCATCGCCTGCGAGGGCTTTGACGGCGAAATCGTTGATAAGGCATACAAGCCCTTCGACTGCCTTTCCGTTCTCAGCACTTTGAAGAGCAGCGGTCAGGTTGAGGACAGGGTTATCGCATCCGTGACGGAAGCGCTCAGAACCGACGGAGAAAACGAGTCTGACATAAGGCGCGCAAGGGAAATCATTGTTATGCCTTCCCTTCAGATGCTTTCGTTTACCATTACCGAGAAGGGATACGCCGTCAAAAATGCGGCAGGCGATTTCTTCCCGTTTGTCGCTTCCGATTTGAGCAAAAGCCCCGATGAAGCGAAAACGCTTATGGGGCAGATATGCAACCTGCTCTGGCTTCGCTTTGACAAAACCAAGCTTCCGCTTGCCGTATGCAGCATGGACAACTGCTCGCACAACGGCGACAAGCTTAAAAACGGCGTGACCGAAATGGCAAACGCATGGCGCGAAAAGGGATACTTCAGCAACGAATTCATCAAAGCGCTTGCCGACCCCGAGCAGTACTCTTTCCCGCTTTCAATGATAGACAAGATTACCCCGCGCCCCGACAAGCGCGTTGCGGAAGCGCTGACGAAGAAAGGCTTTGAGGATACCGAAACGATTATCACCTCACGCGGAACCTATACCGCCGCGTTCGTTAATGCTGAGGAAACTCAATACCTTGTTATAGAGGATTTGTTCCCCTGCGGTCGTCCTCCGCTTGAAAAAGCAAGCGTTATTTTCACCAAGCGCGAGACGGTTGACAAGGTTGAAAAAATGAAGGTCTGCACCTGCCTCAATCCCCTTCATACCGCGCTTGCGATTCTCGGCTGTCTCCTCGGCTACACCCTGATTTCCGAGGAAATGAAGGATGAATCCCTTGAAAAGCTCGTCAAGGAGCTTGCGTACAAGGAAGGAATGCCGGTAGTGGTTGACCCGAAGGTGCTTTCGCCAATGGATTTCGCGCGGCAGGTAATCGACGTCCGCCTCACAAATCCCTTTATGCCTGACGCACCGCAGCGCATAGCCACCGACACGAGCCAGAAGCTTCCGATTCGCTTTGGCGAAACACTGAAAGCATATCACAGCCACAGCGGGCTTTCAGCCGCAAGCCTTCGCATAATCCCCTTTGTTCTTGCCGCATATGTCCGCTATCTGATGGCGATTGGCGACGATGGACAGCCGATGGCAGTAAGCTCCGACCCGCGCCTTGCGGAATTACAGGAGAAGATTTCGGGAATAAAGCTCGGAGGCAAAAACGAGAACCTTCACGAAATCGTCAAGCCCATCTACTCCGACGAAAGCCTGTTCGCAGTTGATTTGTATGCGCTCGGGCTTGGCGACAAAATCGAAAACTACCTCAAGGAAATGCTCAAGGGCAAGGGCGCTGTAAGGGCGGCGCTCGACGGGCTTTTCAAGTAAGTTTATTAACAGCAATAGGCGGCGGAGCGTTTGCTCTGCCGCCTTTATAAGCTTTTGTCGTTTTTTTATTCAACTGCCGAGGATTTATTGCAAACGGCGTTCTTTCCGTTTTGCTTTGCCGTGTAAAGCCTTCTGTCCGCCTCTTGGAATACGTTTTCCCCTCTTTCGGAAACGCCGATTCCTATGCTGACCGTAACTTCGCCTTCATGCTCGCCGACGCTTTTTTCTACGCGCCGTCTTATTTCCTCCGCTATCTCGCGGGCGCGGGTTTCCGGAACTCTCAGCAGCATCATGCACATTTCCTCGCCGCCGTACCGATATGCAAAAATCCCGCGTCCGGTAAAGCTCAGAATGATTCCCGATACGCTTTTCAGTACCTCGTCGCCGCGTAAATGCCCGAAGGTATCGTTGACCTTTTTGAAATCGTCAATATCAAGCATCAGCAGGCAATACGGGATATGCTTTCTCTCGCAAATCAAGCGCGCGCGCTCATATTTCCTGCGGTTATTAAGGCGCGTAAGTCCGTCTTTATTCACATAGTTCATGAATATGGAGCCTAAGCTGTAAAAGAGAATGAGCAGATATACCGCGACTACCACGATAAACATATGGGTTTTCTGGCTATACAGCCTCGCGTCCTGAAGCTCAAGCTTTTCGGTTGTCGCCTTGATATCCGCAAGCAGGAACTCGCCGTACTTGTTTGTCATTTCATCCAGCGTTTCCCCTGCAATGCTTTTTTCAAGCGCCACATATTCGTTATCGTCAACCCCGTCGTCAAGAGACGCGACAATATAGCTTATCAAATTGAGCTTCATTGCCCTGAATTTGTACATATCGCAGTAATCAATATACTTTCCCGTGTATTCCTTGAGCAAAGCCAAATCGCCGCTGTTGCAGGCGAGCCTTGCCATCAATTCGTAATAAGGAATTCTGAAATCGCAAACCACATAAACCTGTTTCTCGCCAAGCTCGAAATCGTCATTTTCGGAATAACGCGAAAGTATTTCTGCCGCCATGCCGAAATCGCCGCCGAGTATTGCGCTCCTTGCGCTCAGCAGCTCAAGCTTTGCCCTGTGCAGCTCCTTTTGCGAGCCGGAAGGCATCAGCAGAATTGCAGCCTCCGCAGCCTGCATGAACGCGCCGGAATCCTCATTAATCATCTGCATTATATCGGCGCGGGAAAGATAATAGCTCGCCTGAAGCTCAAGGGAAAGCGAGCTTATGTCGATTGCGCCGCTCAATCTATCCAGCATCAAATTTGCCGATGCGTACGAGCCGTTGGCGTAAAGCCTGCCGATATATTTATCAACAAGATATGCTTGGGATTCGCCGTCGCCGGCTCGCCCGAGATAGTAAAAAGCGCCGGCTGCATATTTTTTATATAGCATATCGTCGCCAATCATGTAGGAGACCTCCGCCATAGAGCGATACAGTCTTCCCTTTGCCGCGTCCGACGACGACTTGCAGTCGGCAACTGCTATAAGCGAATCAAGCTCGGCTCTTGCCGCGTCCTCGGTATAGGTAAGCCTGCCAATCGCCGCATCCAGAATCGCGTCGTTATTCCGCGTTGCAATGCCGGAGAATACGAAAAACACGCCCATGAGCAGCAACAGGACGGCAAGCGATACCAGCGCCAAAATAATCTTCGGACGGTTTTCATTCAAAAGCTCTTTTTTCATAACGCTCCATCATCTTAGCAAATCTTAAAAATAAACGCGGGCAGATTAGGCGGGTATATGCTTAATCCTCCGTGCGCACGTTTCCGCGCCCGCTCTCCTTCGCTTTATAAAGGCGTTTATCGGCTATATCCACCAGCTGAGCAGCGTCAAACTGCGGGAATTCAGCCGAATCAACGCAGCCGGAGCTTATTCCGATTTCTACGCTGATTGCATCGTCATTAAGAGCCATATGCGGAAGAATCTTCATGACGCCTATAAGACGTTTCATCATTTCATTTCTGTTCACATCCGTGCAAACTATCAAAAACTCATCTCCACCGAATCTGGCAACAAAGTCGTCCGGATTGACGCAGAGATTGCTCCTGAGTACGTCAGCAACCATCCGCAGAATCTTGTCTCCCGCCAGATGACCGTATGAATCGTTCAGCTTCTTAAACATATCTATGTCAGCCATCGCAACCGAAACATTGCGCTTCATGGCTTTTGCGTCACTTACAAGCTCCGGCAGCCTTCTTTTGATAAACCGCCTGTTATAGATTCCGGTAAGCTCGTCAAACTCCATCTGCTGATGTATGGCGTCAAGATTTGCATATAGAAGCTTTTTGTCAAACACATTATCAACGTATTCGTCGTCAAGCTTCGTTACCATTTCTATTACTGCGCCAGCGCTTCCGAAGGGAATATATTCGGCAACAACAAAGTAAAGCCCGTTTGCTGAATACTCAAGCTTGCAATGCCTGCCTTTGGTCGTAAGCGCTTTTAAGGAAATGCAGTTATTGCAGCGGGTAGCCTTGCCCCAGACAGCGTAGCAGGCGTGTATTTCGCATCCCGCAGGCGCGCTTTGGCTGCATACGAGGGTGCTTTCCGGCTCGACAAGACGAACGATATCAAAATGCGGCTTTAGCGAATTTACAACCGCAAAAACGTCCTGCGCGTTTGCGATGCCCTCAGGCGCTTCCGAAGCCCTGCGATGTTCGTACTCGACAATCCTATGGCTCGCGATTACATTATGCACGCGCCGCCTGATGACATCCGGATTATACGGCTTTGAGAGGAAATCGTCCGCCTGCATCTGAAGGGCGCGCTTTTCGTTCTGCGCGCTGCCCTGCGAGGTGATAATTACGGGCAGGCTCTTCATCTTCTCGTCCGCGCGAATCCTGTCCAGCAGCTGAAATCCGTCCATTACGGGCATAAGCAAATCGAGCAGGACAATATCCACGCTTGCGTAATTTTCGCACAGGTAGTCCCACGCCTCGCTCCCGTTTTCCTTTTCAACAATCGTATACTCGCCGTCAAACGCGCCCGCAAGCACAGCCCTGTTGAACTCAATATCGTCAACGATGAGCATTTCTCTCTCAGACGGAGCCGATTTCTGCGGCTTCGCCTTCTGAACATACTGCCTCGCCGTCTGGCTCGTGCAAATCATTTCGGTGGTTTTGGAGGTCGCGAGCAGATTTTCAAACGCTTCCTGCTGCATCGGCTTTGCGTAATAGAAGCCCTGTACATAATTGCAGTCCATGGAGCGGAGCGTCGCAATCTGCTCGCCCGTTTCAACGCCCTCTGCGACGACCGCCAAATCAAGCCACTTGGCAAGGCTGATAACAAAGCTCAGAATTCCCTTGCCAGAATGCTTCGCCGTTTCGCTCTGAATGAACCTCATGTCAAGCTTGAGCACGTCAACCGGCATTTCGGCAAGCATATTGAGCGATGAATAGCCGCTGCCGAAATCGTCCATTTCAACAACGAAGCCAAGCCTGCGCAGATGGCTTACCGCAGTGATTATCTGCGAAGGGTTATCGGTGTAAGCGGATTCGGTAATCTCAAGGTGGAGGTAACGGATTGGAACGTTGTATTTAGCCAAATAACCCAGCAATATATCGGCAAGCGCGGGATTATAGATATCAGCGCGGGAAACGTTTACCGATATGGCTATCGGAGTCAGCCCCGAATCAATCCATCTGCGTATATCGCTGCACGCTCTTTCCCATACGTACTTGTCAAGCTCCGTAATAAAGCCGTTCGTTTCAAAAAGAGGAATGAACGCGCCGGGCGACAGGAAGCCCTTAATCGGATGAATCCATCTTACAAGAGCCTCAGCGCCCGCAATCCGCTCGTTATTAAGGTCGTACTTCGGCTGATAGTACACCTGATACTGATGCTCCTCCAGCGCCGTGCGCATATTGCTTGTTACAAACTGCTCGTCCAGAAGTCTTTGGCGCAGCGAGTTATCGTAAACGAAGAACGGAACGTCATACATTCCCTTGTTCTTTTCAGCGGCAAGCTGCGCCCTGTCGCATATTACGCTTGCCGGAAGCGTCGAATCGTCAATCTCATAGATTCCACAATGCAGCTTTATATCCATGCTGATTGAAAATTCATTTACCCGCGAGTACCACATTTTGAACGTCTCAGGCTCGTACTTTTCCTTATGCGGAACAAACACATAGAATATATCCGCATTAAACCTTGCGGCATAAATCGGGCGCGAAGCCTGATTTATCAGCGTCGCGATATATTTCAGCAGCTCGTCGCCTTTTCCCACTCCGAAGGTTTCGTTAATCAGCTTGAAGCGCTCAATACCGATACAAAGCATATCAAATCTCGATTCGGGGCTTTGGCGGAGCTTCTCCGAAACGTTTTCAAAGAAGAACTGCTTATTATACAGCCCCGTCAAATCGTCTCTTTCCGCTCTGTTTATAAGCGCCGCCGTTTCGCGCAGCTTTATCATATTGCCGAGCCTGCGACGGACAATTTCAACCTTATAGGGCTTTGCGATAAAGTCAAGAGCGCCGAGAGAAAGCGCCTTGATTTCATCCTCATCGCTGTCCTTCTGCGAGGAAACGATAATCGGTATCTTGCTCAGCTCCGGATTCTTCTGTACAGCCTCAAGCACGGAATGCCCGTCCATTACAGGCATAACGATGTCCAGAATCACAGCGGATATCTCGTCCGAGTGGCACTTAAGCATATCAATTGCTTCCTGCCCGTTCGACGCCTCCATTGTGCTGTATTCGTCCTGCAAAAGCCGTACAAGTATTTTTCGGTTAACTTGTTCGTCATCTACAATAAGAATCAGGCGCTTTTTCATTTGATTACCCTCCCAAACCAAATTCCCGACTCGAAAGAGATTGCGGCTTCAGAAAGCGTTCTGTAAAACTCCTCAGGCTCGATTGGCTTCGTGAGATGCGCGTTCATTCCCGCTTCACGCGTTTCCCTTACGTCCTCGTTATACGCGTTTGCTGTAAGGGCGATAATCGGAACTGACTTTGAATCGCCCCTGTCAGTGGCTCTGATTTTTCGCGCGCATTCTAGCCCGTCCATTACGGGCATATGAATATCCATCAGAACCAAGTTATAATAATTCTCCGGTGCCGCCTTAAACATATCAAGTCCGTCCGCGCCGTTCACCGCACCTTCCATTATTCCGCCGACGCGCTCTATGAGCTTACGCGTAACCAGAGTGTTTATAGGATGGTCCTCGCAAAGCAGAATCCTTTTGCCGCCAATGACAGCGCGGGCTTTTGTTATCGAGTCTGCCCTTTGGGTTCCTGCGCTGACGGCTCTCTTTTCATCTACGCGCTCTACCGCAAATATTATAGTTACCGTGCTTCCGATGCCCTGCTTGCTCTCAACGCTGATTTTGCCACCCATTCTGTCTATCAGCTGCTTTGCAAGCGCAAGCCCCAAACCTGCGCCTCTCATTTCGGAGGTCATATCCGGATGCTCCTGCCTGAAAGGCTTGAACAGGTTCGCTTTTATGAATTCCTCGCTCATTCCGCAGCCCGTATCGGATACAGTTACGCGGCACTCCTCAAAGCTGCCCTGCGCGTTCTGCGTGCTTATTCGCACTTCAACGCTGCCGTGTTCCGGAGTAAACTTGAACGCGTTGCCTACTATGCTCAGAAGCACCTGCTTTAGATGAACGTCGTCAATCATCACATAGCCGTCAAGGTCAACGCCGTCGTTTATAACCTTAAAGTCGATTCGTTTTTGCCTTGATAACGGAACGAGCATTGCAAGCAGTCCGTCGTACACATCCCTATAATATAATATTTGTCTGTTTATAGCTACATTTCCTGCTTCAATCTCCTGATAATTGAGCGCGTCGTTTACAAGCCCGAGCATATACTTGCCGGACTCCTCCACAAGCGCCATATTCCGCCTAAGAGTATGCGCGTTTTCTTCTTCCCGCGACAGCTCCGCCATTCCGAGAATCACGTTCATCGGCGTTCTCATGTCATGGCTCATTCTTGAGTAGAACTCGAATTGCAGCTTCCCTTCCCGCGCTTTTACATAGCGGATATAGAAAGCAAGGAACAGCGAAAGCAAGATTAGGGTTATTGTAAAAAACAGCCCTATCATGAACAGTATCATTTGCTGCGCGCTGTTCTGATACCTGTCGGGGTCCATGTCAATTCCGAGAAGCCCGACGAAATTGCCTTCCACGGTATATATAGGCGCGTAGCCGGTAATGAAGCTGCCCCAAGCGTCGCTGGTGTATGCGCCGAATGCCGCCTTGGACTGCATACCGTTTTTCTGGCATTCGTCAAGCTTTGTGTACCTGTAAATATCGTCTCTCTGCTTCGGAACGAATTTACCTTCCTCGTTGATAAAGCCGTTCAGAAGCCAAACTCCGTCAAGCGGCGTATCCATCGAATATCCCAAAAACTCTGCCGATTCTTTATCAGGACAGTATCTGTACTCGACCGGCGACAGCGGCGCGAGAATATATACGTTGGTTATAATCGCATCGAGCTTAACTCCGTCCCCGACTTCCATAAGCCTCAGATTGATTGCGTCCGTTTCCATCTGGTTGAAGGTAAGGGATTTCATGTACTCAACTTCGGAATCCGTGATTTTGAAGTTATTTTTGACAAGCAGCGCAATATCGGTGGCTGCCGACTCCTTCGACTGCAAAAGCTGCCTGTTGATATACGCCGTGCTGAAATAAAGGCTGAGCGACGCTATTATGAGAAACAGCGCGGACAGCAGCAGTATCAGCCGAACGGCGTTTACCTTTTTCGGTTTCATTCAGCCGCCTCCGATTTGGATGAATCGTCAAGCTCCTCCTTGTATACCGCGATTTTGCCTTTACCGCTGTTCTTGGCAGAATACAGCGCTTTATCGGCGCGCTTATAAAGCTCCTCGAACAAGCAGCCGTCCTTGGGGTATTGCGCAAGCCCGACGCTTACGCTGACGATAATATCCTGCTCGTTGCCCTGCTTGATTTCGTTTATCCTTTGCATCATCGCCTTGACCTTTTCGGTTACAACGCCAATATCTCCCGCATACGGAAGGAATGCAACGAATTCGTCTCCGCCGAGCCTGCTTACGATATCGCCCTTGCGGAAAGCGCCTTTAAGCGCCTCGCCGACGCTTTGCAGAACCGCGTCGCCTGCCGAATGCCCCATTTTGTCGTTGATTTGCTTGAAATTATCAACGTCCATTATGAGCATTATCGCGCTTTAATTGCTCTCGTGCAGATACTGCGCGACAACCCTTTCAAAAGCGCTGCGGTTGCTGAGCTTTGTAAGCATATCCATATCGCGCTGCTGTTTCAGCTCGTGCTTGATTATTATATCGGACACTTTTATGCCTATCGTCTGCCAGCTTAGCGCAAGGCTGAGAAGATAGAAAACTATGCTGTTTGAAATATCAAGGCTTAAAAGCTCTCCTGATTTTACGTGAATATCGGCGATGCAGAAAATTACGGAGGCAGCCGCGAAAAGTATATTCACCCTGTACGGCTTATCTACTATAAACATCGGCAGCGTTACGATAAACAAAATGAACGTTGTCGCGTTCGTGTCCTTGCCGAATACAGTTCCCATCAGAATAGAAATTGTCAGCATGACCGTTATCACCGCATAATAAACGGGCAGAACGAGGTCCGCGCGTTTTACAAGCACTGTTTTGCTAACCACATACACAATAGAAAACAGGACGGTAAGCACCAAGTAGCTCTTAAGCATACTGAGCAGATTAATGAACGGCAGGCTTGCGATTGAAAGCAGCGCCGCGCCAACCATGCCCACAAAGCTTATGCGCTTCATGCTGTTGAGATTTGTGCGCGCGATTTCCTCCCTGAACTCGGTGAAGGCGGAAAAGCTGATGTTCCAGTGAATCAATTCACGAATTCGCTTCATAAAACTCATCCTTTCGACGGAATTACTCTTTATCCGTCTGCGGCACAGCAAGAGATGAAGAAAGCATGGAGTAAAGCTTCTGCACCTCTACCGGCTTTGTGAGATGCGCGTTCATTCCGGCCGACATACATTGCTCAATATCGGAATCGTATGCGTTCGCCGTAAGCGCAATTATCGGAATGCGCTTGGCGTCGCTACGCTGCATTGCCCGAATTTCGCTTGAAGCTTCGATTCCGGTTTTCAGGGGCATTCTTATGTCCATCAGGATAATGTCATAATACCCCTGCGGCGATGCGGCGAACATATCAATGCCCGCCTGACCGTTTTCCGCGTGTTCAACAAGCATCTGCTTGCGCGAAAGCAGCTGACGGATAATCTTTGCGTTAAGAGGATGGTCCTCGCACAAAAGCACCCGTTTGCCGCCGAGGTCGCTGTCGCTTGCTTCGTTTTCATCCTTAACCATAGCGTCCGGAACGGAAGCAAGCTCCAGCGAAACATAGAAAGCTGAGCCTTTGTTGATTTCGCTCTCAACCCGTATCGTTCCGTTCATGATTTCGACAATGTTTTTGACTATCGCAAGCCCAAGCCCCGTTCCCTGCGAGTTCTGCTCGGAGGTTCGCTCCTCCTGCGTAAACGCGGAGAACATATTCCTCTGGAATTCCTCGCTCATGCCTACGCCGTCATCCCGCACGACGAACAAAGCGGCGATTCTGCCGTTTTCGAGCGCTTTTCCGCTTCCGGTAAGGCTTATATGCCCTCCGCGCGGGGTAAACTTGACCGCGTTTGACAAAAGGTTAAAGAACACTTGATTGAATCTGAGCGAATCGGTAATCACGGATTTGCCGGCAACATCGCAGTCGACCGTGAATTCGATTCCCTTTTCGACGCAGAGCGGGCGAATAACGGAGTTGAGATAGCTCTCGAATTCTTTATACGAGTAAGGCCGCAGATGCAGCTCCATCTTTCCGCTTTCAACCTTATTCATATCAAGAACATCGTTAACAAGCCCCAGAAGAAACTTGCCGGACGATTTGATGTTCCCAAGGCACTCGGCGGTTTCGGGCGGATTGTCTTCAAGAAGCGCAAGCTCGGTCATCCCGCTTATCACGTTAAGCGGCGTCCTGATGTCGTGGCTCATTCTGGAGAGGAAATCGGTTTTTGCCATGCTTGCCGCCTCCGCCTCCTTCACGCTCGCCTTGAGCCGCCTGTTGAGCTTTGCGAAGTAGATAACGTCGATAATCATCATTCCCGCAAGGAGAATCAGGAGCATCATGGTCATTTTGAAATCCGGATTCGTTATATGAAAAGAAGAAAGCGGGACACAGCTGACGCAAAGCCAATCTGTTCCGGGCACATCAGTATAAACGAACGCGCATTCTTCGCCGGCGCTGTTGTTGTAGCGCAGGCTGCCGCCGTCGTTTGAAAGCATTTTGTGCTTTATTAAGCTAAGCTCGTCCAGCGTCAAATCATTGTAGTTGTACAGGTAAGTGAATATGCTGTCCGCCTTATAGTCATAATTGCGAATCGCATAGCTGCCGTCCTTGTTGATAAGAACGGTTGAGAGATTGTCAAAGCCGCTGTTCAGGTTTATATGCCCGATAAACGCAGCCGATTTGAACACAGCCATTAGGGTATACGATTTCATCTCGCCGTCTGATAGCGCCGATATATTGACATACCTGCCAAACGAGCGAGAGCCGGTATTCGGGTCAGTGAACTCTACGGTAAACGGAATATGCGTAACATCCGCCGCTCGATTGACTATCTGGCGAATCATAACGTAATCTTTATTCGTATAGCTGACCTGCGGATAATTTCCGTTTTTATCCTTCTGAATCGCTACTCCCGTATAGTCCTGGCCTATAAGCTGAAACACAACATCGCTGTCCGCGTCCGAGTCGTCAATATAAGCAATTATTTCGTCGCGGGTAAGCTCATGGAGCTTTACATAGCGAATGATATTGTTTACCTTTCTGCCCTGACTCGCAAAAAGCTCCGATGAAATCTGAGCGGCAGCCTGATTCACGTTCCCGATGTCATTCAGATTCTGCTCGTATAGCTTATCGTTATAATCGCGCATATAGGAAAAAAAGAGAAGAACTATCGCTATAATTATGCACAGATTCGACGAAACAAGCAGCGCCGCGCGCACCTTCAGGCTGGCAGGCTTCACTTTTCCACGCTTTCCGACAACGCCCTCTGCTCCTCAAAGGCTGCTCTGAGGCTGTCCATGTAATACTCCAAATCATACATAACGATTCCGCCCGCTCCGTCATCCTTCATATATTTAGGATTGTTCGCCTTGCTGACCGCAACAAGGGACGGGTTTACCGTATTGAACAGGTTGTAGGAAAACTCGATATCCGAGGGCTGATTAATCTGGCTTACGGGTATTCTGAAGCGCTTGCTCAATATTTCGAGCGCATTCTTGGTATTGGGAGCGCAGTTATAATTTTCTGCAAACTGTGTATTCGCCTTTGCGGAATAGAAAAAGTTCAGGAATTCAAGAGTCCAGTCGATATTGAAGGAGTTTTTATTGACGGCAATTCCGTTCGTCGGGTTCATATAGGCGACTCCGCCATAATCAGCCACCGGCGCAAGTATGAACTCGTATTCGATTGCGCTGTGATAATCCTCCTTAACCTTTTCCATTGCGTAGCTGATTGTGCTGGCGGAGGTCATGAACGGCACGTTTCCAACATCGTCAAGCTTCACATAGCCGCTTTCCGCTTCGGCGATATTAAAAAAGCTGCGCGCCATCCCCTCGTCCGTCAAGTCCTTAAAATGGTTATACTCCGTTTCGCAAACCTTGTAGTTGTAATAGTATTCTTTGTTGAGATTATAGATAAATTCCATTGCGCTTTTGAGAATTTCCGCCGCCGCCGGCGAGGCTGACTCAAATGCCTCCCTGACTCCTGATTCCTTATCTGCGGAGGCGATTGTATGCACGATATACGGGAACATGAGCCTTTGCGCAAACGAGCCGGGGTTATCCTGAAGCGCGATATAGCCCGCGTTTTTAAGCTTCTCGCAGGCGGAAAGCAGCTCATCTTTTGTTTCGGGCGTTTTGATGCCAAGCGAGCCGAGCAGCGTTTTGTTGACATACAGCCCGCGCATTTCACCGCCCATCGGCGCAAGATACTGATGAACAACGCCGTCCTGCCCGACGAGCTTGAAATTATCCGTAAGCCCGGGAAAGGTGTCCGAAAAGTCAAGCTTATCCTTGTATTCAGCCAAATCCAAAACGTCGCCGATATAGGGAGAATCAGAAAGAAGGTTTGGCGTTATGAACATATCAACCCTGTCGTCCTGCGATTGAAGGCGCTTGGGAAGCGACTCGTCAAACGCCTGAAGCCATTCATACTCGACCTTAACGTTTGGATAGAGCTTGCTGAACTCCTGCGCTACATACTCGATTGCGCGGAAATCCTTATTCCTGCCCGCGATTAATAGCGTAACAGGCTCTGACGCGCTCAGTGAAGCATTCTTCTTATACCCTGCGTCTGCGCAGCCGCTGAGACCCGCAAGTAAAATAGCAAGGGCAAGAATCAGCGCCGTGAATTTTGCAAGACGGGTTGCTTTTGTAGCCATCATTTAGGAATACCTCCAAACATAATCAAAGGGTGTTATCGACAATCCTCTTGAGCGTCGCATAAAGAACAGCGGTATCAATAGGCTTGGAGATATGCCCGTTCATTCCGGCGGAAAGAGCCGCGGAAACATCCTCCGTAAAGGCGTTTGCCGTCATTGCGAAAATCGGAATCGTTTTTGCGTCGGGTCTTTCAAGCGCGCGAATTTTCGCCGTTGCCTCATAGCCGTCCATTTCCGGCATCTGAATATCCATCAGAATCGCGTCATACCTGCCCGCCTCGGATGAAGCGAACAAATCAATCGCCTTCCTGCCCCTGTCAACCGCGTCAACGCTCATATTTACGAAAGACAAAAGCTCCGTCGCGATTTCAGCGTTAAGCTCTTGGTCTTCAACAAGCATAACGCGATGACCTGTGAAGTCATACTTCTCGGCGATATTCTGCTTCTTCTGCGGCTTTGAGCCGACAATCGATATAAGGGCGTTGAATACGGACGACTGAAAGAGCGGCTTTGTGATAAAGCCATCCGCACCGGCGCTCGTTGCCTCGGCACGTATCTCGTTCATATCCTTTGCGGATATTATCAGCAGATGAGTGTGCTTTTTCTCATGGCTGCGCAGAAGGCGGGTAAGCTCAAGACCGTCCATCTGCGGCATTTTAGCGTCAATCATGCATACGTCGTACGGATGAGCGCCCGTTTCAGCCTTATCAAACATTTCAAGCGCGCCGCTGCCCGTGTCGGTCACGTCAAACATAACGCCGATTCGCTTCAGCACAATAGACGAATACTCAAGCGAAGCTTTATCATCATCTATTACAAGCACGCGCAAATCCTTTACGCCGTTTTTATCGCGCGAATCGGAGTGCTCGGCGATTGTGAAGGGCAAATCCACGGTAAAGGTTGAGCCTTTGCCCTTTTCGCTTTCAACGGTTATCATTCCGTGCATCATATCGACAAGGTTCTTTGTTATGGAAAGCCCGAGTCCGCTTCCGCCGTGCTTTTGCGCGGTTGCGGCCGTTTCCTGCTCAAAGTTGAAAAGCCGCGCCTTCATATCGGGGGTCATTCCCGCGCCCGTATCGGAAACGGAAAAGCGCAGGAAAGCAACGCCTTCCTTTTCAGCCGTTTCAAGCACGGAAACCCTTATTCTTCCGCCCGCCGGCGTAAACTTATAGGCGTTTGAAACAAAGTTCAGAAGCACCTGATTTACGCGAAGGGAATCGCCGATAAGGTATTCGTGCTTTACCTCTGCCGATATTTCAAACTCAACGCCCTTGCTCTGGCATTGCGGCTCATAGATTGTGCGGATTCCGTCAATCAGCTGCCCGACGTCGAATTCGGACGCCGCAATTTTTAGCTTCTCGCTTTCAATAGTGGACATATCCAGAACATCGTTCAGAATATTGAGCAATACCTTTGACGATACTGCAATCTTATTAAGATATTCGTCGGTTTTCTTAGGGTCGTCGTCGTGCATTTTCGCAATCTCGGTAAGCCCGACAATCGCGTTCATCGGCGTTCTGATTTCATGGCTCATTCGAGAAAGGAACTGGCTTTTTGCAACGCTCGCCCTGTCCGCCTGCGCGACCGCGTCAGCAAGCTGCGCGTTCTTTGTTTGCAGGTTCGCCTCATTGCGGCGCTGAACGACAAGGATTACCATGAAAAGAGAGAAGGAAATCAACACAAGCGCTGTTATGATGATTATCTGGAGCTTGAATTTTGAAAGTATGTCGGAAAGCGTGTAGTGATAAGGCGAGCCGACGGTATGGCGGATAAGCGTAGCCGATACTGCCGCCGCGTCTATCAGCGCTATTGATTTATCAAGAATTGAAAGCAGGGTTTTATCCGCTCCGGCGTTAAGCGCTATCGCGGTATGCTCCGTCATGATTTCAACCGGAAGGATTGCAAGGGAGTCATAGCGCGGCTCCTGAAGCAGAATCGTCATAATATGCGTGTTCTGGATAAACAAATCAGCCTTGCCCGCAAGCACCGCGTCAAGGCATTCCCTGTTTGTGCCGTACAATTCCATTTTTACATTCGGGTAATTGAGCGAAAGCTGCTTTTGAAGCGCTTGAAAGGCTTTCGGCACGGCAGCGACAAGGCTATCCGTCATATTGACGGATAGTCCCTCCTTGCAGGCGGGGACTATCGCGCTTTCAAGGAAGGCGCTCGTAACGTCAATCGCGTCATTGGTGATAAAATTGTCATGCTCGATTCCGCATACCATGTCATACTCGCCGCTTGCGAGAACATCGACCGGCTTCTCTCCGACCGGCATAGGAACAAGCTTGAAGGTAAGTCCGCTCTTTTGGGAAATCTGGTCAAGTATATCGGGGCATATTCCCGTAAATGCGTCGGTTTTCTCATCATAGGAGGACATCGGCGGGCGCGCAATATCAAGCGCAACAGTAATCTGTTTGCTTTCGGCAATGAACTCGCGCTCCGCAAGCGTAAACTGCAAAGACGACGCAGCCGTGCTGCTGTCATAATACTTGTGGAACAAATCGGTTTCAAAATCCACGTCCGACTTAATCTGCTGCAGCGCCTCGTCTATCTCTGAAATAATCGGGCTGTCCTTATAGGAAATGAAGTAATAGGAGTCCGCTCCGTAGCGGGCAAGCAGAGAAAGCCCCTGATGATTCGCGAGATGCTCGCTGCACATTGCGTCGATTTCGCCCTTTTCAAGCGCGGCAAGCAGAGCTTCCTCAGAATCATATTCATTTATAACGGAAACAAAGCCATGCCGCTTTTCATAATTGCGATACAGCTCCTCCATTGCGTTATTGCTGATAATTCCGACGGTCATTCCGTCAAAAGAGGCATAGTCCTCATAGCTGAGGCTCTTGTTATCGCTTCTAGTGTAAAGCAGCCCCTGCGTATAGCCAATCGGATAGCGGGAAAAATCAAATATCTCCGAGCGCCGCTTTGTATACTGCGCGTTGCACAGAAGGTCGATTTCCTTGTTTTTCAGCATTTCAAGCAAGTCTGACCAGTTTCCGTAAACATACTCGTAGTGCCAGCCGGTATACTCCGCTACCTTGGAAAGATACTCCGCTCCGTAGCCGGAATAGGTTCCGTCCGTCATCAGGTTAATAAAACCGTGGTAGTCCATATAGCCGACGCGAACGGTTTTTCTATCCTCGGCAAGCGCGCAGAAACACGCAGAGAACAACCCGCAAAGCAGAATTACCGCGCAAAGCATTGCGGACAGCTTTTTCGCAAACGGTTTTTTCATAAAAAACGCCTCATAACTGTCGTATTATCGTGACAAGGAAGTATAAATCAATGCGAAACTATTTCTTCAAGGCGCGCTTTGAGCTGCATAAGCTTATCAAATTCAGCATCAAGCCCGTCGCGTTGACCCTTCCTTAACGGCTCGACGATTCTTACCGTCTGCTCAAAGAGCGGTGTAAGTCCCACGTTTGCAAACACGCCCTTGAGCGTGTGCGCCGCATCAAAGGCAAGCTTGACGTCGCCCGCTTTCAGCGCAGTTCCGAGCGAGTCAAAATACGGGTCGGCAATTATGTCCTGTATGCATTCCATATAGAATTCTTCATCGTCGCCCATGCGCTCCATCGTTCCGTCAATATCACAGCCGAATGCGCGCAAATCCTCAAGCTGTCTGCTCATTGTCTGCCCTCCCGAACGGCGTCAGCCGCTATTTCGTACTGCTTTCTTACTCCGCCGATAAGCGGCGCGCATTCTTCCTTTGGCGCGGAGCGCCGAAGCAGCTCAACAAGAACGCAAAGCTTTTCATAAAAGAGGTTTATGCTCAGGTTTCCCGCCGCGCCCTTTATTGCGTGAGCCGTTTTGAAAGCGGTTTCAATATCTCCCGCATTAATCTGGGAAATCAGCTCGTTAATCCCGTAACTGTCGAAAAACTTCACAAGATACTTTTCGTAGATTTGAGCCATTCCGGCGAAGCGCTCAACTCCCTCGTCATAATCAATACCTGCCGATATAAGCCTTTCTCTGTCCATAAAGCCTCCGAAGCAGTTAAATTTTTGTGCTAAAATTTTAAAGAATTTGCTGCCGGCGCGGGAATTGCGCGGCGCCGCGCTGCTTTCGGGTTCATGCTTTTACAAAAGCACGGCGGTTGTCTGTCATCTGCCAATACAACTACGATAATCAGCGTGAGCGGAGAGCTTAAACCGCTCAGGCAGGCGTGTTTTCTTGTAAGAATGATTCATTCAGGGTAAGCGCAGTTCGCATTCAGGCGTTTCGTTTGAATTTGCAGGAAACAGGCGGTCATTCAGGTATGCAAGCGCTTTCATCTTTTTGCGATTGAAACACTCCATTCCGCAACGGAAATGGTGGAAAAGCAAAAACAGTCATCAAAAAGAACATTTCTCGTAGTCATCAGATATGAAGGCAAGCATTTGCTTCCTTTTTACGAGAACAGTTTAGCATTGTTTCTAAGATAATGCAAGCAACGCAAAGCCAAATATCGCATATTTTACACAAACATCAGATTTATTCCTCCGTTCATCAAACCAATATGTTATAATACAACATAAATCACTTGACGACGGATATCAGGGTGTCGTACATAAGCTGCGGAGAAACCGGCTTGGCAAGATGAACGTTCATTCCCGCCTCGCGGCTTCTGCGCACATCGTCATCAAACGCGTTTGCGGTCATCGCGATTATCGGAACCGTTTTTGCGTCATCCCGCAAAAGGGCGCGGATTCTCCTTGTCGCCTCAAGCCCGTCCATTACAGGCATTCTGATATCCATCAGGATGGCGGCAAGGCTCCCGACATCGCTGTTTTTGAAGGCTTCTATCGCCTTTTCGCCATTCTCCGCCTGCACAACGAGAATGCCCGCTTTTTGAAGAAGCGCCGTGGCAATCTTTCTGTTTATCGGATGGTCGTCGACAAGCAGAACCGTCTTGCCTGCCAAATCCCTGATTTCGCCGAGCCTATTGTCATGAGCCGGATTCTTTTCGTTTTCAGCCAAGCGGTATTCGTATTCAAAAACAATCCTGAAGGCAGTGCCCTTTCCCTGCTCGCTCTCAACCTCGATTTTTCCGTCCATCTTTGTGATTATTTCCTTGACGAGCGCAAGCCCGAGCCCTGTGCCGTGCAGAGAGCCGGAATACTCGTTCTGCTCCTGCGAGAACGGCTTGAAGATACCGTTTTTAGTGAAATCCTCGCTCATTCCGCAGCCTGTATCGCGGATTAGAAGCAAATCACAGCTTCTGCGCTCATCATGGCGCAGATTCTTAAGCGATATTTCCACCGTCCCGCCCTGCGGAGTAAACTTGTAAGCGTTATTGAGCAGATTCATGACTATCTGCTTTATTCTGAGCTGGTCGACAAAGAACTCTACTCCGGCGTTTTTGATAGGCTCGGGGTGAATGAAATTGATGCCCTTTGTGCGCATGAGCGTTTCCGTCATTTCTATGCACGGGCGAAGGGTATCCCTCATGTTGACCCATTCGGGGTTGATTCTGAATTTGCCGCTCTCTATTCGGCTCATGTCCAGCACATCGTTGAGCAAGCCCATCATATACTGGCTGCTCTCGTCAATTTCGCGCAGATAGCCGCGCGTTCTGTCGTCAATAACCGAATCCTGCGCAAGCTTTGTCATTCCGATTATACCGTTCATCGGCGTTCTGATTTCATGGCTCATCTGCGAAAGGAAATCGGATTTTGCCATATTCGCCCTTTGCGCCTCATAAAGAGCGGCTTGAAGCTTCTTGTTCTGCTCAATCCACTCGTTATCAATATCGCGCAGAATTCCGATAAGGCGCTTTAGATTTCCGTTGTCGTCGTGCTCGATATAGCCGACAACTTCCGTCCAGCGGTAGCTTCCGTCCGTCATCTTCATTCTGAGCTTGACGGTATTGTTTTCGTTGCCGTCCCCGACAGTCCCGATAAACCCGAGAAGCTTATCATAGTCGTCCGGATGAACGCTTTCGCGGTTGTTTTTCCAGCCCATAACCGCGTCCATTCCGCCCTCGCTGAGAGCATAGCGCGAATACTCGGCGGAGGTATAGAAGCCGCTTTCGCTGTCCCACTCAAAATATGCAAGCTCCGTCATATTGAGCACCATTCTGTAATGCTCCTGCTCAAGAATGGCTTGCTTGCCATTATCGGAAACGCGGGTATGAACCGCGTACCACAGCGCAACATCGTCTTTTTCCAGCTCTGCGTCCTCGATGATATTCGCGTTCAGCGTTATCAGTATGTCGGCGCCGTTCTTTGTGTGTATATGATAATTTATGCTTATCGGCTCGCGTGTTTCTATGCTGTTTTTCGCCGCCTCCAGCACAGCGGGAACGTCCTTTTCACGGACGTTTCGCATTGCGTTATCCGATATATATTCGGCAAACTCGTCATGCCCGTAGCCGCACATCTTTGCAAGCCCTTCCGAAGCATATTCGGTAAGCACCTTACCGTTTGCTTTCAGCCTGTAAATTGCCACGCCGCCGGGAATACTCGCCATAAGCGCCTGATGCTCCTTCTGACCCCTTTCAAGCTGCCTGCGCGCAAGCATCATATCGTTGCAATCGACAAAGGACGCATAAAGCCGCATAACGGATTTGTTTCTCTCGATAACGGAAGCCGCGAGATTTATCCATATCCACTCTCCCGCACCATTGCGCAGGCGCACAAGAATGTTTGCTTTGGTTTTTCCGCCTAAAAGCTCCCTTACGGCGGCAGCGAGCATTTCCCTGTCCTCCGGATGAACAGCTTTTGTCACATCATCGCCCACAATACGCGCTCTTTCCTCGCGCGTCATTCCGAGCATTTCATAATATGCGCTGTTAAGGTATTCAAGCCTTATGCCGTTGCCTTCCACGGCATAAATGCCGATGCCCGCAGGAACTCCCTCTATAAGCTTTCGCAGCTGCTGCTGATGCTTATGCTCCTCCGTTTCATCGGTGAGGTAGGTTATATATGAGTCCAGCTAATTCCAGACAAGCGCCTTTGATTTGATTGCATAGTACTTGCCGTTTCGCTCAACCGCGGTTTCGGTATAGCTGTCCGTTTTCAGCTCCCTGATATCATCAAGAGTAAGAAGCGGCTCTTTGCCTTGCATTTTAAGGGTATCGATAAGCGAATGACCGAGCGCGTCGTTCACGGAGGCAAAGCCGGCAATTTTTGCGGCAAGCTCGTTCATATACAGCACGTTTCGGGTATTCCTGTCCGCAACAATAACGCCTATCGCGGAATCCTCGACTATACTGCGATAGAGCGCCGTTTCATCGGTTGGCGAAGTGCAGACGCAGTAGTAAACGGAAGCGCCGTCCTCCTCGCGCATTTTAGTCGCGGAAAGATGCACCCAACGGAATTCATGGCCTTTGGTAACATACCTGTATGTGCCGTTAAGAGGTTCGCCGGCGGCAAGCGCTTTCTTTGCGTCAAGACTGAAGCGCTCGTAGTCCGCAGGAGCAAAAATAGCTTCAAGCATATTGCCGTTTCTTTGCAACTCGTTTATTTCCTCGCGGCTGCGTCCCGAAAGCTTCGCAAAGCCGTCTGTGAAATAACGGCATTCCGTCTTTTCGCCGAGCATGAAAATTGCAACGCCGCCCGGAATTTCATTGAGCAGATTACCCAGCATGAAGCTGCGCTCATGCTCGTCGTTAATATCAATAATAACGCCTATTGTGCGGCTTGGAGTTCCGTTTTCATCCTTATAGAAGAAGCCAATCATTCTGCACCAGCGGAACGTGCCGTCCTTCATTTTCAGGCGGAGCGTCGTTTCCGTTCTGGGAAGCCCCTTATCGCTGTCCTCAAAGAATCGGTTAAGGGTTTCAATATCGTCCGGATGAACCACCTCACGCGTGGCATGGTTCATCAGTATATCCTCGTTATTAAGCTCGCTGAGGGCGTATTTCTCATACGCCTCGGAGGAATAGAAGGCGTTCGTTTTGCGATTCCACTCGAATACGGCGGCGCTCAGCTCGCTTATGACCGTTTGGAATCTTCCCTGCTCAAGCTCCGCCTCAATGCGCGCCTCATGCTCCGCCGTCACGTTCGTTACAACGGACACAAGAAGGTAGCAGCCGGGCGCGTCCTGCTTTATTGCGGCAAAGCGGCGGTGAAGCCACAGAATTCTCCCGTCCGGACAGACCTGCCGGTGCGTGAATTCGACGGGCTTGCCCGTTTCGCACGCCTTTCTTGACGCATCTATTACCTGCTGATAGTCGCCGCCGCTTACATTTGCGCGCGAGAAAAACGAGCTGCCCTTTCCGTAATGCTCGCTTGTTATGCCTACATTTGAAAAAAACGCGCTGTTGCCGTATACAAGCTCCTCGCGTCCATCCTTAATTCTCATAAGTGAAAGGCTTCTGCCGATGTTTTCCGTTACAAGAGTCATCTGTTCGGCAATCTCTTTTTCGCCGCTTATATCCGAAAGCACTGCAAGCGCGTATTCGCTGCCCTCAATTGTCATCGCAAGAAGCTCAAGGCGAACGCGGCGAAGCTCGCCGGTGCTTTTTACAAGGCGGTACTCGTCACCGTGCGATTCACCCGTTTTAAGAAAAATCTTTTTCTTCTCTGCGGAAACGGACTCGTTTTCAGGGCTCATAATATCATGAAGCGAAACAGAGCTGCTTTTGTACTCGTCCTCGGTATAACCGATTAGCTTATAAAGCTCCGCGTTCATGAAAATCGGTTCGCGCGAGGAAAGCGAATAGAGCGCGACTCCGCAGGGAATGTAATTTGAAATCTCCATGATTTGGCTGAGTGTAAAGCTACCGATGTTCTGCTTTTTCAATTTGACTGTCCTCCGTAATGGCAATGCAGCCTCGCGCAGCAAAAGTATGCCGTGCTTTGCTTTTGGCAGCGATGAAAGACCGACGCCCAAAACCGATTTTCCGAACTGCAAGCGGCTTTACGCTCAAAAGCGCGCCGAGCAAACGACTTGATAGCCTTTTCATTATCGGCTGCGCGGAATACAAAGCAGGAAGAATTGCCTGTCCGATAAGAAATGCGAAAAAGAAAACCGAAATGCTTCCATACCGTATTTTCCGGTAAAGAATCAATCTCGGTTATTGTATCACAATAAATGATAAATGTAAAATTCGGTATTGTATTTAATGTAAGTAATCCGGAGGTAAACCCATCGGCTCCGAGCAAGCAATAATCGTCAGCCAAGCTTGCTTTTCTTTTGCTTTTCTTGCCGATATCTGCTTACAGTTTCATCACTCCAAACATGAACCTCGATGTATCTTTCGGGACCGAATCTGCCATCATCGTTCCATACCTGCGGCAAGCCGTATTTTTCAATGATTTCAAGGATTTCCGGATAAGTGTACAGCTGACGGCGGTATTCCTTGCCGTCGTTAACCTTTGGGCTGAATGTCGGCATTGAATCGCCGTAGGTAAAGGACAAGGTTCGCGTATCGAACTCCGATATTGGTATTTTGACAAAATCGCTGTCCGAATACCATGAGCTGAGCCACAGGCTATGCCCAACAACCATGTAATGAGGCGCAAGCCGCTCGATTCTGCCGCTCTTTTCAGCGAATTTTTCTCGCAGAATGCTCTCGCATCTGCGCCTGTTTTCAATATACTCATCGTTTCTCTGCGCGCACTTTGACGACGGCTTTCGGAGCTTGATTGTTTCAAGCAGCCTTAAAGCCTCATCAGGCGCTAAATCCGAAAGATTCCGGAAAGGGCCGGTCTCCTTATCAAAATAGTGGTAGAGATACATTCTGTTTCCCCCAATACGCAGTATCCGAATTATCCATTATGATTTTCAAAATCCGAATCAATTATAGCGCGCAGTCATCCGGATGTAAACGAAGTAATATTTGTGCCGCGCGGCGAATTGTTATATAATATGCACATCTGATAAAGGAGAATGAAAAATGATAACGGACAGCTTTGACGATAAAACACCTGCGAAAATAAACCCCGAAATCAAGGAGAACTCCCCGAAGGTTGACGCCTGCATAGTCACGTTTTCCCATGTGATTGAAGAATTCGTGACAGCAAATTACGATTGCGAAAAAATAGCGAATCTGTACAGCGCGACAGGCATAACGCCTCTTTACCGAATCCGCAGCGGTGGAAAGGTATTCGCGCTTTTCAAAACGTTTATCGGCGCTCCCGCGTGCGTTGCGCTGCTTGAAGATACGCTTGCGGAAATCAAGACGGATAAGTACGTTGTTTTCGGCGGCTGCGGCTGCCTCGACAGGGAGATTGCGCACGGAAAAGTGATTGTGCCGAGCGCAGCATACCGCGACGAGGGCACGTCGTACCACTACGCTCCTGCCGCGGACTATATAGAAATTCAGAACTGTAAAACCGTCGATTCCTTTATGAAGGAAAACGGCATTCCGAGCGTTATGGGCAAAACATGGACTACCGACTCTTTTTACAGGGAAACCGAGGGTAATATACAAAAGCGCAAGGCTGACGGCTGCATTTCGGTTGAGATGGAATGCGCGGCGCTTCAAGCGATGTGCGCTTTCCGCGGGCTGAAGCTGTATATGTTCTTTACAAGCGGCGATTTGCTTGACGCGCCAAAGTGGGACACAAGGCGCAAAGCAAACGACAACACCGGCACTCAGCACGACACGGGGCATTTCGATATCGCTCTTGCGCTCGCGGAATACATAGCATAAATAGCCAAGCAGAATTCAAGTCCTGACACTCCGCTTTCGTGTGCGTTTGCAACAAATACGACTTGTAAGCGTTATAACAGTATACGGCTGAGGAAAGTGCTATTGACATATGAAGCCGTTTAACTGCGCGCGCATAAACGGAAAACGCGGGGAAGCGAATGAAGGTTGGTGACAGAATGAAGCTCAGAGGCGTTTTTCTCATAACTGCTTTGCTGTGCGCAATGGTGTTTGGGGCGGCTTTTCCATGCGCGGAGGCGCTTGCAGACGATACTATACTTTACCCCGCCGTTCAGAACGGCTTATGGGGCTATATTGACAAAGATGGCGAATGGATAATCCCTCCACGCTGGCATTATGAGGCAGACTACTTTAACGAGGACGGCGTAGTCTGGAATGACGATGAGGGCGAATGGATAAACAAGCAGGGCTAGTCTGCCGAACCGTTGCCGCAAGAAACTCCTGAATACTGGGGAATAAGCGAGGTTGGCAATCAAACGCCGATTGAATGCATAGCGCTCAGGTTCTCATCCTCAACCGCCGTTGCATTCTATGCAGACGGGCATGGCAGCTCGGGCTTTCTCGGCTATCTGCTGTTTGATTCAGGCAAGGGGCGGCTGACCGATATAGTTTACGAAAAATTCTTCATCAGCGAGGATAAGAAGTCGGCTATCGTGACCGATATTCAGAATCCCGACGTTGGATTCATGATTGACGAAACGGGTAAAACAGTAAAATACGGAGTGCCTGTCGGAAGGCTTACCGAGGATAATCTGGTTATTAAAAGCTGGGACAGAGCAGCGCAGGCTTACTCATACTATAAAACGGACGGAAGCAGCATTGAGCCAAAGGAAGCGGCGGCAATTCATGCGGGCGCGTCGCCGTTTCAGCTCTCGCCATACGAGCAAAGCCCAAACGAATACGTTTACGTTGACGCAGACGGCAAAAGCTCGCCAGCGTTTCAGCCGTTTTATTACGCAACGCGCTTTTGCAGCGAGTGCTATGCCTACGCGATTACGCAGGACGGCCACGAACAGATTATCGGCGCAGACGGGAAAGTTATTATCAGCGACGTCACGGACTACTACTGGTATGAAAGCGACCCTCTTGAATTCGTATCGGGCAGGCTTCCGTTCTCCGTATCAATCGACGGGAAAACGCTTGCAGGCATGAGCAATTACCTTTGCGCCGACGGCTCAACGCTCTACCCGAACTATCCCCTGCTCAGCGCCGACGCATTCTACTATGGTCGTGCGCGCGTTTCAATAATGCTTCCGGACTATTCATCGGTGACCGCGTACATAAGCCCCGACGGAGAGATTGTATGGGCTGAGGAAGGCGCGGACGCAACGATGCTTCAGCAGCTGCTTGACAGCGGGAGCTGCCCGAGACCGTACGATATCACGCCCGAGGAAGCCACGGAAATCCTTGCCGGCGACTGGTATTGCACGGGCGGCGGAGAACACCTGAGCTACAACAAAGAGCTTCCGAACGATTTTTCCGTCCATTCCTTTGCGACAGACGACCGCGAATGGCGGGTTGAGGAGCTTAAGCCTGAGGATGATTTCTGGAACGGAACGCTCGCGCTCGTAGAAGAATACACGGACGAAAACGGCGAGAAATGCGAATCGCGAATCGGCGCGCTTGCCGTCTTTGACCACCAGTTCGTCTTTTGGCAATCCTTGCGGCTGAAAGACCAGAATATCGCCTGTTTATATACACTTATTCTTTCAAGCCCTTCCTTCGGCTCTCCAAGCTGACGTAGTACCTCGGAATAATTAGTCGGCGTCATTATGAAGATAAGGTTATCATAAATTCCCTTGCTTTCGCCGCCCCACCAGTCGGGAGCGTTCCGCAGTATGTCCTTAAGCTCCTCCAAAGGCAAAACAAAAACAGGAACGTCAAGCCCGAACGTGCTGGTAATCATCGCTTCAAGGCGTTCAGCCAAGCCTTCGCCTGCGGCTTCCCCTGACGAAAAAGCAATATTGCCGCTGTTTAGATACGTCTTTACATCAAGGCAGCCCATTGCTTCAACCGCCGTTTTCAGCTCCGCCATCGGCAGCTTGTTTTTGCCGCTGATATTGACGCCGCGCAGAAAGGCGATATATCTTTTCATTTTCCGGTTCCTCCGTGAAAGCCGTTTTTGCATTTGCTTCCCTATATAGCCGCGAAAACTCACGCGCCCTTATACTTTTCCTTAACAAAATCCACAAGCGGCGTTATATATTTGCCATCCGAAATGTCATACGAGCTTGCGATTGCCGATGCAGCGCCGTTTTCGGTTTCTGATTTGTTCCCCTTGCGCGACAGGAATGCGGACAGCATTTTCATGATTGCCTTATCCGCAAGCCCCATTTTCTCATAGCAAAGACCCGACTGCATATAAAAGAACGGAATTCCGCTATCGCCCAAGCTGTTTGCTCTGGTTTTTTCAATTTCGTCCTTTGCGGCGGCGGGCGTTGCGCCCGTTGCGAAAATAATCAAATCGCATTTCCCGTTTTCAAGAAGCTTTCGTATTTTATCCACGCTGTCTATTCTGCCCGCATGAACCCTGCTTCCGAATATAACAAGGTCAAATTCGGATAGCTCTACGCTTCCGATTTCATTGTAATCATATATTTCGCATTCAAGCGCGCTGCCGATTAACTCGGCGTAACGCTTTGTAAATCCCGTTCTGGATTTATAGATAACTATCGCTTTCATTTATCCTCCGCAGATTGCTCTTTAATTTAGCCCGCTGCGCTTACTCCTTGAGAAATATCTTTATCTCTATTTTCAGCCACTTACCTGCCATCGACTTGGAGGTTATCCGTCCGAAAAGCAGCTTCCCCGCGTCCATCAGCCGCGAGAAAATCACGTTATCCGTCTGTGGAACGTAGCCAATCTTTACCCCATCCGCGTTTTTGATTACGATTGCCTTTGAATCGTATTGGTTTTCAGGCTCTCGAAAGAAATTCAGCTTGTCGCCGATACTCATATGCGGTTCAAGCTCCTCTATGCCCTCGACATGGCTCGTTCCGGCGACCCTTGTATCAAAAAGGTAGATTTCATGTTCAAAGGGCTTGGGAATATCCAAACCTCCGCCCTTACCGTGTATAAGACCGATAATGCTTCCCGTTTCATTGCTTATTAAGTCTCCCATACCTGCTCACCTCAGCATTTCAGCAATTCTGTCGTTATACGCCTTGAAAATTTCCGTCAGGCTGTCTATATGCTCCTGAAGTTCGGCTTTTCGCGCTTCTATTCTTTCGGGGCTGCCGACAAGCTCCTTCACCGTGTACGGGAATTCGGATTTGATTTCGGTTATCCGCTCGTTTACCGACTTCAAAAGCTCGCAAAGCCGCTTTTTCTCCTTCGCCAGCGCGGAGATTCCGTCTGTTTTCTCCTGTATATCCGAGTCCAGAATCATCGCCGCAATAACCGTAAGCGTATCCAAATCGCCGCGCTTGTAGGCTTCGACCGCATTTACAAACAGTCCCTGCTGCTCCTCCGTCAAATCCGGATGCAAATCGGGATGCAGGGCTTTCACTATCGCGCGGTACAGTTTTTTCAGCTCTGCGGTTTCCTCCTCGGTCAGCGATTTCATACCGTTCCGTTCAAGCGCTTCATTCATTTTTTCGATTTGCTCGTCAAGCGCTCTTTGATATTCCGCAAATTCCGCATCAAGTATTTCTTCAATTACATTTATCAGAACTTTTTCCTGCCGATTTTTCCTTGCTTGAATCAGCTCAGCCTTGCGCTTTTGCCGCCTTATTCTGCAATCAAGCTCAAAAACCTTGTATTCAAGCGCGCCGACGGCGAGCAGATACGCCATCTCGATATTCTTGCATTCCTGATAAAGGAGATTGTCACGCTCAAGATACAACATGGATAATTCCGTCCTGAGCTTTTCAACTTCCTTTTTGAGCGTTTCAAATTCCGGAAACATTATCAATACGTTTGACGAGCCTTCCGCGCTGCTATTTATATCTTCTTCCATTATATTGTTCTCCTCGAATTCCGTTTTATTAGATTAACTATACCACAGGCGGTAAAGACCCGCAAGGCGTTACGGTTTCAAGCGCACAGAAAAATACATTTATAAAAAATTGCGTTGATGTATTGACAGGTTGATTTTCTTCCGTTATACTATGTGCAAACGTTTGAATATAATGTGCATTGAGGATAGGCATTATCCTCTGCCGCTTTAGACAAACGATTGCACAGCAAGATTTCACCCGAACAACGGCTCAAAAGGAGTCAGATAACGCGAAATGACGGCGAATGCCGTTAAAAAATAGGAGGGAAACTGAAATGAAGAAGGTTTTATCCGTACTCTTGGTTCTCGCAATGCTGATGGTTCCCGCTCTTTCTCTTGCAGAAGAGCCCGTAACCCTGCTCGTTTGGGAGAGCGATGGCGTTGAGCTGGACTTCATGAAGGCTGCTGCCGAGAAGTACACCGCACTCAACCCCAACATCACCTTCGAGTTCAACAGCGTATCACACACCGACGCCGTGCAGAAGATGGAGCTTGACGGCCCTGCCGAAGTCGGCGCTGACGTTTTCGCAGCTCCCCATGACAAGATGGGTCAGGTTGTTGCCGGCGAGCTTGCTCTGCCGAACGACGCTGCCGAAACCGTAAAGAACAACTTCATGCCTGCCGCTTACAACGCCTGCACCTACGGCGGCGTGACCTACGGCTACCCGATGGCAATCGAAACCTACGCCCTGTTCTACAACAAGGATTTGATAGACGAAGCTCCCGCCACATGGCAGGAAGTCGAAGAATTCTGCGCGGATTACAACGACCCCTCCCAGAACCGCTACGGTCTGGTTTGGGAAGTCGGCGCTCCTTACTACAACTACATCTTCATCAGCGCTTACGGCGCGGATTTGTTTGGACCTGCCGGCGACGACCAGTCCAAGCATGAAATCAACAGCGAAGCTTCCATCAAGGGCATGACCTATTTCCAGACCCTGAAGGACAAGATTCTGCCCGTTGCCGCTGACGACCTTACCGGCGCTTTCTGCTCCTCCGCTTTCATGGATGAAAAGACCGCCGCTATGTACATCACCGGCCCTTGGAGCATCAAGGACAGCGTTGACAAGGGCGTAAATCTCGGCATTGCCAAGATTCCTACCCTTCCCGACGCAGAGCAGACCCCCGCTTCCTTCTCCGGCGTTCGCCTGATGCTCGTAAGCGCATTCTCCAAGCATCCCGCCGAGGCGAAGGCGTTTGCCGAGTTCCTGATGACCCCCGAAATTCAGAAGCTCCGCAGCGACATGACCTCCACCATCAGCCCCTGCACCTCCGTTACCAGCGATAACGAATACTTCAACGGAATCATGGCGCAGGCCGCTTTCGCAAAGCCGATGCCTTCCATCCCCGCTATGGACGGCTACTGGACCGCTATGACCGCTGCCTTCAAGCAGATTTGGGACGGCGCGCCCATCGTTGAGCAGCTCAACGCTGCCGCTCAGGTTATCGAGTCCATCGGCAAGTAAGCCTTAAATAATCTTCGCCTGCTACGGCAGGCATGGGGGTTGGCGCGTACTGCGCGCGTCAACCCCCATTAATCTTAAAGAAGGGGGCGGAAATCATGGCGCAACAGACCGTAACCTCGCCTCGCAAGATACCGGTGAGAAAAATTAAGAATCGCCGTCCGGTGGTTGCAAGCTGCTTATTCATGGGGCTTGGTCAGCTGCTGTATCAGAAGCAATTCATAAAGGGAATCTTTTATGCTTTAATCGAGCTGATGGTAATCATCAACGCCAATACATTTCTTCAGAAGATTACCGGTCTGATAACGCTGGGCGACCCTAAGCCGGAGCTTCCGGTGAAGGACCGCGACCACAGCATATTCATGATGGTTGAGGGAATCATTTTCCTCATACTTTTTGTTGTGTTCCTATGCCTCTATGTAACCAACATTCTTGACGCTCACAGGACGCAGAAACGCTTTGAGCGCGTAGGACATTACCCGACTCAGCGCGTTGTGGCAAGCTCCCTTGCGGACAGCTCCTTTGCGTTCATCGGTTTAAGCCCCGTTATCGTGCTTCTGAGCTTCTTCGTTATAATTCCTCTGATGTTTTCCGCAATGCTCGCGTTTACCAACTACGCCTCCCCTGACCATATACCGCCTGCCAATACAGTGGACTGGGTCGGATTCGGCACGTTCAGGGACGTTTTTGAGAAATCGGAGTGGGCTACGGGCTTTACCAGAACCGCGGTATGGACCCTTGTATGGGCGACGCTTGCAACCGTCACCTGCTATGTAGGCGGTATGCTTATGGCAATGGCAATGCTCGACAAGCGCGTAAAAGCGCCTAAGCTTTTCAGGACAATCTACATTCTTCCTTATGCCGTTCCGTCAATGCTGTCGCTTATGGTATGGCGCAACCTGCTCAACGGTCAGTTCGGTCCTATCAACAAAATACTGATTCAATGGGGCTGGATAGACGCTCCGCTTCCGTGGCTTACACAGGTGGATTTAGCGCGCTTCAGCTGCGTGCTTGTCAACCTCTGGCTCGGCTTCCCGTATTTCATGATGCTTATAACAGGTCTGATGACAAGCATTCCGAGGGATTTGTACGAAGCCGCCGATATTGACGGCGCGAATAAACGGGTTAAATTCTTCAGGATAACGCTCCCGCTTGTTCTCTATCAGACAATCCCGCTGTTCATAATGAATTTCAGCTTCAACCTCAACAATTTCGGAGCGGTTTACTTCCTCACGCAGGGTAATCCGTCGGACTTCACAACAACGCAGTCCGGCGCGGGAACTACGGATATACTGATGAGCTGGATGTACAAGCTGACATACGACCAGCGAGTGTATAATAAGGCGGCAGTAGTATCCATACTGGTGTTCCTCGTAATAGCTCCGTTTGCAATATACAACTTCAGCCGCACAAAGGCGTTTAAGGATGGTGAGTTGTAATGACGGAAGGAAAAGAAAAACGCGCGCATAAGCGTATAAGCATAAGCAGAATCATTACCACTATCATGCTTTATATTATGCTTTTCGTGATAGTAATTCTTGTTATCTATCCTCTCAGCTTCACCGTTTCCAGCGCGTTCAGCGACAGCAACTCCCTTTCGGGCTTGAGCGTGCTTCCGTTCACCCATTCGGTCAAGGTGGACACAATCGACGCGATTGCCTTAGGCGAAAACGCATATGCGCTTCCGGATGTCGAAAAACTCCCGACCGACAAGGCGATTTACGTTGTAATTCCGCAGACCAATACCGGTTCGGCAACGCTTGCGATAGGCGATAACGCCGCGCTTCCCCTCAGGATGAAGGCTAAGGACGGAACGCTTTCAGAGCCTGCCGAAGGAAAGCTCAAGGAAGGCAGAATTGCCGGAATAACTTTCAACGGAACGGAGCTTGTCGTCGAAAAAACCTACACCAACGCAACTCTGCCGACATATATGGCGTTCGGCGGCTTCTCGCTCATCCAGTTCAAGAAGCTGTTCGAGGATACCAATTACAAGTATTGGTTCTTCAACACCTTCAAGATTGCCTGCGCGAACACCGTTATATCCGTTCTCTGCACGACGGTCGCCGCATACATCTTCAGCCGTTTCCGCTTCCGTGGAAAGAAGCCGATGCTGATGAGTATGCTTATACTGCAAATGTTCCCTTCCTTTGCCGGAATGATAGCAACATATGTATTGATATGGCGGCTCGGACTGCTTGACAACCTGTTCGGACTCATACTCGTATACTCGGCAGGAAGCATACCTTACAACACATGGCTGATAAAGGGCTATCTCGATACAATCCCCCGCAGCCTTGACGAGGCGGCGAGAGTTGACGGCGCGGGCTATTTCCGCACGTTCAGAACGATTATTCTGCCAATCGCCCGCCCGATGGTTACCTTCCTTGCCGTTACAAGCTTCACAGGCCCGTGGATGGACTTCATTCTCCCCCGCCTGCTGCTCAAGAGCGACGTTAACAAGACGCTCGCGATTGGTCTGTTTGAAATGATAAACGGACGTGAAAACAACTACTTCACGCAGTTCGCGGCGGGCGCGGTGCTTGTTGCAATTCCGTTCATCATCATCTTCGCCATAAATCAGCAGTATATGACGCAGGTGCTTTCATCAGGCGCAGTCAAGGAGTAACAGATGATAAAGCAACGGCTCACAGCAATCGTAACCGCTTTCGCGTTTATGCTTTCGCCGATACTCAGCGTATCGGCGGAGGCTCCGCGCGGTACGTTCTACGAAATCTACGTCCGCGCCTTTGCCGACAGCGACGGAGACGGAACAGGCGACCTAAACGGAGTGACTGAAAAGCTTCAGTACCTCTCCGACTTGGGCATCGGCGGCATTTGGCTTATGCCCGTATTTGACGCGAAAAGCGACCACGGCTACGATTCGATTGATTACAGAAAAATCGACTCCGATTACGGAACGGACGAGGATATGCGTGCGCTTCTTGACGCCGCGCATGAAAAAGGCATTTCCGTAATACTCGATTTGGTTCTCAATCATACTTCTACGGATTGCCCGTGGTTTCAGGACGCGCTTTCAGGAGGCGAAAAGCGGGACTGGTATCGCTTTTATGATGAGGAAAGCGGCGACCCTTCCCTGCTCAGCGCAAAGCCGCTTGGGGGCGACGCATGGCATGACAGCAAGGGCGGCGAATACTACGGCGTATTCTGGGACGGTATGCCGGACTTGAATCTGTCAAATGAGGAAGTCAAGAACGAGCTGATTGACATCGCTCTTTATTGGCTCGAAATGGGCGTTGACGGCTTCCGTCTTGACGCTACAAGCCATTTCTTCGCATACGGCGAGGAAGCGCTCAAGCAGGAAACGAAGCGCTCCGGCGAATTTCTGAAGGAATTCCAAACCGCTCTGCGCTCTCAGCATCCCGATTGCTATATCGTCGGCGAGGCTTGGGAGTCGCTCGAAAAGCGGAAGGACATTATCGTCGGAATCGACAGCGTATTCAACTTCGATTTCAGCGATAAGCTGATTGCCCTTCTCAATAACGGCGGAAACGCAAATACCTTTATTAAGCAGATGCATGATGCTCTGCAGGAATGCGAAAGCGTCAACGCCGATTTCCTCGACGCTGTTTTCCTGAGCAATCATGACCAGAACCGAATCCTTTCTCAGCTCAAGCGTAGGCCCGAGCGCTATAAGCTTGCCGCGGGAATACTGCTTACCTTTGAGGGCAACCCGTTCCTCTATTACGGCGAGGAGATTGGAATGCAGGGCGCAAAGCCGGATGAACAGATTCGCACACCTATGCTCTGGGGCGGGGACGACGCATCTCAATGCACGTTCATCGAAAGCAAGTACAACAAGAAAACGCTTTCGCTTGCGGAGCAAAAGGACGACCCCGATTCTCTTTACAGCTATGTGCGCTCCCTTGTAAGGCTGCGCAAAGAGCATGACGCGCTGTTGCGCGGCGCTCTTGTGCCGATAGATACAGGCAACCTCAAGCTAATGGCGTATATGCGCGCATCGGAAACGGACAAAGTGCTTGTTATACACAACCTCAGCTCCGAGCCGCAGCTTCTGACCGGCGAATGCGATATATCGGGCGTCTCGCCCGACGCGCTGCTGTTCGGCGCGCTGACGGACGGAATGATACCGGCATATACCACGATTGCAGTTCAAAAATAGGAGGATTTCTTATGCGAAACGTTAATTTTGCGGCAATTTATCATATGCCGTGGCTTGAGTACCGTCACGCGCTGACGGACGGGCGGGTATGCCTCAGAATCAGAACCGCAAGGGGCGACTTTGACAGAGTCTCAGCGCGGCATACCTGCGGATATTTCGGTGACGACCCCTTCAAAAAGGCGCAAACAGAAATTATGCATTTGCAGTACCACGATGAGATGTTCGATTACTATGAGTGCGTATTTGAGCCTATGGACGCGCGTGTTAAGTATTTGTTTATCCTTGTGAGCGGCGAGATAACCGTAAAGCTTGACGCTGCGGGAGTGCATATGGGCGCAGACTATCCCGAAACGCCGGATGACGCATTTGTGTTCGCCTACGCCTACCCCGCCGATAAAATGCCCGAGTGGGCGCGCGGATGCGTTGGCTATCAAATCTTCCCCGACCGCTTCCGCCGCTCTGAGGACGCAAAGAGCGACAATACCATTGAGCCGTGGACGAGCAAGCATTACGAAAATGAGTACCGCTTCGGCGGCAATCTTCAGGGAATACGCGAGGCGGTTCCGTATCTAAAGAAGCTCGGAGTGGACGTTATATACACCAATCCGCTCTTTGTAAGCGACAGCTCCCACCGCTACAACACCTTTGATTACTACACAATCGACCCGCTTCTCGGAACGGAAAAGGATTTGAAGGAGCTTTGCGACACGCTGCACGAGAGCGGAATGCGGCTCGTGCTTGACGGTGTGTTCAACCACAGCGGCACAGGCTTTGAGCCTTTCATTGACGCAAAGAAGAACGGCGCGAAAAGCAAATTCTACGATTGGTTCTTTTTTGACGACAGTGAAATCGGATATAAAACCTTCGGCTTTGCAAAGTATATGCCCAAGCTCAACCTGAAAAACGAAGCCTGCGCGGAGTATTTCCTTGATGTCGGCAGGTACTGGCTTGAAAAATGCGGAATAGACGGCTGGCGGCTTGACGTAAGTCCGGAGGTTTATCCGGAATTCTGGCGGCGCTACCACAGCATGATGAAAAAGGCGAATCCGGACAGCCTGATGATAGCCGAATGCTGGGACGACAGCCGCGAATGGCTCACAATCGGAGATATGTTCGATTCAACGATGAATTACGTCCTCTCCCGCGCCATATGGAGCCGCTTTGCCGAGCAGTCCATCAGCTGCGAGCTTTTCGACGCGCGGGTTAATCAAAGCATGATGCTCTATCCCTTGCGCACGCAGGATGTGCTTTGGAATTTCCTCGGAAGCCATGACACTCCCCGCTTCCGCACCCGCGCCGGAGGCAGCGAGAAGCTCCTGCGGGCGGCGGCGTATTTTCAGATGGCCTGCACGGGAGTTCCGATTATTTACTACGGCGACGAGCTTGGAATGGAAGGCAAGGGCGACCCCGACTGCCGCAGACCGATGCGCTGGGGCGATACAGACGATAACGCGACGCTCGCTTTCTATCAGCGACTTACCGAAATGCGCAAGGAGAGCGACGCGCTCCGCTACGGCTCTTTCAAATCATGGGAAGCCAAGGAAAACGGTCTGTATGCTTTCCTCCGCGTTTCCGAAAAGCAAAGCGCTCTTGTAATCATCAACACCACCGGCAAAAAGCAGGCAGGCACCTTTGCCCTGCCGCCCGAGCTTCACGGCAAGAAAGCCCTCAAGGATGCGTTCTCCGCTAAAGCGCTGAAAGCATCCGGCTCAGTTATCGAAATCAAGCTTAATGCAGGCGAAGGAGTGACGATTCTGTACTGATTTACTAGAATATAAAAACGCGCATTCAAACCGTACAAGCGGTTTGGATGCGCATTTTTGAATACCGGTATGTGTAATCCGAACCGTAGTTAAGCTTAGTTTTAATCAACTTTCGTGGTTGAGCATAACTTGTTCCAAACGTTAACTTTTTACATATGCAGAAACGTATCGGATAAATGTTGCTGCCTTAATACTAGATAGCCATTACGGATTAAGAAATCTGCCCTATATGCCGCGACGAATTTCATAATCACACAGCGACTATTCCACTACCGCACTGCGGTTGTTTGACTTGCCGGAAGGGCAATTTTCAATGAAAAAAGCAAGCCTTTCGACTTGCATTTGGTGGAGGTGCGGGGAATCGAACCCCGGTCCGAAGACTTGCTTGCACAGTTTTCTCCGAGCGCAGCCTGATGTTTAGAATTCCCTTACCTGAGCGCCAACAGGCGGGCTCACAGGTTCGGTAGCTTCATATTACAAAACAGCCTCAAAGCTTTGACTGCCTCGTTCCCCGCGTTCATGACGCCGATTGCCGAAGCCACGGGTACTTCGGGTCGACGTTCACGGCATTAAGCCGCGAAAGCTAATTCTTGCGAATTGTCAGTTAATTTTATTTTCCCCGTTTTATCGCGGTCAGGGGCCGCGGCTCGCTTACCATACCCTCAACGCTCTCCGTCGAAACCAGTGCACCCCCATGTTAAGCGCCCTTTACGGTGCGCATCATTGCGCGGCGCATTTCCAGCTCAGCGTCATGCTTTGCCGCAACGTCGCGCTTGTCGTGCAGCTGTTTGCCCTTGCAAAGCCCCAGCTGCAGCTTCATCCTGCCGTCCTTCAGATATATTTTAAGAGGAATCAGGGTGAAGCCCTGACGCTGCGCAAGCCCGAACAAACGCATGATTTCCTGCTTGTGCATCAAAAGCTTTTTGGGGCGCATAGGGTCATGATTGAACTGATTCCCCTGCTCGTAAGGCGATATATGCATACCGTTTGCGAACAGCTCCCCATTCTTGATGGTTGCGAAGGAATCCTTCATATTGACCCTGCCGGCGCGAAGGGACTTTACCTCTGTGCCGACCAGCTCAATGCCCGCCTCATAGCTTTCCTCTACAAAATATTCGTGGTACGCGGCTTTATTCTGAGCGATGGGCTTGACGCCCTTTTGCTTTGCCACCGTCAAGCCCTCCTCTCAAGCCATATCGGGTGATTAATGGATTATAGCATTTATCAGGCGATATTGCAAACTAATCGGCTATCGGCTATAATAGTATAATACTTTCCAAAGGGGTTGATATTGATGGATGTTACGAGCGCCGCAAGAAACGCAAGGACGGCTTCAACGCCGCTTTCATCGCTTTCCATAGAGAAACGCAACGCCGCTCTTGCAATGATAGCCGAGAGCCTGAACGCCGAAAAGGAAAAGATTTTTGCCGCGAACGCCGAGGATGTCAAGGCGGCGGAGAAGGAAAAGCTCGCCGCCCCGCTGCTCAAGCGCCTATATTTCGGCGAGGAGAAGCTGAAAGGCGTAACGGACGGGCTTTATTCGCTCATCAGTCTTTCCGACCCTATCGGCATAACGCAAAGCGCAACCGAGCTTATGGAAGGCTTGAAGCTTTACCGCGTGAGCTGCCCTATCGGGGTTATCGGCATCATTTTTGAGAGCCGTCCGGACGCGCTCGTACAGATATCGAGCCTTTGCCTCAAGAGCGGCAACGCGGTTCTGTTGAAAGGCGGACGCGAGGCGCTCAGGACAAACAAGGCGATTGCCGACGCAATCCTTATCGCCTCCGAAAAAGCGGGGCTTCCCGACGGATGGCTTTCGCTGATGGAATCCCGCGAGGACGTGAGCGAAATGCTGAAGCTCGACAAGTACATCGACCTTATCATTCCGCGCGGAAGCAACGCGCTCGTCCGCTACATCATGGACAACTCGTCCATTCCCGTAATGGGGCACGCGGACGGAATATGCAATATGTACATTGACAAAAGCGCCGATTTGCAGATGGCGGTTCGCCTTATAACGGACGCAAAGACGCAGAACGTAGCCGTTTGCAACGCTATCGAAAACCTCATTGTTCACGCAGGCATTGCAGATTCCCTGCTCCCCTCCGTCAAGGAAGCGCTTGAGGAAAAGCGCGTTGAAATCCGCGGCGACAGCCGTGTAAGGGAAATTATCAGCTGCAAGCCCGCAGACGAAAGCGACTGGGACACGGAATATCTTGACTACATCATTTCGATAACGATAGTCGATTCCGAGGCGGAAGCAATCAGCTTTATAAACGCGCACGGAAGCCGCCACACGGACGCGATTGTTGCGTCAGACAGCGATGCGGCGAGGCTTTTCACCGAGCGCGTCGATTCCGCCGGAGTGTACGTAAACGTTTCAACCCGCTTTGCGGACGGATTCGTGTACGGGCTTGGCGCGGAGGTGGGAATATCCACATCAAAGCTCCACGCGCGCGGTCCTGTCGGGATGGAGGGGCTTTGCAGCTATAAGTACAAGCTTATCGGCAGCGGTCAGTGTATGGAGGATGTAAAGAGCGGCAAAACTCCGCTTATGCAGAAAAAGCTTGACGAAAGCTGTCCTCTTTAAATTCCGTTGGCATACTTGAGCCGTTTTTTCATCGTTACGCGCGTTCCGACGCCGACTTCCGATTCAACGCTGACCTCGTCCATAAAGGTTTGCATTACGGTAAAGCCCATTCCGCTGCGCTCCTCATCCGGCTTATCCGTATAAAAGGGCTTCATCGCCTTTTCAACATCGGCTATTCCGACGCCGTTATCCCGAACCTCGACGATGAACAAATCATCGGCAACGCAGGCATACAGCGTGACGTCGCCCGAAGCGCCGCGATACCCGTGGACAATCGCGTTGGTTACCGCTTCGCTTACAGCCGTTTTTACGTCCCCGACTTCCTCAAGCGTCGGATTCCTGCGCACAAGGAACGCCGAAACAACAACCCTTGCAAATGATTCGTTTTCCGCCTTTGCGGGAAACAGAAGCGTCATATCATTAAGAGCGCCGCTGCCGTTATCGCTGCGGCTCTCTTTTTTTTCGGTAGATTCCGCGTTGTTTTCCATTACGCTTTCCTCCCTATTCCTGCACTCCGACTATTTGTCTTAACCCCGACATATCAAATATACGCCGCACATGGCTGTTCATATTCTTAACATAGATTTCGCCGCCGCGCCTGTTAAGCAGCTTATAGCGCCCCATAAGCACGCCTATGCCCGAGCTGTCCATGAAGCTCATAGCCTTCAAGTCAAGGCAAAGCTTTCTGATTGATTTATCCTGAAGGACCTCGTCAAGCTCCGCGCGAATTTTCGGCGCGGCATAATGGTCAAGCTCGCCGCTTATTGAAACGATGAGCGTATCCTTCTGCCTTACGTTATCCAGCATACCCTTCCTCCTTTCGGGATTTTCCTGTGTGTTCCTTTCACTATTCCTTTTGTCGTATCCTTCCCCGAAAAATAGGAGGTTATGCGGAATATTGGCATTTGCGCAATAGTTTTACATATAAAAAAGGCCGGCGGATAATCCGTCGGTCTTTATGCCGATATGTTACGCTTCGGTTCTACCCAAGCCGAAGATTTCCTCAACTTGCGCAAGGATATCCTCCTGCGTGCGCCGCCCGTCAACCAAGATTGACTGATAGCCCGCCTCCGCCGCCTGGTCAATCGCGCTTCTTGCAAAAAGCGCGTCGCGCTCCATCCAGTTTTCAAAGCCTTTTTCGGGGTTAGTGCACTTCGCAAGCACATACTTGACGAAGTTGCGCTCCGAGTACTTCTCATACTGGAACGCCTTTGTAGGAACAATGCACACGTAATTGTTATCCTTGACGCCGGCGTTTTTCATGAGCTTAGGCATAAAGCCGGCGCCCTCGGCAACAATCGGCTCCTTGCCCCTTATGCGCATCAAATCGCTTACTGCCAAAGGGAACATTTCCTCATACATTGCGATTTCCTCATCGCTTTGCGTTTTTGGCTCGGCAAGCCATATCTCGTCCGCGCTGCTTTTGACATACTGCGACAGATGCGGCTTATTCTGCTTCGCGCCGCGCTCAGTATACTCGTCCAAATGGTCGTCAAGGCAAAAGTAAACGAATCCATATTTGTCCGCGAGCATACGCGCAACCGTGCTTTTACCGCTGCAGGGCGAGCCGCCCAGATAATAAATAGTTCTCATAATGCCTCCAAGCTGATATTTCATTACTATTTTACTTTCTTTTCGCTCGGAATGCAAGGCAAACAGCGATTAACTAATCTCGCGCATAAGACTGCGGCTCATTTGGCGAAAAATCCGATATCAAGAGTGATGTTCCCGTTTTCATCGGGTGTTGTGAAGCGCGGGCATTGGCAGCGCTCAAAGAAGTACATACCGCCGTCCTCCGCCTCTGCCGTCTTGATTCCCGCGTCCGTAATCGCCTTCCAGCACTCGTCCTCGCGCATGAAAACATCGCTTTCAGTGCCGGTAATCCAGCAGACTGCGGCATAATCATAGCACAAATCCACATAGTCATAACCCGTAGGCACTTCCGCGCCCTCGGGGAGGAACATTCCAATCCAATATTCATAGTAGTCGTTCGGCGCTCCGCGCTTGTTCTTCTCAAGCCCGATATACGCGTCGAAATCAGGATAGGACGCCTTGAATTCTTCCGTAAGCTGCGATTCAAGCTTGTCAAACATTCCGTTGGAATGCCAGTAACCCCACTTATCACCGAAACCGCCGTTCACCCTGTCGCTGTTTTTGTACTTGATTCCGACAAATCTACAATGCGGAAACGGCTCGCGATAAACCTTTGTAATCCGATAGCTCACACGAATCCCCCTAGCAATGTAATTTTCATTGGATACATTTTATCACACGCAAGCGTGCTTATCAAGAAATAATGCGTAATGCGGCTATATATGAGCAAAAGGCTCCCGCAAGCCGAAAATACGGCGGGCGGAAGCCTTTATGGAATGCTTGTATTTTACCGGTAAATCGTTTCTGTTAGCTTTCTGCGGAAATACGGTAGAAACGCAGGGCGTTTTCGCATGAAAGCCTGCGCATTGCGTCCGGCGATATTCCGCGGATTGCTGCAACCGCATCCGACGTATACCTGACAAATGCAGGCTCGTTGCGCTTTCCGCGCATCGGAACGGGCGCGAGATACGGGCTGTCCGTTTCAACCATTATCCTGTCCGAAGGAAGGTTTTTGGCAACCTCGACAAGCTTATTCGCGTTCTTGAAGGTCACAGTTCCCGAAAGAGAGATTACATGACCCAAAGAAAGATAAGTTTTGGCGGTTTCCCATGAGCCTGTGTAGCAATGGATATCCCCTGCGGGAAGCTTATCCCGTCTCGAAAGCAAAAGCTCCGTAAAATCGCCGTGCGCGTCGCGGATGTGATAAACGGCGGGAATTGCATATTCCGCGGCAATATCCATCTGCTCTGTAAGCGCCTTCTTCTGCGTGTCCTTATATTCCGCGTCATAGTAGTAATCAAGCCCGATTTCGCCGAGGGCGACAACCTTATCCTCTTTAAGAAGCTCGCGAAGGCGTTTTTCTGTATCCCCAGACCATTGAAGCGCGTTATGCGGATGAATACCGACCGCCGCATAAACGCCCTCATGAGCCTGTGCAAACCGTATGCAGCTTTCGGAGGACTCTATGCTGTCGCCGGCAACCACCGCCCACTTTACGCCGGAGCTTCGCATACGCTCGTAGGCTTCTTCCCTGTCCTCATCAAAGCGCTCGTCGCAAAGATGGCAATGCGAGTCAAAAAGGAACGCGTCAGCCAATATCCGCACCATCCTCGATATCCCCGTCAACAGTCAGAAGGCGAAGCACCGTGTCATCCTTATTCGCGGCGCAGAGCAGCATACCCTCGGAAACTATTCCGCGCAGCTTTGCGGGCTTCAGATTGTATACAAGAACAACCTTTTTGCCGAGAATCTGCTCAGGCGTGTAGAATTTTGCGATTCCCGAAACCACCACGCGCGTTTCATCGCCGAGCTTCAGGCTCATTTTGAGCAGCTTATCGCTCTTTTCAACCTTTTCGGCGTTTGTCACGAGAGCAACCTTCAGGGATATTTTTGCGAAATCGTCAATCGTAATCTCAGAAAGCTTTACGGGCTGCACGGTTTCGGGCTTTTCCTGCGCTTTCTTCGCCGGCTTATCAAGAGAAGCCTGATACTCCTTACTCTGCTCCTGCTTTATCTTTTCAAGCTCGTCAAGCTCCTTCTCAATGTCATAGCGCGGGAAGAGCGCCTCGCCCTTACTGACCTTGCCGCCGCTCTTGGTAAGCCCGAAGGTTGCGAGGCTTTCCCATGTTTTTGCGCAGTCGTCGCAAAGCCCCGTCTGCTCAAAGATTCTTGCGGGCGTGCGCGGCATGAACGGCGAAATAAGCACAGCCACAAAGCGAATGCACTCAAGCAGGGTATACAGAACCGTCGAAAGACGGCCCTTGCCCTCCTCCGTTTTGCCCAGAACCCACGGCTGAGTCATGTCGATATACTTATTGCAGTCGCCAATCAGCTTCCAGATTTCCACCAGCGCGCCGCTGAACTGGAACTGGTCCATTGCCTTTTCGACGCGGGAGGGAAGCGAAAGCGCCTCGGAGCGCAGATTATCGTCAATCTCCTCGTACTCGCCGGGAGCCGGAATTACTGCGCCGAAGTATTTTTCAACCATCGCCGTTGTGCGGCTGACGAGATTGCCCAAATCGTTCGCAAGGTCGGAATTGAAGCGCCCGAGCAAGGCGGTATTGCTGAACTGCCCGTCGGAGCCGAACGGCATTTCCCTCATGAGGAAATAGCGAATCGCGTCTGAGGAATAGCGATTGCAGAGCATAACGGGGTCAACGACGTTGCCGAGCGACTTGCTCATCTTTTCTCCGTCAAACACGAGCCAGCCATGCCCGAAAATCTGCTTCGGAAGCGGAAGCCCGAGCGCATGAAGCATAATCGGCCATATAATCGTATGGAAGCGGACGATTTCCTTGCCGACAAGGTGTACGTCGGCAGGCCAATACTTCTTATACAGCTCATCGTTTTCCGTTCCGTAGCCAAGCGCGCTGATATAGTTGGAAAGCGCGTCAATCCATACGTAAACGGTATGCTTTTTATCAAAATCAACGGGGATTCCCCACTTGATGCTTGTGCGGCTGACGCAAAGGTCGTCAAGCCCGGGTTTCAGGAAATTGTTCATCATCTCGTTCACGCGCGAGGTGGGCTGAATGAAATCGGGATGCGTATTGATGTAATCAATAAGCCAGTCCTGATACTTGCCGAGCTTGAAGAAATAGCTTTCCTCGCGGGTTTTTTCAACGGCTCTGCCGCAATCGGGGCATTTGCCGTCCTTGAGCTGCAGCTCCGTCCAGAAGCTTTCGCAAGGCGTGCAATACCATCCCTCGTACTCGCTCTTGTATATATCTCCCTGCTCGTAGAGCTTGCGGAAATTCTGCTGAACGCACTTTATATGACGCTCGTCAGTCGTGCGGATATAATCGCTGTACTCAATATCCATCAGCTTCCACAGGCTTTTGATATTCGCAACAATCTCATCGACATATTCTTTAGGCGTAACGCCCTTTGCCGCCGCCTTGCGCTCAATCTTCTGCCCGTGCTCGTCGCTTCCCGTAAGGAAATACGTATCGTAACCCATCAGCTTTTTGAAGCGCGCCATTGTGTCCGCTGCCGTAGAGCAGTAGGCGTGACCTATGTGCAGGTTGTCGCTGGGGTAATAAATCGGCGTTGTGATGTAGTAAGTCTTCTTTTCAGCCATCAGAATCATCCTTCCTTAAATAACAAAAAGCGCGCCCCAATATGGGGCGCGCATATTGCGCACTGTACCACCCAAGTTCTCCAAAGGGGCAAACGCCCTTTGAACTCTATCGCCGTAACGGGGCGCGCCGCCGCACGCTACATATCGCGCGCGAAGCATCCGGAGCCATGTTCCCCCGTTTTTTCGCCGTCGGCTTTCACCTTACCCGACTCTCTTTCAGGCAATATTCCGGAGTACTCTTTCCATCATCGCTTTTAATTCAAGGTTCCGCTTTTAGGCGGCTTCCTGCGAATATATTATACCGCAAATGACGCTCTGTCAAGCGATTACTAGTTAAAAAGCAGGTAAACGGCGTTCGCAAGGTCCGCGCGGGTCGCGTCTACGGTGGTAAGCCTGAGCGTTCCGTCGTCATACGCCTTAAGCAAGCCGTTTTCAATCAGGAACGCGATTGAATCCGCATAACCCTCGGGAATTTCGCCTGCGTCGGAATAATCCGCAAGCGGGTTTTGGGGAACCAAGTCTATTCCAAAGCCCTTGCAGAGCGCCGCAATCGACTGAGCAAAGCTCATGCGCGTCATTACCGTATCATGCGGAAGCGCGGGGTTTATGATTCCGAACTGAGCAAGATAGTTAATCGCCTCATCGACATCCGCTCCGCCGCCCATGCCCTTGTAAACCGCGAGCGCGAAGTCCTCGTTGGTAACGGGCAGGTTTACGCCGAATTCGGTATCGAGCGCGGGCTGCATCATCGCGTTTTCAAACACGAAGCGCACAGCCGTATAATACTCGTAATCCTCCGGCGCGTCGGTAAAGCTGACCTTTGAGGTGTCTACGGAAGCGAACGGGTTGAGAACCGTTTCAAAGGTGGTTTCGCTATTGTTCACCTTGGAAGCGGACGCGGCTGTTATGTAGGATTTATTTGCAACGAACTTGCGCAGAAGCTCCATATAGTTCTGAAGGTCGCTGCTCTTTACCGCCTTAAGCTCCTGCATATGCTTAATCTTTTTATCCGGCGCCTCATGGGAAACGCATTCGAGCATTGCGTTGTAAGCGCCCGACAGCTCGCCGTTTGAGGCGGCGTACTTGGAATAGGCGCTCTTTACATAGCCGTCAATCTCGTCCTGCTCAAGCGTAAGGGACGCGAACAAATCGGGAACCGAGGACATAACTGCGTAGGTTTCGTCAATATTGGGGTCAGAGTATGTGATAAATACCATCGCGTCTTTATCGGCATACGCGCCGACTGTGTAAGCGCCGTACTGCTCGCGCAAAAGCGGCAGAAGATACTTATCCCTGACGACACGGCAGATTACGTCAATATCGGCTGTGAATTCGGGAATGCCAAGCTCCTCATAGGACGCGTACATGATGTTATAAGCGCTGCCCGTATCCAAGAGAAGCGCCTCAGTTTTTGATACTCCGGTAAAGTCGTACGTTACGGGAGTTATTTCCGTTTTGTCAAGGTGGGCAAGCAAGGCATTCACAGCCTTATCGTTTTCGGCTTTGCCCTGCGCGTTTCCGGCATAACCGGCAACTGCGCCGTAGCGGTTCTTGAGCTGAGACTGAATCGCCTTGAGATGCCCGAGCGCTTCATCGGGGTTTGACATGAACGATTCCTCAAGCTTGGAAAGGAAATCGTAATACTCAAGCTTGGTAAGATTAATATAATACTCATCCGTCTGCGAGAAACGGGCGTACAGCATGGACTGAATCGTGCCGTAAGGGTCGGAGTTGATTGAGTTTTTCACCGCATTCTTCGACTTTACCACAAAGTCCAGAACCTTCTGCGCGTCGTCAAACTTCGTTGAGAAAATCATCTCGTGCAGAAGCTCGTATGCGGTCGGCAAATCCTCCTTAAGCGCCATGAAGGTTATTCGCAGATAGGGTGTAAAGCTCTGCCCCTCAACTGCATTCATGTAAGTCGAGGTATTTACCGAGTAATTATACAGATAGCGCGTCATTCTTGTACTCAAATCGGAAAGCGAATAGTTCTCCGTGTCAAGCTCGCCCAAGATGGTCGTGAACAGGCGATACCAATGCAAGTCCTCCTGCGCGATTCCGGAAGCGTTGAGCAGGAGATACGAATAGCCCAAATCCTCCGTTTTCGCCTCTACGAATATGCGGCGGATTCCATCTTCGTCCAGCTCGTCCTGAATATCGTAAAGCCTGATTTCTTCGGGGAGGCTGCTGACCGAAACCGCCTGAATGGAGGCAACAAGCGCCGAGGAATCATCGGCGGGAGGCTGAGCAAGGGCTGCGGTATCAGCGACAATCGCCTCCAGCTCGTCCTGCGTCATCTGCGCCTTTATCTTCGCAAGCTTATCCTTCAGCGCCGCTTCCTGCTTCTCTTTAAGCCCCGGAAGCGGATAGGTGGTTACGAGGGCGTAGGTATTATTGCCGCTCATAAGGCGATTGAAGGTTTCGGCGTAAACGCCGCTGAGCTGCAAATCCGACATTCTGTCGATGTTTTCAAGAATATCAATATAGTAATGCGGTTCGTCCGTCAGGAAGGAGTAATACATTATCGAGAAGGCAATGCTTTCGCCGACGGACGCGGATTCCGCGCCGAGCAGGGTTGCTATCTTCTGCTCGTGGCTTACAGCGTCGACAAGCGACATGGAGAAGCCGTTTTCGGCTACATCCTTGATTGTTTCATCGACAATCGCGCTGAAGGCTTCCGAATCCTCCCTGTTTACGTTTGTAGCCGAAAAGATAATGGCGCCGTTTCCGTTATCGGTTTCAATATAAGTCGATACGCTTGCGGAAGGAAGCTTTTCCTTTGCAAGCTGCTTATATACCGAGCCGTCGCTGTTGAGTATCGTCGTGAGCAAATCGAGGGTTACGGTATCATCATGGCTTATTTTGCCAAGCTGATAAGCCTTCGTAATCTTTGAGCCGCCGGTGATATCAGTTCCCTCGGCTGCGGCAAAAGCCGTTTCGTATATAACCGGCCCTGTTATAGGAGCGTATGTCCCGTTGTCAAAGACCATTTCTTTTTTCTCATACTTTGAGAAGTATTCATCGAGCCTGTCAAGGAACGCCGCATAATCATCGAATTTGCCGTAAAGCAGCGTTATCGAATTGCTCGGATGATAATACATATCATGGAATTCTTTAAGCTCCTCCCATGTGAGCTGAGGAATGAATTCGGGAATTCCGCCCGACGAATTGTTATTGAGCGCGCCGGGGAATATTGCCCTGAACACATCCAGACTGTGCTGCCTGTTCAAATCATAGGCGCCCATCATTTCGCTGTATACCGTTCCGTCGATTGTAAGCTCCGAATCAACGGAATCAAGCGCGTAGCGCCAAGCTTCCTCGTTAAAAACGCCTTCATCCGTCATAAGCGAGGGATTGAAAACGCTGTCAAGATAATAATCCGAGGTTGCAAGCAGCTGTGATTCAGAAAGCGAGGAGAACTTATAGCCGGTGAAGCCCGCGTAGTACGTTGACGCGTTCATCATCGTGTTATAGGTCTGCGTAGAAAGATTGAAGAAAAGCGACGAGGACGGGTACTTTTCAGAGCCGTCAAGCGTTGCGTGTTCAAAAACGTGAGCCGTGCCCTTGCTGTTATGCGAGGGCGTGCGGAAAGCGATGTTGCAATAACGATTCGTATCGTCATTGAGCATCATCACAACCTTTGCGCCCGTCTTGTTGTGCTCAAGCTCAATCATTTCAGCGCCGACAAGACTGTAGCTGCCCACGTTGACAACTGTGAAACTGCCTATGCTGTCGCCGACGGCAGGCATAGCCGAATCCTCGGCGGCGGCGGTAAACGCCGCAAGCAGCAGCATGAGTATCGAGAGGAGGCACACAAGAAGCTTCTTCATTTTTCTACCCCTTTTCTTTTTCGGTCGTCTTAGCCTCAAAGTTACGGGAAACGCGCCTGTACCGGAATCAGTCTTGGAATACGTTCGAATAGATAACCCCATGCTTCGGTTTAACCTCAAGCTTATCAAACAAATCCGATACGGTTACGAATTCATAGCCGTCATCCTTAAGCGCCGGAATAATCGTGTCAAGCGCGTCAACGGTATTCTGATTGCCCGTCATGTCATGCAGAAGGATAACCGTTCCATTCCTGACCTGCGCGATTATCTTTGCCGCGCGCTCAGCGCTCGTCACCTCGGGAACCCAGTCCATAGCGCCTACGCCGCTGATAAACGTCATATCCGTTGAGTCAAACATGGTCTGATTGTACAAAATAAACGGCGGGCGGAAGAAGCGCGGCGCTTTGCCCGTAATCCCGATTATTTTTTCAGTAGTGTACTGTAGCTCTGCTTTGACCTGCTCCCCGCTCAGCTTTGTCATATCGCTGTGCGTTTTCGAGTGATTGTTTATCTCGCAGCCCATTTGAAATGCCTGCTTTGCGACTTTCGCTGATTCCTCGCTGATATTATTCGCAATCAGGAAGAAGGAAGCGATAACGCCGTGCTTTTCGAGCTTTTCCAGCACGAGCGGCGTTGTCACCGTATTAGGCCCGTCGTCAAAGGTCAGAGCAACCAGCTTTTTCTCATTCGTTTTTTCCATATGAACGCCTCCTCATATAATCAGATTATATCATTCTTTTTAAGAAATTCAGCGGTTTCTTTTTGAATCTTCGGCAGCTCTGTCGAAATCGTTATAACGTGCGGAACGCCGCTTAGCCTTACCAGCCGCTTTTCCTTTGAGGAAACGCCGTTTTGAATAATATCGGCGCTGCGCGGGTCAATCGCCATGTCGGAATCGGATTGGAATGAAAGCACGGGGGCTTCTATACTGCCAAGCCCGCCGCGCGCCGCTTTCATAACGCGGCTCAGCTCGGCGACAGCTGAGGTCGGGTATTCAGGATAGCCGATATCATATTCCGGCATAAGCGCTCCGCTTCCGCGCTTAGCGGGATTCGGACGGATATTCGGAACAAAAAACTTCAGAACAGGCGCAAGATATGCCGCCTTTGTTTTTGCATACATAGGGGCGGAAAAGGTGACGACTGCGGCGGGCTTTCTGCTTTCGGCTATGCACAGCGACAGGCAGCCGCCCATGCTAAGCCCCATTACCGCAACCTTTGCAAAGCTTTTCGCAAGCTCGTCATATGCCATAAAAGCGTCCTTGAGCCAATCCTCGCAGGTCGCCTTTTTCATGTCTGCGGGGGTTTTTCCATGCCCCGTAAGGCAAATTCCGTTTACTGTCAGCCCAAGCGAATTCAGGTACTGACCGATTGGGAGCATATGCGCGGGAGAGCCTGTAAAGCCGTGAATTAAAAGCACGGCGGTTTCGCCTTCCCCTTTGAGGAAAAACGGCCTTGCGTACCGGTTCATGTACTCGCTCATTTGCCGCTCACCTCAATCGCGTCAATATCCGCGTCCCTGCCGAAAACAAGCAGCGTATCTCCCGCGCGCATAACCTGCGCCGGCTGCGGCGCCACGATATAATCGCTGCCGCGCCTTATGGCAAGAATGCTTAAAGCGAATTTCTTTCTCACGTCAACGTCGATTATTGATTTGCCCTCCCATGCAGCGGGAAGGTTGACCTCCATCAGCGCATACTCGTTATTCAGCATCATCAGGTCGATAACGTTCGTCTGCATCATCGTATGCGCGACGCGAGCGCCCATATCGCGCTCGGGATATACTATCTTGTCCGCGCCGACCTTTGTAAGCACCTTTGCATGAAGCTCATCCATAGCCTTTGCGAGAATGTACTCAACGCCGTTTTCCTTGCAGATTGCGGTAACGAGGATTGAATCCCTTATGTCGCCAATCGCAACGACAGCCATATCGAAATTGCCAATGCCCAAAGCGTCAAGCACAGTTTCGTCAGTCGCGTCAGCCTGAACAGCCTGCGTAACATACGGCGAAATAGCGTCCACAAGCTCTTTATCCGAGTCAATCGCAAGCACCTCATGGTTCATCTGGCACAGCGTTTCGGCAACGCTTGAGCCAAAGCGCCCAAGCCCGAACACGATTACCTGTTTTACCTTCTTTTTCATATAAACCTCCTAGCCGACAAGAATGCGGGCGTCGGGATAATGTATATCCGGAGTCTGCCTTCCGTCATACTTATTGAATAGCGCGTAGGTCATTGTGAGCGGCCCAACCCTGCCGATAAACATGAGGAATATCAGCAAGGACTGGCTCGCGCGGGTGAGCGTAGCCGTCCCCTGCGAGGAAAGCCCCGTTGTGCCGAGTGCGGAAGCCGTTTCAAAGAGCAAATCAATAAACTGGAATGAATCCGCGCCGCCCGCTCCCTCCAGCACCGTCATAACCACGGACGAAGCGATAAGGAAGAAAAAGCTTATGAAGAAGATTGCAAGCGCGCGGGAAACTATATCGCGCGGAATGCGGCGCTTGCCGAACGCAACGTCCTCGCGCGCATGAATATCCGTTATCAGAAGGAAAAGGATAACCGCAGCGGTCGTGGTTTTGATTCCGCCGCCTGTTGACGCGGGCGACGCGCCGATAAACATCAGAACCGATGAAATAAGCTTGCTGCCTTGGGTAAGACCCGCCTGCCCTATGGAATCAAAGCCGGCGGTTCTTAGCGTGACCGACTGGAAAAACGAGTTTATAACGCGCATTGCGGGGCTGAGTTCGCCGTTTGCAAGCGTTTTGGGGTTATTCCACTCAAGCAGGCAGAACACGACAGAGCCAAACACTATAAGCGCGGCGGTCGAGAGCAGAACGAGCCGCGCGTGAGGCGAAAGCGGCTTACTTGCCTTGCGCTTTTCAAGAAGCTCGACAAGCACAACAAAGCCAAGCCCGCCCATTATTACAAGCGCCGCAAAGGTAAGCAGCACAACAGGGTCGCCGGAAAAGGACATTATGCTGTTCCCCGCGCCCAACACATCAAAGCCAGCGTTGCAAAAAGCGCTTACCGAATGGAAAACCGCGCGATAAATGCCCGTTCCCCAGCCGTAGAGCGGCACAAAGCGCGTCATCAAAAGCGCCGCGCCGATAACTTCAATGACAACGGCAAGCAGAACGTACCTTACGCTCAGGCGGATAAGACCCGAAAGCCCGTCCGCGTTCATGCTCTCGCGCATAAGAAGCCGCTCGCGAAGCGATATGCGCTTTCCTATCATCAGGAACACCATTGTGGCGAATATCATGAATCCAAGCCCGCCAAGCTCTATAAGGCACAAAAGCACTATCTGCCCGAAAAGGGTGAAGGTGCTTCCGGTTTCAAGCGTTGTAAGTCCCGTAACGCAGGTGGCGGAGGTTGCGGTAAAAAGCGCGTCAAAAAAGCCCACCGATTTTCCGCTTCTGGATGCGGCGGGAAGCGAGAGAAGGGCCGTGCCGAGCATAACAATCACAAAAAAGCCGAGGACTATCATGCGCGTCGGAGCAAGTCCCCTTTTTCTGCCCTGATTGCTAAGGGCGCGTTTTCCGTCTGTCATGCTTTTATTTGCCATTTATAGCTCCTTACTGCTTTCATTGGCATTATAGCGCGTGAGCATGGTTTTGTCCACAGCGCCGCAGCTTCAGCATTCCTTCAGATATTCGGACGGCGTTTTGCCGTAGGAGCGCGCAAACGCGCGGTAAAAGGAGCGGATGCATTCAAAGCCGACCTTTTCAGAGATTTCAAGATAGGTATCGTCCGTTTCGCGCATAAGCAGAAGCGCGTGACGGCAGCGCAGATTGCCTATATACTGCCGCAAGCCGCAGTGCAGATATGAGTTGAAGATATGCGAAAAGCGGCTTTCGCTGTACCCGAAGCGCTTGGAGAGCGATGAAACCGTGATATCCTCAGCATAATGCTCCTCAAGATAGCGAAGCGTCTGGCGAATCAGTTCTGCAGGCGCGTTTCGGTCAACGCTCACCATTCCGACCTTATCCATGAGCCTGCCGAGTAGATAATAGCAAGCGCCTTTTTTCGCTTCACGCGAGGCTGCGCTCTGCTCCATTAAAAACTCAAACATTGATTTGAGCGAAAATTCCTCATCGTCCGTGCATTTTTCGACGTTAAAGCGCTTGTCCGCGCTCGTTTTCTGGAACGTCGGGACAATCGACATAGGGATTATCGCAACCATGCACTCCGAAGAAGCCTGCGTGTGATAGCTGTGTACGGCAAAGCCGGACACGATGATTATCTCGTTTTCCCTCGCGGTAATCACCCGCCCGTCAATAACGCTTTCAAGCTCCCCCGAAAGCACATACACAAGCTCCACCGCCGCATGGAAATGCGGAAGGCACTCATCGTTGCGCTCAATAAAGCAAACGGGGGCAGTCATTCCGTCGCGACCAAGCTCATACTGATAGTTCATCTTTCACCTGCTGATTTCAGCCTTCATAATAGCGGATTATGACACAAACGCCGCCGCCTTTTGACACGAAAATAATAACACATCGGCTCTATAATATCTATATCATCCGCAGATGCGGCGGCGGATTTTTTCACAGAAATCACTTAGCCGCGACAAAAGGAGGACTATTATGTCTGACGCAGTTCTCGGTCAATTTGAACAGATGACGGTAAAAAGCGAGGGCACTTACCCGCGCAAGGCGCGAGTCGGAATTATCGGCGCAGGCTGGATAGCCGAATCCCATGTGGAAAGCTACCTTAGAATGCCCGATGTTGAAATTGTCGCAGTAGCCGATTTGATTGACGGAAAAGCCAAGGCGTTCTGCGAGCGCTTCGGAATCAAGGGCGCGAACCTGTATAATTCCCACAAGGAGCTGCTTGCCTCTGAAAAGCTGGACGCGGTAAGCGTATGCACCTATAACCGTACCCATGCCGAATGCGCAATCGACGCGCTTAAAGCCGGCGTAAACGTGCTGCTCGAAAAGCCGATGTGCGTAACCCTTGAGGAAGGCATTGAAATAATGCGCGCCGAAAAGGAAAGCGGCAAGGTGCTTTCAATCGGATTCCAGCCGAGATTCGACAAGAATATGCAGAAGGTAAAGGAAATTGTCGATTCCGGAATGCTCGGCGAAATATACTACATCCAGACCGGCGGCGGACGCAGGCGCGGAATTCCGAACAGCACCTTCATCGAGCAGAAAACCGCCGGAATCGGCGCTATCGGCGATATCGGCTGCTACGCGCTCGATTTGGTTCTCAATGCGATTGGGTATCCCAAGCCCCTTACCGCAAGCGGCTATACAAGCGCGTTCTTCGGAACGAACACCGATTATTCAAAGCCTGAAAACGCCTGCCGCTTTAACGTGGACGATTTCGCCGCCGCGTTTGTCCGCCTTGACGGAGGAATTATCCTTGATTTCCGCATTGCGTGGGCAATGCATATCGACTCGCCATGCGACACAATCATTCTCGGCAAAAAGGGCGGTCTGCGCATTCCCGCAACCGAGTGCTGGAACGGAACAATGTCCGCGCCGATGACCTTCTACACGGATATGGCAGGCTCGTTTACCGAAACGAAGATTCCGCTCATTCCGAATTCCGAAGGCAAGGGGCTTTTCTATCAGAAGATTCGCTCCTTCCTTGACGCGGTTATGTACGGCGGAAAAGCCCCGATTCCCACATCGCAGGCAATCTACAATCAGGCGATAATCGACGGAATCGTGCGCAGCGCAAAGCTCGGCCGCGAGGTTGAAATCAACGTACCCGAAGTCTGAGGAGGAATTAACAATGAAACGGTTTCAGATAGGCTATCAGCTCTATTCGGCACGCGAGGACGCGCAGAAGGATTTATGCAAAACGCTCAAGCGCCTTGCGGAAATCGGCTATGACGGAGTCGAGTTTGCGGGGCTTTACGGCAACAGCGTCGGCAAGGTCAAAACCGCGCTTGCCGAGGCGGGACTTAAGGCGTTCTCCGCGCACGTTCCCTACGCCGAATTCACGGCGAATATGGACGGAACTATAAGCACATACAAGGCTCTCGGATGCAGCTATATCGTAGTCCCCTATCTTGACGAGGCTACGCGCCCCGGAAGCGCCGGCTTTGCAAAGGTATGCCAGAACATCTGGATTTTTGCCGAAAAATGCAGCGCGGCGGGAATTCAGCTTCTCTACCACAATCACGATTTTGAGTTCGTCAAACTTTCCGGAGAATACGGGCTGGACTTCCTCTACGATTTGCTGCCCGAAAGGCTGCTCAAAACCGAAATCGACACCTGCTGGGTAAAGTACGCCGGCGAGGACCCCGCCGCTTTCCTCAAAAAATACGCAAACAGAGCGCCGATTATACATCTGAAGGACTATGTGGGCGTCAAGGGCGGCGCTTCTCCCTACGCGCTCATCGGGCTTGACGAGGATAAAAAGCACGACAACGTTGCCTTCACCTTCAAGCCCTTCGGCTTTGGCTGTCAGGACGCAAAGGCGATTCTGTGCGCCGCCTCAGACACCATTGCGGACATTCTTGTAATTGAGCAGGACGAGTCCGTCGAGCGCCCCGCGCTTGATAGCGCGGAAATGAGCTATTCAACGCTCAAGAAGCTCGGAATCTGCTAAGACTGCGCCTTATCAGCCGCTGTGTGCAATAACGCGGCGGCTTTTTCATGTGCAAACGCATATTTCTAAGGGCAGGCGCAGCAAATTACCATTATAATACTATATGAGTTTGATAACTTTTTCTGTTTGAAAAGTATAACCGCTGTGCTATAATGGTATTTGGATAATAATGAGCGGTTTTGCTTCCGCTTAACTTATGCAGGAGGAGTTTATGAGCGACATCCCGTCCCGACCAATGCTGATGATTGCTGATTCAGTTGCCGAGGACAGAGAGTACCTGAGCGACGTTTTTAAGGATACCTATGAGATAATCGAGGCTGACGACGGCGATATTACGCTTGAATTGCTCGAAAGAAACCGCGACAGGATTACCGTGCTGCTTCTTTCCCTGAACCTGCCCAGCGTAAACGGCTATGACATACTGCGCTGCATGGATGACCGCGGATACCTCAAATATATGCCTGTCGTCGTTCTTTCGGACGAGCCTCACGTTTTCCCTCTTATCAAGTGCTTTCAGGTGGGCGCTTCAGACGTTTTGTGCAAGCCGTTCAGGAAAGAAATCATCAGAAAACGCGTTCACAATATTCTTGTGCTTTCAAGATACCGCCACCGTCTTGAAATTATGCGCCAGCGCTACGAGCTGCCCGAATTATCGGACAGCGAAGCGACGCGCTCAACCATAACGACTCTTGACACTCTTTTTACCCGCCTTGCGCAGGAAACCGACGAATCCGTTGAGCACATGACGAGGATTCGCCAGATAACCATGCTCCTTCTGACGCAGATGAACGCGCTGCAAAAGTCGTACATATTCAATCCGCGCGACATTGACCAGATTGCCGCGGCTTCTATGCTGCACGACGCGGGAAAGCTGCTTATTCCATACGGAATCATTGACAAGCACGCGAAGCTGACTGAGGAGGAGCGCCACTTGGTTGAGGAGCATACCATTCTCGGCTGCAAGGTGCTTGAAACGATAACCGATTTCCCCTCCCCCTCATTCCACCGCTTCTGCGCCGACATATGCCGCTATCATCACGAGAGGATTGACGGGCGCGGCTATCCCTACGGCATCATGAACGAGGATATTCCCCTATACTCACAGGCGGTAGGTCTTTCGGACGTATATGCGTCGCTTAAAAGCCCGAACGCCTACAAGCCCGCCTTTACGCCCGATACGGCGCTTGAGATGATTCTCTCCGGCGAGTGCGGCGGCTTCCATCCGCTGCTGCTTGAGGCAATGAAGCAGATTTCATCATCCCTTACTTCCGGACAGTAAGCATTAAGCGATATTAACAAAGCAAAGCGGCGGAGCAAATGCTTCGCCGCTTTTGAATATTGAAAACCGGAATTAACAAGCCGTCCCCTGACGAATTACTTGCCTGCCACTTCGCAAACCCTGTCAAACTCCGGCTTGGAATGCGCGCAGTCCGCGAAAAGCAGGGGCATATTCGAGAAGCCGTCGCGATGAAGCTTATCAAGCCATGTAACATCGTCGGCAGCGCCCCAGAAGGTTACGCTGTCAATAGCGGAGGCATATTTTTTGAAGATTTCAAACACGTCCGCCCAGCGCTGAATCTGCTTTTCGCGCAGCTCCTCGCTTGGCCTGCTCATTCCCGAAATATCGGCGCTCATGACGTTCTTGACGCTCATGTCAAGCTCCGTGAGCTGGATTCGCAGCCCAAGCTCAGTGTAAGCGCAAATCGCTTCCTCAATCATTTCAAGGGTCGGAAATTCGATATTCCAATGCCCCTGAAGCCCGACGCCGTCAACGGGAATTCCCCTGTCCTTCATGTCGGTAATCACCCTGATGATTTTATCGCGCTTGTCGGGGGTGCAGGCGTTGTAATCGTTATAAATCAGCGAGCCTTTGGGGAGGCACGCGGCGGCATGACGGAAAGCCTCCGCAATGAAATCATCGCCGACGCACGACGTCCACGGCGAAACGCGCAGATATTCTTCCTGCTTATCCGAAACCGCTTCGTTGACGACGTCCCACTGATAGCATTCGGGAAAATGCTCCGCCATAACGTCTATATGCTTAAAAGCCTTGTAAGCATGGTTTCGCGTGACGCCGCGCCTGAGCCGTCCTTGAAAAACCAAGCGGGCGTCTGGTTATGCCACGCAAGCGTATGCCCACGCATTTTAATGCCGTTTTTCTTTCCGTATGCGATAAATTCGTCCGCAAGGCGGAAATCATACTCTCCGAGGGCGCGCATAACGCTTTCGGGCTTCATGCAGTTCTCCGCGGTAATGCTTGAAAACTGCTGGCAGATAAGCTTGTCGTGCGTTTTCATCGAGCGCGGGCTTATTGCCGCTCCGACGAGAAAACAATCCTTGTACAATTCCTTAAGCGATTCCATAATCAATCCTCCTGAGCTGCTGACTTGTTTACATTATACACATATATAACCGCATATGCAAACAACATTGTTATATCAAACTAAAAATGCCGTCCAGTTTTGCCATTTCGACGATAGTCTGAGCCTTAATGGTACTTATTCCGCTTTACAACGCATTTGGAATAATATATAATGAAACAAATTAACGATGATAAGGGAGAGACGATATGCCTGAAGCGTATTTGTTGCTTTGCAGTATTTTGCCAGCGCAAGAGTCATATCGTTTTCCCTATATTTTGCTCGACATTCTGCTTGCGCTCGGCGCAGTTTTGTTCGTCATGACCCTCTACTACCTGATATTTATTCGCCGCAAGCGGATGGTAACGGGAAGAATAAGCAAGAATATGCTCCTTGACGCAATCACGAACCAGTGCGAAAGCAGCATAGCGATTTACGAAATCGACGGAAGCAATATTAAAACCCTGTATTCAAGCCCGAATATGGCAAAGCTCAGCCAAAGAACGCAGGAGGAGTACGACAAGGATTTGAGCGCCGCTCAAAGCCCTGTATACGCCTTCGTTTATGCCGAGGATAGGCAAAGGCTAATCGAGCATATCGCCGCCGCTTCTCCTTTAGGTCTGCCTTTCAACATTACATACAGATTCGTTAAGAAAAACGGCGAGGTCGCCTGGATGCACCTTTCCGCGTCGCAGATTGCGGTGAAGGGTCATTCGCACATCTACTGCGCCACCTTCTCAAACGCGCCGGACGAAGCGCGCGTTTTTGAGGCGTTTCTTAACGATACGACAACCGCCGTCTATGTGTGCGACAGGAAAGAGAACAAAATTCTATTCATAAACGCCTCGATGAAAGCGCTGATTAAGCGCGAGGGCGAAACGTTCATAGGCAAAACGTGCCATGACGTTTTTCTCGGTTGCAAACAGCCCTGCCCCACCTGCCCGATGCGCTGCGGCTCCTTTGACGAGAGCGGAACGCTTGACTATCAGTTCAGCGCCGGAACGCGCGAATACACAATCAAGAGCAAGCTGATTATATGGAACGAGATTCCCGCGTTCATTCAGTACATCGATGAGGACAGCGCGAGAATAAGGGCACAGAGGCTTATGCTTGACCTTCTGCGCTCCTTCCCCGGCGGCGCGGGAGTATTCTCCTTCTCGCGCGGCGAGCTAAAAGCCGAGTACCTGAACGACGGCTTCTACGGCATATTTGACAACCCGCCGAAAAACAGATACCACATATGCTCCGAGCATTTCTCCGAGCTTATCCACCCTGACGATATAAAGCTGCTCATAAACGAAATCATAAACACAAAGCGCGAAAGCAGGCTTGCGGGCTGCACGATAAGAATGCTCGACGGCGAAAGCAAGTACAGATGGGTTTTCGTCAAAACTGCCTCTGCGGACAACACAAGCGGAAGAAGAATGTACTACGCGTCCTTTTCGGACGTAAACGAAATGAAAACGAACGAGCTTATTGCGCAGAGCCGCTACAACAATCAGCTCGCATATCTTGCATACCTCAAGAAAAACGCGCTCTATTCCGTTCGCGTAAACCTTACTGAAAACGCGTTCAGCGAGGAGATTATCAACGACAAGCGCTATCTGCCGATGGATTTATCCTCCTGCGACAATGGTTTCAGGCAGCTTTGCTCGCTTGTTCGCCTAGCGGACAGGCAGTCCGATTTTGACAGGATGTTTGACAGGCGCAGGCTGCTTGAAGGCTTTGATATGGGGCAGAACCACTTTGAATGCGAGTTCAAGGAAAGCATAAAAAGCGGCGAGCTGAGATGGGTAAAGGCGAGCATAGACCTTGCGCGCAACCCGCTGAGCGGCGACATTGAGGGAATGCTGATTATAAGCGACATACACCGCTCCAAAACCGACGAGCTGGTTCTGGACAAGGTTGTGAGCGAGGATATAGACTATCTTGCCTACCTTGATACGGCTACGGGAATTGTGCATATGCTCAGAGCGAAATCAATTTACATAAAAAGCCTTACCAGCCTCGATATGAGCTACGGCGCGGTAATCGACCGCCTTACGGACGATTATGTAAACGAGGATGAAATCGCAAAGTGCAAGGCGCTGATGAAAATTGAAAACGTAATTGCTCAGCTTGAAAAAGGCTCCGAATTCTCCGCGATAATTGATATAAAGCAGGAAATAACCAACCGCCGCGCATTCCTTAAAATAACCTCAAGCTGGCTCGACGAAACGCACGAGATAATCATGTTCCGCTGCAAGAACGTGACGGACATTCTTTTTGAAGAACACAGGCAGAAGCAGGAGCTTGAAAAGGCTCTTGAGGACTCAAAGAGCGCAAGCCGCGCAAAGAGCGAATTCCTGTCCAAAATGAGCCACGAAATCAGAACGCCTATGAACGCGATAGTCGGAATGGCGCGCCTTGCGCAGTCCGGCACAAAGGACCAGGACGAGCTTACGCGCTGCCTCGGCACAATAGAGCGCTCAAGCGATTATCTGCTTTCCATAATCAACGACATTCTGGATATGAGCCAGATTGAGAGCGGCAAATTCCGCCTGAAACCCGAATGGCACACGCTTTCGGACGTTATTGAGCCATGCGCCGATATGTTCATTTCCTCCCTTACCGACAAGCACATAAGGTTCATTTATCCTCATACGGACAAGCTGCACCCCGATTTTGTTTTCCGGATTGATTTGATGCGAATGAAGCAAATTTTCATGAACCTGATAGGAAACGCCGCGAAGTTCACTCCTGAGGGCGGGGAAATAGAGGTAAAGCTGAGGAACATTTCCGTAAACGACAGCGTATGCCTCGATGAATTCTCCGTGCGCGATACCGGCTGCGGAATGAGTCAGGAATTCGTGCAGCATCTGTTTGAACCGTTTGAGCAGGAGCAGAACGAGTACTACAGCTCCGTCAAGGGCACGGGGCTTGGGCTTTCGCTTGTCAAGAACATCGTTGACGAAATGGGCGGAACGATAACCGTCAAAACGGCGCTCCAGAAAGGCTCAACCTTTATTGTTCAGCTCCCGCTTGAATACAGGATAAAGGATTCGGAGGAAGTCAAGCCGGTCAAGCCCGTAGAGAAAAAGCTGAGCGGGCTGAAGCTGCTTCTTGCCGAGGACAACGACGTGAACACGGAGGTTGCGAGCAAGCTGCTCAAATCCGCCGGCGCGGAGGTTGCGCACGCGGAGAACGGCGAAAAGGCGCTTCAACTGTTCAGGCTGTCACAGCAGGGCGAGTACGCGGCGATTCTGATGGACATCAGGATGCCTGTAATGGACGGAATAGAAGCCGCAAAGAGCATACGTGCGCTTGAAAGGTGCGACGCGAAAAACATCCCTATCATTGCAATGACGGCGGACGTTTTCTCCTGCCGCAAGGAAATGGCGATTGAGGCGGGAATGAACGACACCGTTATAAAGCCAATCGACCCGCAAAAGCTGTTTGACGCCTTGGAATTCTGGGTATACGGAAAGAAGAGCGGCGCGCAATAAGCTCGATGAGGTTTGACTATTGATAGCCGCTCATTGTATAATATCAGTTGGCGCAAAGCCGTCTTTCCGCGGTTTGCGAAGCCTTACGCGGAGAAAGGATTAATAATGAAATCAAAGCAAGAGCCATATGTAATTCCCAAAGGTCCGACGATTGGCGGGCAGGCGGTTATGGAGGGCGTTATGATGCGCTCTCCGGATAAAGTTGCAATCGCCGTAAGGCGCGAAAACGGCGATATAGTCGTCAAATGCGACGCGAACAACCCTATAAGCAAGAAGCACAAGTGGATGGGGCTGCCCTTTATACGCGGCGTTGTCAACTTCTGCCTTATGCTTTCCATAGGCATGAAAACGCTTACCACATCAACGCAGATGCTCGGAATCGCCGATGAAGAGCCGACAAAGTTTGAAAAATGGCTTTCTCAGAAGTTAGGCAAGGGAATCGACAAAATCGTTATGGGAACGGCGATTGTGCTTGCCGTTATTCTCTCCGTGCTTCTGTTTTTCATGCTGCCCGAGCTTGTAGCAAAGCTGCTCAAGAGCGTTATTTCAAGCAACGTGCTTGTAAACCTCCTGAGCGGAATAGTCAGAATTCTTATCCTCATCGGCTATATAATGTTCTGCGCGAAAGTTCCCGATGTAAGGAGAACCTTCCAGTATCACGGAGCGGAGCATAAAACGGTTTACTGCCATGAGCATGAAAAGCCGCTCACTCCCGAAAACGCGAGGGTTTACACCACCCTTCACCCCCGCTGCGGAACAAGCTTCCTGCTAATCGTTTTCGTTCTGAGCATAATTCTCTTTACGATTCTCGGCTATCAGGGCGACTCCTATATCCTTCGCCTGCTCTCGCGCCTTGCGCTTCTTCCGGTAGTTGCGGGCGTCAGCTATGAGCTGCTGCAATACCTTGCAAAGCACGAGAACGCGTTCATCCGCGCCGTGCGCTGGCCCGGAATGCAGCTGCAAAGGCTGACGACAAAGCAGCCGGACGACGGAATGCTTGAGGTTGCGATTGCTTCAATGAAAGCGGCGATTGACGGACTGCCGGAGGGCAAGCGCACTTCCGAGGGCTGGGTCATACTTCCGCCAAGCGACGAATACCTTGCAGCCAATCCCAAGGCAAAGGCGGCGAGGGAAAAGAGCGCCGCAAAGAGCGAAAAAACGGAGAATGCGGAAGCAGCCGACACGACTGACAGCGCGGCTCAGCCCGAATCCGCCGAGGGAAACGGATGACTCTGCGCGCCCAAATAAAGCGGCTCAGGCAAAAGCTGATTAATGTATGCGAAAGCGACGACGAGGCTGTTTTTGAGGCGCGGATTATAATGAGCGCGCTGCTTTCATGCGACTTTACGAGCCTGCTGCTAATGATGGACGATGAAATTCCCGATGATATTTCGGCAAAAGCCGAAAGCATAGCGGCGGAGCGGCTGAGCCACTCGCCGCTATACTACTGTCTGGGACGCGCGCCCTTCTGCGGCAGGGAGTTTATCGTAAACGATTCCGTGCTTATCCCCCGCCCCGAAACCGAGGAGCTTGCCGAAAAGGCGACTTATTATATCAAGAACCGCAACGCGAGAAAGGCGCTTGATTTATGCACGGGCAGCGGCTGCATCGCCGTCACGCTGAAGCTTGAGTGTCCCTCTGCCGACGTATTTGCCTCCGATTTGAGCGCGGCAGCCATTGATACTGCAAAAAGGAACGCCGAGGCTTTGGGGGCTGAAATCGCGTTTATTAAAAGCGATTTGTTCGGCAGCATAGCGGAAAGCGATTTTGAGCTTATAGTGAGCAATCCCCCGTATATTGATACGAAAAGCTGCAACGAGCTTTCCGAGGACGTAAAACGCGAGCCGACGCTCGCTTTGGACGGCGGCGCGGACGGTCTTGATATTTACAGAAGGATTGCCGAGGGGATTTCCGGAAAGCTTGCAGAAGGCGGAGCGCTCCTTCTAGAAATCGGGTATGACCAAGGCAAAACCGTACCGAAACTGTTTGACGGAATGTTTGATTCCGCGAGCGTTATCAAGGATATATCGGGAAACGACCGCATTGTCATGCTTTGCGGCTTTAAGCCCGACAAAGGAGAGATTCTTTCTGGACGCTAAGCTTCTGGAAAAGTTTGAATGGATGAAAATGCGGCGCGAGGAGATTGCGCTTGCGCTTTCACAGCAGGATACAGCCGCCGATATTGAAAAATTTCAGCGGCTTACCAAGGAGCATTCGCAGCTTGCGGAGCCTGTGGAGGCGTATGAAGCCTACCTTGCGACAGAGCGCGAGCAGGCGCAGGCGGAGGAGCTTTTGCAGCAGCCGGAAATGGCGGAGCTTGCGCGTGAGGAGCTTTTAGGGCTTGCAAGCCGCAAAACCGAGCTTGAAACCGCGCTTATGCTCAGCCTCCTCCCCCCTGACCCAAACGCCGAAAGAAACGTTGTAATGGAGGTCAGAGCGGGCGCAGGCGGCGAGGAAGCGGGGCTTTTTGCCGCCATGCTGCTTCGGATGTACACGCGCTATGCCGAAAGAAACCGCTTTAAAACCGAGGTTCTCTCCGTCAGCGAAACCGAGCTTGGCGGAATCAAGGAGGTCGTGTTCACCCTTACGGGAAGCGGCGCATATTCGCGTCTCAAGTACGAAAGCGGAGTTCACAGAATTCAGCGCGTTCCCGTTACGGAAAGCTCCGGCAGAATCCACACAAGCACGGCGACGGTTGCGGTTCTTCCGGAAGCTAAAGAGGTTGAGGTCAAGATTGAGCAGAAGGATTTGCGCATCGACGTATACCGCTCGACCGGTCACGGAGGTCAGTGCATAAACACTACCGACTCAGCCGTGAGAATAACGCACCTGCCGACAGGGCTTGTGGTAACATGTCAGGACGAGAAAAGCCAGATAAAAAACCGTGAAAAGGCTATGAAGGTGTTAAGGAGCAGGCTGTACGACAAGCTGCAGTCCGAAAACGACGAGGCATACGCCGAAAACAGGCGCAGCCAGGTCGGTACAGGCGAGAGAAGCGAGAAGATACGAACGTACAATTTTCCGCAGGGACGCGTTACAGACCACAGAATCGGGCTTACGCTGCACAGCATTGACGCGTTTGTTGACGGCGATATGGACGAAATGATTACGGCGCTCAGAATGGACGAGCAGGCGAGGCTTCTCAAGGAGCTGTAAACCGCATATCCTCTCAGGAGAGCAGGCAAACGCTCTTGATGGGAGATGTAAAATGCTTTCTGTTCTTTTGTTTTCCCTTGCGGTTTCAATGACGGGCGCGCTGCTCGCTGCGCTCCTTTGCGCGCTTCCCGTTATGAAAAGCGAAAGCGCCGTATCGCGCGTGCTGTACCTGAGCGCGGGACTTATGCTTTTCATTACCTGCTTTGATTTGCTGCCTGAAGCGCTGTCAAAAATGCCTGTGCTGACGCTTGTTTCGACATTTTCGGGCGCGGCGCTTATCGCCGTCGGAAGGTCTGTGCTTGAAAAGAAGCTTTCGGCTTCCTCAAAGGCGGCGAGGGCGAGCCTGCTTATTCTTGTCGGGCTTGCGCTTCACAATTTACCCGAGGGAATGGCGATTGGCGCGGGCTATGTGAGCAGCATTTCGCTCGGGCTTAAACTGGCGGCGGGAATTGTGCTGCACGACGTTCCCGAAGGGCTTGCGGCGGCGCTTCCGCTTATAACGGCAGGTAAAAAGCGCGGATACATTTTCGCTATGCTTCTCCTTTCCTCCGCGCCGACTTTTCTGGGCGTTATAATCGGCGGCGGGCTTTCCTTTATCAGCGAGAGCATGGTCAGCGCCCTTATGGGGCTTGCGGGCGGCGCAATGCTTCAGCTTATATGCCTTGAGCTGATTCCGCAGGCGCAGAAAACCGAAACCGATTCCGCGAGCGCGCTTTACTTTCCCTTGGGAATGATGCTCGCCGCGGTTACGAGGTTTATTTAAGAAAGCTGGAATTTTTCGATGATTACCAAGTGTATGCAATGCTCCGAGGAAGCCTACGAAATCGCCACGGATTTATTCTCAAAGGGCGAAATCGCGGCGTTCCCGACGGAAACCGTTTATGGTCTCGGCGCAAGCGCGTATAACGCGGCGGCGGCGGGCAAAATCTTTGACGCAAAAGGACGGCCGCATGACAATCCGCTTATCGTTCATGTAGCCGAAAAGTCAATGATTCCAGAGCTTGTTGACATAACCGAAACCGGCAAAGCGCTGATTGACGCGTTCATGCCCGGGCCGATAACCGTAATCATGCCGAGAAAAAGCGTTATTCCTGACGAGGTTACGGCGGGGCTTGACACGGTCGGAATTCGGATGCCGATTAACGCCTTTGCTCACAGAATGCTTGAGGTATGCAAATTGCCGATAGCGGCGCCCAGCGCGAACCGCTCCGGAAGACCCAGCCCGACTACCGCACTGCACGTTCTTGAGGATATGGACGGGCGTATTCCCCTCATTCTTGACGGCGGGCCGTGCGAGGTCGGGCTTGAAAGCACGGTTGTTGACGCGGCAAACGGCGAGCCGATGATACTGCGCCCGGGCGCGGTCACCAAGGAAATGATTGAAAAGGTCTGCGGAGTCTGCCGTGTTACGGATTCCGTGCTTCGTCCGCTCCGCCAAGGCGAAAAGGCGCTTTCACCCGGAATGCGCTACCGTCATTATGCGCCGAAGGGCGAAATGCATCTTTATGAGGGCGACGCAAATAACGTTGCCGAGGGAATCTGCATAGCTTATGACAGCGCGCTTGCCGCCTCCCTTTCGCCCTGCATTCTCTGCTTTTCGGAGCATTCAGAAATGTATTCCTCCCGCAGATTTGTGTCGCTCGGAAGGCTTTCAAACCCCGAGGAAGCCGCGTCGCGCCTTTTTACCGTATTGAGGGATATGGACAGGCTTGAAATCGACTGCATTTTCTGCGAAATGCTCCCAACGGACGGGATGGGGCTTGCCGTTATGAACAGGCTGGGCAGAGCCGCTTCCTTCCAGATAGTCAAGGTTTGATTCAGTTGTTTACAACGCGCATAAGAGCGATTGAATGTGTATAGCGCCAAACAAAAGCAGCTGCCGCAGTTAAGCAAGTCTGCAACAGCCGTCTTTGTTTTATTCTAAGAACCGTTGACGCGCAATCCTGCGTCTGTTATGCCCGCTGGTGATAATCATCAGCCCTTTACGGCTCCTGCCATAACGCCGGAAATGATATACTTCTGGCAGCTTAGGTAGAATATGATTATCGGAAGTATGCTGAGCATTATGAGCGCCATGACCGCGCCCAAATCAACATGACCGTAGCTGCCCTGCAGGTACTGGATATGAATTGGAATTGTGCGGTACTTCGTTCTGTCCAGCACGAGGTAAGGAAGCAGATAATCGTTCCATACCCACATCAGCTCAAGCACACCGACTGAAACGATGATAGGCCCCAGCATCGGCAGCACGACTCTGAAGAACGTGCGTATCGGGCCGCAGCCGTCAATAGCCGCCGCTTCCTCAATTTCCAGCGGCATACTCTTGACGAAGCCCGTGAACATGAACACGGCAAGCCCGGCGCCAAAGCCGAGATAGATTATCTGAATCGTCCATGGCGTATTGAGCGTTAAGGTGTTCGCCGTTTTTGTGAGCGTGAACATTACCATCTGGAAAGGAACGACCATTGAGAATACGCACAGATAGTACATTATGCGGGAAACGATATCGTCAACGCGCGAAATGTACCACGCAGCCATCGAGGTGCAGAGAATAATCAAAATCACCGAGGTGATTGTGATGAGGAAGCTGTACGCCACGGACTGCACGAACGGATATTCACCAACCGTCATTCCGTTTACATAGTTGCTGAAGCCGACGAAGCTTTCCTTATTCGGCAGAGCGAAAGTGCCGACGTTGATAGCCGCGTTGCTTTTGAAGGAATTGTACAGCACGATTACGATTGGCATGATATACAGAACGCTGATTATCGCAAATACAACCGTAAGCACCGTTTTGCCGGTATGCCTTTCGTGATGCTCAATGGCTGCCGGCGCGTTTACACGGCTCATTGCTGCACCTCCTTTGAACGGGTCGCGCTGAGCTGCACAAGCGCTATTGCCGCGACAAGCAGGAAGAAAAGCACCGCTTTAGCCTGACCGACGCCGCGCGAGTTAGCATTCAGGTAGAAGGTATTATAGATATTGAGCGCCATCATTTCCGTCGAGCGGATAACCGTTCCGTTTGACTGGAATACGAAGGGCTGTCCGCCGTTCAGAACCATGTTCTGGTCAAAGAGCTTGAAGGAATTTGTGAGCGTGAGGAACGTGCAGATGGTTATCGAGGGCATTATCGTAGGCAGGGTGATATCCTTGAGCATATGCCAGCCGTTCGCTCCGTCAATCTTCGCCGCCTCTATCATATCCTCGGAAATGGATTGCAGTCCGGCGATATAGATAATCATCATATAACCAATCTGCTGCCAGCAAATTACGATTATGAGTCCCCAATAGCCAAGATTGGTATTAAGAACAATGGATGTGCCGTAATTGGCTAGGAAGCCGTCAAACAGCATACTCCAGATATATCCAAGAACAATTCCGCCTATCAGGTTCGGAAGGAAGAAAACTCCGCGGAATAGATTTGCGCCGCGAATTTTTCTTGTAAGCGCATAGGCGACTGCGAAAGCAAGCACGTTTATGATGACAAGCGAAACGAGCGCAACAAGCGCAGTATAAACAAACGAATGCACAAAGCCGGGGTCGGCAAGCGCCTTTTGATAATTGGCAAAGCCAATCCATTTGGCGTTGCTGGTCGTAGTGAATTTACAGAAGGACAGATACATACCCTTAATGAACGGATACAGGAAGCCGATGCAGAAAGCCGCCATTGTGGGCAGAAGGAAAAGCGCAAAGCAGCGTTGGATTGGCCTGCGAATCAGGGTTGAGTTAACGGCGGCATTGCTACGCCGCTTTATAGGTTTCATCAGCGAATCCCCCCTTCCGCCTAAGTCCGTCGGATTTAAGCGGGCGATATAGAAATGGGGAGCGAGTGTTCCCCGCTCCCCGTAGTCGTCAGAATCGCTTACTGGTTAGCGTATTGCACCGCCCAGCCCTGTACGAACGCGTTTACTACATCGTCCCAAGAGCCGCCGGCAGAATACTGAGTAAGAGCAGCGACAACGCCCGCGCGCCAGGTGTCAACATTCGGAGTGTAGTTGAACGCCCAAGTGACAACGTAGTTGCCGTCCGCAAGGTAGTCGTTAGCGTCGTTGAAGAAGGTGTTGCTGGAAGCCTTCGCCGCCTTGAAGGGGATGGGCCCGAACTGGTCAGCCATCATCTGAGTGCCCTCGTCGGAGGTAACAACCCAAGTGAGGAAGTCCAGAGTGGCCTTCTGATTCTCGGCGGAAGCCTGAGAATTGACTGCCCAGCAGTTTTCAGTGCCGCAGCAGAGAGCCGCCTTGTCTTCGCCCTCAACGCCGCAGTAAATCGGAATCATAGCAAGCTCTTCCGGCTTCATTCCGAAGGTCGTGGTGAGATTGCTGAATTCCCAAGTGCCGTTCTGATAGAACACGGCCTTGCCCTGTCCGAACTCGGCTTCAGCCTGGTCGCCGGTAGCGGTGGCGAGCTGGCTCGGCTCGGTTGCGGAATTGTTGATGTACAAATCCCAGATGTTCTTGAAGTTTTCCATGTAGGTGCCCTTTATGGTCGCGGGCTGAGCGGTGATACCGTCATCGCGGAACTCATAGAACAGGGGCATATTGGCCAGATGGCCGGAGAAACGCCAAGAGGAAGAACCGTCCAGACCGGCGGAAGTGAAGGCGTCAAAGCCAAGCTCCGCGCTGCGGGCGTGAATATCCTCGGCAACGGTCTTGAGGCTTGCGAAATCCTTGATTTCGTCAAGATTGTGACCGGCTTTTTCGAGCAGCGTCTTGTTGACGATGATGCCGAAAGCTTCGTAGCAGTATCCGATGCAGAAGGCTTCGCCGCCCGCGCCGTTGATGTTGAATTCCTCGGTCGAAAGCTGATTGAAGAATTCGGTTCCGCGCAAATCGAGGCAATAGTCGCCCCAAGTTGCAAGGCCCGCCTGATTGCCGCACTGGAACAGAGTAGGAGCAGCAGAGCCCTTATCCATTTCAGCGGTCAGGGTTTCCTGATACTTGCCGGAAGCAGCGGTAACAACGGTTACCTTAACTCCGGTTTTCTGCTCGTACTCTTTTGCAAGAGCCTGCCACGCGGCATCAGCTTCAGGCTTGAAGTTCAGGTAATAAACCGAACCGCTGCCCTCAGCAAGCGCAACGCTTCCGAGCATCGTCAGAGCGAGCACGAAGGTCAAGAGCAAACACAGCATCTTTTCCATGTGAAAAACACATCCTTTCAGTATTGGGCTGTCCGAGTTGTTCTTGATGAGCGATAAATAACGGATGGGTTAATCAATTATCGGTCGTTCATCTCAGTAACCTAAATATATCACACATGACAAACGTTTGCAAGAAATATTTTTATAACATCTATACATTATTTATACATTTTCAAGGCTGCATCGCGCGTCGGTTTGCCCTGCGCATTTCGTTGTTTATATAGTTATTCTCGTTTTTGCATGGCAATGGTGCGTCTCTGAAATCGCATATTTATGCGCATTTACAGATTATACACACGTTTGCACAAATATTTTTCTCAAAAATAATGAATATATCGACAGAAAAACCGAAATTGCGGCGGGCGACTCCTGCTATTAAATGGTTATCGCTGTAAAGTGTGAGAATCGCCTCCATGCTTGCATGGCAATTCTATACAGTTGGTCGCCGAACGTCGGTACTGACGACACGCTTCGCCGCAGAATGCGCGCACGGTCGAAACCGTACAATACAGATTCAATTCATACAATATTCGATTGATTATACCTAAGCTGCAAAAGTTTCGTACAATTAAATAATCTGATATAATGCGAATCAGAGCGCAACAAAAGAAGAATGCAAAGCGTAATAGTATAAAGATAAGAATCAAGGCAGGAGGTTTTACCATGAAGGGAACATACAGGCGGCTTGCGTTATCCGTTTTTCTGCTCCTCGCGCTTTGCTTACCTGAGGTTCAAGCTTTTTCCGAGGCTGCGCCTTCCGATATTGTCAGCTGGGTAAGCGGGCACTATGAGGCGCAGGAAATTGCCGCATATGCGGAGGACGGAAGCACCTGCGCAATCGCCGTTCGGAATGAAAGCGCGTACACCTTGGTTCTATTGAGGCGCGAGGACGGAAAGCTGATAACGGACATTGAGAATACCAAAGCGCTCAAAGCAGGCTCTGCCCCGCTTCTGAGCCTCAAAAACAGCGGAAACGAGCTAAGCATTGCATACGAGGACAGGTATAACAATGAAATCACAAGCAGCGTTACATACAGCGCATCGCGCGCATCAGGCGGCATATGGAGCGTTACCGATATAAAATACAGATGGAATCAGGAGCTGAACGAGTACAACGTTATGCTGGGTAAAGGTAACATTGCCATCGAATACACGTTATGGGATAAGGACGGAAGCGTGCTTTCAAAGGCTGCATTCCCGAAGCTTCCCGCCGTATGGCTCTCAGGCTATAAAGCGCTTACCGATTTTAACTGTGCGCTCTTTGCCGAAGCTCCGCTGAATTCAGACATATACGCCGAATCCGCGCTCGCCCCCTGCATTCTCGAGTTTTCCGATGATATTGTCTCCGTTGAGGCTGCCAGCCTTGGCACGACAGGCGTTTTCTCCACATGCAAAATGCGTGACGAAACGCGGCGCGCTGTCATTATTGAGATAGGAGAAGGCGGCGGCGCTGTCCTCACTCAAAGCCTTCCCCTCCCCGACGCAATATCCCTTGATACTTTTCACTCTTGGAGCAGTATGCAGCTATACATAAACGGCGAAGGCGATTCCGTCGGTATCAGACGGCAGGCGGACGGCTCGTGGGCTGTCGTCAATATCATGGCGGATGAAGTTATTCAGCTCGGCGCGAACTACATCAAGCTTCAGGGCGCAGAAAACAATCGCTGCTTATTCGGCTCAAGCCCGTGGAGCGACTTTCGCACGCTTGATTTCAAAACAATTCCAAAGAGCCAAGCGGAAGCCGAAAACGCCTTTGAAACGGACGGATGGGCTGTTGTCAACAATCCTAGCCCCGACGACCGTCTGAACCTTCGCAAGCGTCCCGATTCGGCTTCCGCATCGCTCGGAAAATACTACAACGGCGCGCCCGTCCGCATTCTTGAATACGGAAAGGTATGGTGCGAGGTATCCGTTCTCGATGTTAAGGGCTATATGATGACCAAGTATCTCGCCTTTGGAGATGATATCGCAAAGGTGAATCAGGCGTTCCCATGCCTTGAAACGCTCGAAAAATACATGGATTCGGGCGCGCCAATCTACGCTGCCGCCGAGGATTCATCCTCTCCTGCTTTCTTCGGGACGGCGAATTTCCTTGACTGGATTATCGGCGTTTCCGATTCGTACTACCACGTATTCTTTGCGGATACGGGCGCGCACGGGTATGTAAAAGCCGTCGATTTATGGAACGGTAACGGCTGACGGCAAGGTTTTGCTATAAAGCAACGGAGCGCAACAAAAATCCGGCAGCACAGAAGTGCCGCCGGATTTTATGCGGATAAAATCCGCTTTTTCTGTATTCCGACCCAACTACTGATACAAAGGAACGATAGCCTTTGGAGATTGACAGGGGGATGCAAATTCGGAAATATTAAAGAACGATAGGTTGGGCTAACGTTTGCGAGCAGGAACTATCGTTTGCAAGTATACACCTTTAGTATGCTTGATGCTCAGAATTTGGACGCGACTTTACCTTCTTCATAAAAGTGTTCCCAGAAATCATTAAACTCAGCTTCGGTGAGCGTTCCGCCCAAAGCATAGATCACGTAGTTTTCGCGATGCCAACGATAAGCAACAGCGGTTTTCACAAATCCGTTGTTTTCGTAGAAACGAATGCGGGACTGGCGCTGACTGTGATTTTCTGCCATCTCATCATCGGCTTCCAAATCAGCGATGATTTTGTTTTCCGGATATAGACGGCGTATCTCGGCAATTGCCGCAGAGCCGTAATGCCTGTCTCGAAGCGCCTCGCAAATGGCGATATACAGGATGTGTGTAATACAACCGGCAGTCAGTAGACAGGCAAGGCCGCAAAAAGTCTGGTCGTCATAAAATGCCAGAACATCACTGCCGTTAAGTTCCCCGCCAATCAGGCTGTTAAGCGGCCCTCGTTCGTTGGCAGGAAATGCGTTACGGTACAGTTTCTTCAATAATTCCAGTTCGGAAAAGTCCGGCGTTACGCGCTTATAATTAAACATAAATAAATCCCTTCATAATGGAAATGAGTGAATCAGTCGAAAACGAACCGCCTATCTCCTTCAATCAGGCGTCAACCGCGTCGCTTTCAACTGGTATTTGCGAAAGCGCCGCATGAACATCCACGCCATAATCGCGGACAATGCGGAAGTAACGGCGAAGTTCAACCAGATTCCCGTCAATCGCATCAGCCAGAGGAACGCGACCAGAATGACGGGAAAAATGAAAGCCGTCGATAAGGAGATGACCGTCGCGGGAACCGTCCTTTCGATGGCGAGCATGTAGCTCTGCACGGCGAAGGAATACCATCTGGTGATATAGGTGAGCGCGAACAGCCTGAGCGCCCACTCCGCCTCAAGCGAAGGCGACGCGACAAACAGCCTTGCAATCGCGCTCGGAAAGAAGAACATCATCGCGGCGGCGGCGAACGACAGGATACCGCTTGCGGTAAAACAGTGTTTTTCAATGGCTTTCACGCGTTCAAAGCGCCCTGCCCCGAAGTTGTAACCGACGGCGGGTTGGAGCGAATCGCACATACCGTACAGAAGCGGCTGAATAAAGCCCTCCGCGTACATCAAAATCCCATAGGTGGAAACCGCCGCCTCTCCGCCAAAGCGAAGCAGAAGGATGTTCATCAGGATGGACGTAATCCTTCCCGCAATGTTGTTTAGGAAATTCGGCGAGCCGCAGGAAACGACCTTCCGTATCATAAAGACGTTGAAACGCGGTCGGCAAAAGTGTAATTGCAGCTTGCCCCTGAAAAACGGCCAGAACGCAATCGCGGCGCATAGGAACATACCCATCGAAGTTGCCAGCGCCGCGCCCCATATGCCGAATCCGAATACGCCGAGGAAGAGCAGTTCCAGCGCCCCGCTCAACACCGACATCAGGATATTGAGCAGCATGCTTCCGCGAATTTTCCCGCAGATGCGCAGGTAGTTGTCCACGGCGAATATGATGGTCGTAACCGGCGAGGTGAGCGCGTAGACGCGCATGTACGCCGTGGCAAGGCTGGCGAATTCTCCCGTCGCGCCCATCAGCGCGATCAGCGCAGGCGCGGCAACGTACAACGCGCCGCCAATCAACACGCCGGTCAGGACGATCATCAGGCACGCGCAGGTGAAGATGTTGTTGGCCTCGCCCTCCTCGCATCTGCCAAGACAAATAGAAATAGGCACGGCAGAGCCTGCGCCGATTAGGTCTGCCAATGAGAAATTGATGATGACAAACGGCATTGCCAAATTCAGCGCCGCAAACGCGGTTTCACCCAGAATCCGGCCTACGATTATGCCGTCCAGCAATTGATAGAGCGCGGACGCCAGCATACTGATTGCGCCGGGTATCGAAGCGGTAAAGAAAAGTCTGCCGGGGGATGTTCTGGTGTAAAGCGTTGAAACGTTCATAAAGCCGATGCTACTCCTCGCGTTGTTCCTCTAATATGCGTTTATCGAATTCCTCGTATAAAATGGCGGCGAAGCGTTCGATGTCCTCAATGAAATCCGGTGTGGCAATCCGGAGCGTCCTCGCCATCGCCGCGTCTTCGGATTGCTCCATCTTCTCCATCAACCGGGCGGCATAGGCGCTGCCGGACTCGGTTAACCTGATCATCTTTTGCTTGCTGTGCGGCATAGCGGGCAATTCCAGATATCCGGCCTCCATGCACTCCCTGACCACCGTGTTGATCGTGGTTTTCGGAATCAGCCATTCGTCGCAAATCTGCTTTTGAGAATGAACGTTTCCATCGTTCAGCGCGTATAGCAACGCGAGCGTATTTGCGTTTATTTTCATTTTTTTGGCGACCTTGTAGTAGATGCCATCTATCCGATTGACCGCAGTAAAGATGCGTCGTACATAGATTTTGTTTTCTTCCATTTGTTGAGCCTCCCATCCATTGCCTATTGTAGTACGATTGCGTACTGAATGGTACTACGATTTCGTACTCATGTCAATATATAAAATGTTAAACTCACCTCTGGGATAATTACCTTGCAAGCTAATATCGTTAAGATTGCGGCTAGGCATTTTTTGCATCTGTTAATCGAGTGCAAATATAGAGGTTATCCTAAAGCCATCCAATAACCTTAGATCATCTTGTATCAAATCAAGCAACGAGCGAAAGGCTGACATATAGAGCTATGGTAAACGAAATAAAAACCTGCCTGTAAGGTAAGCAATCGCAGCTTATTTGCAGGCAGGTAAGTGTATTGTCAGTCTGACGGCACATCGTTTTCCGGTGTCTTGATGAGCTTTGCAGGTACGCCGCCGACCAGCGAGTTATCCGGTACATCCTTGGTCACCACCGCTCCCGCGAATGCTGACATATGAAAATGCACCGCTCCAAACTGCTCCCGCGCAAGTAGACACGAATGATACACCCGACTTTGCAAGCAGTCTGTGGGTTCATTCGTTTGTCCGCAAGGGTGTGCATACTATGCAATGTGTTTGTCAAGTAAAAAAGTGAGCGAAAGGGCTCCAAAAAGGTGAGCACCATCAGCACCACGTTGAGGGTTGTGAGCGAGACAGCGGGAGCCCCAACGCACACAATTAAGTGCGCGAACAGAG
>JAQWCW010000030.1 GCA_028705775.1 Eubacteriales bacterium
TCTATCACTTCTGTTGCCCGCAAACGTCCGCTATCCTGGGTTTTGTGACTATTTTACCGTCCGTATACCCGGGCCGTCGGATGAAATGTCACTCTTTGCGGTGTCCGTTTTACGGGGTACAGTTTATCCTAGTGTAAAACATTTAATCATTCTCTTTGATAAGTTAATCAGGAATATGAGCTTACTGTGGATTGGGTTTGCAAAAGACGAGATTGCAGAATACCCACTATACTAGATAGCAAACTCGATTTGAGAGCCCAAGCAGAACGAAACACCAACAGTTGGAATCCTCCGTATTCTTGGCAATTCCGCCACAGCCAACTGCATAATTACGTAGAAAAGCATCTTTGAAAACTATATCTACCGTTATGCTTGTTGAGGAAATTGTTTTTCACAAAACAACTTTAATTTTGTTATACTGGTGCTTTATCAATTGGCATAGGTACTTATGTTAATATGCCGTTGACATTCTGAGCCAGTTTTGCTATGATGTTCACGTAACGGATAGGAGGCGGTTTCCATTGGAAATTGTGAGTGAACGTATAAAGGCGTTGCGCGAATCAGTAGGCTTGTCCCAAAATAAATTAGGCAAGCTCATCGGTCTCCCGCAGTCCAGCATCAACCGCTATGAGCATAACCAATCAACACCATCTCCAAAAACCTTCCGCTGGTTGGCTGACTTCTATAACGTATCCCTTGACTACATCTACGGCAGAACAGACAATCCGCACGGGATGTACTTCGATTACAAGCCGCAGTTCAACAAGATCGACCCCAATATGGACAAGTTTGTGGAGATGTGTTTTGACCCCAATTCACCAATCAGCGAGCGATTGAAGGAAACGCTAAAGAAAATGCTTACCGAGGAGGAAACAAAATGAACGCAGTCATCTATGCCCGTTATTCCTCCGACAGTCAGCGCGAAGAATCCATCGAAGGGCAGTTCCGTGAGTGTATGGCGTTTGCGGACAAGAATGGCATCACCGTACTCCGTAACTACATCGACCGCGCCTATTCTGCCAAGACCGACCATCGCCCCGAGTTCCAAAATATGATTAAGGACAGCAACAAGAAGCTGTTCGACATGATCATCGTTTGGAAGCTGGACAGATTCGCAAGAAACCGTTACGACAGCGCACGCTACAAGGCGCTCCTAAAAAAGAACGGTGTCAAGGTCGTATCTGCCACCGAGGTTATTTCTGAAGGCGCAGAGGGCATCATCCTTGAATCCGTACTGGAAGGTTATGCAGAATACTACTCCGCCGACCTATCCGAAAAGGTCATCCGTGGCAGGACGGACAACGCGCTCAAGTGTAAGTTCAATGGCGGCACTCGTCCCATCGGATATGTGGTTGACGATGAACAGCACTTGCAGCCTGATCCGTTGACTGCGCCCTTCGTATTGGAGACCTTCAAGCGTTACGATGAGGGTGCAACCATGAAAGAGCTGCGTGATTGGTTGAATGATCGAGGCGTGAAGAACACACTCGGCAAACCCTTAAATTTCAACAGCATCCAGCGGATGCTGACCAATCGGCGTTACATAGGTGAATTTGCCTATCGTGATATCATTGTACCAGACGGCTTTCCCGCCATCGTCCCGCATGATCTGTTTGACCGCGTGCAAGCAAAGCTGGAAGTCAACAAGAAAGCCCCCGCCCGTCATAAAGCCGAGGATGATTACCTGCTGACAACAAAGCTATTCTGTGGTTACTGTGGCGCATATCTTTGCGGTGAGAGCGGCACAAGCCACACAGATATTGTTCATCACTACTACAAGTGTGTCAACGCCAAGAAAACCAAGACCTGCAAAAAGAAAACCGTCAGGAAGAACTGGCTGGAGGATTTGGTCGTCACGGAAACCATGAAGCTGGTCATGGATGATAAAGCCATTGAAGCCATCGTGTCCATGGTGATGGACTTGCAAGACCGCGAGAACACCAACCTCCCCTTGTACGAACAGCAACTAAACGAGGTCAACGCTAGCATCCAAAACATGCTCAACGCGATCCAGCAGGGCATCCTTACGAAATCCACGAAGAGCCGCTTGGAATAGCTGGAAACAACGAAGGAAGATATTGAAATCCGCATTGCCAACGAGAAGCTAGCGAAACCAAAGGTCAGTGCGGAGTTTGTAACCTTTTGGCTGCAACGCTTCCGCAAGCTGGATGTGAAGCAGCAAAGCCACCGCAAGATGCTGATTGACACCTTTGTGAGCAAGATATTTCTGTTTGACGATAAGGTGGTCATCGGCTTTAATTACAAGGATGGCGAGGCAACGATCAACTTCGATGATGTGAAAAGCCTTGTGGATCAAGGACTCACGGGTTCGGATTTGGATTGGTCTGGTGCACCAGAACTCCCGATTGCATTTGCAGTCGGGAGTTTTTATTTCCGCAAAAACGAGCCGCGATTTCAAAGCAGGCAAAGCGCCCGCGCCGACAGCGATTATCGGCGTGGGCGCTCAAAAAATAAATTTAAGATGAAACCGGACGGAGCTTAAATCATGCCGAAAAACGAAACTTGGCTGGTGTCCGGCAAATCGCCGAGCGCGCCGTTAGCGCGCAGAAGCTCAAGCAGGGAGGCGGAAATTTTGCAGCGCCTCTTGATATCCTCAACGGATATGAACTGCCGTTCTTTTCGTGCCTCGACAACGCTCTGCGCCGCCGCCTCGCCAAGCCCCGGAAGGGAAATGAACGGGCAGCGGATTCCGTTTTCCTCAATCAGGAACTCCTTGACCTCGCTTCTGTAAATATCGACGGGGAGGAATTTTATTCCGCGCATACTCATTTCAAGCGAAAGCTCAAGCGCAACGATTTCCTCCTTATCCGTGGCTGATGTTTTCGCGTCGGTTTTCTTGTCGTCAACCTCCTGCCGCTTTTCCTCAAGCATAGCGCGCAGGTTTTCGGCGCTCGTTACCATGCGCGACGAATCGAAGCCCTCGCCGCGAATCGTGAAATACGTAGCGTAATACGCCTTTGGATAATGCACCTTGAAATAGGCGATTCTAAGCGCGCTGGTAACATAGGCTACGGCGTGCCCCTTGGGGAACATATAGCCAATCTTGCGGCAGCTTTCGGGATACCATGTTTCAACGCCGTGCTCAACCATCGCTTTTTCCATTTCGGGCTTCAGGCCCTTGCCCTTGCGGACGAATTCCATCGTATCGAACGCCATTTTGTCCGGCACTCCGATGGAAATAAGGTGGTTCATGATATCGTCGCGCGTACATATGCACTCGCGCAGAGTAGCCGTTCCGGAGCGAACCAAATCCTGAGCATTGCCGTTCCACACGTTTGTTCCGTGGGAAAGGCCCGAAATTCTGATAAGCTCCTCCATCGTGGACGGCTTGGTATCCTCAAGCATTTTTCTTACGAAAGCCGTTCCGAATTCAGGAATTCCGAGCGTTCCCGTAGTGCAGTCAATCTGCTCCGCGGTAACGCCGAGAGCCTTCGGCGACGTGAACAGCGAGCGCACGGGCGGGTCGTCAAGCGGAACGTCGCGCGGGTCAACGCCCGTCAGCTCCTTGAGCATATGCTGAACCGTCGGGTCATCGTGTCCGAGGCAGTCAAGTTTTACCAGAATGTCGTGCATTGAGTTGAAGTCATAGTGGGTCGTTATGATTCCGCAGTCCAAGTCATCCGCCGGATGCTGCACGGCGGTAAACTGATAAATATCGTACTCCTTCGGCACTACGACCATTCCGCCGGGGTGCTGACCCGTTGTGCGCTTTACGCCTACGCAGCCCGCGGCGAGCCTTTCCTTTTCGGCGCGCGAAACGTTCTCGATATGCCTTTCCTCAAGGTACTTGAGCACATAGCCGTAAGCCGTTTTCTCCGCAACGCCGGAAATTGTTCCCGCGCGGAAAACGTGCCCCTTGCCGAAAAGCTCCTCAACATTCTTATGCGCCTTCGCCTGATACTCGCCCGAAAAGTTAAGGTCGATATCAGGAACTTTATCGCCCTTGAAGCCAAGGAACACCTCGAAGGGGATGTCAAAGCCGTCCTTTTTAAGCGGTTTACCGCAGACGGGGCAGTCTTTGTCCGGAAGGTCAACGCCGACGGTATAGCCCTCGGGAACGTCAAAATAGCCCTTGCGGCAGGTTTCGCACCTGTAATGCGGCGGAAGGGGGTTGACCTCTGTTATTCCGCACATCGTGGCGACAAACGACGAGCCGACGCTGCCGCGCGAGCCGACAAGATAGCCGGAGAGGTTTGACTTGCTTACAAGCTTCTGCGCGATTGAGTAGAGCGTCGAAAAGCCGTAGCCGATTATCGAATGCAGCTCCTTTTCAAGCCGCTTTGTAATGATATCCGGCAATTCCTCGCCGTACCAGTCGTGAGCGGTCGCCCATGACATTGACTCAATATCGTGCGCCGCCTCCTCCCACAGAGGCTGGAAGGTGGTTTCATGCTTGGGATGTTCGGGGAAAAGCATGATGTTTTCAACCTTATCCGCAATCATGTTGGGGTTCTTGATTACAACCTCATAGCACTTTTCCCTGCCGAGATACGAGAACTCCTCCAGCATTTCCTGCGTGGGCTTGAAATAAAGCGGCGCCTGATTATCCGCGTCGTCAAAGCCCTGCGACGCCTGAATGATTGCCCTGAAAATGGCGTCCTTAGGCTCTTTGAAATGCACGTCGCCGGTAGCGACAGTCGGAATTCCAAGCTCGTCGCCTATGGCAACAATCTTGCGGTTTATTTCCCTCAGCTCGTCGTCATCCCGAACGCGCCCCTCGCGCACAAGGAACTCGTTATTGCCGACGGGCTGAATTTCAAGATAATCGTAAAAGCGCGCCATTTTACGCAGCTTATCATCGTTTGCGCCGCTGAGAACCGCACGGTAAAGCTCGCCCGCCTCGCACGCCGAGCCGACAATCAGCCCCTCGCGGTACTTTTGCAGAATATCCCGCCTTACATGGGGACGGCGGCGGAAATTGTTCAGATGCGCGTCGGAAACGATTCGGTTCAGGTTTTCCATGCCCTGCTGATTCTTGGCAAGCAGGATAATATGCCAGCTTTCGCCGATAGCGCCGCCTTCAAACATACCGTCAAGGTCGCAGAGCGTTTTTGCGCCCTTTTCCTTCGCCTCCGCAAACATCTGCGCAAGGCATTTCGCCGTCGCCTGCGCGTCGTTGACAGCCCTGTGCGCGTCCTTGAGGCTTACGTGAAGGCGCTTGCAGACCGCCTTGAGCTTATGGCTTGCAAGCTCGGGGTACTGCTTGCGCGCGAAGGTAAGGGTGTCGATTACAAGCCCGTCCCAATCCCTGCCAAGGCGCTTCAGCTCGTTTTTCAAAAAGGCTACGTCAAAATTCGCGTTATGCGCGGCAATTGGCGCGCCGCCGATAAACTCCATCAGCGCGGGGATTTCGTCAGCAGCGCTTCTTGCAGACTGAACCATAGCCTCCGTGATTCCCGTAAGCTCGATAACCTTCTGCGGAAGCGGAACCCCGGGATTTACCATAACGGACAGGGATTCCTCAAGCTGCCCCGCGCGAAGCTTGACCGCGCCGATTTCGATAACGCGGTTACGCCTTGAATCAAGACCCGTCGTTTCAAAATCCAGAACTACTATTGTGTCGTCAATCGCCCTGTCGCCCTCGCCCGTCAGGATTTGCTGGTCGTCGACAAGATAACCCTCAACGCCGGGAATAAGCTTGATATTATTCTTCTTTGCCGCGCCGAACGCCTCGGGAAAAGCCTGAACAACGCCGTGGTCGGTTATCGCAACCGCCCTGTGCTCCCACGCTGCCGCCTGCGCGATAAGGTCGGAGGCGGACGCAAGCCCGTCCATCGTACTCATTTTTGTATGCATATGCAGCTCGACGCGCTTTTCCTCGGCGGTGTCAAGCCTTACCGGCTTTTCAATCTCGTTTATATCGTTAACGGTAAGCACAAGCTCCTTATCAAAGGAGCTGTACTCGCACTTGCCCCTCACGCGCACGAACGAGCCTTCGGTGATTCTGCCGAGAATATCCGAAACGGCTTTGCGCTCCTCATCTGTAGGCGCTGTCGGCGCTTCTTCCTCGGAGGTCTGCTCCTTCTTTTTGCCGTACTGCTTGGGATGATAGCGCAAAAACAACTTGCACTTTATGGAGCTGGTGTAATCCGTTATTCCGAAGGAGCATATCATCATTTCTCCGCTTTTGGTTTCCTTGCTTTCAACGGAGAGGATTTCGCCCTCGACAACCACCCTGTCGTACGTTTCGTTCAGCTCGTCAATCGGAACGGAGGGCTGGGAAATCTGATAGCCCTTAATAATTTTGCTGCGGGTTCTCAGCCTTTCCTCAAGCTCAAGCTCCTCCTGCGCCTTTGCCTTTTCAGCCGCAAGCTGCTCGTTCACGGAGCGCTCCTGAAGATATTCCTTCAGAATGTCCTCCTCGCTCTTATTGACGGCAATGCCAATCTTTACGTCAAGGCGGAAAATATCATAGACAGCCTGACGGAGGCGCGCGGAAAGCGCGTTCTTCTCAAAATACGAGCGCGAAAAATCGTCCGGAAAGGTAAGCGTGATTCCGTCCTTTGCAGAAGCCCAGACTATATCGCCAATCCACGCGGCGATTGCGGGATAGGCGCGCAGAAGAAACGCCTGAAACACATCCTTGTACTTATCAGGCTCCGAAAGAAAATCGCTGCCGAGCGACGGCGACGCGACGCGGATTGAAACAATCAGCTTCGGCATAGCGGCGGCAACGGCTCTTTCAAGCTTCAGATACTCCTCCTCGCCCACGACGGCAGACGAAAGGAAGGAAAACTGCGCCTTGTTTTCCTTGGCAAAAAAGCGGATTGTTTCAAGCGTCAGCTTCCCCTGAAGCTCCGGAAGGGATTTGGTAATCTCCGAAAAAAACTCCGTACTATCCATCGTTTACTCCATTTTTCCTATGCATTCCATCACAAAAGCAACAAACTGCTCGGCAAGATTGCCCTCAATGCGGCGCTGCTCGCCGCGGAAGGATACAACGCCCTCGTCGGCTCTGCCGCCGCCATATATGGCTATATCCGCTTCCCTCGCCTCGCCCGGGCCGTTCACAACGCAGCCCATTACGGCAACGGTGATATCCTTCCTGACGCCCGAAAGCTCCGCCTGAACCCTGCGCATAATGTCCTCAACGGGTATTTTCGTTCTGCCGCAGGTGGGGCAGGAAACGAAGCGTATGCGCCCGGGCAGCATTCCGACTGCCGCAAGTATGTCCTTTGCCGCCTTGATTTCGGGAATCGGCGAGCCGGTAAGCGAGACCCTTATCGTATCCCCGATTCCGTCAAGCAAAAGAGCGCCGATTCCGATTGCGCTCTTGAGCGTGCCTTCCTCGCGAAGCCCTGCCTCGGTAACGCCCACATGAAGCGGATAATCGCAAGCCTTTGCCGCCATGCGGTACGCCGCGACCGTCATCGGAACGGAGCTGCTTTTCATTGAAAGCACAATGTCATGAAAGCCGCATTTTTCAAGCAGGGCGGCGTGCGCAAGCGCGCTGTCAACCAGCCCGCGCGCGGTAACTCCGCCGTCCCGCGCAAGAATATCCTTCTGAACGGAGCCGCTGTTGACGCCGATGCGTATAGGAACGCCCGCGCGCTTTGCGCAGTCCGCAACCATGCGCACCCTGTCCTCGCTTCCGATATTCCCCGGATTAAGGCGCAGCTTGGAGATTCCGTTTTCAATGGAGGCAATCGCGAGCCGATAATCAAAATGAATATCTGCAACGAGCGGGCAGGGGCTGTTATCCACAAGATAGCGGACGCTTGCCGCCGCCTCCGCGTCCGGAACGGTAAAGCGCACAAGGTCAGCGCCCGCGGCGCAAAGCTCCTTTATCTGCGCAAGCGTCTTTTCCCTGTCGCGGGTGTCGGTATTCGTCATCGACTGAACGGCAATCGGGCTTCCTCCGCCGATTACAAGGCCTCCGGCGGTTATCCTTTGCTTTGACGGCATTTGTTTCTCCTTAAATCAGCTTTACAATATCCTGATAGACAAGGAATACGGTGAGCAGCATGAGCAGCCCGAGCCCCACCATGTGTATGTACGCCTCAACCTTCTGATTGACGGGCTTTCCGCGAACCGCCTCGATAAGGAAGAAAACGATTCTCGCCCCGTCAAGCCCCGGAAAGGGAAGAAGGTTGAAAAGCCCGAGGTTGATTGAAATCATGATGAGCAGGCTCAGGAAGCCGGTAAGTCCAACCTTGGCAACCTCGTCGCGCATAACGCCTACGATTCCGACAACGCTTGACATATTCTGCAGGCTTTCCTTGCCCGAAACGAGCTGCACAAGCGCCTTAATAATCAGCGTGGAAGCCTCCCCGAAATAAGCGAAGCTCTCCTGCGCCGCCTCTGAAAAGCTGAGCCGGTACTCCCCAAGCTGATAGACAATGCCTATCTGATAATAGCTCTGATTGTTTTCATCCGTAACGAGGTTTGGAACAACCGGAATTTCAAGGGTTTCCCCGCCGCGCTTTACCGTGAAGCGGACGGGCGCGCTTCCCTCCTGATAGGAGCGGATGAACACGCCGATTTCCGCCGTGCTTGTGCATTTTTCGCCGTTTACTGCAACAATCTCGTCGCCCGCCATAAAGCCTGCCGTCTGCGCCGGCATTCCATCGGAAACCGTGCCGATAACGGGAACGGGCAGCGAAAACGCCGTGAGCCAGAAATAAAAGAGCGAAACGACAAGGGCAAGAACAAAATTCATCAGCGGGCCTGAAACGACGCAGATAAGCCGTTTCCAGACCGCCGTCTGCGAAAACGCGCGGGGGTCTTTGGGCGTGTCCTTGGGAATGTCCTTGTCAAGCTCCGTTTCATAATCGTCATAGAACATACAATAGCCGCCGACAGGCAGAAGCGACAGCGAAAACTCCGTATCATGCTTCTTGCCCTTCCACGTTATAAGCCGCTTGCCAATGCCGACGGAAAAGCGCTTGACGGGAATTCCGCACAGACGGGCAGCCATAAAATGCCCGAACTCATGCACAGTGGTAAGAATTCCGATTAGCAGCAGGGTAAGAAGAATGCTTACAAACGTTGACATCATTACCTCCTTAGTCCAAGCCTCTTGATATGCGTTTCGGCGCTTCGGCGCGCGCGAGCGTCCGCCTCAGCCAAATCATCAATATCAAGGAGCGGGAGCGCGCCCAAATCATCCAAAACGGCGCGAATCACTCTATATATATCGCCGAAGAGCAGCTTTTCATTCAAAAAAGCAGCAACGGCAATCTCGTCTGCGGCGTTCATTTCAGCCGCCGCCGCCCCGCCCGCCTCAAGCGTTTCAAACGCGAGCGAAAGCGCGGGGAATTTTTCATAGTCCGGCTCCTCAAAAATAAGCGCGGAATACTTTGAAAAATCAAGCCTCGGAGCGCCCGTAGCCATTCTTTTCGGATACGAAAGCGCGTAAAGAATCGGAAGGCGCATATCGGGAACGCCCAGCTGCGCGATTACCGCGCCGTCCTCAAACTCAACCATGCTGTGAACGACGCTCTGCGGATGCACAAGCGGATGGATTTGCGACGGCTTTGCCGAAAACAGCCAGCGCGCCTCAACCACCTCAAGCGCCTTATTGAACATACTCGCCGAGTCAATCGTGACCTTTGCGCCCATGTTCCAGTTCGGATGCCTGAGCGCCGAAGCGGGAGTCGCCCTGTCAATATCCTCCTTGCACCACAGCCTGAACGGACCGCCCGACGCAGTAAGATAAATCCGGCTCATCGGATTGCCCTCGGCGGCGTTCAGGCACTGGAAAATGGCGGAATGCTCGCTGTCAACCGGCAGCAGGCTTCCCCCCGTTTCCTTTATGACCTGCTCAACAAGCGCGCCGCCCGCAACGAGCGTTTCCTTATTGGCAAGCAAAACGCGCTTGCCGCTTTTAAGCGCCGCAAGCGTAGCCGGAAGCCCGCAGACCCCGACGACGCTTACAAGCACGTCGTCCGCCTCCGCCGACTCAGCGCCCGCCCTTAGAGCGGCGTCACCGAACACCCATTCAATATCCCTTAAATCGTCCGGAATCGGAACTTCGCCTGCCGAAAGCCCCGCGACGCGCGGTCGGAACTCCCTTGCCTGCGCAAAAAGCTGCTCCGCGCTGCTATTAGCTATCAGCGCGGAGACAGTAAAGCTTTCGGGGTGCAGGGCTATAACCTGAAGCGCCTGCTTTCCGATTGAGCCTGTTGAGCCGAGGATGGATATCCGTCTTTTCATTTTTCGGAGCTTCCTCCCAAAACGATGCTGCTCACATCGGGAATACGCTAATCATGAATATGCGGTAGCAGAACATAGCAACCGCCATAAAGAGTATAGAATCCATTCTGTCCATTATTCCGCCGTGCCCGGGAAGCAGCGAGGAAAAATCCTTCACGCCGCAGAAGCGCTTGAGCATTGAAGCGAACAAATCGCCAAGCTGCGAGGCGGCGCCGCCCAAGATTCCAAGAAGCACGAAATGCCACCACGGGACAAGCGAAATATCGCCGAAAGCGGACATGATGAGCATTATGAGAAGGCTTCCGACAAGAGAGCCTGCAAGCCCCGCAAGCGCGCCCTCAACGGTTTTACCCTTGCTTACGTCGGGGCAGAGCTTATGCTTTCCGCACAGCGAGCCGACGGCGTACGCGGCGGTATCGCCGAGCACGGGAACGATGAACACGAGAAGCAGAAGCGTAATCTGAATAATCTCGCTTTGGATTCCCAACAGGCTTACTATGCACATAAACGGAAGCACTACAGAGAACATCGGCAGCACGGAGAACATAAGGTCAACAAAGTTCGGCTCGCGCCTGAAAACCATGTTCATAATGGTCAGGAGGCAGCAGATGACGAGCAGCGGAACTACCGCGGCGGGAGTATAGCCGAGCATGAGCGGAATGCAGACAGCCGCGCACAGCCATGTAGGCCATTTTATCGGGTGATGCCCCGCGGCGGTTATAACGGCGTACTCCTCATGAACGGCGGCGAAGGAGAAAAGCACGACCGCAACAACAAGCACCCAGCCTCTAAAAACCAAGGCGAGCGTAAGGAGCGCTATAAGCACAATCGCGGTTTTGAATCTATTCCAGAACATTGTAATCTTCCTTTCCGGCGCGCCGCATTTGCAGGGCGGTGTGGGCTTTAGCATATAACGTATCAAAGCGGGAAACGGCTTCAAGACCCCGACTTTTTTCTGCCGCCGAAGCGCCTGTCGCGCGAGGCGTAGGCTTTTAACGCCTCCATATAATCCTCGCCCGAAAAATCGGGCCACAGCTTTACGGGGAAGTCAAACTCGGCGTAAGCGTTCTGAAACAAAAGAAAATTGCTCAGGCGCATTTCGCCGCTTGTGCGAATCATCAGGTCAACGTCGGGAAGCCCCGCCGTATAAAGATAGTCCGAAAAAGCCTTTTCCGTCAGCTCAGCGGGCTTCAAGCCCTTTTCAACGCAGTCGCGGGCATATAGGGCGGCGGCGCGGACGATTTCCTGCCTTGAGCCGTAATTAATTGCAAGGCAAAGATTCATTCCCGTGCAGCTTTCCGTCCGCTTTTCCGCGTCGTAAAGCACATCGCGAGAGCGCTTCGGCAGCCCGTCCTTATCGCCCAGAACCCTTATATGCACGTTCTTCTCAATCAGCTCGTCAATATCCTTAAAGAAGAACTCGCAGAGCAGTCCCATCAGCGCGTCCACCTCCTCCGGACTTCTCGTCCAGTTTTCGGTGGAAAACGCGTAAAGCGAAAGGGTGTTGATATGAAGGTCGTTGCTCATGCGGATAACGGTATGAACAGGCTCCATTCCCGCGCGATGCCCAAACGCCGCCTGCGCCTTATGCTTCTTAGCCCAGCGCCCGTTGCCGTCCATAATGATTGCAACGTGCTTCGGCAGCTTTTCCTGCGGGATTTGCGTTTCATCGGTTTTTTTAGCGAACAGCTTCAATTCTTGGGCTTCTCCAATCGATTAAGTGTATCGTCAAGAAAGCGGCTTACGATGATTCTGTCGCGGTCTGCCCTCAAAACGCGAAGCGTGCCTGTTTCATGCGGGCGCCGCGTTGCCTTCGTTTCAGTAACCGCAGGCTCCGCAAGCCCTTCGCTTTCGTACAGGGCAAGCGCCTCCGAAAGCGGCATAAGGCAGAGAGAGGAGAAAATCAAACCTGCATTATCTCCTTTTCCTTCTCGGCGGCAAGCTTATCGACTTCCTTGATGGCGTTATCGGTAACCTTCTGCATATCGTCCTCCGCCTTGCGCTGGTCGTCCTCGGTGATGGCGGAATCCTTCTTGAGCTTCTTAATCTGCTCAACGCTGTCGCGGCGAATCGCGCGGACGGCAACGCGGCTGTCCTCTGCGGACTTCTTCACAATCTTGGTAAGCTCGCGGCGGCGCTCCTCGTTAAGCTCCGGAACCATAAGGCGGATAACCTTTCCGTCGTTGTTCGGGGTTATTCCGAGGTCGCTCTTCATAATCGCCTTCTCAACGTCCTTAATCGCCTTGGAATCCCAGAGCGATATAACGAGCATACGCGGTTCGGGCGACGAGATATTGCCCAGCTGATTAATCGGGGTGGGCGTTCCGTAATAATCGACGGATATGCGGTCAAGCAGCTGAGGATTCGCGCGGCCGGCGCGGAGAGAAGCCATATCGTTCTTGTATACCTGAATGGTCTTGCTCATCTTGGTCTTGGCGTTTTCGATAATCTCCTTGGTCGTCATAATGCTCTCCTCTTTCCATATAGATTGATAAGTATCGTTTCAGGGATGCACGAAAGTTCCCGCGTCGTTTCCGTCAAGCACTTTCAAGATATTATCCGGCTCCGAAAGGGCGAAAACTCGCGTCAGCGGCATATTGTTTTCCCTGCAAAGCACGAGCGCTGCGGTATCCATAACCTTGAGCGAGCGGCGCTCCGCCTCGCGGTAGGTGATGTCCTTTATAAGGCGCGCCGCGGGGTTCTTCCTCGGGTCGTCGTCGTATACTCCGTCAACGTTCTTTGCAAGCAGAAGCGCGTCCGCCTTGATTTCGATTGAGCGCATTGCGGCGGCGGTATCCGTTGAAAACAGGGGATTTCCAATTCCGCAGGCAAAGAGCAGAACCTCGCCCGCGTCAAGACGGCGGCGCGCTTCAATCGGGCTGTAATCGACGGCAAAGCGCCCGACGGGAACTGCGCTCATTACCGTTGCGGTAACGCCCTGCGAAATAAGCGCGTCCTGCATCGCGATTGAGTTGATAAGCGTTCCGAGCATTCCCATATGGTCGGCAAGCACCGCGTCCATATTGGCGCTCGGGCCCTGACGCCCGCGCCAGATATTGCCCGCGCCGACGACAAGCCCAATCTGCGTTCCGCGCTGAGCCGCCTCCGCTATCGTATGCGCGACGCGCTCTATCATTACATGGTCGAAAAGCTTCCCGTCCAGCCCAAGCGCTTCGCCGCTGAGCTTAACCAAAACGCGATGGTAATGCGCCACAAGCGTCCCTCCAAACAAATCACATCGGAAAGCCCTGCCGCAAGAGGGTATTCGCGCCGAAAAAGGCTTACGTTTATACCCTTTTTGGTTTGCAGGCTTCCATAAGGGATATGGTATACTATTTTGGGCGTAAAATCAAGCTTGGCGTTCTGCCGCCGCCGGCTATGCAAAGCGGAAAAACAGCAACATTTATATTATTTAAAGCAATTTTGGCGCTATATTCGGGCTTTCTGTTCTGATATGATTAAAATAACGCGGGAATTATCCCGCACCGGAGGAGCTGCTGACAATGATTAGGACGGAATACACAGTAAATACCGGCGACACGGCAGAGTTCAATAACCATGTTGACGACTGCGTCGGAACGGGAAGAATGGGGCTTGCCCTTCAAAAGGAATACCATGACCAGCTGAAAATCGTTCAGGACGAGATAGGCTTCGGGCATATCCGCGGGCATGGGCTTTTTTCGGACGATATGGCTATCTATCAGGCATACGCCGATGAAAACGGCGAGGAAAAGGTTGAATACAATTTCACCTACCTCGACAGGGTTATGGACGACTACATTTCACTCGGTCTGCGCCCCTTCCTTGAGCTTGGCTTCATGCCGGAAAAGCTGGCGAGCGGAACGCAGACTATCTTCTACTGGAAGGGCAACACAACCCCGCCAAAGAGCGACGAGGGCTGGACAAGCCTCGTTATCGCCACCCTTGCGCACCTGATTGAGCGCTACGGAGCGGAGGAAGTAACAGATTGGCCGATAGAGGTATGGAACGAGCCGAACCTTGCGGGCTTCTGGAAGGACGCGGATATGCCCGCATACTTCCATCTGTTTGAAATCACCTTCCGCGCAATCAAGGCGTTTGAGCCGCGCTTCAAGGTCGGCGGCCCCGCGGTATGCGGCGGCACCGACGAAAAGTGGATTCGCGCATTCCTCGAATTCTGCCGCGAAAAAAAGCTCCAGCCGGATTTCATAACCCGCCACCACTACACAATCAACACGCCCGAAAATATAGGGCATTACCGCTACAACAGGCTCGTAGAGCCAAAGAGCGGAATCGCGCAGCTGCACACTACGCGCGTTATCATCGACAGCTTCCCCGAATTCGCGGGAAAGAAAATAATGATAACCGAATTCAACACCTCCTACACTCCCCAAAGCCCGCTGCACGACACCAACATGAACGCGGCGCACATTGCGGCGCAGCTTTCAATGCTCGGCAACGACAACGCCTCCTACTCCTACTGGACGTTCGGTGACGTTTTCGAGGAATCCGGCGTTCCGTTCACGCCCTTCTACGGCGGCTTCGGGCTTGTAACAAACGGGCTTGTGAAAAAGCCGACCTTCTACACCTTCAAGTTCTTCAAGCGCCTCAAGGGGCAGTGCGTGCATCGCTCGGACGAGTCCGTCATCTGTAAAAAGCAGGGCGGCTATAACGGCGTTATATGGAATCTTCAAATGGAGGACGAGCGCGAGCGCGCCGAAATTTCCTTCAAGCTGCCCGCAGATAAGCAGGATTACTGCCTTGCCGTATGGACGGTTGACGAGGTCAGCGGCAACCCGCTCAAAACATGGCACGACATAGGCGAGCCTTCCTCCCCGAGCGCGGAGCAGCTTCAGCTTATGCGCGAAAGCGCCGTTCCCGCCGTATCGACAATCCGCCTTTCGGCAAAGGAGTACAAGGTTACTTTCAGCCTTGAGCTTGCGCCGAACGCTGTTGCATATTTTGAGCTTCTGCCTGCCGAAATCAGGAGCGACAGGGGCTACGACTACGAAAGAGCAGTCAATAAGAACGGCTGATTGAACAAAACTGCGTTAAAAGCGGGGCTTGCGGGAATAAGATACGCAAGCCCCGCTTTTCTGCAAATAAATAAAACGATTTTTGTTCTTAGATGTTGTGAAATTTCACGAAATATGCTATGCTTTTTATCGCAAGAATACAAAATCAAATCCCGCAAGGAGGCTCAATATGCAATACGGTTATTTTGACGAAAAGGCGCGCGAGTATGTGATAACAAACCCGAATACTCCCGCTCCCTGGGCGAACTACCTCGGCTCCCCCGCCTACGGCGCGATTGTCACCCAGAACGCGGGCGGCTACAGCTTTGTCAAGTCCGGCGCGGCAGGGCGCATTCTGCGTTACAGCTTCAACCAGTTTGACGAGCCGGGAAGATACCTCTACCTGAGGGACAAGGAAAGCGGCGATTTCTGGTCAGCCACATGGCGCCCCGTTGAAAAGCCGCTTGACGAATACAAGACAATCTGCCGCCACGGAACGGCGTACACCGAAATCGAAAGCGAATACGCGGGAATCAAAAGCTCCGCGCTCTACTATGTGCCGAAGGACGCCACCCACGAGGTATGGCGTCTGAAGGTCAAAAACGAGAGCGGAAGAAAGCGCGAGATTTCCGTTTTCACCTACTGCGAGTTCACCTGCGAGAGCCTTTACCATCAGGATTTGGTAAACCTCCAGTACACGCAGTTCATAACCCGCACGAGCTTTGAGGGCGATTTCCTTCTGGAACACATCAACGAGAACTGCCATGTAGGCGAAAACGGCGAGAACGGAAGCGAGCGCTTCATCGGTCTTTCCGGAGCGAAGGTTGAAAGCTATACCGGAAGGCGCGAGCAGTTCCTCGGGCGCAACCGCTTCGACAAGCCGCAGGCTGTTATCGACGGCAAGTGCGACGGAAGCCTCAACTACAACGGCAATCCCTGCGGCTCGCTCCAGACCACGCTGACGCTTGAAGCGGGCGAGGAAAAGGAAATTGCAATCCTGCTTGCGCAGTACGGCAAGAGCGCGGCAAGAAAGCTGCTCGACAGCTATAAGGACGTTCATTCCGTCGTCGAAAAGGAAAAGGCGGAGCTTATTTCCTACTGGCACGGCGAGCTTGCAGCCCTTCATATCGAAACGCCGGACGAAAACTTCAACGCGATGGTCAACACATGGAACGCTTTCCAGTGCTTCACCACCTTCGTGTGGAGCCGCGCCGCCTCGCTCATTTACTGCGGCGACCGCAACGGCTACGGCTACCGCGACACAGTTCAGGATATTCAGGGCATAATCCACCTCGACCCCGAAATGGCAAGGAAGCAGATAACCTTCATGCTTTCGGCGCAGGTGCATCACGGCGCGGGGCTTCCGCTGGTCAAGTATTCCCACAATCCCGGTCACGAGGACACTCCGGAGCAGGAGAGCTACGTTCGCGAAACCGGTCATCCGCATTACCGCGCAGACGACGCGCTCTGGCTTTTCCCGACGGTATACAAGTATGTTTCCGAAACCGGAAACACCGACTATCTCAGCGAGGTAATCCCCTTTGCCGACAAGGACGAGGGAACGGTGCTTGAGCATTTGAAGCGCGCAATCGACTTCTCGATGACGCACTCAGGGCCTCACGGAATGCCCGCGGGACTTCACGCCGACTGGAACGACTGCCTGCGCCTCGGCGCTCAGGGCGAAAGCACTTTCTGCGCCTTCCAGCTGTATTACGCGATGGCTGTTATGCAAAAGCTCTGCGCAAGCGACGCAAAGTACATGGAATACCTTGACGAGAACATGAAAAAGCTCAAGGCAGTGCTCATGGACGACTGCTTTGAGGGCGACCGCTTCATCCGCGGAATTACCGAATGGGGACAGATTATCGGCTCAAAGAAGGATGAGGAAGCCTCCATGTGGCTCAACCCGCAGTCCTGGGCTGTCATAAGCGGCGCTGTTGATGAAAAGACGGGCGAAACCATAATGAACACCGTAAACGAGAAGCTAAACACCGAATACGGTCTTGAGGTTATGACCCCGCCCTACCGCAAGCACGCCTTTGACGGCGCGAATATGCTGCTTTTCAACCCCTACACGAAGGAAAACGGCGGCATATTCTGCCAGCCGCAGGGCTGGGCAATTCTTGCCGAAGCTCTCCTTGGGCGCGGCGACAACGCCTTTAAGTATTTCAGGGAATCAAGCCCGTCATCTTTCAACGATAACGCGGATTTGCGCGTAATCGAGCCTTACGTTCACGGGCAGTTCATCGAGGGCGAGGGAAGCCCGATGCACGGCCGCGCGCACGTTCATTGGCTGACGGGAACGGCGACTACCGTTATGGTCGGCTGCGTCGAGGGCATACTCGGTCTTCGCCCGACCGTTGACGGAATCACCATCTCCCCCTCCATTCCCGAAAGCTGGGACGGCTTCAAAATGGAGAAGCTTTTCCGCGGGCATAAGCTCAGCATAACCGTTGACAACAAGGCGCACAAGCAGGGAAATCCCGCCCGTCTTACCCTCAACGGCGTTGAAATGCCCGGGCTGCACATCCCCGCAGACAAGCTCGGAAAGACAAACGAAATCGTTGTTACGATGTAAAGCACAGGGCAGCAAAGAAGCTCCGGCGTTGCGCCGGAGCTTCTCCTTTATTATGCTCATAAATCCTCAGGCTTTGCTTCCCCTCGCCGCCTTCGGAATAAACAGAAGCGATATGCACCAGAGCGCCGCGGCGGCGATTATGCAGTAAACAATCCTGCTTCCGATTGCCGCAGACGAGCCGAATATAAGCGCAACCAAATCCAGCTGAAAAAGCCCGACAAGCCCCCAGTTAAGCCCGCCGATAATTGCAAGAATCATAGCAACCTTATCCATAAAAACGCACCCTTTCGTTATTTATAACGATAGGGTGCGCAGACTGACGAGGAAATATACGCAGTAGATTTCCGACGGCAGGATGCCGGCTTGCCTAAAAGCTGCTTATCGCAAGGAGTCGAGGGTGAGCGGCTTTGAGTGTACTTCACGGTACATGATGAGCCGCTCAGCCCGATGACGACAAAGCGAGAGGCGGCTTTTTGACGAGCCGACGCCCTTTCGTTATTTATGACGATAGAGTGCGCAGACTGACGAGGAAATATACGCAGTAGATTTCCGACGGCAGGATGCCGGCTTGCCTAAAAGCTGCTTATCGCAAGGAGTCGAGGGTGAGCGGCTTTGAGTGTACTTCACGGTACATGATGAGCCGCTCAGCCCGATGACGACAAAGCGAGAGGCGGCTTTTTGACGAGCCGACACCCTTTCGTTATTTATAACGATAGAGTGCGCAGACTGGCGAGGAAATATACAAGGCAGTCATCTATCATTAATGATTTACAGGCTGCCGAGATGATTTTATTCCACGGTTACGCTCTTGGCAAGATTGCGGGGCTTATCAACATCGCAGCCGCGATAGATAGCCATATAATACGCAAAGAGCTGCAAGGGAATAATAGCAAGAGCGGGAGCGAGCTGCGGCGCGACATCCGGAATCGTCCAGAGCGCGTCCGCTTCCTTTTCGCACTTTTCCTTCAGGCTCTCCGTGCAGACAACAAGAGTCTGCGCGCCGCGCGTTTTGACCTCGCGCAGGTTGGAGAGGGTTTTATCGACAATATCGGGCTGAGTGCAGATTGCGACAACGAGCGTTCCCTGCTCGATAAGCGCAATCGTTCCGTGCTTCAATTCGCCCGCCGCGTACGCCTCGCTCATAACATAGCTGACTTCCTTGAGCTTGAGCGACGCCTCCATGCTGAGCGCGTAGTCAAGCCCTCTGCCGATGAAGAAAACGTGTTCGTGGCTGAAATTGCGGCTGACAAAGCGCTGAATATCATCCTTTTCCTCAAGGATTTTGCGCGCCATAGCGGGCATTTCGGACATCTGCGTAAGCAGCGCGTCATAATCCGCCCTGGAAAGCGTTCCGCGCATAAGCCCCAGCTGCATTGCCATCATCGTAAGCACCTCAACCTGAGTGGTGTACGCCTTCGTGCTGGCAACGGCGATTTCAGGGCCTGCCCACGTGTACATGACCCTGTCGCCCGCCTCGCGGCTGATGGACGAGCCGACAACGTTGGTAAGCGCGCAGACCTTCGCGCCCTTGCGCTTCGCCTCGCGCATTGCGGCAAGGGTGTCGGCGGTTTCGCCGCTCTGGCTTACAACAAGAAAGGAATCATCCTTGGAAAGAATCGGGTCGCGATAGCGGTACTCGCTCGCTATATCCGCTTCAACGGGCAGGCGCGCAATTCTTTCAATCAGATAGCGCCCGATAACGCCCGCATGATAAGCCGTTCCGCAGGCGACGATAACCATCTTGTTCAGGATTTTCGCTTCCTCCGCGTCAATCGGCATACACTCGGCAAGGATTTCGTGCTTTTTCATATCAACGCGCGGCGTGAACGTCTTTTGCAGCGCGTCCGGCTGCTCGTAGATTTCCTTGAGCATGAAATGCTCGTAGCCGCCCTTTTCAGCCGCCGCCGCGTCCCACGTTACATGATACGGCTCATGCGAAACGGGCTGAAGAAACCTGTCATAGATTGCGGCGCCCGCGCGGGTGATTTCGGCAATCTCGTTATCGTTAAGGAAGATAACGTCGCGCGTGTAGGGCAGAACGGCAGGAATATCGGAGGCGACGAACTGCTCGCCTTTTCCGACGCCGATGATGAGCGGGCTTTCCTTGCGGATGCAGTAAAGCGTATCCGGCTCATCGCGGGAAATGATGGCAAGAGCGTAGCTGCCCTCCATCTTTTCGCGCGCGTCGGCAAGCGCCGCCTTCATATCGCCCTTGTAAAGATAATTGATTAAATGCGCCGCAACCTCCGTATCCGTTTCGGATACGAACACGCAGCCCTCGCCCTCCAGCCACTCGCGCAGCTTGAGGTAATTCTCGATAATTCCGTTATGAACAATGGCGATGCGCCCCTTTGCGTCCGTATGCGGGTGCGCGTTAAGGTCGCTCGGCTCGCCGTGCGTCGCCCAGCGGGTATGCCCGATTCCGATTGTTCCGGAAAGAGGATGCTCCTCAAGGCGCTTTTCAAGATTGACAAGCCGCCCCTTACTCTTTTGAATTTCAAGCCTGTCGTCCTCAGAAAGAATCGCGACTCCGGCGCTGTCATAGCCCCTGTACTCAAGGCTCGAAAGCCCGCTGATTAATACCTCGACCGCCTGCCGTGAACCGATATAGCCAACTATTCCGCACATATCTCAAAGCCTCCCACGATAGTATTTCGTATGTCGTTAGGGAGATTATAATACAATGTAATACAATATGCAAGCGGTTTTTCAATTTTCCCAAAAAGACAGCGTGCGAGGGTCAAGCGGCAAGCCGTTTTCATATACGGCAAAGTGCAGATGAGCGCCATCGTCCTTTTCAAGCAGCGCCGAAGCGCCCGCAAGACCGATAACGTCGCCCGTCCTTACGGGGTCGCCCGCTATTACGGAGGGCAGGGAGGCAAGAGAGGCGTAAAGCGCCTGAAAGCCGCCCGAATGCTTAATAAGCGCGTAAAAGCCGATATCGTCCCGAAAGCCCGCGTCAATCGCCCTGCCATCCGTTACGGCGTAAACGGCGCTTCCTGCTGCCGCCGCAATATCGACAGCCATATGCGCCCTGTAAACGCCGATTGCCTCAAAGAAAACCATGTTCTCCGAATAATCCCGCGATATTTCGCCCCTGAGCGGCGTTTCAAAATGCGGCGGCGCTTCCGTTTTTGTATAAAGAAGCCTTACCGTAACAATCGGGCTTGCCGTTTCCCGCGCCCCGTCCTCATATACGGCGGCGCTCTGCGACGGCTCGCGCGGGGTTTGCGCAAGCGCGTAGGAAATGATGATTGCCGCGGCGCACAAAAGCCCGCAGATTACAAGCCCGCCCTTATCCAGAAAGCCCCGAAGCCTTTCGCCGACCTTATGCAAAATACCGCCCCCTCTAAGGAGCAGTATGCGCACTTTGCAGTTCCTCTATTCCATTTTCAGTATTTGAACGCCCGTATAGTAATGCGAAATAATCTCGCGATAATCGCTTCCCGCAAACGCCATCGCCGCCGCGCCCGCCTGACTCATTCCAACGCCGTGCCCATAGCCGCGCGAGGAAACAACCGCCGCAGTTTCCGAAAAGCTTATGTCAAACAGCGTGCTGGGAAGCGACAGCGCGGCGCGGAACGCGCGCCCCGTTGTTTCCTCATTGCCGACGCGGATTCGCGCAACGCGCCCCGAAAGCGAGCGGGAAAGCACATACACGCTGTCCCTTGCGTTATCCTCCGTCAGCGCCGAAGCGGGAAAGGCAAGGGAAAGCTTTTCCGCAAATTCTGAAATCGGGAATTCAAGCGACGATGAAAAATTCCGCATACCCTCCTCCCCCGCGCTTTTTACGGAGCGCAGATACGGAAGCGCCGACGCGAAAACCGCCTCGGAATCCTCCGTAACCCCGCCGCTGACCGCATGATACATTACGGAAATCGGCTTGCCGTCATAGGCGATGTATTCGCCCTTCGTAGCGCGCGCGCAGTCCTCAAGCCGCCGCTCGTACATCTCAAACTCTCCGCCCCACTTTTTCATTCGCTCGTTTTTGGCGATATAGCCCTGACAGTGCGCGGAAGACGAGCATATATCGGCGCCGGAATGCTCCGCGCAGCCCTTGCCGCCGTAAACGCGCGCCTGCGAGTACGCCCTTGTGCGTATTGCGAGCGCCTGAGCCTTCAAAGCCTCAAGATGATAGCTTGCGGGCATTTCCGCCGCGAGCGCGCCGACGATGTATTCGTCAAGGCTCATTTTTACATTTTTGCCCTCTGCGGCGAGATAGACGGTAATATTCATGGGGTCGCCCGACGCTTTTTCAGTGCTCGTAGAGGAAACGGGCGCAAAAAGAAACAGCGCCCCCAAGCACAAAAGCAGCGCCCCCGCTGCAACGGGAATACGGCAGGACTCGATAAGCCTCATTCACTTTCCTCCGCGCCAATACATAAAAAGCACATTGCATAATCGGCGCTCTCAAGCAGGAAGCTATGAAAACAAAGCAAAAATTATGCACGGCAAGCATTTTAACAAACGATGAATTTTTGCGCGCGCATTTGAATAGAAGCGCCCAATATGCTATAATAAGCGCGGAATGATATATACGGCGCTTTGCGCGCAAAGCATCTGCGTAAAAACGGAACGCAAACGCTGCGCGGGAAAGGACTGCAATATGGATAGAAAAATTGCGATAGTCACGGACACCTCATGCGATTTGAGCGATGAGCAGCTCAGCGAATACGGAATCGAACTGGTAAGTCTTCGCGTAGTCAACTCATCGGGCGAGTATCGTGACAGGCTGGACGTTCAGCCGGAAGAAATATACGACATGATGAAGCAGGATTTGCCCAAAACGAGCCTGCCCAACCCCGGCGACGTTTCCGCGCTTTACGACAGCCTTATTGAGCGCGGGTTTACGGACGTTCTGCATTACGCGCTTTCCTCCAACCTGAGCGGAACGTTCAACATGGTAAGGATTATCGCTGAGGAATACGAGGGCAGGCTCAACGTGCGCGTGTTCGACTCGAAAACCCTCTCAACCGCTCTGGGAACAATCGTGCTGCAGGCGGCAAGGGATTTGCGTGCGGGGCTTTCGATAGACGAAATTCTTGAGAGAAGCACGAAAATGCGCCAGTCGCAGCTCGGTATGTTCATAATCAGAACGCTTGAGTACCTGCGCAAGGGCGGAAGAATAGGGCTTGTGGAGGGCGTTCTCGGAACGCTTTTGCAGCTCAAGCCAATCGTTTTCGTTAACGACGAGGGCATTTATCAGACGAGAGCAAAGGCGCGCGGCTGGTCAAGCGCCGTTGAAACGATGGTCAACGAAATGGTGACAAAGTTCGGTCGCAAGGCGGTTTGCCTTTCCGTTGTTCACGGCAACGCGCGCGAGGACGCGCAGAAGCTGCTCGAAAGGCTCAAGACGATTCTGGACGTAAAGGAAAGCTTCATAGCGCAGGTCAGCCCCGCGCTCGCGATTCATACAGGCCCGGGTCTGCTCGGAATAATCGCCTCCGAAGCGCTTTAATAAAGGAGAAAAACATTGCAGCAGCCCGATATTGTAACGCTTCAGAAGGACATGAGCTTTGAGGGCTTTGTCCTCGTGCGCTCATCCGAGCAGCGCGTAGGAAGCAACGGAAGCCGATACCTCGACATGACGCTTTGCGACAAAACCGGAGAAATCAACGCCAAGCTGTGGGACGGCGCTTACGCGCCCCCGAAAACGGGAAGCGTAGTTAAAGTACGCGCAACCGTTCAGGAATTCAAGGGGCATATGCAGCTGCGCATTGACAGAATGCGCGCGCTTGCGGAAAGCGACGATATCGACATCGCCTCGCTTACGCCCTGCGCGCCCGAAAAGCCGGAGGATATGCTTGCCGAAATCACGCAAACCGTTGACAGCCTTGAAAACGCGGACATGAAAAGCATAGTTCGCGTTATGCTTGCGCATTGCGGCGATAAACTGATTTACTGGCCTGCCGCGTCAAAAATGCACCATGCAATCCGCTCGGGGCTTTTATATCACACGGTAACGATGCTCCGCGCCGCAAAAGCGATAGCGGGCGTTTACAAGGAGCTTGACCGCGATTTGCTATACTCCGGCGTGATTATTCACGATTTGGCAAAAATCAGCGAGATGGACAGCGACGAGATGGGCGGAGTTTCCGAATACACCGTCGAGGGTCAGCTGCTGGGGCATCTCGTAAAGGGCGTGAGCGACGTTCGCGCCGCTGCCGAGGAAGCAAACGTAACGGGCGAAATTCCGCTGCTGCTTGAGCATATGGTTATCAGCCATCACGGAACGGCTGAATTCGGCTCGCCGCGCCTGCCGATGTTCATGGAAGCGGACGTTCTGCACTGGCTCGACATTCTCGACGCGCATATGTATCAGTTCTCCGCCGCCGTTTCAGCTACGCGCCCGGGCGGATTTTCGGACAAGGTATGGTCGCTCGACAGGCGCGTATACCGCCCCGCATACGGCGAGGAACAGGCAGAAATGCAGCCGGATGACGACGGTTTGCTGTAAAAGCGCAAAAAAGCATAACACATCAGCAACGGATGCCGCAGAATATACGGCATCCGTTTTATTTTCAGGTTATTCGGCTTTACCTAAAAGGCTTACATCGCCGCCGGCATTCGGGAAAGCGCGCAATGATAATAAACGCTGTCGCTCCGCATCTGCCGTTTCCCCGCAAGCGCGTTACTTTCCCGCGTTTGCCTCATCGTCCGCAAGCATGGTAACGAACTCCCAATAGCCAAGCTCCTTCTGCTTTTGCAGCTCGTCGCGGAACATATCGACAGCCTCCTTGAGGCTCAGAACTCCGTAATATTCCATACAGTCCGCGGCGATTGAGGCGATGGTAATAACGGGAACGCGAAGCACGTTGGCGGCGCGGCTGATGTCGTTATTAAGCAGCGACTCCATGACGGCGCGCTCGTTTTTGTTGAGCACTCTGCGCTGATCCCTCTGCTGGGCGCGGTGCCCGACAACGCGCGTATAATACGCCGCGCACTTTTCGCGCACTTCCTTGAGGAATTCGTCGTCCGGCGCGTCGGCAAGCGCTTTTTCAAGCAGCATAAAGGTGTACTGCGTTTTCTCGATGAAAATTTGCACAAGATGGTCGGGGCGGGCAAGCTCCACGGCTTTCTTATAGATTTTAAGCGCCTCGTCCGGATTTTCGGCAATCTTTGAAACGGCGAGCATAATCTCGAAATGCAGCTGATAAAGAAGGCGGTCTGTTTCGCCTACAGCTCGCTCAAGTTCCCCGCTGCCCTTCTGAATTTGCTCATCAAAGCCGGAATCCGCTCCGGCAAGGTTTGAAACAATCAGCGTAATTGCGTGCGAGGCGGGAAAGCGCATTGAGTCAACGGAGTTGATTCCGCGAAGGTTGATTCTGTAGCCCATCAGAATGAGCATACGCGCAACGCAGAGGGTTCGCGCCTGCATGAGCGCCGGCGATTTGCGGGTGATGTTCCACTCGTCAATGCTCAGCAGCTCCGTCATAGCGTCCTCAAAAAGCCCCTTTGCAATCAGCACCCTGCAATGCGTTTGAAGCGCGACGAGGAAAAACGCGTCCTGCCTGTATGTTGCGCAGCGCTGCATTGCCATTACCGCAAGACTCTGCGCCTTGTCGTAGTCCGCCATTTCAATAGCGTACTCCGCCTCAAGCACGGAGCGTATAACGCAGGAGGTATCGTTCACAAGGTCGCTCAATATATCGCTCAGTTCAATAAGCTGCTCATAATTTTCCTTGAAGCGCCCGCGTTCGGAAACAAAATGCGGAAGAATCGACGCGGTTCCGCAGGTCAGCATTTCATCAATTCCGCTCTGAATCGTCGAATCGCCCCCGAAAGCCTGATACGCTTCCTTGAAGCGGGTAACGAATACGTCCATATCAAAGCCCGAAAGCGCCGCCTCAAGCAGCTTGAGCTCCGCCTCAAGCCTGTTTCTGTCGGCAGCCTCGCTCTCATACTCCTCAAAAACCTGCTTGGCTTCCCAGAAAAGGGACGCTCCGTTTTCGGGCGCGTAGCAAATAATGCTTTTGAAAATGAAGCTGAAATACGCCGTGCGATGCTCGATTCGCGTTCTGAGCGGAATCAAGTCCATCGCCTCGGCTATCATCGGGTAATTATCCGCAAGGTCGTTATCCGTCATGGAAATACGGTAGGTGTTGAGCGCGCGGGAATAGGCGCGGGCGCGGACGAACAAATCGAACGCTTCGGCGGGTCTGCCGCCCTCCGCATACATCTGCGCGGCGAAAATCCTGTCATGCTCAACCTCCTCCGGCAAAAGGTCGGAAACGGAGAGCAGGTACTGGCAGATAAACTCCTTGGGATAATAGATTTCGGTTTTTTTATCGTAGTCCATGTAGGCATGGCGCTTGTAAAGTCTTTTGAGCGTTTCGCCGGCAGAGGCGCTTCCCCAAAGCTTTACCGCCTGCTCGGAGGTAAGCCCGTGCAGGTAGCACATCCTAAGCATGATTCGCATTTCCGTCTGGTCAAGCCTTGTTGTAAGCCAGCCCTCCCAGAGCGAGTGAAGGTGCGGAAGCGAGCCGTCGTCCTCCGATTCGTCCTCCCACGCCTCGATAAGCTCCCTTACCGCCTGCGGCCAGCCGCAGGTAACGCTCAAATACTTTTCGGCGTCGCGGAGGTTATTGTTCATTCCGTGCAGCTGCATAATCTGCTGCATTTCGCGCAGATTGAAAAGGAAATCGCCGCTTGTCAGCGCCGTGCATAAGCCGCGCTCAACAAACTGCGCTATTCCGCGCAATTCCTGCCGCTGAACGATGATTACCTGAAGCTTCGGAGGGCGGTTCTGCAAAAGCTCCTCAATAAACTGCATGAAAATGTGGTCAGCCGAATGCTCCTGAAAATCGAAAACAAAAAGCGTAGGCGTGATTATCTGCTTTGCAAGCACGGCGACAAGGCGGCGCGCCATTACGCGGGTAAGCGGCGCGGTCATTCCCGCAAGCAGCTTCTGATACGAGCCGTCGTAGAGCTTGAGGGTATTGGCAAAGGAGGCAAAGCGCTCCTCCTCCGTTCCGCTTCCGATTTCAGGGCGAAAAATAAGAGGGCGGCTTTCCTGCCTCTGCTGAATGTACTGCAAAACAGCCGTCGTCTTTCCGCTTCCTGCTTCACCGGTAATAACGGTAACAGGCGCTTTGATGGCGTTTTCCAGCATTGCGGTAACGCGCGCTCGGTAAAGGCGGGTAAACTTCCTCATATTGCAATGCCATCCTTTTATTCACATACGTGACAGAGTGCGGCAAAATGCCGTCTGCCTAAAGACAATCCTATTCTAACAGATTAAGGCTTGCTGTGCAATGCCTGCGGCTGTACAAATTCGCCCTAAGGAAAAATGAATACATACAGATTCATGCGGGCATAATTCGTATCAGCGGAGCATGAGCGCCGCAATGACAGGAGGGGTAATTATGGCAAAGCAATGCATTTACTGCAAGGTTGAGAGCTGCGCCCATCACGACAGAGAAGGCGTTTGCGATTTGGACTCAATCGAGGTAAAGCCGTGCGGAAACTGCTGCAGCGGCAAGGTTGAGGACGAAAGCTGCTGCGGAAGCTACCATATGCGCTGATAATAGCAGCCTGCGACTAACCGCAAAAAAACCCCGAAAGCAAACGCTTTCGGGGTTTATCGTATGCACTGCCGTAAGCGCCTTTAGGCTTACTTACAATCAAAGCAAAGCCAAATGCGCTCAGGGCGCGCAGAATCCTGAATATTCTAATATAGCATATATTATCTCGAAGGCAGATAAGCCCCGCCGGAGAATCCCTTCGCTGACAAAACTGCGCCCGTTATGAATAAACGACAAAAATACAGAACGATTTTTGTTATCGGATTATATGAATTTCACAACGGGATAGAGGAGCAGAAGAAAGGCGACGTTCATAAGCGTGAATATCAAAAGATATTTTCCGCCGCCGCTTTTCGTTTCGCGCTTATAGATTCTGAGGGTGATAAGGCTTGCAAGCGAGGCGACAATAGTTCCTAGCCCGCCCAAATCAACCCCGCGCAAAAGAGCCGAGGCGTTATCCGTAAAGCAGGAGAGCATGAGTGCGGCGGGAACGTTGCTTATAACCTGCGAAAGCAGCAAGCCCATTTCAAGCTCCCTGCCTGCCATAACAGAGCCGACGGCGCTTCTGACCGCCTCCGACGCGCCGAGATTTCCGACGAAAATAAAGAAGCAGACGAACGTAAGAAGCAGGCTGTAATCCGCCTCAAGGAGCGCCTTTCTGTCAAGAAGCACAAGCGAGAGGACGACAAGGGCAAGGCAGATATAGGTATTCACAACCCGAAGCACGGAAAGCACGCAGCAAAGGAACAGCGCGGCTGCGGCGGCAGAGCGCAGCTTGTCGGGCTTAGCGGAGGCTTCGCTGCCCTTTACGGAAACCGGCGCATTCTTTATCGGAAGCACGGCAAGGCAGACGAGCAGGAGAGACGCCGCCCACATAGGAAACGCGGCGGAGAAAAGCTCCGCGCCGCTCATGCCGTAATGCGTATAAATATATAAGTTCTGCGGATTGCCGAACGGCGTGAGGACGCTGCCCAAATTCGCCGCGACCGTTTCAAGCGAAAGGGTATAGATTAGAACGGACGCGGGCGCTGAGGACAGCGCGCTTATCGAAAGCGGAATGAAGGTAAGAAGCGCGACGTCGTTCGTAACAAGCATTGCAAAGAAAAAGCAGCAGAGGCAGATGGCGAGCGAAAGCTTCCTCATGCTCCCGCAGCGCGAAATCAGCGCGGACGAAAGGCGCGAAAGCCATCCGAGATGCTTCATAAGCCCGACGACGGACATGAGCGAGAGAAGCATTGCAAGCACGGAAAAATCAATATAGCCGATGTATTCGGCGCTCGGCGGCGTTATGAGCATAGACAAAGCGGCGAGCAGAAGCGAAACCGAAAGCACGGTTTCCTTTTTGAAAAACGCAAGGAGCTTTTTCACCATCGCGCCTCCCTTTACATATAAATCCCCGCAATTATATCACCAAAGCGGCAAAAATGCGCGGAAATTTGCGCGCGAAAAAGCATATATATGCGCCTCCCGCTTACTTTTTACAATAAGGCGTGATATACTTATCACGCAAGCTGAAACGCTGCTCTCCGCTTGCGTTTCTTTCGCAAATCCAGATTATCATTTTCGGAGGTATATATGAGCATTGGTCTTGGACTGATTGGCTATGGCGGAATGGGCTCATGGCACGCGGAAATGCTCCGCGAAAAGCTGAAGGATATAACCGTAGAAGGTATTTGGGACATCAGGGAGGAAGCACGGCAAAAGGCGAAGGAGAACGGCTTTAAGGTTTACTCCTCGCTTGACGAGCTTCTAGGCGATAAAAACGTTCAGCTCGTAACAATCGCAACGCCGAACGACTGGCACAAGCCGCTTGCAAAGGCTGCGTTTGAAGCCGGAAAAAACGTGGTTTGCGAAAAGCCCGTTTCCCTCTGCGCCGCGGATTTGCAGGAGATGACGGACGCGTCCGTCAAAGCCGGAAAGCTGTTTTCCGTCCATCAGAACCGCCGCTGGGACAGGGACTACAAAATGGTTCGTTCGATGCTGGAGAGCGGAATCATTGGCAAGCCGTACTTTATCGAGAGCCGCGTTCTCGGCTCGCGGCGCGTGCTTTTCGGCTGGCGCGGGGTCAAGAAGGAAGGCGGCGGAATGCTGCTTGACTGGGGCGTTCACCTTATCGACCAGCTGATGGATATGATTGACGAAAAGGTTGTAAGCGTCGGCGCGAGCCTTCAGGAGGTATACGCGGACGAGGCGGACGACAACTGCAAGGTTACGCTTACCTTTGAAAGCGGGCTTCAGGCGCTTGTCTAGGTTGCGACCAACTGCCTGATTATGCTCCCGCGCTGGCATATAGAGGCAAAGGACGGAACGGCTGTAATCGAGGACTGGGACTGCAACGGAA
>JAQWCW010000046.1 GCA_028705775.1 Eubacteriales bacterium
TCTATCACTTCTGTTGCCCGCAAACGTCCGCTATCCTGGGTTTTGTGACTATTTTACCGTCCGTATACCCGGGCCGTCGGATGAAATGTCACTCTTTGCGGTGTCCGTTTTACGGGGTACAGTTTAGTATAAGGGCAAGTTTTATTTCACTTTCTGCGTAAGCAGAAAATTTCATAATCCGTCAGGATTATTTCATATTGCGATAGCAATAATTTATTACACGGAAAAGCCGACTTTATGCAAAATTGCAGATTTCTTTGAAAGAGTGTTATGAAACCGAGTATTGGTTGGAGCTGTTTGTAAAGTCGGAGAACATTGAAAGAGATACCGCGAAAGGTTTATACAACCAATGCGGAACCATTCGCAGGCTGCTCATCGCCTCAATCAATACGGCGAAGGAGAAGCAAGTATGATTTTTGCCGGAATATGCTTGATTACTAACAATGTAAAAAGGCTGTCTGTATTTTACCAAACCGTTTACTGACAACATCTGATTCCGACGGCGATATACATCAGGAGATTCAAACCGACGGAGCAGCTTTGGCAATTCTAAAATATGATAAATGTAAAGCAAACGGAAACGAGAATATGTCCATGGCTTTTACAGTTGATGATGTAGATACTGAATACATGAGATTGAAAGCGGTAAATATTAAATTGTTGATTTGCCCGTATGTATCTTTGCCCTTTATGCGGCGTTTTGCCGCCGCGCGCAGAGCTGTCCGGCTAGCGCCGCCCCATATATTCTTTATAATTACAGCCGTTTGGAGATGTTCTAATGATTACGGTAAGAAACGCAACGCCGTCCGATTGCGAAAGCGCAAGGGCGCTTGAAAAGGAAATATTCAAGCTGCACCGCTCTAACAGACCGGATATGTTCCGCTTCCGCGAAAATTCGCGCACAAGGGAGCAGTTTGAGGAAATGCTCTCCGATAACAGGCTTGTTTTGCTTGCGGAGGAGGACGGCGCGGTCGTCGGTCAGGTGTTTGCATTTATACGCGAAATCAAGAATCATCCCGTTTTCAATGACGCGAAATGGCTTGAAATCGACGAAATATCAATTGCCGAGGGCAAGCGGAATATGGGAATAGGCACAATGCTTTTTTCAGCGCTCAAAAACGGCACGAGGGATATGGGGCTTAATCATATCGAGCTGACCGTCTGGGGCTTTAATGATTCGGCAAAGGCGTTTTATCGCAAAATGGGGATGCAGTCCGGAATCGACAGGCTTGAAATGAACATATAGTTTTATACCCGCCGCTCATGCAAAAGCGCCGCCTGTCATCTGACAAGCGGCGCTTTGCGATATATTTACTTTTGTCCGTAATATGCGTTAGGTCCGTGCTTGCGCTTGAAATGCTTTTCCTTTATGTATTCGGGCATTTCGGGGCGAGCTTCGGCGCTCGGCAAAAGCTCCGTATGGAAAGCCATCATTGCGACTTCCTCAAGCACAACGGCGTTGTGAACCGCCTCCGCCGCGTCCTTGCCCCATGTGAACGGCCCGTGGTGCCTTACAAGCACCGCGGGAACATATACGGGATTGATTCCGTTTTCTTCAAAATGGCTCGCTATGAGCTTGCCCGTTTCCAGCTCGTAGGCGCGCTCAACCTCCTCTGCGCTGAGCGAGCGGGTGCAGGGGACGCTTCCGTATATATAGTCCGCGTGGGTTGTGCCGTATGCGGGAATATTGCGCCCCGCCTGCGCCCAGATTGTCGCCCAGCGCGAATGCGTATGTACGATTCCGCCGACGCTGTCAAAGCGGTTGTAAAGCTCCATATGAGTAGGCGTGTCGGAGGAGGGGTTCAGCTTGCCCTCAACCTTGCTGCCTGCCAAATCCATAACCACCATATCGTCGGGCGAAAGCTCGTCATACGGAACGCCGGAAGGCTTTATTACGAACAGCCCTCTGCTGCGGTCGATTCCCGATACGTTGCCCCAAGTGAAGGTTACCAGATTGTGCTTCGGCAGAAGCATATTCGCTTCGTAAACCTCGCGTTTCAATTCCTTGAGCATAGCGTTTCCTTTCAGGCGTTTTCAGCCTTAATTCGTTTAAGGAGCTTCATTACGTCGTTTTCGCCTCTGCCAAAATAGTCGTGCAAGGTGCGGTATTCCCTGAACAGCTTGTCGTATATCTTTACATTTTCGTCAATCGGGCGGTATACCAAATCCTTCACCTTGCCCATGACTCTTGCGGCTTTAAATACGCTGTCATAGCCGCCCTCCTTCGCTCCCGCCGCAACGGAGGCAAAGATTGCGCTGCCGAGAGCGGGTCCCTGCGCGCTTCCGGCAATTTTGACGGGCATTCCCAGTACGTCCGCATAGATTTGCATCGCCATAGGGTTTTTCTGGCTGATTCCGCCGGAGGCAAAGAATTCCTCAACGTTTACGCCGTTTTCACGGTAATTTTCGATTATCATTCTCGTGCCGTATGCGGTTGCTTCGATAAGCGCGCGGTACATTTCCTCAGCGGTCGTCTGCAGCGTCATTCCGAGCATCATGCCTGTCAAGTCAACGTCCACAAGCACGGAGCGGTTGCCGTTCCACCAGTCAAGGGCGAGCAGTCCGCTCTGCCCGGGGCGCAGCTTTTCTGCCTTTTCCGTCAGCAGCTGATGCACGGAAAGCCCCTTCTTCTTCGCCTCGTCGTAGTATTCGGGCGGGCAGGCGTTGTTTACGAGCCATGCAAAATGGTCGCCTACGCAGGACTGACCCGCTTCGTATCCTGCAAAGCCGGGCATGATTCCGTCCTCAACGACGCCGCACATTCCGGGAACCTGCTTTTCCTCGCGCCCCATCATCATATGGCAGGTGGAGGTTCCGATAATCGCGAGCATTTTGCCCGGGCCGTCGATTCCGACGGCGGGAACGCAAACGTGCGCGTCAACGTTGCCGATGGATACGGCTGTTCCGGCTTTAATCCCAAGGCGCTTCGCCATTTCGGGCGTAAGCCCGCCCGCGCGGTTGCCGAGCGGCGTTACGGGGCAGCTGAGCTTTTCCTCAATAACGAATTCCAAACGCGAATCGAGCGCGCGGAAGAAATCCTTGCTCGGGTAGCCCGTTGTTTTGTTGTACATCGCCTTGTAGCCGGCGCAGCAGGAGTTGCGAGTTTCCGTGCCGCAAAGCTGCCATACTATCCAGTCCGCAGCCTCAACCCACGCGTCCATAGCCGCGTATACTTCGGGCGCTTCGTCCAGAACCTGCCATAGCTTCGGGAAGGCCCATTCGGAGGAAATCTTTCCGCCGTAATTCTTGAGCCACTTTTCGCCGCGCTTTTCCGCAATCTCGTTGAGCGCGTTCGCCTTGTCCTGCGCCGCGTGATGCTTCCAGAGCTTAACATACGCGTGCGGATTATGCTCAAATTCCGCGAGCATACACAGCGGAGTTCCGTCCTTTTTTACGGGAAGCACGGTGCAGGCGGTAAAGTCCGTTCCGATTCCGATTACGTCCTCGGCGCTTATGCCCGACGCCTTCATGACCTCGGGAATGGTTACGGTCAGTACGTCAACATAGTCCTGCGGGTGCTGCAGCGCCCAGTCGTGCCCCAGCTTTTCGCCGGTGGGCAGCGCTTTTTCCATTACGGCGTGCGGGTATTCGTAAACGGCGGAGGCTATTTCCTCCCCGCTTTTTGCGTTTACAAGCACAGCCCTGCCGGACAGAGTTCCGTAGTCCACACCGATAACATACTTGCTCATACTATGCACCTCTTACTGCGTATTTGATGGAAATTCCCATTTCATTACTTCGGAGTCCTCATGCTGACCGGCAATCATTCTCAGCAGCTTTGTTGCCGCCGTAACGCCGAGCTGCTCCTTTGGATGACCGAGCGAGCGGAGCGGGGGAAGGGAAAGGCGCGAGTAAATGGAGTTGTCAAAGCTGAAAAGCGTAACCGCAGAGCCGGCGCTGTGCTGCGCAAGGTACTGCCGCGCCGCGGTCGCAATTTCATCGTTGTAGCATACGAGCGCCGTTACGCCGCTGAAATCGGGATAGCGAAGCGCGCCCTGCAAAAACGCCTGCTTGTTGTCCGTCGAAAACCATGCAACGTCCTCGTCGCGGAGCGGAAGCCCCGCTTGGGCAATCGCGTCGGCATAGCCGCGAAAGCGCTCATGCCCCTGCATATCGTCGCTCTTGAAGATTCCCGCAATGTGCGTATGCCCCTCGCGAATCAGGCATTCCGTAATCTGCCTTCCGCCGTCGTAATCGTCCATGACAACGTGAACGGCGTTCTGCAGCTGCGGATAATAATTATTTATAAAAACCATCGGAACGTTCTGCTTTTGCAGCTCCTCGTAAAGCTTGATGTTGGGGTTGGGCAGCGCGGACTTTGTGCCCTCCACAATCAGCCCGTCAACGGGATGCTCAAGCAGATTGCGCAGAATATCCCGCTCCGTATCGAGCCTTGAGCCTGTTGCAACAAGGTTCATGGTGCAGTTGTTCTGGCTCAGGCTGTTTTCGATTCCTCTTATAATTGAAGGGAAAATGTAGTCGGTTATATATGTCGTGATAACTCCGACCGTCAGGTGCGCCGTCTGCCTGCGCGGCATTCTTCCGATATATGTGCCGCTGCCCCTTCTGCGGTATACAAGCCCGTCGCGCTCAAGAATCGCTATCGCCTGACGAACCGTCTGGCGCGAGAGTAAGTGCGTTTCCTGCAATTCCTGCTCGGTCGGTAGAGTATCGCCCACGGCGTACGTTCCGCCCATTATCTGCTCGCGCAGCTCGTCCGCCAGCTGGCGGTATTTCGCTTGCTCTTTCATCGAATGCACCTCTGCTTTCTGATTGAGTATACCATATTGATGTATGTATTGCAATATATGTACGGACAAATTCATGCTTTTCAAAGCGTTTCCTTGACAAATGTTCCATACAGGTTTAGGATGTAGCTGATGGATTTTGTTGATTTGGAGGCTTTGAAATGGCTGTTGTACGGTATGAGAACGATGGGAAAATGATAATCGAGGGCATTTACTGCTCCTGCGGCTGCAGGCATATGACGCCGAATCAGGATATTTACGTCGGCGAGGGGCTTATTAGCCGCCTGCCGGAATATATTGCGCGCAGAGGTCTTGGCAAGAACTGCGTGCTTGCGTGCGACGATAATACCTATCAGATAGCTGGAAAGGCTGCCGCGGAGGCGCTTTCTGCAGCCGGATATTCCGTTACGCTCTGCAATATGCACCGCGAGGGAAAGTTTGAGCCGGACGAGCGCTCCGTCGGCGAGGTTCTGCTTTCCATGACGGAAAAAACGGAGCTTCTTATTGCCGTCGGCTCAGGCTCGATAACCGACACCGTCCGCGTCTGCGCAATGCGCGCGGGGCTTCCCTACTGCATTGTCGGCACAGCGCCGTCGATGGACGGCTATACCTCCGTCGTCGCGCCGCTCATCTTGCGCAGGGTGAAAATTCACCGCGACGCAAAGCCTGCCGAGCTTATAGTGTGCGACCTTGCGGTTCTTGCAACAGCGCCGCTTCCGATGATTGCGTCGGGCGTTGGGGACGTTCTCGGCAAGTATATCGCGCGCGCGGAATGGAAAATCAGCGAGCTTGTGACGGGCGAAACGTATTGCCCCGTGTGCGGAGATATGGTCAAGGACGCCGTGACGACGCTGATGGAGAACATTCCCGATATTGCGAAAAAGACGCCGCGCGGAATTAAAATTCTTATCGAGGCGCTGCTCGTTTCCGGTACGACGATTCTGATGATAGGCAAAACGCGCGCTGTAGCGGGAGTCGAGCATAATATCGCGCATACATGGGAAATGGTTCAGCTGCTCGGCGGCGAAATCCCGCCGTCCCACGGCGCGGCTGTCGGCGCTGCAACCTGCATCTGCCTTCCCGTGTTCAAGCGCTTCATGAGCGAGGATTTGTCTCTTGTAGATACGAAGGAGCGCGTCAAAAACGCGTTTACATATGACGAATACCGCGCCGCAATGCTCAAGCTTTACGGCAATGTCGCGGGCGAGGAGCTGATTTGCGAGAATCCTCCCGAACGGCTTAGCGACGCTGAAATGGCGGAGCGCCTTGAAAGAATAAAGAAAAACGCTGTCGGAATCCGCGCGGCGATTGACGAGCTTCCCTCTCCCGAAAGCGTTGTTTCCGCAATGAAGGCGCTCGGCGCGCCCGTAACTGCCGCGCAGCTCGGCATTCCCGAAAGGCTTGAAAAGCTCGCTATGCGCTACGGAGTGTATTACCGCGCCCGCTATTCGCTTTTCCGCCTGATGGAGGAGTGCGGGCTTGCCGATAAATATCTGGGCAACTGCGATTCCTTATAATGCAGCGGCGCGCCGAGAAACGCTTTCGGCGCGCCGCTTTTCTTTGCCGCGTTAAAACGCGAAAAATAAGCTTGACAATACGAATGACAATAATATATAATACAATCCGTTGACTAAAGGGGCATGGTGTAATGGTAACACGTGGGTCTCCAAAACCTTTGTTGAGGGTTCGAGTCCTTCTGCCCCTGCCAGAAAAAGCGGCTTGTTTTTTACAAGTCGCTTTTTTTGATGAAATTTGCCCTTGGGCAAGCGCAATAGATTTGCTATGAAAATATAAATGCGTTTCGATATATGGCTAACTTAAATTCGCTTTCTGCGCGGCTTCTTATGCGCCTCCGCGCAGTCGGCACTCCTTATTTCAAAGATTCATTTCCATGCAGATTTCGTCGTCCTCGCGGGCGTATTCGGTAAATCCGAAGCCTTCATACATTTTCCTTGCCGCGTCGTTCCCGTCGATATATCAAAGCACGGCTTTTTTGAATCTGCCGTCCGCTCTCATTGCGTCCAGAATAAGCTTTGTCGCGGCCTTGCCGAAGCCCTGTCCCTGATAGCGCTCGTCTATGAAGATTTGGCTCAAATCATAGCTCTCCAGCTCCGGATAATCATAATACAGCCCCATCCCGATGGGCGTTTCATCATTCGTTATTACAAAAGCGCGGCTGCGGAAATTTCTGTACGCGTATGCCCGCGCGAGCATTGTCACCCTGTCCGCAACAAACCCTTTCTGCGCTTCCGATACCTTGAGCCCTATGCGCCAGTTCCCGCCGTCAATATCCTCAAGCCAAATCATTTTCAGCTCATCCCTTTGTTTTGATGAGAATATTGTACAGGCAGAATCGCCCGATGGCAAGGGAACTGTTGAAGTCGTACATTGCGCAGTGTAGCGCTACAATACATCTTGGACAAATGAAAAAAAAAGAATGAAGGACGAGGCGAAATCGGTTATAGTTGAGTTGCAGACAACAAAAGCCGAAAGGAGCCTCATCCTTCATGAACAGCATAAC
>JAQWCW010000031.1:0-14458 GCA_028705775.1 Eubacteriales bacterium
GGTGGGCAATACAGGTGTATCAGTCGGCACGACAGGCGTATCCGTAGGTACGACAGGCGTATCGGTCGGTACGACAGGCGTGTCGGTAGGTACGACAGGCGTGTCAGTCGGCACGACAGGCGTATCAGTCGGCACAACGGGCGTGTCGGTAGGTACGACAGGCGTATCAGTCGGTACAACGGGTGTATCGGTCGGTACGACAGGCGTATCGGTAGGTACTACCGGTGTATCAGTTGGCACGACAGGCGTATCAGTCGGCACGACAGGCGTATCAGTCGGCACGACAGGCGTATCAGTCGGCACGACAGGCGTATCGGTCGGCACAACAGGCGTGTCAGTCGGTACGACAGGCGTGTCAGTCGGCACGACAGGCGTATCAGTCGGCACGACGGGTGTATCCGTAGGCACGACAGGCGTATCAGTCGGCACGACGGGTGTATCCGTAGGCACGACAGGCGTGTCAGTCGGTACGACAGGCGTATCGGTAGGCGCTACGGGTGTATCTGTAGGCACGACAGGCGTGCCAGTCGGTACGACAGGCGTATCGGTAGGCGCTACGGGTGTATCCGTAGGCGCAGCCGGAGTAGGAGTATTCCAGTCCGGCTCGGTAGGTCTGAGCGTCGGGGTCTGCGTTGGTGCGGGAGTCGGCGTAGGCACAGGCGTGGGCGAGGGGGTCGGGGTCATAAGCTCCGCAAAGCTTGCGTAGAGCGTGAGGCTTTCAAAGATTTCCTCGCCGGCGTATACGTCCTCGCCAAGCTCGTCATATGTCCAGCCGATGAAAAGATAGCCTGTTTTAAGTACGTTCGGCGAATTGAAATACTCGCCCGCATACATACTTATCGGCTTGTTGATAATAATCGTTCCGAAGGAGTCCACGAGCGTTCCGCCGTTAAGCTCAAGCGTAAGGGTAATCGGAATTGCAGGGGAGGGGGTTGGGGTCGGGGGATTGTACCATCCGCCGCCTCCGCCTAAATCATCCCTGTACGGCGAGGTGGGACCTGGGGTATATGTAGGCGCGGGAATAAAGGTCGGGTCGGGACGAACGGTTACAACCGCGTCCGTTTCCTCCGGCTCGGGCGTTTCCGTCGGACCTTCTATCGGCTCGTCGGTGGGCAGAGGCGTTTCAAGCGCGCTAAGCTCCTGCTCAACCTGTCTCAGCCCCGCTCCGCTTGTCTGCGCCCATTCCTTCAGCGCGTTCAGCACGGATAGCGGCTGCGTTGAAAGCGCGAACTGGCGCGGAGTCATCGAAATGCTTGACGATGTGTTCATCGCGGCAAGGGTTGATATTCTTCCGCCGTTGTCAACCTGCTGCTGCTGGGCGAAGCTGTAAAAATACACGTTGCCGGAATCGCTCTCGACGCGGAAAGTTCCGCCCGTGCTTATAAGCTTGTTATCGCCCGCGACTATGTCGACGCGCCTGCCCTCGTCCAGCTCCTTCGGGAGCGATGCGGATATTCCGCCGGACAAAAGCTTTACGCGCGTCAGCTTAATTCCGTTTTCCGTAACGGTTTCGAGAATTATGCTTGATGAAGGCTCAAGCATAAACTGCTGGCTTCCGTCAACCTGAAAAAGAAGCGTTGAGCTTTCGCCGGAAACAAGAGCGTCGCCGGATTCGAGCGCAAGCCCGCGGTATGCGGTAAACTCCTCGCTCTCCTGACCTTCGCCTCTCTGGAGCGCCGTAGCGCCGTTGATGCGTATAACCTGAGCTATACGGTCGTCACCGCGCCCGAAATAAAGCAGCAGAACCACTGCAACGGCGATAATCAAAACAATCGTAACGCCGATAATAATGTATTTCCGACTGTTTCCCTTCATCGGTATACCTCTTTCCGATAATGCCGCCGCGCTTTTACTGCGGGCGGGCAATAGCGCGTTTGTCCGCGCATATAGAAAACGCGTATTGACTGGGAATTCATCCCCAAATACGCAGATGTGTAAAAATTTGCGGCAAAAAGGCGCGGGCGGCGCAGACTCTCTTGCGCCTTCGGGCTTTGCTTGACATCGGGCGCTGCGTTTGCTACCATTTCCGTATAAATATGCTATGCCACGGCAGGAGTTTATACGAGTGCGGCGTCCGCTGCTTGCGTGTCAAGCATACCCGATATAAGCGAATTTTGTCAAGGGAGGTCGGGCTATGGATAGGCGCGTTTCCGTAAGAGCGCTCGTTGAATTTTCCGTATTCGAGCCTGACCTGTCGCCCGCTTCGCGCGAGGCAATGCTTTTTGGAGCGATGGGGCATAAATCAAGGCAGAAAACGCTTACCGAGGCGGGCGGGTACAAGAGCGAGGTTTCAATATCACGCACCTTTGATATGGGCGGGGACAGGGTTACCGTACAGGGCAGGATGGACGCGTTCATGGACGGCGAGATTCCTGTTATAGAGGAAATAAAGGTGCCGGCAAGCGGAGCAGCGCCCGCGGAGGCGCATGAGGCGCATCGGCTTCAGGCGGTCGTATACGCCTATATGACGGCGCTGAGGGATAAGCGCGAAAGGGTTATTATCAGAATCCTGTATTCGACGCGCGGCGGCGAGGAAAGTGCCCGTTTTGACGAGGAGCTTTCCGTAAAGCAGCTTGAGGAGCTGTTCTTTCCGCTGCTTGAGGCATGGCTTTCAGAGCAGCTTGCCCGCGAAAAATGGCTTGCCGAAAGGGACGCTTCAATTCGCGCGCTTTCGTTTCCCTTCCCCGAATACCGCGGCGGGCAGCGCGAAATGGCTGTGCGTGTCTATACCGCAATCAGCCTCCGCCGCCGCCTTGTGTGTATGCTGCCTACCGGAACGGGCAAGAGCGCGGGAGTGCTGTTTCCCGCAATCAAGGCTATGGGCGAGGGGAAAACGAAGCAAATCTTTTATCTTACCGCGCGGACGACTGCCCGCGAGGCGGCAATGGACTCGGTAAGGCTCATGTATTCAAAGGGGCTTATGGCAAAGCTGCTTGTAATAAGCGCGAAGGAGAAGGTTTGCACGGGCGGTATGCGCTGCCATCCGGACGACTGCGCCTGCGCAAAGGGCTTCTATCTGCGCCTGCCTGACGCCTTGAAGGATATTTCCCGCTATAACGACTGGGACAGGGAAAGAGCATCGGAAATTGCGGAAAAGTACTCTATCTGTCCGTTCGAGTTCTCGCTGAGGCTTGCGGAAACGGCGGATATCGTCGTCTGCGATTATAATTACGCGTTCGACCCGATGGTGCGGCTGCAACGAATTTTTGAAAAGGGCAAGGAGCAGACGCTGCTTGCGGACGAGGCGCACAATCTGCCGTCGCGCGTTCGCGAAATGCTGTCCGGCGGGCTTTCGTCCGGCGAAATTGCGGAAACGCGGCGCGAGGCGGGCAAGCTGCTTTCCCGCAAAGCTTCCATATATAAATCGCTTACGGCGTTGCTCAAATGCATGAAATCGCTTTCGGAAACGAATACGGGCGAGGGGCGCTTCGATGAAATGCCGCAGAGGCTTGTGCAGCTTGCCGAAAAAGCCGCCGATGATGTTTCCGAAATGATGGGCGACAGGCGCGCCGCGCCGATGTCAAAATCGCTTTTTCAGCTCCTTCGTATGCTTCTGCCGTTTCTCGGCGCTGCCGAAAGGGCTGCCGCTGAGCCGTCGGACTATAAGGCTCTCTATGATAACGGGAATGGCGAGCAGCATATCAAGCTGCTTGCGCTCAATATATCGACGCACCTTGCGGAAATGACCGCAAAGCTGCCCGGAACAGTATATTTTTCAGCTACGCTGACGCCGCTCGACAAGATGAAAACGCTGCTTGGCGGCAGCGAGGAGGACGGCTTTTTTGAAGCGCCCAGCCCCTTTCCAAAGGAAAACCTGCTTCTTATGCGAAAAAGCCTTTCGACCCGCTATACGCAGCGCGAAAGGACGGCAAACGAAATCGCTCAGGCGCTCGTTGCGTTTTCGTCGGCGAAAAAGGGCAATTATCTTTTCTTTTTCCCGAGCTATAAATATCTGCTGCTGATAAGGGACAGAATTACGGAAATCGCCCCCGACCTTGAAATTATGCAGCAGGAGAGCGGGCAGAGCGATGAAAAGCGCGAGGAATTCCTGAACGAATACAGGGCGGGCGATAAATCCGTTGTCGGAATGGCGGTTCTTGGCGGTTCGTATGCGGAAAGCGTCGACCTCCCCGGCGACCAGCTGATTGGCGTTGCCGTCGTCGGCGTAGGGCTTCCGATGGTCTGCCTTGAAAGGGAAACGATGCGCGAGTATTACAGCGACAGCTTGGGCGACGGCTTCGGCTTTGCTTACCGCTATCCGGGAATGCAGAAGGTTCTGCAGGCGGCAGGGCGAGTAATAAGAACCAAGACGGACAGGGGAGCCGTGCTGCTGATTGACGACAGGTATATGAACAAGGAGTATTATTCGCTTCTGCCGGAGCATTTTTCGTCCCTGCATGAAAGCGCGGATATTCGCGCGGAAACGGAGGCGTTTTTCGTATGAATTGCGCCGCTTTCCTGCGCGTGCTTAAAAAGGGGCTTACCGATTTGCTCTATCCGCCGCACGCCGTCTGCGCCGTATGCGGAGATAAGCGCTCTTTGCAATCCGAAACGGATTTCGTCTGCCTTTCCTGCCGCGAAAAGCTGCTTTCTTATGCTAGACCCGTGGACATATGCGAAAAATGTAACCAGCGCATGGGGCGCGGCAAACACGTATGCAGGCTGATGTCCCTTTCCGGAATTGCCTTTGCCTATCCTTATTCCTACGCCGCGGCGCGCGGGGCGGTAAGGGCAATCAAGTTTCACAGCCTTCCGCAGATTGCCGGGCTGCTCGCGCCTGCGCTTTCCTCCTGCTGCCGCCGCTTTCCCGTCGATGTGATAGTTCCCGTTCCGCTTTCAGCCAAAAGACGGGGCGAGCGCGGCTTCAATCAGTCCGAGGAAATCTCTGCGCGCGTCGCCGCCCTGCTGGGGCTTGCGGTCGATTCCTCCTCGCTTGTAAGGATGCGCGATACCAAGGCGCAGTCCGGCTTACAGAAAAGCAAGAGGCGCAAAAACGTTTCCGGCGCGTTTGGCGTAAACGGCGGCGCGCTTTCGGGAAAGCAAGTGCTGCTTATTGACGATGTTGTTACAACGGGAAGCACAGCCGACGCCTGCGCAAAGGCGCTTCTTGCAGCGGGCGCAAAGAGCGTGTATCTCGGCGCTGTCTGCGGAACGTACAGGAGGCGCGTTTCAAACGCGCAGGGCAGGAAATATATTTCGCCGCATAATGTACGCTCTGTATAGCCAAGTTGTTCTATACAAACGGCGCAAAGAAACCGCGTGCATTTTCGTATGAATTTTCGCATAAAACGTTTTACTGTTTCTATTGACTTAACGGCTTATGTGACTTATCATACTTAAACAGTTTATTTTGCGCCCGTAAACGGAGAAAATCCGCGAAAGCCGCAAAAGTCTACTCCTCGACGCGCAGCGCAGAATACGCGAGCGAAAAGGCGGTGTTGCGTTTCATGGTTTTCAAGAGGTTCCTTTCGTGGCTCAGACCTTACAAAAGCAAATTTCTGCTCGGCTGGCTGCTCATCATCATCTGCCAGGCGTCGCGCATGATTCTCCCGCGCATAACGGGAATGATTGTTGACGACGTTATTCCGAATCAGGATATGTCGCTTCTTCTCAAGCTTTGCGCAATCTTCATCGGCTTGAGCGCGGGGCGCGCGGCGATAGTCTACGTTCGCGGAATGCTTTTCGAGAGCGTTTCGCAGAGCGTCGTGTTCGATTTGCGCACGAAGATGTACTCGCATATGCAGGAGCTGTCCTACTCGTTTTATGACAAGAATCATGTCGGCGAAATCATGAGCCGCATGACGGGCGATATCGACGGAGTCCGCAACCTTGTAATGAACTTCTCCGTCGCTATGTTTGAAAGCCTGCTGATGTTCACGTTCGCGATTATTTCAATGGCTTTGCTTTCGTGGCAGCTCGCGCTTGTAATGTTCGTGTTCTGCCCCGTGCTTGCCGCTATCGCGTGGAAGCTGCGCTCCCTCATCGCGCCCGCGCACCGCGTAATCCGCGAGCAGAACGCGGTTCTTAACACCAAAACGCAGGAAAACATAGCGGGCGTCCGCGTTGTCAAGGCGTTCGCGCGCGAGGAATACGAGAAGGAAACCTTCAGCAAGGAAAACCTCAAGGTGCTGGAGGACAACCTTGTCGTTACCCGCATATGGTCGAAGTATTATCCGATACTCGATATGGTTGCCGGAATGACGACGCCCGTGCTGATTCTCGTCGGCGCTTTGCTCGTTTCCTCCGGAACGCTCGGGCTTGGCTCGCTTGTTGCGGCGATAGGCTATGTGTGGATGATTGTCGACCCTATGCGCCAGCTTGCGCAGTTCGTCAACATGACCACGAACGGGCTTACCTCCTGCGAAAAGCTCATCTATTACATGGATTTCGGCAGCGAAATCAAGAATCCCGAAAAGCCCGTTGAGCCGTCCGTGCGCAAGGGCGCGGTTGAGTTCCGCAACGTTTCCTTCCGCTATGGAAGGAATCAGGTTCTGCGCGACGTCAGCCTTGCCGTAAAGGCGGGGCAGTCCGTCGCCGTTATGGGCGCTACCGGAACGGGCAAAAGCACGCTGATAACCCTGCTCGGGCGCTTTTACGATATACAGGGGGGCGAAATCCTTGTTGACGGCGTTGACGTTCGCCAGCAGGATTTGCACAATCTGCGCCGCTCGATAGGCGAGGTTATGCAGGAAACCTTCCTTTTCTCCGATACCATTTCCGCAAACATCGCGTTCGGACGCCCTGAGGCGACGATGGACGATGTAATCGCCGCGGCAAAGGCTGCGCAGGCGGACGAGTTCATCAGGGAAATGCCGCAGGGCTATGAAACGGTTGTCGGCGAGCGCGGGCTTGGGCTTTCCGGCGGTCAGAAGCAGCGCATAGCGCTTGCCCGCGCCATCTGCACCAATCCGCAAATCCTTGTTCTGGATGACTCGACCTCCGCTATTGATATGGAAACCGAGGCGGAAATCCAGAAGGCGCTCAAGTCCGTTATGAAGGACAGGACCACCTTCATCATCGCGCACAGAATTTCCTCCGTGCGCAGCGCTGACCTTATAGTAGTGCTTGACAATAATACGATTGCGGAGCGCGGAACGCATGAGGAGCTGCTTAAAAAGAACGGTCTGTACGCGCAGATGTACCGCGACCAGACAAGCCAGTTCACGGAAACGTTCCTGCCCGATGCGAAAGGAGGCGAGGAATAATGCCGAGACTCAGAGTTATTGACGACGAGGTTTTCGAGGCGCCGTTTGATAAGCGGCAGTTCTTCCGTCTGCTTAAATACCTTGCCCCCTATAAGCGCGACATGATTATCACGCTTGTGCTGATGATTATCTCCACGGTATGCGGCCTTGCGTCGCCGTACCTGATGAGCCGCGCGATAGGGCTTATTCAGGAGGGCATGAGCGCCGCAGCGGGAATTGAGATTACGAAGGTGGTCTGGCTCGTTTCCGGAATGATTCTTACCGGAGTCATCGGCGCCGTCTGCCTCCGCTACCGCGTAAGGCTGATGGATGTCGCCGGCAGAAAGGCGATTGCAAAGCTCAGGCAGGATTTGTTCGACCATATTCAGGGGCTTGCCTTCACTTTCTTTGATAATCGCAGCGCCGGAAAGATTATGGTTCGCGTTATCAACGACGTCAACTCGCTCAACGATTTGTTTACGGGCGGCATAATCAACGTATTGGTTGACTGCCTTACGCTTGTGCTTCTTGTAATCATAATGTTCGTTATCAACTGGAAGCTGACCCTTGTTGCGCTTTGCTCGCTCTCGCTTCTTGCGATAATGATAACCACGCTCCGCCGCAAGATGCGCAAGCGCTGGCAGATTGTCCGCGCAAAAACGAGCAATATGAACGGCTATCTGCACGAAAGCCTTTCCGGAATGCGCGTTACCGAGGCGTTCGTCCGCGAGGATTACAATCAGGAAACCTTTGAGGATACGAACGTTGACATCAAGAACAGCTGGCTCAGGGCTGTTATGCTCAATAATATGTTCTGGCCGTTCATTGATACGCTCAGCTCCCTCGGAACGGCGGCTGTGTATGTTGTCGGTCTTAACCTTATCATGAACGCTCAGCTCAGTCTTGCTGATTTGCTCGTCATCATCTGGTATCTGGGGCGCTTCTGGGCGCCTATAAACAATTTGAGCAACTTCTATAATCAGGTGCTTTCCGCAATGGCGAGCATTGAGCGCATTTATGAAATTATGGATACTCCGCAGGACATCGCTGATACAAGCCCCGATATGCCGGAACTGCCGCCAATCGAGGGCAGAGTCACCTTTGACCATGTTACCTTCTCCTATGAGAAGGGCACTCCGGATGTGCTCAAGGACGTCAGCTTCGACGTAAAGCCCGGGCAGACGATTGCGCTAGTCGGGCCTACCGGCGCGGGCAAAAGCACGATTGTCAACCTTATCAGCCGCTTCTATGAGGTCACGGGCGGCTCGGTTAAAATTGACGGATACGATATCCGCGATGTTAAGCTGAATTCGCTCAGGCGGCAAATGTCCGTAATGCTCCAGGATTCCTTCATCTTCTCCGGTACGATTATGGACAATATCCGCTACGGCAGGCTTGACGCGACGGATGAGGAGGTTATGGAGGCTGCAAAGGCGGTTCATGTGCATGACTTCATTATAAACCTCCCGATGGGCTATCAAACGGAGGTCAACGAGCGCGGCGCGAGCCTTTCCGTCGGACAAAAGCAGCTTATTTCCTTCGCCCGCGCTCTGCTTAACAACCCGCGCATATTAATCCTTGACGAGGCAACCTCGTCCATTGACACTCATACCGAGCTGCTGATTCAGAAGGCGCTTGAGGTTCTTCTCAAGGGGCGCACCTCCTTTGTTATCGCGCACAGGCTTTCCACCATCCGCCGCGCGGATTGCATAATGGTAATTTCCGACCATAACGTGCATGAAAGCGGAACGCATGAGGAACTGATGAAGCTCGAAAACGGACAGTATAGGGCGCTGTGCGAGGCGCAGTACAGGTTTATGAGCTAATCTTGAGAGGATAAGCGGCTCGATATTGTAACAGTCTGCGAGCTAATCTTGTGCGGGTATGGCAACTCGCTGAAAAACAGCCTGCGAATGCTAAGTGTTCTGAAGGACATACACAGAACGGGCATTGCAAAAGGCAAGAAAACAGAGAAGAATTCTTCGGAGTTCTTCTCTGTTTTCGTTTTTCGGTGATATTAACAATCGCACATTCGCTTTTTTGGTCAGGTTCTTCGTATAATAAAGGCACAAAATACGAAGGAGGCAGAAATGCTATGGAAAAACATATTGTTGATGAGAGAACAGGTATTCCGTATACCTTAGTTGGCGACTACTATCTTCCGTGGGGAGATTTATCGGACGACGAGCCGGAACAGCGTCCAATCGGTATCTGGGGGCAGCGGCATTTACGGTATATCAAGAAGTACCGCAAGACACTCTACGCAGAACTTCTCACTTCCGGCAAGCTGAACAGCCACCTTGCAGAAATTGATGAGCAGGCGGAAGAAATGTTTTCTCGGCTGGTTGCCCAGATGGCTGAAAAAGAAGGTGTTACGGAAGCACTAAAAGCATCCGATCAAATGGAATGGGTTGGCAGAATGAACAATATACGAAACAGGGCAAATGAAATTATCAATCGAGATATAATCAACATATAAAAAAACGGTTCCCACAGAATTACTCTGCGGGAACCGTTTCTCTATTTCGTTGGAATAATCAAAGTAGTCAAAGACTTTTTCTGTTCCTCTGTCGGGAGTTTGAGCTTGCCGCTGTTCACAAGCTCCTTCATACAGTGCAATATAAACCAGCCGTCAGAAAAGAAGATGTATTGCAGACCGTATTTCTGCATGGTGTGCAGATGCTTCGGCGTGGCATCAAGAACCGCTTTGACATATGGAGTTCGCAAAGCCTGCAATTCATCCCAATGCCTTTCCTTGATGCGGTCACCGATGGCGATAAGCTCATTCTTTATTTCGGTATTTTCAAGCCAGACGATTTGCCAAGCGGATTTACACAAACCTTTATATTCACCGTTTGTTTTTATCATTCCCATCTCGGCGAGAAAAGCGTATTCATCTTCTGAAAGCACGCTGTTCGCCTCCCTTGAAAGCAAAGAAAGAATCCTGTCAACTTTATCTATATAGGTGTCATTAACCCGTCCGGCAGACCACTCGGAGTCAATTGCCCACAAAATAAAGTCTTTATTCCCATTCCAACACGGACCGCAAAAATGAAGCATACTGTCAAAATACATCGGCTTTTTCACATCGGGACTGATAACGGAAGCGTAGCAGATATTGTGCCCTCCGTCCGGACGATAGGTGGCGGCATCCTCAAAGGTGATACGTTTATCCATCAGATGTTCACCACTCAGAGCAGCAATATAAGGCACCAGCGCCCAAAGAAGGAAATTTTCATCTGCTACCAGGGCTTCGGTCAATGATATCGGCTTGTCAGTCTGACCGCAAATGATGCGGCCGTCTTTAAGGATTCCGCTGTCTGTCAGCGCATCAAACAATTCACCCGCAAAAAGCTTTGCGGCTTTCTGATACATCTCATCATGCAGATCAACAAGAGTATTGGTAGCCTCGTCGATCAAAATATTGCAGCGATATTCGCCCTTGCTTTCAGTCAGGAATCCATATTCCGCAAGATATTCCGCCTCACTCTCCACATATACCGGCGATACGCCGAGTGCGTCGGCAATTTGATTGATTGTTTTGTCTTCCTTCCAAACGGAGTAGACAATATTCTGTGACAATGTGTTTCTGAAAAAGTTATTGTTCGCGCCCTTTGTTCCGGGAGATCCGTTTGTTCCGCACAAATCAAACTTGATCGGATTAAATTTTAATTCGCTTGCCTGTCTCATGGTATCCATACCTCGTTTCAATTCTTTTTTTGCTTCAAACAGATGCCATTTGACCGTGCCGAGAGGAATACCGAGTTCAGCTGCAATCGCTTCCTGCTTTTTATTTTCATAATAGTAAGCAATCACGATACGACGTTGCGTTTTTGAAAGATAAGCGATCTCGCGGTGCAGGCGGTCGGTTGTTTCCTTTTCGATGATACCCGCAGAAGTGTCGTCCTCTGACGGCAATATTCCCGCAAGCACATCGATTGGGACGCCTATGACGGTACTTGCCTTACTCCTGTAATAGTTTGCAAGCGTATTGTGTGCCACCGTCCAGATAAACTTTTCCGGTGCATCCAAATCGTCTTTTGCAAGTAACGCACGATATACCCGCAAAACAATTTCCTGCGTCAGATCCTCAGCATCCTGCAAATTAGCGCAGCGTTTCAGTGCAAAGCCGTATATGGGCTTCAGATATTCGGTCGTGATTTTCTCGGCTTGTTCTCGTTTCATCTGTTTAGTCTCCTTGAAAGCTTTCGCCCATATAGACACGCGAGTTTGAGAAAGGTTGGAGTTTTTAATAGAAATTTTATGCCGCCCACCGAGGCAGGCGGCATAGTAGCGGATTACTGCTGATAAAAACTCGGCTCGCCGTAATAGTAATAACATATATCATCATACTCGGCAAATTCTTTGGCATATCGCAAAACGGCAAAAATCACGAACAAACGGTGAGCAGCGATAAGTTCATACACAGTAATATCCTTATCATCTACCGTGATCGACTTTTTCGCAAACAATCCGCATTCAACAATTGCGGTTTCCAGTGATTTGCTGTCCTCAACACCGCACGCACGGCAGAGGGAAGAAATGGTAAATGTATTCATTCCTGTTTTTGTTACTGTGTAAAGTGCTTTTATAAAATCGTGGTTTCCGAGCAGCGCTATCGTCTTTGCGGCATTTTCATCCGTGAGCAGGGATTGCCACCCGTCCTTCGGACGTTTCAACAAAAGACCGCCTGTTTTCTCCCGATAATAAACAATTCCATGACCGCGCATGATGACGCTGCGCATCCTTTCTTCTGAGGAAAGAGCCTGTTCATATTCATCAAGCTGAGTTGTAAACGGTTTTTTTGTCGTATGTCCGTGATTTCCGGCAACTACAATTGTTTTCTTCAGATTATCACAGGCGGAATGGAAAGCATCGTCTGCCGAAATGGAATGATTAGCTGACATATTTTCTCCGAAAAGAGCATCAATACTCACGCCGAATGTATGAGCGATGACGGGTAACAGCATAATGTCCGGCATCGTCGTGTTGTTCTCCCATTTCGAAACAGATTGAGCCGATACACCGATAATTCCGGCAAGTTCCTCCTGCGTCATTTCTTTTTGCTTGCGCAACACCGCGATTCTTTCACCTATAGAGTTCATAATAAACCTTCGAAAATAAAGTAGACCGCCGCCGATCTCTGCATTTATAATAACAAAATGATATGCAAGAGACAATCCTGTCTCAATATGCAAAGGAGCACGGATATCTTCACCCGGAATTTTTTGTAGACGATGGCATTTCCGGCACCACCTTTGACCGTCCTGATTTTCAGCGTATGCAGCGAATGGCTGAGAACGGTGAGATTGAAACCATTATTGTCAAAGACTTATCCCGTTTCGGGCGTGAAAGCATAGAAATGGGCAGATTGACGCAGGTTGTCTATCCATCTCTCCGAATCACCTTTATATCCATTCAGGAGAATGTAAACACCCTTACAAGAACAGGCCTTGAAATGATGCCGTTCTACAATATTTTCAATGAATGGTATGCCGAACAGATCAGCAAAAAGATTAAGGCTGTCTGGAAATCAAAAGCAGAAAACAATGAAAGAGTATCATCAACCATTCCTTACGGATATAAAAAGTCCGAAACAGACCCAAAGCAATGGATCATTGATGAGCCTGCGGCAAAAATAGTAAGGTATATTTTCAATCTGTGTATTGAGGGGCTGGGCTCAATGAAAATTGCCCGGCGACTGGAAGATGAAGGTGTTGAAACACCCACAGAGTATTTCTCCAAGCAAGGCAGGAAAACAAGCAATACAAGACCGGTCAATCCGTATAGGTGGCCGCAGACTACGGTTAAGAATATTCTTGCAAATCGTCAGTACACCGGATGTACAGTCAATTTCAAAAGCACCTTCGTAAGCTTCAAGGTTCACAAAAAGATTGAGAACCCGGAAGATGAATGGCAAATCATTCCGGGCACACAGGAAGCAATCATTGACGAAGATACCTTTGAGAGAGTTCAGGAGCTTCGGTCAAACAAGCGCAGGAATACCGTCACCGGCAGAACCAGTATGTTTTCAGGTCTTGTTTATTGTGCGGACTGTGGTTCCAAGCTTTACTATTGTGCAGCCAAAAGCATCAAGGAAAATCAGGAGTTCTATCGTTGTTCTGCATATAAGGAGAACAGAGGGACCTGTTCCATTCATTATGTTCGTGACTCGGTGCTGAAAGAAATGGTACTTGAAACGATACGGTCTGTCGCAAAGTATGTGCAGGAGTTCGAACCAGTGTTTCTCTATCTGTTTGCAAAGCAGAATACGCTTGGCAGAGAAATCAGCATCCGCACAATGAAGCAGGAGCTTGAACGCTCGAAAAAGCGCATCACTGAATTGGATAAGCTGATTGAACGGATTTACGAGGACAATGTACTCGGTAAGATTACCGATGAACGGTTCTACCGAATGTCCGCAAGCTATGAAAAAGAGCAAAAAGAATTGCTCGCCGCCGTTGAGCTTAGCGAGCAGACTGTCAGAAAAGCGGAGCAGGAAAAGGTCGATCTGAAGGTTTTTCTTGAAGCAATCCGTAAATGCACGGAATTGAAGGAACTGACACCGACTGTTGTCAATACGCTGATTAAGCGTATCGAAATCCATAACAGCGTTGTAGACGATACCGGAATAAAGCATGTCCCGATTGATATTTCTTTCACTGCTGTCGGAATTATCAATATTCCCACGGAAAAAGAGCTGATAGCCGCAATGGAAGAAATGAGGGAAAATTCGCTGAAAACCGCTTGAACAAAGGAAAACGGTGCAGCCCAAACGGGCTACACCGTATCCTACATACCGACTGTCCTTTAGAACACCGTTCTAAAGCAGGCTGTTTTTTATATTAAAAGAAAAATATATTGTTTATATAAATATAACGGTATATTGTGAGGCAAACTGCGCTTGGACGTTGTTGATGCCATTCTTGTTTAGAACTGTTGATTACAATAACAATATAGCGAAAACACTCTGCGTAAGCAGACTGTTTTCCTAAAAGAAGGCTCGTATGTAGCAAAGGGAGCTGTACGCTTGCTGAAAAACCGCCTATCGCTTATGTTGGCTTCGCGTCATCCGAGGCAGTCATTTACCCCCGAGTAAACTCCTGCCCCGTCTGCGCTTGTACCTCACGATAGACGATTTTTGAGCAAACTTACGCGCGCAGCGCCTGAGGGATTGTCGGAAAGGCTTGATATATAAGGGGTTACGCTTGTTACACAATGACGTTTCTTACGAGAAACCTAACAACAATCCTCCCGTCACGGCTTTGCCGTGC
>JAQWCW010000031.1:14558-29265 GCA_028705775.1 Eubacteriales bacterium
GCGCGCAGCGCCTGAGGGATTGTCGGAAAGGCTTGATATATAAGGGGTTACGCTTGTTACACAATGACGTTTCTTACGAGAAACCTAACAACAATCCTCCCGTCACGGCTTTGCCGTGCTGCCATTCTTCACCCGCCGTATGCTCTCGTCAAACGGAGGGCGCAGGATTCCGCGCTCTGTGACGAACGCTGTAATGAGGCTGTGTTCGGTAACGTCAAAGGCGGGATTGTACACCTTCGCGCCGGAAGGAGCCATTCGCTTTTTATACCACATTTCCGTTACTTCTTCGGGCTTTCTCTGCTCAATCGGAATCTCGCTGCCGTCCTTAATCCGCATATCTATTGTTGAAAGCGGCGCGCATACGTAGAACGGAATATTATAGTGCGCGGCGAGAATCGCAACGCCGAGCGTTCCGATTTTGTTAGCCGCGTCGCCGTTTGCCGCAACTCTGTCACAGCCGACAAAAACCGCCTGAACCCAGCCGTTTTTCATTACGGACGCCGCCATATTGTCGCAGATAACCGTTGTGTCGATTCCGTGCGCTGTAAGCTCATATGCGGACAGGCGCGCGCCCTGCAAAAGCGGTCTGGTTTCGTCCGTGAACACGCGGAAGTGCATTCCGCGCTCAGCTCCAAGATGCATCGGAGCAAGCGCCGTTCCGTATCTTACGGCTGCAAGCTGACCCGCATTGCAGTGCGTGAGAATTCCGTCCCCGTCCTTGATAAGTGTAAGCCCGTATTCGCCAATTCCGGCGCATACCTCGATGTCCTCCGCGAGTATTGCCTTTGCTTCGCAAAGCAGGGCTTGCTTTATTTCATCAATCGTCCCGCCTGTAAAGCGCCGTGCGGCTGCGTCCATTCTCTCTATTGCCCAGAACAGATTAACCGCAGTCGGGCGTGACGAGGCAAGATAATCCGCGCTTTTCCGGAACTCCGCATAGAATGCGCCGTAATCATCCGCTCTGCTCTTGTCCGCCGCAAGGTACAGCCCAATCGCCGCCGCAACGCCTATTGCCGGCGCTCCGCGCACCTTCAGGGTATAAATCGCGTCCCATATGTCCTCGATTTTGTCCAGATACAGCAGCTTCACCTCGCTAGGCAGGAGCGTCTGGTCAATAATCACAAGCTTTTTTGCGCTTTCGTCAAGCGCTACCGTGTCCGTCCTCAGTCGTTCGCACTCTTTCATATGCAACCCTCCCGACAGGCTGTTTCTGCGTTTATGTATATGATAATACAGCAACGCCGCCTCCAACGCAAACGGAAGTGCGATATGCCGCGCCGTTTGCGCTGCAAATCCGCTTTTCAAAATATTTTGTCATTACGATAAAAAAGGGTTGCAATTTTTTCGCCTATCGTGTAATATATGTGCGTTGCCTGTTTGCAATGTGCTGATGTAGCTCAGTCGGTAGAGCGCATCCTTGGTAAGGATGAGGTCCCCGGTCCGAATCCGGGCATCAGCTCCAAAAATCCTTCAGAAATGAAGGATTTTTTGTTATGTATTTATTGCTTTGCGCCATGATTATCATTGCCTAAACGAAAAAATCTGCTATAATCAAGGAAACGATATACAAAGCGATAGGGGGAGACCCTGATATGAAGAAAGCATTGATATTCCTTGCGGTTATATGCGCGATTTGCTTTTCTGCCGCCCTTGGCGTATGCGAGGATGAAGCGCTTGAGTATACTTCCGGAGATTATACGTACACTCTTGACGAAAGCGGCAATGCGACTGTTACCGGATGGCGGAGCAATTCGTGGCAGCTTGAAATTCCGTCCTCATTGGACGGGCATTCTGTCGTTGCGATTGGAGAACGCGGTTTCTGGTACAATGATTCTATTGTTGATGTATTGATTCCGGATAGCGTAACTTCAATCGGAGACTATGCGTTTGAGTCCTGCAACTACCTTGTAAACATCAGGCTTCCGAACGGGTTGATTTCTATCGGAGAGGGCGCGTTTACCGAATGCGAGAGACTAAAGGAAATCACAATACCGGAAAAAGTAACCTATATTGCCGCCTTTGCGTTCGACAGCTGCAGGGCATTGAAAAGCGTTAATATTCCAAACAGCTTGGTTTCTATTGCTGACAATCCGTTTACCTGCTGCGAAAGCATTTCGCTGTATGTTTCACCGGAACATCCTACGATGACTGTTATTGACGGCGTTTTGTTTGACAAATCAAGCAACAGATTAGTTTGTTATCCTGCTTCAAATAACGGCGCAATCTATGAACTTCCGCAGGGAACGCTTTCCATCGGAAACGAGGCGTTTTGCGGCTGCTATTCTCTGACAGAGGTCGTTATTCCGGACAGCGTTATATCAATTGGTTATAAAGCGTTTTTCTGCTGCGCGGAGCTTGAAAAAATCAGTATTCCGGACAGCGTAACCACTATCGGTGATTGCGCGTTTTACGACTGCGACTCGCTTATTGGCATCACAATTCCAGGCAGCGTTGACGCTATCGGAAATGAAGCATTTTGCGACTGCGACTTGCTTTTTTACGCCGATATTTCATTAGGCGTTACCGCTGTCGGTGATAATGCGTTTATGAACTGCGATTCTCTGAAATATGTAAGCCTTCCTGCAAGCCTGACACACATAGGGGACAGCGCGTTTGCCTGTACGGGCATATTGGAAGTGTGGATTCCGGATAGCTTGAATTCCATCGGGAAAAGTGCGTTTGCTTATTGTGACAGCATTTCTTTCTATGTTTCGCCGGAAAACCCTGTGCTTGCCGAAATCGACGGCGTCCTGTTCAATAAAGCCGATAAAGAGCTGATTTGTTACCCTATCTCAAAAAAGGAAACAATCTATGAGATTCCGAACGGGATTGTTTCGATAGGCGATTATGCGTTTAGGTCATGCGATTCTTTGACGGAGTTAGTTATTCCGGACAGCGTTGTATCTATTGGCGAAGGAGCGTTTTGCGAATGTCGCTCGCTGGCGGCGGTTCATATTCCGGACAGCGTAACCTCAATTGGGATAGAGGTATTTTATGCCTGTTTTAATCTTAAAAGCGCTGTAATACCCTCAAGCCTTAATTCTGTTCCGGAGGGAATGTTCATTGGCTGCGAAAGTCTCACGAGCGTTACTATTCCAAGCAGCATTACTTCGATTGAAGCCGGTGCGTTCTATGGCTGCAATTCGCTTTCCTGTGTCGCTCTGCCGGATAGCGTTACGAGAATCTGCGATAGAGCGTTTGATACCTGCGATTTGCTCAAGGATGTTGAAATCCCCGACAGCGTAACTTATATCGGCTCAGAAGCGTTTGCGCACTGCAAATCTCTTGAAAGCATTACCATCCCTGCGAGCGTTGCTTTTATCGGGCAAAGCGCGTTTTATGACTGCGGCTCGCTTGTGCTTACGGTTTACCGCGACAGCTATGCGGCGCAATGGGCTCTGGACAGCGCCGTTCGCTATAAATATCCCGATTCAAACGATTGGCTGAATAATTAATTGCGTCGGAATGGAGATTGCTGCGAGGGGCTTGGCTTGCGCAGCAATCCGCTCCAATCGCTCTTTACATAAAACGGGAAAAGGATAAGCTTTAGGCGAATCTGAAAAATTCTGTTTCATATTTTGCTTTGCTGGTGTATTATATAGCTATGCTTTATTCAAAAACATAATAAACCGGAGGTCGTCTGCATGAAAAAACTGCTTGCCATTGCTCTTTCCTTGCTCATGATGAGCGCCTGCTTTGCGGCGGCTTACGCTGATACGGAGGCTGTAAAGATAGGAATTTCGCTGCCTACGCAGTCCCTTGAGCGCTGGAACCGCGACGGCGCGTATCTTGCTGAGCAGTTCAAGTCTGCCGGCTACGAAACCGTTCTGAGCTACGCCGATAACGACTCCGCCCGTCAGGCAGATGACATCATGAATATGCTTTCAAGCGGCGCAACCGTGCTGATTATCTCCGCTGTTGACGGCGAGGCGATGGACGCGGTTATGAGCGCCGCCGACAATGCCGGAGCGGCAATTATCGCCTATGACCGCCTTATCATGAACGATGCGGTTGACTGTTACGTTTCCTTCGACAATTACGCCGTCGGCAGGCTGCAGGGGCAGTATATCGAGAGCGCGCTTGATTTGCCGAACGCGGGCGGCAAAACGTACACCATCGAGTTCACCGCCGGAGATACCGCCGATAATAACGCCGGATATGTATTCAGCGGCGCTTTTGATGTGCTCAAGGGCTATATCGACGCAGGCACGCTTAATGTTCTTTCAAAGCAGACCGAGCTTGCCGAAGTCGCCACCGTCAAGTGGGACGCAGATGCCGCTTGCGCCCGCGCCGCCGAAATTCTTTCCGCGTTTTATACGGACGGCGCTGCGCCTGACGCTTGGCTCTGCTCCAATGACTCCACCGCGATTGGCGTTGCGCAGGCGCTCAGCTCCGCTTATGCGGGCAGCAATGTAATCATAACGGGTCAGGACGGCGAGCTTGCAAGCCTTGCCAACATCGTTGACGGCAAGCAGTCGATGACCGTTTATAAAAACGTTCCCAATGAAGCGGTCGTTACCTTTGCAATCGTCAAGGCGATGATTGCGGGCGAGGAGATAGGCGAAAAGCTTGCTGCCGCCGTCGGAGCCGAATGCGTTTACGATGCTTTGTCCTACGAAACATCGGCGGGCAAAAAATGCCCCAGCTTCCTGCTCGCGCCTTCCGTTATCACCAAGGACAACCTGCAGGAGCTTGTCGATACCGGACTGTATGTAATGGGCAGCGATGGCTATCTGAAATCTGCCGAGTGATTCCGAAAATCGGGCTTATGTCAGAAGGGGTAGACTGTAAACGCTCCGCTATATGATTCCTTTGCGCTTAATCTCTAATGATTCATCCGCCTTTCGGCACAGAAAAACGGCTGCCGCAGAAGCAATAATCTGCGGCAGCCGCGTTGTATCCGGCTTGTCAAAACCCGTCGTCGCCATCGTCAAACGAGTCAAAGAGGCTGTCGTCGCCGCCTCCGAATGCGTCGTCGTTACTATCGCCTGAAAAGAGGGAAAACGGCTCGTCATGCATTGGCTTGTCGGCGAATAAATCCATCCTGTCATCCGAATCAAAGCCGTAGGTAACGGAGTCCGAAAGAATTCCGCTTCTGCTTTCGCCAATCTTGTTGCCGAACGCGTCGTAATGGTTGCGCCCGCCGAGGAATGCCGTATCGCTTCCGCCGACGTAGTTCCCGCTTTCGTCATAGTGGTTTGTGCCGCCGAAGAATCCCTCGCGGCTTTCGCCTACATACCTGCCGGACGCGTCATAGTGGTTCACTCCGCCGAAAATCCCCTCGCGGCTTTCGCCGACCTTGTTTCCGTTTTCGTCATAGTAATTCATTTCGCCAAAGATTCCGCGAATCCCGTATGTCTTTTTCATGTGCTTCTCCTTTTGTCGAAGAGCGCTGCCGATGTGAATATTATACTGCAAGTCTTTCGGATATTCAATATCTTACGTCCGCAATATGTTTTTCCGCGGCGTTTTTATTATCGGCGCGCCCGTATGCCGCCTGCGAAAGCCCGCTTAGCCTTGCAAACAAAAGCCGTTTCCTATATAATAAGTCAAGCGCTTTTTGGCGCGCCCGCCGGTATCGCGCACGAGCCGGACGGAGCTGCATTGCCGCAAGGCGGCAGAAACGGCATGAGCCGAAAACGCTTAGGCACTTTACCGCTCGTCAGGTATCAAAACGAACTTGAACGGAGGGAACTTATGAAAAACAAGGATGTACTTCGCTTGGCGCAAATCGGCGTGTTCATGGCAATCGTTCTGCTTCTGGGGCTTACGCCGATTGGAATTATCCCGCTCGGAATAATCAATCTTACCGTGCTGCATATTCCCGTAATTGTCGGCGCAATCGTGCTTGGCTTGAAATCGGGGCTGCTGCTCGGCTTAACCTTCGGCTTAACCAGCTTTGTCAAGGCGGCGGGGCTTATGCCCAGCGTATCCGCCAGCGCGATGTTCACGGCAAGCCCGTTTCTCTGCTTTATAATGTCCGTGCTTCCGCGCCTGCTGATTCCGCTTGTCGCCTGCGGCGTTTATTCCGCGCTTCAGAAAAACCAGAAATACCGCAAGGCTTCAATGCCCGTCGCCGCCGTCTGCGGCTCGCTGACCAATACCGTGCTTTATCTTGGGCTTATGCTCGTGTTCTATGCTATCTGCGGGCTTTCCGGCGCGTGGGGCGTTATCGTTAGCGTTCCCGTGCTTATCGGCGCGCCCTGCGAGGCGATTCTGGCGGCGGTTCTTACTCCACCGATTGTCGTTGCCCTCAAGAAGCTGATTAAAACGGCGCAGTAAGCATTCCAACTGAAAGGGAGTATCCTCTTGATTCTGACAATGGATATCGGCAATACCAATATCAAGGTCGCTTTGTTCGAGGGAAGGCATATGTGCGAATACTGGCGTGTTTCCACCAGCCGCACCTATTCCTCGGACGAGTACGGAATAATCCTGTCCAGTATGTTCGCCAACAAGGGCGTAAGGACGGACGACGTGCGCGGAATCATTGTGTCCTCTGTTGTGCCGACGATTAATTTTACAATCGAGCATATGTGCCAGAATTATTTCCATATGGACCCGATGTGGGTAGTGCCCGGAGTCAAGACGGGAATCAACATCAAGTATGAAAACCCGCGCGAGCTTGGAAGCGACAGAATCGCAAACGCGGTAGCCGCCTATACGCTGTACGGAGGTCCGTGCATTTACATTGATTTCGGCACGGCAACCTCCTTCGGCGTTGTTTCCAAGGACGCGGAATTCCTGGGCGGCTGCATATGCCCTGGTCTCAAGGTCGCAAGCGAGGCGCTGACCAACGGAACGGCAAAGCTGCCGCACGTTGAGCTGGTTCGCCCCGAGCGCGTAATCAACAAAACCACAATCTCAAACATCCAGTCCGGTCTGATTTATGGCTATGTCGGTCAGGTGCAGTTCATAGTCAACCGCATGAAGGACGAGCTGGGGCAGAACGCAAAGGTCATTGCAACCGGCGGTCTTGCGCGCCTGATAGCGCCGGACAGCAAGGTTATTGACGAAATAGACGGAAGCCTGACGCTCAAGGGGCTTGAGATTATTTATGAAAGGAATCTGGCATAATGAAGGAAGTAGTTATCGGTTTCCTCGGCTGCGGAAATATCGGCTGCGGCGTATGGGAGCTTCTCCAGAGCTTCAATAAGGATATTGTTCATCGTGACGACGTGCATATCACGATAAAGAAAATGCTCGTTCGCGATGTGAACAAGCAGCGCAACAGCCCTGTTCCGAGGGAGCTTCTGACTACCGAGCCGGACGAGGTTCTTTCCGACCCCGAGATAACGCTTGTAGCGGAGTTCATGGGCGGCGAGCAGCCTGCTACGGATTATATGCTAAGAGCGCTTCATGCGGGCAAGACGGTCGTTACCGCGAACAAGGTCGCGCTTGCGCTTAACTGGCATCTGCTTCAGGCGGCGGCAAAGGAGAACAAGGCAGGGCTTTATTATGAGGCGAGCGTCTGCGGCGCCGTTCCGATAATCAAAACGCTTACGGAAGCGCTGCACGCAAACCGCATTTCCTGCGTTATGGGAATCATCAACGGCACAACGAATTATATTCTTACCGAAATGATGAAGCGCGGCTGCAGCTATGAGGAAGTCCTTTTTGACGCGCAGCGCCTTGGGCTTGCCGAGCCGAATCCGAGCGCGGACGTAGAGGGGCTTGACGCAACCTATAAGCTTTCCATAATGGCTTCCTTAGCCTTCCATGCCCGCATTCCTGTTGACAAGATATACCGCAACGGAATCACGAAGGTGACTAAAGAGGATATCGCCTACGCGGATGAAATGGGCTATGTGATTAAGCTTCTCGCAATCGCAAAGCGCGTCGGCAATACCGTTGAGGCGCACGTTTACCCGACGCTTATCCCGCGCGAGCATATGCTTGCGGGCGTTAACGGCGCGCTGAACGGCGTATATATTTACGGTCATGCCTGCAAGGAAATGATGCTCATAGGGCGCGGCGCGGGGGATATGCCCACGGCAAGCGCCGTTGTTTCCGATATTCTTCAGGCTGTAACGCATACGCAGCACAGCTATCCTACCTTCCAGAACACCAAAGAGCCGTCGCCGGAAATGAGCTTTGACGACGATTGGGAAACCGAGTATTTTATCAGGCTCAGCGCGATAGATAAGCCGGGAGTGCTTTCCGAAATTGCCGGAAGCTTTGCCCGCAACCGCGTGAGCATTGCAACCCTTATGCAGAAGGGCAACGCGACGCCCGGCGGAAGGGTCGCGCTCGTGCTGGTTACGCATAAGGCGCATGAAATGGATTTGAGAAGCGCGCTTCGTGATTTGCAGTCGCCCGACGTGAGCGTTGACAGTATGATTCGCGTTGAGGGCAGACAGCCATCCTGAATTACGGAGGACTGAAAAATGGCGGCAAAACGCTATGACGGGCATGACGGCGGCGGGAGAAAGCGCAGGGGCGTTTCCTTCGGCACGCTGTTTATGCTCGTGTTTTCGCTTGCCGTTGTTCTTGCCTGCGCGTGGCTGCTTCCCCGTCTTTCGGGCGGCAGCGCCGATGAAATCCGAATGGACGCGGGTAAAATTGTAGAGGCGCTCAGCGCGTCAATAAGCCTTGACAGGCTTTCGCCGCAGACGGTAAATCCGTCCGCCGCCGAGCCGACGCAAGGCTCGCTTTCCTTTATTACAGCCGCGCCGACGGTTTTGCCGACGCGCGTTCCGTCCTCCTCGCTTCTGCTCGTTATGGGCGGCGAGGTGACAATTAATAAGGCAATCCGGCAGAGCGGATATGATTCAAAAACAAAAACCTATGATTTCTCGCCCATTCTTACGGATGTGCGCTCGCTTCTGCGCTCCGCGGATGTTGCGCTCGTTCCCTTCCAGAGCCAGATTGCGGTAAGCGGCAGCTATACCGACCTTAACGCGCCGCAGGAAGCGCTTTTTGCGCTTGCGGACGCGGGCGTTGACGTGCTTCTTATGGGCGGCGCAACCGCGCTTCAGGGCGGGATTGCGGGGCTTTCCGATACCATCGGGGCTGTGAAAAGCGCCGGAATGACTCCGGCAGGCGTTTTCGCTTCGGCGGATGACGCGCGGAATACGCATATGTTCTCCGCTTCGGGGCTTAAAACGGCGCTTCTGCGCTATACGGACGCGCTGAGTACCCGCTCCAGAAACGCCTCCTCCGAATCGGAGCGCGCCTATGCCGTTCCGCTGATTGACGAGGACAGAATTTATCAGGATATTCAGGCGGCGCGGCTTTCGGGCGCGCAAATCGTGATTGTGTCGCTATCGTGGGGCAAGGCGGGCAAAACCGCGCCGACGGACGAACAGCGGGAGCTTGCGCAGAAGATTGCCGATTACGGCGCTGATATTCTTATCGGCTCGGGCGCGGGCGCTGTGCAGGGCGCGGAGATTATTTCCGGCTATACTGCGGAGCGCGGAAAGCATGATATGCTTACTGTTTATTCCATCGGCTCGATGATAACCTCCGAAACCGGAAAGGCGTATACGGCGGGCGCGGTTCTCCGCGCGCAGATTTCATATGACGCTGATTCGCAGGCGGTTACCTTTGACGAAGTCGGCTATATCCCGACCTATCTTTGGAAAACCTCGGACGGCTCTAAAACTGTCTACCGCCTTGTCGTTTCGGATGGTAAAATCCCTGACGGAATGGGCGGCGGCACGCAGAAATCCATGCAGGCGGCGCTTGAAATAACAGAAAAAGCCTTTGAAGGCTCCGGCATCGGACGGTACGCGCCGTAAGGCTTTGCGTCATGCGGGAGCAATGTATGCGCCGCGAGCCGTTCATTGCAAAGAGTTTTATTTTGCGTATGCTTTTAAGCTTATTTAGAAATGAGCGCTCCGTAAGGCGCTTGTCATACATAATTCCCGTGACGCGCCGCAGCATGCAAAGCTGCCCCGCTGCCTAGACGGTTAATAACATAAACGCCGCATGGCAGGGCAAGAACGCCGGCAAGCCTCGTGTGGAATGATGATTCTCCCTAAAATATAAAGCATATTAATGAAAAACGCGGACGAATCTTTTATCCGTCCGCGCTTTTGCACTAATAACCAGCTAACCTATATTAATTGTTCAGCCAGTCGTTTGAATCGGGGTAGGAATACGGTAAATTGTTATTCTTTGCCCACTCTGCGGCATAGCTGCCTTTTGTCACGATAACTTTTGATAATGGGCAGGAATAAAACGCGCGTTCTCCAATAGAGGTTACGCTGTCCGGTATGGTTATGCTTGCGAGGGAGTAACAGAAATTAAACGTAAAGTCTCCGATAGCAGTAACAGTATGCCCGTCCAAAGTGGACGGAATAGTCAGCGTATCAGCCTTGCCATTCCAGCCTGTTATCTCCGCGTTCCCGTTTTCATCAAGCGTAAAAGTATAATTTCCCGATTTATACTCTTGCTTTTCTTCTTCGCCAATTGCAAAGGAAATGGAGAAGCATACAAGGCAAAGAACCAGAATAAATGCGAGCGTCTTTTTCATATGCGTAATTCCTCTCTCATTCAGTTCGTTTGTCTTATTATAGCGGAAATGCTGCGGCGGCGCAATACAAATAATGCATAGACCTATTCTCTGACCTGCCGTCTAATCCGGTTGGCTTTTATCGCAGAAAAGCAGCCTCTCCATAGGTCGGAAAGGCTGCTGAAATCAATATCTTATGGCTTTCTATATATTCTTCGCAATCCTTGCCGCCCTGTTCCCGCTCAGCTGTCCCATCTCTCAGAACGCAATAACCCCAAGATGCTCAAGCAGTATTTTCAGACCAATCAGCACGAGGATTACGCCGCCCGCGATTTCCGCTTTCTTTTGATATTTCGCGCCAAAGCGGTTGCCGACGGCGACGCCGATAAACGAGAGGATAAAGGTCGTAAGCCCGATAATCGTTATCGCGCCGTAAATGTTTACCTTCAGGAAGGCGAAGGTGATTCCGACGGCAAGCGCGTCGATTGAGGTTGCGACTGCCATTACGGTCAATTCCTTCAAATCGAGCTTGTCGCCGCAGCTTTCGCTTTCTTCCTCGCCGCGAAGCGCCTCGTAAATCATTTTTCCGCCTATGAAAAGCAGGAGAACGAAGGCAATCCAATGGTCGTAGGCGGTAATATAGCGCTCAAACTGCTTGCCCAAAAGCCAGCCCGCGAGCGGCATAAGCGCCTGAAAGCCGCCGAAAAAGACGGCGATAATCGTCGCGTGCCGGTAGTTTATCTTCTTCATGTTCAGACCCTTGCAAACGGCAACGGCGAACGCGTCCATTGATAGCCCTACTCCGATAAGGAGCATTTCAAGAAAGCCCAATGCCATAATCCTCCGTCAATTATAGATTCCCACACGGAACATATATTTCCATAGCTCCGCCGCGTAGCGCTGGTACTGATTGCGCGCGCGGAAAAGCCCCGTGTAATAATCGTATAGGCGCAGCTTCATTCTGATGTTATGCGCGGGGTGCATGAGCGATGTTTTAAGCGAGCGCATTGCAAGCCCGTCCGGATGCCTTATATACTCGTAAATCGGCTTGTGCGATAGCGCAACGGTTTTCGAGTATGTAAGATAGCGCATAACAAAGGCGAAATCCTCTCCCCAGTCAAGGGTCGGGTCGAACAGAAGGTGATGCTCCGTTATTCCGTCGCGCTTGAAGCATTTGTTCCACACTACGCCGTAATAGAAGCTGTTAGAGTTCTTGCATAAATCGCCCAGAATCAAATCGGTTTCAACCGCGCCGTCGTATTTCCCTATATCCCTTACGGAGCGGCTGACGGGCGAGACCATATAGAAAGGCGCAATCGCAATATCCGCGTCCGTTTTCTCCATCAGGCTTGAAAATTCGCTTACCGCGCCCTCGCAGAGAGTATCGTCGCAGTCAACGAACATAATATATTTGCCGGAGGCGGCGCGCAGCCCCGTGTTCCTCGCGCGGGCAACGCCCTTGTTCGGCTGATGAATCGGAGTGAGGCGTTTGTCCGCGCCTGCAAGCCTTGAAAGCACTGTAAAGCTGCCGTCCGTGCTTCCGTCGTCAACGGCAATAATCTCGATATTCTCGTAGTCTTGGCTGAGAATGCTGCCGATACTGCGCTCAAGCAGCTTTTCCCGATTGTATACCGGAACGATAACGGAAACCAGCGGCTGCCCCTGCATTCTCTTCACTCCCGTTTGTCGTTTAGTCCACGGCATTTGGATTATAACAAAATTCTCTTGCGCAATCAACTATCGCTTATAATGGCTGATTTGACTTTTGCGCGCAGGGCTTTTATACTGTCCTTGGCTATTTGCTTTTATGGAGGTTTTAATATGAACGAGATATTATATGTGGTTATTCCGTGCTATAAAGAAGAAGCGGTTCTGCCTGAAACGGCAAAGCGTATGAAGGAAAAAATGCTTTCGCTCATCGCAAGCGGAAAGATTAGCGGGGACAGCCGCGTGCTTTTCGTTAACGACGGCTCGAAGGATAAAACATGGCAGATTATCCGCGAGCTGCACGAGAGCGACAGCCTTTTTTCCGGCATTAATCTTTCGCGCAACAGAGGGCACCAGAACGCGCTTCTGGCAGGGCTTACAATCGCGCTTTCCTTTGCCGATGTAACCGTTTCGATGGACGCCGATTTGCAGGACGATATTAATGCAATCGACAAAATGATTGACGAGTATCATGCGGGCTACGATGTTGTGTACGGCGTTCGCTCAAAGCGCGAAACGGACAGCGCGCTCAAGCGCTTTACCGCCGAAATGTTCTATAAATTCATGAAGCTCATGGGCGCGGAGGTCGTTTTCAATCATGCGGATTACCGCCTGATGAGCAAGCGCGCGCTTGAAGGGCTTATGCAGTTCAAGGAGGTCAACCTCTTTCTGCGTGGAATCGTGCCGCAGATTGGTTACCCGTTTACGACGGTTGAATACGAGCGCGCCGAGCGCTTTGCGGGCGAAAGCAAGTACCCGCTCAAAAAAATGCTCTCCTTCGCGTTTGACGGAATCAGCTCCTTTTCGGTAAAGCCGATTAAAATCGTGCTGCATACGGGAATTGTCGTTTTCCTTGTGAGCATAATCATGCTCATTATCGTGCTTGTGCAGCATCTTACCGGACATACAACGACCGGCTGGACGTCACTTATGGGCTCGCTTTGGCTGCTCGGCGGAATTCAGCTTATTTCGATTGGGCTTATCGGCGAGTATGTCGGCAAGGTATACAGCGAGGTCAAGGCGCGCCCACGCTTTATCATTCAGGATATATTGAACGTTGCTCCCGCGCCCGCGCTTCCTGCCGAGGATGCTGCTGAAAAGTCTGAAAAGCAGGAAAAAAAGGAAAAGCGCGAAGCCAAGGAAGGCAAAAAGGAGAAAAAGTAAGCATGGTGCATATCGGCAACCGCTGGGACGATATTCTCGCGGATGAATTCAGGAAGGACTACTATCTCAAAATACGCGAATTTCTCAAGGAGGAATACGCGCGCTTTGAGGTCTATCCGGATATGCACGATATTTTCAACAGCCTTCGCTTCACGCCCTATGACGATGTAAAGGCGGTTATAATCGGGCAGGACCCGTACCACGAGCCGAATCAGGCGCACGGGCTTTCCTTTTCGGTTAAGCCGGGCGTTCCGATTCCGCCCTCGCTCCAGAATATTTTCAAGGAGCTGCACGAGGATTTGGGGCTTTATATTCCGAATAACGGCTGCCTGACTAAGTGGGCGGAGCAGGGCGTGCTGCTGCTCAACAATGTGCTCACCGTCAGAAGGGGACAGGCGAATTCGCACAGGACCTGCGGCTGGGAAACCTTCACGGACGAGGTTATTAAGAAGCTCAACGAGCGCGAAAAGCCCGTAGTTTTCCTCCTTTGGGGCGCAAGCGCGAGGCATAAGCAGGCGTTTATTACCACCAAACAGCATACGGTTCTTACCGCCGCGCATCCAAGCCCGCTCTCCGCATATAACGGCTTTTTCGGCTGCCGCCATTTCTCAAAGGCGAACGCGATTATTGCGGCGAATGGAATGAGCGTTATTGATTGGCAAATCCCAAACTTGCCTGCTCGATGAAAACGCCCCGTCTGCGATGTCAACTGCCTCCTGCTCGCTGAAAGCACTCCGTCTGCGGTGTCGACTGCTTCCTGCTCGATGAAAACGCCCCGTCTGCGCTTGCCGCCTAGCGATAGTCGATTTTTGAGCAAGCAGGGGTGTAGGGGAAGCCATGTTTGTCGGTTCTCGTTCTTACTTAGAACGGATGATTACAATGACAATAGCATTATAGCGAAAACAGCCTGTGTAAGCAGGCTGTTTTCCAAAAAGGAGGCTCCCTTGTGTAAAGGGAGCTGGCGCGCAGCGCCTGAGGGATTGTTGAAAAACCTTGATATATGAGGATTCGCGCTTATTATTCAGTAACAATTCTTGCGGCACTCACTACGACAATCCTTCCGTCACGGCTGCGCCGCGACACCTCCCTTTACACAAGGGAGGCTTTTTTATGTGTTGTTGCCGTGCTGTAAAATCGGTTCTTGCTGGTTCTCGTTTGTTACTTAGTTATGAGTGATTTATGGGTACGAAAGCGCTTTATCATAAACAGCCTGCGCAAGCAGGCTGTTTTCCAAAAAGAAGGCTCCCTTGTGCAAAGGGAGCTGGCGCGCAGCGCCTGAGGGATTGTTGAAAAACCTTGATATATGAGGATTCGCGCTTATTATTCAGTAACAATTCTTGCGGCACTCACTACGACAATCCTTCCGTCACGGCTGCGCCG
>JAQWCW010000009.1 GCA_028705775.1 Eubacteriales bacterium
ATCCTTAAGACGGCTGAGGCTCGGAAGAACGTCGATAGGCGGCTCGATTCCCTTATGGTAAAGCTCGCGGCTCAGGATAATCTGACCTTCAGTGATATAACCGGTAAGGTCGGGAATCGGGTGCGTTTTATCGTCCTCGGGCATCGTGAGTATCGGAATCTGTGTTATAGAGCCTTCCTTACCGATGATGCGCCCAGCGCGCTCGTACATTGTTGCAAGGTCGGTGTACAGGTAGCCGGGATATCCGCGGCGCCCCGGAACCTCCTTGCGCGCGGCGGAAACCTCGCGCAGAGCCTCGGCGTAGTTAGTGATGTCGGTAAGGATTACCAGAACGTGCATTCCTTTTTCATACGCGAGGTATTCGGCGGCGGTAAGCGCCATACGGGGAGTTGCAATACGCTCGATTGCCGGGTCATTGGCAAGATTCATAAACAGAACCGCGCGCTCGATTGCTCCGGTGCGGCGGAAATCGCTGATGAAGAAGTCCGCTTCTTCAAACGTGATTCCTATTGCGCCGAAAACAACGGCGAATTTTTCATCCTTGCCGAGAACCTTTGCCTGACGGGCAATCTGCGTAGCGAGCTGCGCGTGCGGCAAGCCGCTTCCGGAGAACACAGGGAGCTTCTGACCGCGAACGAGCGTGTTAAGACCGTCGATTGCGGAGATACCGGTTTGAATAAACTCGCTGGGATAATTGCGGGCTGCCGGATTTATCGGTTCGCCGTTGATATCCATGCGCTTTTCTGCGATAAGTTCAGGTCCGCCGTCCTTAGGTCTGCCCATTCCGTCGAATACTCGTCCGAGCATATCGGGAGCTACGGAAAGCTCAATGGAATGACCGAGGAATCTGGCCTTGCTTGTGTTAATCTGCAAGCCGTTGGAGCTTTCAAACAGCTGTACGAGCGCCTTATCGCTGTCGATTTCAAGCACCTTGCCGCGGCGAAGCTCGCCGTTTGCCTGCTCGATTTCCACAAGCTCGTTATACGCAACGCCGCTGACGCCCTCGACCAGCATAAGCGGGCCGACGACTTCCTTGATAGTGCGGTATTCTTTAAGCATTATCAAAGACCTCCTTCTTCAATCAGGGCAGCGGCCTCGCTGTTCAGCTCGGACTCTATCTGATCAAACTGTTTCATTTCGCTTTCGGGAATGAACTTTGCTCTGCCTATCTTTTCTCTTACGGGCATTTCAAGAACCCTGCTCAGGTCAGCGCCCGCATAGAGCGCCGCATTGCCCTGGTCCATATATGCGAGTATGAGCTGCAGCATTCTGTACTGCTTTTCAAGGCTCGTATAGGTGTCGATATCATCAAAAGCGTTCTGATGCAGATAGTCCTCGCGGATGGAGCGCGCAACTTCCATTGTAAGGCGGTCCTTCCAGCTGAGGGCGTCCATACCGACAAGCTGCACGATTTCGTTCAGCTCGTTTTCTTCCTGAAGCACGCGCATTGCTCTTGCGCGCATTTCAGTCCAGTCCGGAGCAACATGGTCTGCAAACCAGCGGCTTAATTTATCGACATACAGGCTGTAGGACTGCAGCCAGTCGATAGCCGGAAAATGGCGCTTATAGGCAAGCGATGCGGACAAGCCCCAGAATACCTTTACGATGCGAAGGGTTGCCTGCGAAACAGGCTCGGATATATCGCCGCCGGGAGGCGAAACAGCGCCGATTGCGCTTATTGAGCCGGAGCGCTCGCCGGAGCAAAGGCAGTCAACAAGGCCTGCGCGTTCGTAGAACTCGGCTATACGGCTCGCCAGATATGCAGGATAGCCTTCTTCACCGGGCATTTCTTCAAGGCGTCCGGACATTTCGCGCAGCGCCTCTGCCCAGCGGCTTGTCGAGTCAGCCATGATTGCGACGCGATAGCCCATATCGCGGAAGTATTCCGCTATGGTAATGCCGGTATAGATGCTTGCCTCGCGCGCCGCGACAGGCATATCGGAAGTATTCGCGATAAGCACAGTGCGCTTCATCAGGCTTTCGCCCGTGCGCGGGTCGTGCAATTCAGGGAATTCACGAAGAACATCGGTCATTTCGTTTCCGCGCTCGCCGCAGCCGACATAAACGATGATGTCCGCATCCGCCCATTTTGCGAGCTGATGCTGAACGACTGTTTTGCCAGAGCCGAAAGGGCCGGGAACTGCCGCAACGCCGCCGGAGGCTATCGGGAAGAAGGTGTCGATAACCCTCTGACCCGTTACCATCGGGTAGTTCGGCGACAGCTTCTGCTTGTAAGGACGGCCGCGGCGGACAGGCCAGCGCTGAAGCATCTTTACCGGAATATCCTTGCCGGTTTCATCCGTTATCACGCAGAAAGCGTCCTCAATCGTATATGCGCCGTCATCAATTGACTTGACGGTGCCGGATACTCCCGCAGGAACCATAATCCTATGCTCGACAACGGCGCTCTCGTTAACAATGCCGAGAATATCGCCGGTTTTAACCTTGTCCCCCGGAATTGCGCGCTTTACAAACGCCCATTTCTTTTCCCTGTCAAGGGAGGAAACTTCAATACCTCTCGTTATGCGCTCGCCCGCAAGCTCGACTATTTTAGTCAGCGGTCGCTGTATTCCGTCATATATGGACTCAATAAGTCCGGGCGCGAGCTCAACGCTCAGCGGAGCGCCGGTTGACTCGACCGGTTCGCCGGGCATCAAACCGCTTGTTTCCTCATAGACCTGTATCGACGCTTTATCGCCGCGCAGCTCTATGATTTCGCCGACCAGACGCTTGGAGCTGACGCGTACGACATCATACATACGCGCGTCCTGCATTCCGGAAGCGACTATAAGCGGTCCGGCGACCTTGATGATTTTGCCTTGCGCCATCAGTTATCCCCGTCCTTTTCAAATAAGATGTCCGCGCCTATTGCCTTCTCAACGTTAGCTTTAAGGTGCCGGACAGCGTAGCCTGTCGTTCCGTTAGCACCCGGTATCGGTATTATCGCAGGCAGCGGCTGATTGATATATTTGCTGAGTGTTTCGGGTATTTTCTCTGCGTAGGTTTCGGTTATGAATATTACGGCGTATCCATCAGCGGCAAGCTGCCTTACAGCCTGTGCTGCTTCGTCGGCGTTCTGAACCGGACGAACGGTCATTCCCATGGAGCGGAAAGCGAGAACCGCGTCCTTTTCCCCTACTACGCCCATTCCGCGTGCGTCAGACATACATATCACGCATCCTTTCCCTTACCGCGTCCGGCGAAAAGCCGTTAACGGCGGCGGCAATAAGTATGCGGGCTACGGACGCCTCGCGGCGGGAGCGCAGATAATACTCAACTACGGTTTCCGTTTCCGTAGCGGTATTGCGCTGCGGCATGAAAAGCTTGTACGACGCGTCGTCCATCTGCTTTTCAAGCTGAGCAACGGGAATCTGCGAGCTTTGCGCGCTTTCAATCGCGGACGAGATATCTCTGCCGAATTTGGCGTACAGCCTCGGCAGCTTCTCCGGACTATCTATTGCAGAAAGCAGCTGTTCTTTCTCAATCGTTCCTCCGTCAATAAACAGGCGAAGGTAAAGCGATTCGGACTTGCCCATGGCAATAACGCGAATCAGCGATATGCAGTTGAGAAAGTCAACCTTATAGGTGAAGTATTCACGTATAAGCGGATACCTTGCGCCAAGCGAGGAGAAAGCCAGAGCATAATAAGCTTTATCAAGCGTGATATCAATGTCCAGAGGGTCGGAGCTTACCGAAAGACGCTTTTCAAGCTCGTCAAGAGCCTTTACAAGAATCTCGTTAAGCCCGTTGTAACGGTGCTGGGCAACATCGTGCTCAAGAGTCTGGAGAGGAATAAGCCCGCATTCGGAAAGCGGAACATCCTCCGTAAGCCCCATGCACCTTGCTTTTAAAAGCATCTTGATATTCGCCGTATCATACTCGTAAAGGAACGCTTCCGCGACAGCTGCGTCCGGAACTACGGAGCGGAAAAAGAGCGTCTGCTCCTTTAAAAACTCGTCAGGCAGCTTGCTTAAATCTGCGGATGTTCCCCAGTCCATTTCGCGCAGGATTGCCGCAATTTCATCCTCCGATGCCGCTGCAACGAGGCGCTCAAGGCGTCCCTTGTCCATCTGGTTTCTTTGGCGGGCGCGGATGCGGCCTATGGCATATGCCGCGCTGCTTTGTTCAGCCAACTGGCCACACCTCAATTCGTTTTATCATCAAAAAGCGCTCTTGCGACATCGCCTTCAAGCGACGGACGAGCAGAATTCAATATGCTTGCGAAGGTGCAGTTGATTTCCATGCCGTCCATGCCAAGCAGGAAACCGCAGCCAACGCCCAAGCGTTTTTCGCCGAGCGTAAGCGTCGCGGGTTTTCCCGCAGCCTTGAGCGCGGCGTTTGCGTCGTCAACAAACGCTTGATTGATAAGCTCGTTGCTCTTGTCGGAAATTACGCTTTCGCATCCGCGGGCTGACTCGACGCAAAGCTTGAGCATATACTCGCGCGCCGTTTCGGCAGGCATTGCGTCCATCATTTTAAGAGCCTTTGCGAAAGCTTCGTCAATAACGACGCGCTTCTGCCTGAGTTCTTCCTTTCGCAAGTCAAGCTCAGCCATTCTGCGCATAAGGCGCTTTGCTTCCGATATTTCCGCGTCTGTCTGTTCGCGCGCCTTTTCGGTGGACAAACGAACTGCTTCGGCAGAACGTTCTTTTATAGCGTCCGCCTTTTCCTCAGCGGCTTTAAGCGCGTCTTGGGCGCTTTGGCGGGCATCGGAAAGTATTTTATCCACAATGGCGTCTACGTTCATCTGCCTTACCTCACATCGCGAACCAAACCATAAGGAAGGAAGCGAGCAGGGCAAGAACTGCGTAGGTTTCAACCATAACGGTCATCGTGATGCCCTTACCTGACTGGTCAGGACGGCGCGCTACCATACCGATACAGGAAGCGGCGAGCTTGCCCTGAAGAATGCCGGAAACAAGGCAGACAACTCCGACAGGCAGGCAGCCAACGAGCAGTGACAGACCCTGCGTAACCGTAGGTATGGTCATAGCGCCGAATATGTTAATCTTGATGAGAACGATAAAGCCGATAAGGAAGCCGTAAATGCCCTGCGTAGCGGGCAGAAGCTGCATTACTAGTACTTTACCGAACAGCTCGGGGTTTTCAGCCGTTACGCCAGAAGCGGCGTCGCCGGCAACCTTAACGCCTTTAGCGGAGCCGATGCCGCTCAGGAATACCGAAATCGCAGCGCCCAAGAATCCAAGAATCAGACCAAGTTCCATGTTAGTTTCCTCCTCCAGAAATTTTATTCGTTATCCTTAATATCCACGTACCTGTTATCCGCTGTGAGCGGCACAAAAGGCTTTCCGTCTGCCTCGTAGAATTTCGTGAAGTACTCGATGTACTGAAGGCGGCAGGAGTGAACGTACGCGCCCAGAGCGTTTATTCCGAGATTGAAGGTATGAGCGCCGAGAAGGACGATTATTGCGAAAGGCAGCGGGAGCATTCCCGCAAGCATATTGATAACCATTCCGATAACGCCGGTCGCAAGGCCCATTCCGAAAAGGCGCGAATAGCTCAGAATATCGCTGAGCCAGCTTGTGACTCCGTACAGGGAGCTTAAGCCGCCGGTCAGCTTTCCGATTAAGTTCTTCTTTTTCCGTCCGCCGGTTATGAGTATTCCGCCGACGCCAATCAGGATAAGCGCCATTCCAAGCGTTTGCTGACCGATAAGAAGAACGGGAACGCCGCCAATGAAGAATATCCAAAAGAGCTGGTCGCACACCGCGTCCCACGGATGACCGCGCTTGATGTTCATATAGGCTGCGACTCCAAGACCCGTAAACAGGTGCAGAACGCCCAAGCCTATGCAGAGAATCATCATGTTGAGAGGGTCTTCCATCGGGTTGAGGAGCTTAATCGAAGCGGGCGTTATATTGCTCATTCCAAACCACGTATCGAAAAGAGCGCCCCAAATCACGGTAGCAACGCCGCCAATCGCAACGACGCCAAGAATCTTGCGCATTGTTCCCTTAACATGGGTGAATTTCAGGATGAGCGGAATCAGAATCGCCATTATAAGCCCGTAGCCCGCATCGGAAACCATCATTCCGAAGAAGCAGGCGAAGAAGGGCGCCATTACAACAACGGGGTCTATTCCGTGATAGCTCGGCAGGGAGTAATTCTCCACGATGGTTTCAAAGGGTCTGAATATGCCCTTGTTCTCCATCTGCGAAGGAGCGTCCTCATCCTCCGCCGGCTTTCTGAATTCAAGCGCAATGCTCGGAGAAATTGCGGTAAGCTTTTCTGTAACCGCAGTTTCCGCTTCCGCCGGAACCCATGCTTCAAGCATGAAGCATTTATCGGAGGCTCTCAAAAGCCCTTCGGTTTCAGCGCGCTTTTCATCCGCAGAGTAAACGTCCGCAAGTATCTTCATCGTCGGAAGCAAGGGCGCGTTCTTGCCCATTGTCTGCCTGTGCTCCTCGATGTTTTTTTCAAGAGCCGATATTTCCTCGCGAATCTTCTTTTCCCCGTCCTTTACCCTGCCCTCTCCTATCGGAAGAACAACCTTGGTAAAGTCCGCGGCTCTGAGGATTTCCATTGCGTCCTGATAAGCGTCCCTGTGCGCGAAAACCACAATGTATGAAAGCTGCGAATCCATAAATACGGATTCGACGCTGACAAGCGGCAGCTCGCTGAGCTTTTCTTCGACAAGAGCCTGCTTTGATGCGGCAATCGTGCCGGTGAAAACCCTGCTGTGCTTTGTATCGGTTATCGCTTCTACGGGAGTGTCAAGGCTTTCCCATGGCGCTAACTGATGCAGGCGCGATTCAAGCAGCGAAATATCAGCCCTTACAGCGCCGATATCCTTCTCCGCCTGCTCGCAGTCTGCAATCGCGCGGAAAACCTCGTCCTCGCGCTTTAGAGCTTCCGCTACTCCGCTTTCGTCGATTACAGGGCGCGCCTTGAAGCTGTCCAGCATGCTCTTCTTTTCGCCGGAGGCTCGTCCGATTTCCTTGATGCCCCATTCAAGCTTCATCAGCTTCCGCTCAAGGATTTCGTCGCCGCTGCTCTGCGCGGGCATTTGCTCGTCCAGCTCTTTATCCGCAATCTCCAGAACGTGCATACAGCCCATGCGCTGAATCTTTTTAAGCAGCTTTTGCTCGTCCTGCTTCAGCGCTATAAGCGTACACTTTTTCATTTCAACGATTGCCATACTGAACTACCCTTTCCACGATTAGGCGGGCGGCGGCATCGAGGTTCTGGCGCGCCTTATCCTGTATTATTTCGTAAGACTTGCGCTTCTCTGCCTTTTCGCTTTCAAGCTCCTTGGCTATTTCGCTGCGCGCGTTGTCAACGGCGCGCATTGATTCCTGCCTGTTCTCCTGCGCCGCTGCGCGCTGGGAAGCCGTGGAAGCCTCCTCAACGGACTTTACAATGTCCCTGGCTTCGCGCTGCGCTTTTTGAATCAGCTGCTCAGCCTGCTTTTCAGCGTCGGTAATCTGATTAATCAATTGATTTGCCAAAGCACTCCACCCGACCTTTCGTTTGGCGCTGTATTTTACTTTGTGCCGAACAGGCGGTCGCCGGCATCGCCCAAACCGGGAACGATATAGCCATGGTCGTTAAGCTTTTCATCAACCGCCGCGATGTAAATATCAACATCCGGATGGTCCTTTTGAACACGCTTGATTCCCTCGGGAGCGCCGATAAGGCAGACGAGCTTAATGTTGTTGCAGCCGCGCTTTTTGATAAAGGAAATGGCGGCGCTTGCGCTTCCGCCGGTAGCGAGCATCGGGTCAAGCACGATAAGCTCGCGCTCCTCTGCGTCTACGGGCAGCTTGCAGTAGTATTCTACCGGCTCAAGGGTCTGCGGGTCGCGGTAAAGCCCGATATGTCCGACCTTTGCGGCGGGAACAAGGGTCATGATACCGTCGACCATACCGAGACCTGCGCGCAGAATCGGGATAAGTCCGAGCTTGCGCCCGCTGATTACGCGGGTTTTCGCGCGGCATATCGGGGTTTCAACCTCAACTTCCTTTGTGGGAAGGGTGCGGGTGACTTCGTAAGCCATCAGCATTGAAATTTCTTCGAGAAGCTCGCGGAATTCCTTGGAGCCGGTTTCCTTGTCGCGCATAAGGCTAAGCTTGTGCTGGATAAGAGGATGGTCCATAACGTATAGATTGCTCATAATTGGGTTTCCTCCTTCATTGATTCAAACATCACGCCGCCCGGCTTCTATTGAGCAGGCGACGTGACATTGATTTCATTGTTCGTTTTCCATCTGCGTCATAAGGTCAACGCGACGCTGATGACGTCCGCCTTCAAACTCGGCAGTAAGCCAAGCTTTGAGCACGGACAAGGCAACCTCGCTTCCGATAACGCGCGCCCCGACGCAAAGGACGTTGGAATCATTGTGGCGGCGCGTAATCTCGGCTGTAAACGCCTCATGGCATACGCTTGCGCGAATGCCCTTCATTTTGTTTGCAGCTATGCTCATTCCGATTCCGGTACCGCAAATAAGGATACCTTTATCGCATTGCTTCTGCTGAATAGCGGCGCAAACCTTTTTGGCGATTACGGGATAATCAATGGATTTTTCGTCATAAGAGCCAAAATCCTCAAACTCATAGCCGTTTTCCTTAAGGTATTCCATGTAGATTTGCTTGAGCGCAAAGCCGCCCTGGTCGCAGCCAATGGCGATCATACCTTCACCCCCGATTTTATCTAACTTATTATAACTGATAGGTTTGAATTTCGCAACCTAAAATGCGCTTTTTATCGCCATTTGAGCTTGATATTTCACGAAACACGAGCGAAAATGCCTTTCTGCGTGAAAAACCGCCCCGAGCAAAACGCGTCGAGACGGCATTCAATCATTTTTGCGCAAGCTCGTTTGTGTCCAGCGTTTTCTTGAAAACAACAAGCCGCTGATACAGGAATTCCGTAACGAAGTTTACTATCATCGTCAGGGCAAGAACAAGATATTCGTTCCAGCCTATATTGGTAAGCGTGTCGCCCCACCAAAGGCTGAGCGGGGTGAACACGGCATAGTAGGCAAGCACGAGCGCCATTGCCTTCGGAACGTTTTCAGCGGATTTGAAGGTGTACCTTCTGTTGAAGGTGAAATTCCAAACCACGCTGAGCAGCAGCGCTATGAGATACGCCGGCCAATAGATTAGCTTCAGAACCTCATTAAGCAGAGTGAATGACAGAAGCTGAATTATACCGGCGGAGGCGGAAAACAGAACGAATTTGAGCGCCCGCATCCATTCCTTGTTCTTCATTAACGAGGCATCTCGCTTATCCTGCGGCAGGCTTCCACCGTTTTCTCGTATGTATTGAAGGCGGTAAGACGGATGAAGCCCTCGCCGCAGCTGCCAAAGCCGCTGCCGGGCGTGCAGACAACCTTGCACTCGTTTAGCAGCTTGTCAAAGAAGCCCCATGAGTTTTCGCCATCCGGCACCTTAACCCATACATAAGGCGCGTCCGTTCCGCCAAACACAGTCAAACCGAGCTTTTTCAAGGACTCGCGGATATACATTGCGTTCTTGAGATAGAAATCAATCGCTTCCTGCGTCTGCTTTTTCCCTTCGGGAGAATACACAGCTGCCGCTCCGCGCTGAACAACATAGTTAACGCCGTTGAATTTTGTACTCTGCCTGCGCTTCCACATGGCGTTCAGCGAAACGGGCGTTCCGTCCTCGCCTGCGCCCATAACGGAATGCGGAACAACGCAGTATCCGCAGCGCGTACCGGTAAAGCCGGCGGTTTTTGAGTAGGAGTTGAATTCCACCGCTACTTTCTTTGCGCCTTCAATCTCATATATGGTTACAGGCACGTCGGGATTGTTGACGAAAGCCCTGTAAGCCGCGTCATAAAGAATAACGCATTCGTTTTCAAGAGCGTAATCAACAAACTTTTTAAGCTGGAAGCGGGTAAGAACCGTTCCTGTGGGATTGTTTGGATAGCAAAGATAAATCACATCCACCTTTTCCTTGGGCAATTCCGGCACGAAGCCGTTTTCCTCAAGGCAGGGAAGATAGGTAAGACGCGACCACGAAGCGCTGTTTTCGTCATAAGTTCCGGCGCGCCCTGCCATTGCGTTGGTGTCTACATACACGGGATAAACGGGATTCGGAACGGCAACGCGGCATTCCTCTCCGAAAAGCTCCTGAAAATTGCCTGTATCGCTCTTTGCGCCGTCCGAGATAAAAACCTCGTCAAACTCAAGCTCTACACCATGAGCCTTATAATCGTTTTCGCGGATTGCGTTTACCAGAAAATCGTATCCGAAATCGGGGCCGTAGCCTCTGAAGGTTTCGCTTTTGCCCATTTCGGCTACCGCGCTCTGCATCGCTTCAATAATTACGAGACAGAGCGGACGGGTTACATCGCCGATTCCTAGAGAAATAACGTCTGCATCGGGATTTTGCTGCTTGTAAGCCTTTACCCTGCGAGCAACCTCAGCAAAAAGATAGCTTCCGGGCAGCTTTTGATAGTTGTTGTTTACAGGTATCATCAGAACCTCTCCCCCTATATCAGCCTAAATATTCGCCTTCAAACACGTATTCTGCCGGCCCTTCCTGATAAACATGGTTATCGCTTGCAGACCATTCAAGCTTCAGCGTTCCGCCGGATAGCTGCATGGTTACTTCCCTGTCCGCCTTGCCGTTGAGAACGGAGGCGACAAGCGCCGCGCAGGCGCCAGAGCCGCAGGCGAGAGTTTCGCCGGAGCCGCGCTCCCATACGCGCATTTTGATATGCTTTCTGTCTATAATCTGAACGAACTCCGTATTGGTTCTGCGAGGGAATATTGCGTTGTTCTCAAACTGCGGCCCGATTAGGCTAAGCTCAAGCACATCCACATCCGGCACGAAAGTGACGGCGTGAGGATTGCCCATTGACACGCAGGTTATCGGCCACTGATGACCTGCCGCCGTTATGCGATGACCCAGCACTATATCGCCGCCGATATTGACCGGAATTTTTTGCGGGTCAAGCTCAGGCGAACCCATATCGACTCGAACGCTCTTTACCATCCCGTTTTCATCAGGGTTTATATGAAGAAGCTTGATTCCGCTTTTCGTAAGCAGCGTTATAGTGGTTCTGTCGGTCATTTTTCTTTCATATACAAACTTGCCTATGCAGCGTGTTGCGTTGCCGCATATTTCTGCCTCGCTGCCGTCGGCATTGAAGATTCTCATTCCGAAATCTGCTGAATCGCAAGGCTCTATAAGAACAATACCGTCCGCGCCGACTCCGAAATGCGGGCGGCTCATTTCTATGGCAAGGCTCTCCGGATTGTTTACAGTCTCCTCGAAGCAGTTTATAAAAATATAATCATTCCCGATTCCCTGCATCTTGGTAAATCGCATCGACAAATCCCCTTCCAAACGTTTACCCATCTATTATACACGAAAGTGCGATGAATTTCACTTAAAATATAGAAAAATGCACTGAAAAGCGTATTTATTACTGATGCATGGCTGCCCGAGACGGGCAACCTGCTTGAAATGGATGATAAATGAATATATAATGCTTCTATCTTATAAACAAACGGAGGTAAACCTATGAGCCGTTTAGGCGATTTATTGCAGACAGAGCGCCTTCGCCATAAAATGACCGCGAAGCAGGTGGCGAAGAAAGCCGGAGTCAGCGAAAAATATCTTATCGAAGTTGAAAGCGGAAAGCGGATTATCGCAGACGACCAAGCGCGCAGGATTCTCAAGCTCATCGGACTTACGGAGCAGACGGAAAGCAATTTCTCCCTTGATGATATCGCGGCGACCGTTGACCTTTCGGCAGCATCCCCTTTGATAGAGCAGGAAGTCAAAAAGCTTCCGAAGGAAAAGCTGAAGCCGGTTGCGAGCGCCGGAGACGGAGCGGAGAGCGGAATCTGGCTGGACGCACTTGCAGGAGTTCTCAAGCGCGTTCCGGTTTACAATGCGGTCATGAAGGAGGTTGAGCACAAGGTACTGCCTGTGCTTAACGGAAAAATTGAAAACGCCGCTGCTGAAAAAGTTTTTTATTTCCTCTCTCCCGATGACTCAATGCGCGGATTCAGGATTTACTCGGGTGATTTGGCGCTGATAGTGCCAGCGCAAAGCCCAATCGAGGACGCGATAATGCTCGTTGAGGCAAACGAAAGACGCGCTCTGCGCAAGGTTCGCAAGCAGGACGCGACTCACGTGCTTCTCCAGAGCTTCGGACGCGAATACAATGCCGAGGTGCTTCCGATTCCCGATGTAAAGTTCTTAGGCAGAGCTGTAAGGCTTGAAATTGAGCTTGGCTGATTTTATTAATACCTGAGTGTACAAGAAAGCCCCGCGCCCGCATAAGCAGGCACGGGGCTTGTTGCTTTGGAATTACGCTTTAGGGCCGGCGTTGACGACTTCGGCAGGCATATTGGTGTACTTCTCGAAGTTCTTACGGAAACGAGCCGCAAGATCCTTCGCAGCCGCATCATAAGCAGCCTTGTCTTCCCAAGTGTCGCGGGGATTGAGCACCTCGCTGGGGCAGTTCGGGCAGGTCTTGGGAACCATAACGTTGAAGTTCGTGTCAAGAACGAACTCGGACTTTTCCAGCTCGCCGTTGAGGCAGGCGGTAACCATAGCGCGGGTGTAGGGCAGCTTCATACGATGTCCGCCCTTGCCTGCGGGGCCGCCTGACCAACCGGTGTTTACGAGATAAACGTTAACGCCGTACTTGTCAATCTTCTGTCCGAGCAGCTCCGCATAACGGGCGGCGGGGAGCGGAAGGAAAGGCGCGCCGAAGCAGGTGGAGAAGGTCGCCTGAGGCTCGGTTACTCCGCGCTCGGTTCCGGCAAGCTTAGCAGTATAGCCGCTGACATAATGGTACATAGCAGCTTCCTTGCTCAGCTTGGATACGGGAGGAAGAACGCCGAAAGCATCGGCGGTAAGGAAGATAACAGTCTTGGGATGAGCGCCTACGCCCGGAATCTTCGCGTTGGAGATGTAGGTTACAGGATATCCTACGCGGGTGTTTTCGGTAAGGGAGCCGTCGTCAAAATCAAGCTCGCGGGTTTCGGGGGCGATGATTACGTTCTCGACCAGAGCGCCGAACTTGATTGCTCCGTAGATTTCCGGCTCATGCTCTTTGGAAAGGTTGATGCACTTTGCGTAGCAGCCGCCCTCGATGTTGAAGATTCCGTCGTCAGACCAGCCGTGTTCGTCGTCGCCGATGAGGAAGCGGTCAGGGTCAGCGGAAAGGGTGGTCTTGCCGGTTCCGGAAAGACCGAAGAACAGAGCGCTGTCCCCGTCCTTGCCGATGTTGGCAGAGCAATGCATCGAGAAAACGTTCTGCTTAGGAAGCAGATAGTTCATAGTGGAGAAAACGGACTTCTTCATCTCGCCGGCGTACTGGCTTCCGGCGATGATGATAAGCTTGCGGGTGAAGGAAAGAATGATGGCAGCCTCGCTGTGTACGCCGTCAACCTCAGGAATGCACTTGAAGCCGGGAGCGCAGATTACGGTGAAGCCGGGAGCATAGCTCTTCAGTTCCTCCTCGGTAGGACGAACGAGCAAATCATGCATGAACATATTCTGACTCGCAAGCTCGTTTATGCAGCGAACGGGAAGCTGATACTTCTTGTCAGCGCCGGCAAAGCCATCAAAAACGAAGATTTCGCGGTTCTGCAGATAAGAAGTAATCTTTGCGTAGATGCTCTCGAATTTCTCTTCAGAAATCGGAACATTGATTTTGCCCCACGCGATTTCGTCATGAATACTCTTTTCGTCTACAATGTAGCGGTCGTCAGGGCTGCGACCGGTATACTTGCCGGTGTTAACAACCAGCGCGCCGGTATTGGATAATACGCCCTCGCCGCGTGCAACAGCCTTTTCGGTCAGCTTGCTGACAGGCAGATTGTAATACACCTTAGCGGGATTGATGATTCCAAGATATTCCAAAGAAAGGTCACTCATCGATTTTCAACCTCCAAATCGCGTTTTGGTATTCTGCGTACTTTTCGCCCGCATATACCTGTTGGGGGAAAAACTCTCAACGTTTCCCCTATTCTACTCATTCTACTTAAAATCCCTTATTCCTGCAAACTCGTTTATTTTTTCACATATTTATTTTCTATTACTTTTGAAAGACGCGCAAAATCATCAAGGGTCAGCTGCTCGCCTCTTATCATTTCATCAATGCCCGCTTCTCGTAGCCATTCAATCAGTTCTCCCCTTTCAGCGGTAAACCCGCCCCTCAGGCTGTTGAGCAAGGTTTTTCTGCGCGCAAGGAAAGCCGCCTTAACAACGCGCATATAAATCTTCTCGTCTGTATCCGGATAAAGCGGCGTTTCGCGCATTTTCAGGCGCACAAAGGAGCTGTCGACCTTAGGCTTTGGAGTAAAGCATTCCGCAGGGACGTTCAGGGCGATGCTTACCTCGGATTTCAGCTGCGCGAGAATGGACAGCGGGCAGTAGCCGTCGTCCTTCGGACGCGCTACAAGCTTATCGGCAACCTCAGCCTGCACCATTGCGCAAATACTTTTGATTCTAAGGTTCGAGGATAAAAGCATTGTCATAAGCGGAGTGGTTATGTAATACGGAAGATTCGTAACGATATGAAAGCCGCCCGCAAAATCCGTGCACAGCTCGCTCAGGTTCGTTTTCAAAACGTCGCCCAATACGACCTTTACGTTATCCCTTCCGCCCAAGGTGACCTTCAAAACCGGCAGGAGCTTTTCGTCAATATCAAGCGCGATAACGCGCCCTGCTTTTTCGGAAAGCATTGCCGTCATCGTTCCGCTTCCCGGACCGATTTCAAGCACATCATCCTCTTTTGTTATTTCCGTTTTTTCAACCAACTGCTCGAGCAAGCCTTCATCGAAAATGAAGTTCTGCCCAAGCCCTTTTTTATACCTGAAATCCTGGTCACGCAGAGCCTGCTTTGCCTTACTCACTGAATCCTCCGTCAAGTCTTTGTAAGCAGTAGTATTCCAAATATCAGAAGCGCCAGTCCGATAAGCGATAATACGAACCAGAACGGAACGCATATAAAGAAAAGAATCAAGCCGGATATCACTGCTGCCGTTCCGATAACGGCGCGCGCGCTATTTCCTGAGCTGTATACCTTTTCCCCGCACTCATGCTTGCCTTTCATTCTCCCGCACCTCCCACATACCATGCTTACTCATGATATGCCGGTAAGGTTCGGGGTTTTACTTAATGTTTACAGGCTGTGCAGCGCGGCTATATCCCCTTCGGCATCCTTTGAAGTGAAAAGCGCAGTACCCATAACGAGGGCGTTTGCGCCGCTTTTAACAATTTCGGCGGCGTTAAGCATATTAATTCCGCCGTCTACTTCAAGTATAGGCGTTTTTCCGCGCTCATTGCAGAGCCGCTTTATTTCAACCATGCGCGCAGGCGCGTCGGAAGCCATCTTTTGACCGCCGAAGCCCGGTTCAACCGACATGAGAAGTATAAGCCCTACATCGTCAAGATACGGAAGAAGCGTCTCAACGGGCGTTTGGGGCTTTATTGATACTCCTGCTCTTAGCCCCAAATCGTTTATCGCCTTTATTGCCGCTCGCAAATCCTTATGCGCCTCAAGGTGAAGCGTTATTCCGTCAGCGCCCGCGTCCGCAAAGGTTTTTACGTATCTTACGCCCTCGTCAACCATGAGATGGCAGTCAAGATACAGGCTTGTGATACGCTTTAGCGCCTTAACAATCGCGGGGCCGTACGATATATTCGGAACGAAGTTACCGTCCATTACGTCTATATGAAGCCAATCCGCCTTTGCCCTTTCCATCCTGCGAACCTCGTCCTCTAGATGCAGAATGTCAGCCGCCAGAATCGACGGCGCAGCCTTAATCATATCTATTCCTCCAGCTTTCCTTGACGGCGGAAAGCAGACGCAGATATCTCTCATATCTTTCGCGTGAGATGCCGCCTCTTTTGATTAGCTCCTCAACTCCGCAGCCCGGCTCGCCCTGATGATAGCAAGGCGAAAATTTGCAGCTCATCTGCGCGCTTGTTATTTCAGGGTAATAATCCTGAAGCTCCGTAGGCTCAATGCCCCCCTCAAGCTCAAGCAAGCTGAAGCCCGGAGTGTCCATGACCCTGATTCCGTCCTTTGAAATAAGCAGCTCGCTGTGGCGCGTAGTGTTCTTGCCGCGCTCGATTTTTTCGCTTATGCTGCCCGTTTCAAGCTCCCTTTCAAGGAGCTTGCCGAGGATTGAGCTTTTGCCGACGCCCGACTGACCGCAGAAGCAGCAAATCTTGCCCTTCATCCAGCTTTTCAGCGAGTCAAGCCCCGTTTCCTTTTCCGCGCTCACGCACATTGTCTGAACGCCGGACGGCTGATACTGACGTTTGACGTCCTCGTAGGTTTTCTCGTCTATATCGGACTTGTTTACGACTATAAGCGGCTCAACGCCCGCTTTGTAGGCGTAGACGAGCATTCTGTCAAGCAGCAGAAGGTCTGGCTGAGGAACGGGAGAAAGCACGTTTATCATTGCGTCGACATTTGCAACCGGCGGGCGGATGAACGAGTTCTTTCTTTCCAGAATATCCTCAATCCAACCGTTTTCCGTTTTGCTTCCGGGAATGAAAAGCACCCTGTCGCCTATCATGGGCGTCATATGGATATGCTTGAACTTTTTTTTGCACCTAAGGGTGCATTCGCTGCCGTCCGGAGAAAGGATTGTATAGAACCCGCCCCTGCCGCGGATTATTATCCCTTCGGGGAGATTATGCTCGTTAATGAAGCACCACCACCCCACCGGAATAGAATTCGCCGTCAATATAGACGCTGTAAGGATAGCTGCCCTTTTCGGGTCCCTTAATCACAACGTCCTGACTTCTGCTGTCGCGCGATTCGTAGCTCTGCCTGAAAATTTCCGTTTCATTCTCGCTCTCATCCACAGCTTTTATAACAACCTCAAGCTTCCTGTTATAGGAAGGAAGGGTGATTGTTATCGTGCCCTCGTATCTGACGGAAACGTATTCGTATACCGTAAGCGTTATCTCGGTTTCCTCGATTACCGTTTCTCCCGCCGCTATCGACTGCGCGCTTACAAGCCCCGCGAGCTTTTCATCGGCTGTGGAAACGGACAGTACCGCGTCGGAAACGCGAAGATTGCTGCTGTCGAGCTGCTCAACCGCCTCGGCAATCGTTTTTCCTCGAAGCTCGGGAATCGTTACCTTTCCGCCGCTTACCGTAACCGTAACCGCCTCGCCTGCGGAGATTGCCGTTCCCGCTTCGGGCGTCTGCGAAAGAATCGTGCCGTTCGGCTGGTCTGATACAACCTTCTGCTCAACCATTTGCAGTATTATTCCGGACGCAGAGGCGATGGTTATCGCGTGCTCGATATTCATGTCTACGAATGCGGGAACCTTGCCCCTGTCCGCGCCAAGGCTTACTATGATATAAACGGTATCGCCCTTTTTCGCGGAGGTTTCCATAGCGGGCGTCTGACTTATAACATAGCCCTCGCGGACAGCCTCGTGGTGCTGGCGCATTATGCTTGTGTTAAGCCCTTTGTCCTTATTGAGCTTTATCGCTTCAGCTTCGGTCAAATCAACCAAATCCGGCACAGTAACCGTATTGACAACCGAATCGTGAACCGCGGTTATTCCCGCATAAATCGAAACGATAACGAAAATCAGCAGAGCAATCGTAAGCAAGGCTGAAACAACCTTCGTCTGTTTGCGCGTCCTACCGCGCTTCAGGTTCTTTGCAGAGCGGCCGGCATCCCTTGCGCTCAGAATTCTCTGGTTTCCCGTCGTCTGCTTGCTATCGCCCGCGCCCTGTGATTTCTGGCTCTGGAGCAAGTCCTCAGCCATATCGCGCGCGCTTTGGTAGCGCTCTGCGGGGTTTTTCTCCATCGCTTTCATTACAACGCGGCAAAGCGCCGGAGGAACGTCGGGAGAAAAGGTCGTAATCGGGGCGGGTTTGTTGCGTATATGCTGCATAGCGACAGCAACGGGCGTTTCACCGTCAAACGGAACATGACCCGTAAGCATTTCATACATCACAACGCCGACGCTGTACAAATCGGAGCGCTCGGTAACCGGCTCTCCCTTTGCCTGCTCAGGCGAAAAATAGTGGACGCTGCCCATTACGCTGTCCGCTTTGCTTATGGTTTTTGTGTCCGCCATTCGCGCGATTCCGAAATCCGACACCTTTATAAGCCCTTCGGAATGCACAAGCACATTCTGCGGCTTTATATCGCGGTGGATTATACCGTTTTTGTGCGCGTGCTGGAGCGCGGAAAGAATTCTGATGGCAATCTGCGTCGTCACCTGCGGGCTTAGTCTGCCCTTCTCCTTGATGACCTGCTTGAGCGTTTTGCCCTCTACGTACTCCATTACGATGAAGCGGTTGTCCTTATCCTCCCCTACATCGAGAAGGTTCACAATGTTGTGGTGGCTCATTTTGCTTGCCGCAAGAGCCTCACGGTCAAAACGCTCAAGGAATTCCGCGTCCTGCTTGAATTCGGGTCTTAAAACCTTGATTGCAACATCGTGACCCGTCCTCAAATCTATTGCTTTGTATACAATGGACATACCGCCGTTTCCGATTATGGAAACAAGCTTGTATCTGCCAGCTAAAATGCGCCCTATCATGCTTTCACCTCCTGTACCATCAGAAGTACAAGGGTGATATTGTCCCTGCCGCCCGCCGCAAGGGACATCTGGAGAAGCTTTTCTGCGGCGTGTTCAATGCTTTCCGTTTCGAGCACGCTTTGCATTTCCGTATCATCAATATTTCCCGAAAGCCCGTCAGAGCAAAGCAGCCATACGTCGCAGGGCTTTTTTTCGACTATGCGGATATCCGTTTCGATTTCCTTATCCGTTCCGACTGCGCGGGTAATTACATTGCGATAAGGATGCGTTTTCGCCTGCTCGGCGGTTATTCTTCCCGCCTTGAGCAGTTCGCCGACAACACTGTGGTCCTCCGTCATCTGTGTGAAAACATGGTCGCGCAGAAGGTAAGCGCGGCTGTCGCCTATATGCCCGAGAATGAAGCTGTCGCCTTTATCCCACAGGATTGTCAGCGTTGTGCCCATTCCGCTCTGCTCTTTATGCTCGCAGCTGGACTTGAAAATGCGCGTATTGGCTTCGTTTGCGGCTGAGCAGAGAGCTTCCTTGGTGGGCGTTTCCTGATGAAGAAGCTCGCTGAGCGTGCTGACAACCATCGCGGAAGCGATTTCGCCCGCGTTATGGCCGCCCATTCCGTCGGCAACTATATATAAGCCGTCCTTTTTTGACACAAGCACAGAATCCTCGTTATTCGAGCGCACCTTGCCCACATGGGTTCTGTACGTCGCGATAATTCCGCTCATGTCCTTTTCCGGCGGTCTGTCAATGTCAAGCCGCTCCTGAACGGATACGCTCTGCTTCTTCTTGCTCATGTATTCCCCTCCATGGTATGCCTGCGCAGCTGCCCGCAGGCGCCTTCAATGTCGTCGCCCATCTCGCGCCTTCTGGTTGCGGAGATGTGCTTTTCCTCAAGCGTTTTAAGAAAAGCCGAAACCTGTTTTTCGCTTACTCCGCGAAGCCCTCTTTCGGGCACGGAGTTGAGCGGTATTACGTTTACATGGCACTGCATATTCCGCAAAAGGTTCGACAGCTGATATGCGTGCAGCGTATCGGCGTTGATGCCGTCAATCAGCGCGTATTCAAAGATTACCCGTCGTCCCGTTTTCTTGATATACAGCCTGCAAGCCTCGATAACCTGCGATATTGCGTAGGTCTTGGCAATGGGCATTATCTGCCTTCGGATTTCGTCGTTTGGCGCGTGAAGCGATACGGACAACGTAACCGGCAGGTTCTCGTCTGCAAAGCGTATCATTTCCGGAACCAAGCCGCAGGTAGAGAGCGATACGTTCCTGAGACCTACGGAAAGCCCGTCCTCGCGCCTCACTTCGTTAAGAAAGCGGATTACATTGTTATAATTGTCAAACGGCTCGCCGCTTCCCATAAGCACAACGTGGCCGACTCGCCCTTTATCTCCGAGATAGCGGTTCGCGCACACGACCTGAGAAAGCATTTCGGATGCGGAAAGCGAGCGGACGCAGCCGCCAAGCGTGCTTGCGCAGAACAGACAGCCCATTTTGCAGCCCACTTGTGTTGAAACGCACAGCGTATAACCGTAGTGGTAGCGCATAAGAACGCCCTCGATTAGGTTTCCGTCGGGGAGGTCGTAAAGCAGCTTAACCGTTCCGTCAATTTTGGACGGGTATGCAGCATGAATCTTTAGCGACAAAGGCAAAGCCTTTTTCGCAAGCTCCGACCTGAGCGAAAGCGGAAGCGTCGTCATTTCCTCAAAGGGAACGCCCTTGACGAGATATTGGTATAGCTGAGAAGCGCGGAAGGGCTTTTCGCCCATCGCGCTTATATATGCCTTCAGCTCATCCATGCTTTTTTCAAGCAGCTCGTCCACTTATCAGATTTCCTTTCTCCGCAAAAGCGCGATATAAAATCCGTCTACTCCATCACGCATACGCGAGAACTGAACGCCGAGACCAACCTCCGCATTCGGGAACTCGCAAAGCAGCTTATCGCTGATTTTTTCAGCCGCAAATTCGTCATGCTTTGCAAGGAATGCCTCTACTTGCTTCTCGTTTTCGGAGGGCAGCACGGAACAGGTGGAATACACCAGAGCGCCGCCCTTTTTAACATAGCCGGATACGGTATCGAGAAGCTTGCTTTGGCGGGCATGAAGCTCCTCAAGGGAGGAATCGGCATAGTGATACTTGATTTCGGGCTTTTGGTCTATAACGCCAAGCCCGCTGCACGGCGCGTCAAGAATAACCGCGTCCATCGTTTTCAGAAAGTCGCTCTTGACTTGGCAGGCGTCGCGGACAGCGGGACGGACGCACTCGTCAAGATGAAGCCTGCGCGAGGACGCTCTTATCAGGTTGACTCTATGCTCGTAAATATCCCATGCGTATACACGACCTGTGCCATGCATGATTTCGGCAGCGTAGCAGGTTTTTCCTCCCGGCGCGGCGCAGGCGTCGAGTACCTGCATTCCGGGGTTTAATGAAAGCGCCTGCACGGCGAGCATACTCGTTTCGCCCTGAATTGAGTATTCGCCGTTCTGATATGCGGGGGTATCGCTCAGGTTTTCAGCCGCCGATACGCGGAAAGCATGGGAAACCATTCCGCTTTGCGCTTCGATTCCGTTATCCGCAAAATACTTTTTCAGCTTTTCATCGTCACCGAAAAGAAGGTTTTGCCTTACCGTGGTATAATGCTCCTTCTGGCGATAGGACATCATCTTCTCGGCATTTTCGCGCCCAAGCTCTTCCTCGAGGCGCTTAACAAGAGAAATATCAAACGAATACTTGATTGAGCAGTAAAGCGCCCAATCGGTTTCCTGCGAAGGAAGCGCCACCTTTTCAGGCTCCCTGAGATATGCGCGTATTATCGCGTTAGTAAAGCCGGTAAAGCTTTCGCCTACAGTGCGCGCGAGCTTTACGGCTTCGTCCGTTACCGCGTGCTGCGGAACTCTGTCCATATAGATTAGCTGGCAGAGCGAAAGGCGCAGAATCTCGCGGATTTTTTCAGGCATTTCGCGCTTATCCTCGCAGTATGCGTCTATAACGTAATCGAGGTACAGCTTGTTATCAAGTGTCGTATAGACGATGTTCGAGGCAAGGCGCTTGTCGGCGGGCTGCAAAACCCTTCCGTCCATCCGTTTATCAAGCGCAAGCGTGGAGAACGCGCCATGTTCGTTTACGTCCGTAAGCACGTCAAGTGCAATTCTGCGCGCAATTCCCGCCGCTTCCGGCTTTACCGGTGCGGGACGGGTGAAGCTTCCCGCAGGTTTAGCTTTTCCAAATCCGCCGGTGCGACCAAACGAAGAATGGGGACGGCTTGAGCTGTCATGATTAAAGCGGGGTCTGCTTTCGTTTTGCCCGTGACTGCCGTAGCGCGGCTTGTCCCCGTCCTGACGTACAGGACGCGGCGAACCGTCTGCATTTGCGGGTCTGCCGAAATGCGGTTTATCCCCGTATGGACGGGCAGGGCGAGCCGCTCCTTCGGAGCTTGCGGGTCTTGCGTAGCGAGGCTTGTCGCCGTCCTGACGTACAGGGCGCGGCGAACCTTCTGCATTTGCGGGTCTGCCGAAATGCGGTTTATCCCCGTATGGACGGGCAGGGCGAGCCGCTCCTTCGGAGCTTGCGGGCTTTGCGTAGCGCGGCTTGTCGCCGCTGCCGTTTCCGCTTGCATTAAAGCGCGCGCCGGAGGACGGTTGAGCAGGTCTGCCATAGCGAGGCGCTGCGTGTCCGTCCGAATTGCTTCTTTGTGAATATGATGCGCTCCCCGCGCGCTGAGAATAGGGCTTCTTGTTTACCGGCGGTCTTCTTTGCATAATTACTCCTTAAGCTGCCATGCAGCTTTTATATCGTGTCCCCTCATATAGTCTTTGGCAGGCATCCGTTTGCCTCCGGGCATTTGCAGCTCCGTTATTTCAATCGCTCCGTCGCCCGTTTGAATCACAAGTCCGTTTTGCGCGTCGGCGAAAGCAATGCTTCCTGCGCTCTTTGAGCTATCGCCAGATACTGCTTTTACCGCGCATATCTTGACCGTCCCGCTCTCAAGCTCCGCGAATGTTCCGGGCCACGGAGTAAACGCCCGAACCCTTCTTTCGATTTCCTCCGCGCTTTCGCGGAAGGTAATCAAGCCCATTTCCTTAGAAAGCATTTTGTCATAGCTCATACCTGAGTCAGGCTGTTTCTGAGGCGTGATATTTCTGCTCTCAATTCCGTCCAAGGTCTTTATGAGCAGCTTCGCGCCGATATCAGCAAGCCTTTTCGTAAGCTCCGGCGTCGTTTCGCCCATGCCGATTTCCGTGCGCTCACAAAGCAGCATATCGCCGGAATCGATTCCAGCGTCCGTCAGCATTGTCGTAACGCCGGTCTCCTTATCACCCTGCCAGATTGCATAGGCAACCGGCGCGCTTCCGCGATGGCGGGGAAGCAGGGAGGCGTGAACGTTGATTGTTCCAAGGCGCGGAATATCGAGTATCTGCTGAGAGAGAATCTGTCCGAAAGCCGCCGTTACAAAAGCGTCAGCGCCTATTGAAGTCAAGTCCTCAATGCTCTCCTTGCGAATCTTCTGCGGCTGAAAAACAGGAATGCCGTTCTCCTTGGCAAGAGCCTTAACCGGACTTTCGACAAGCTTTCCCCCTCGGCCTTTTGGTCTGTCCGGCTGAGTGAAAACCGCCGCGACCTCATGCCTTGACAGGATAAGCGCGCGCAGAACCGTTTCGGCAAATACAGGCGTCCCCATGAACACTAAGCGCATTTATTTCTCTCCGTCCTCGTCCGGCTGATTGTAGGGTATTTCTTTATCCATGATGTCAATATAGAGCTTTCCGTCAAGATGGTCTGTTTCGTGGCAGATTGCCCTCGCAAGCAGCTCCTCGCCGGTAAGCTCAAAGAAACCGCCGTTTCTGTCCTGCGCCCTTACCGTTACCTTCATCGGACGGCTTACAAGTCCGGCTCTGTTGGGAATGCTTAGGCATCCCTCCCTGCCGTACTGCTCGCCTTCGGTAAACACGATTTCGGGATTGATAAGCTCGAAAAGCCCGTCGCCCGTATCAATTACGACAATCCGCTTGAGTATTCCGACCTGCGGTGCGGCAAGCCCGCACCCGTCGGCGTCGTACATAGTGTCCGCCATATCGTCAAGCAAAGAGCCGAGCTTTTTATCGAATACTGTTACGGGTTTTGCAATCTTTCTGAGCTTTTCGTTTCCGAGGGTAATAATCTTGCGGTATCCCATCTTTCCTTCTTCTCCTTACATCAGCGTTGCGGGGTCAACCTCGCAGTATATGGTTGTTTCGCCGCTTTCCGCGGCGCAGTTCTGCAAAAAGTCAATAACCGGCTGCGATGATTTATGCACCAGAAGCTTGAGCAATATGTGATAGCGGAATTTTCCGCGTATCATCTTAACCGGCGCCGCTTCGCCCCTTAGTATAAGCACTCTCCTGCGCTGCTCCGGATGCAGCTCGAGGTAGTCCTCCGTGAGCTTGAGCATTTCCTCCATCTTATGGCTGCACGCCGTTTCGGACGGAGATTCGAGCAAAAGGCGGCAAATCATCGTAAACGGCGGGAACAGCCCGCGCCTTCGCCTTGCGAACTCCTCCTGAAAGAACTCGCGATAATCCTGCCGCGAGGCGGCGGCAATTGCGTAATGCTCAGGCTTGTACGTCTGAACCACAACCTCGCCCGCCTCGTCCGCCCGTCCGGCGCGACCCGAAACCTGCGTAAGAAGCTGAAAGGTTCTTTCCGGCGCCCTGAAATCGGGAAGCATGAGCGTCAAATCCGCCATGATAACCCCGACAAGCGTAACCGCCGGAAAATCAAGCCCCTTGGCAATCATCTGCGTCCCTATCAGCACCTGCGCCCGCCGCGCTCTGAAAGCGTCGAGAATTTCCTCGTGCGAGCCGCGCTTTTCTGTCGTGTCAAGGTCCATGCGGAGTATTCCGGTATCGGGGAACAGCTTCCGTATTTCTTCCTCAACGCGTTGCGTTCCTATGCCGAACTGCTTTATATGCGCGGAGTGGCAGGACGGGCATTCGGACGGAAGCGGGATGGCGTTTCCGCAGTAATGGCAATGCAGCATTCCATCGTCCTGATGATAGGTCATGGCGATATCGCAGCTTGAGCATTTAATCGCCTCGCCGCAGTTGCGGCAGGTCACGCTCTGCGCGTAGCCGCGCCTGTTGAGAAAAAGAATGCACTGGTGTCCGCTGCCGATACAGGTTTTTAGCTTGTCCAGCAGAAGGCGGCTGAATATGGAGCGGTTGCCGTCCTTCAGCTCCTGCCGCATATCAACAAGCTCTACGTGAGCCATGGGTCTGTTATGAACCCTGTGCGGCATTTCGAGCAAATCGTAATCGCCCTTCTGAGCCTTGGCAAAAGAGAGAATGCTCGGAGTTGCGCTCGCAAGAAGCAGCGTCGCGCCCTCGTTTTGGCAGCGAAACGCCGCGATTTCTCTTGCGTCATAGCGCGGGAATTTGTCGCTGATGTAGCTCTGCTCATGCTCCTCATCCACAACGATTAGTCCCAAATCCTTGAGCGGAGCGAAAACGGCGCTTCTTGCGCCTATAACAACCTGCGCCATTCCGAAGCGGATTCTGCGCCATTCATCATAGCGCTGCGCTGCGGTAAGGCGGGAGTGCAGCACGGCTGCCCTCTCCCCGAATCGGGAGTGAAACCACGAAACCATCTGCGGCGTCAATGCGATTTCAGGAACGAGAACTATTGCGCCCTTGCCCGCCTTGAGCGTTTCGCGTACAAGCCTGATGTAGACCTCGCTTTTGCCGCTGCCCGTTACGCCGTGAAGCAGAAAGCTTCCTTTCCCATTTCTGAGTTGAGGGATAATTTCGTCAAGCGCGTCGCTCTGCTCCTGAGTAAGCTCCGGGTCTTGCGAAGGATGAACAGGAATACCGCTCATCGGAGAGCGGAAAACCACTTGCTCCTTAACCTCCACCAATCCCTGCTCCGCAAGCTCCTTGACAGCATCCTGCGGCTGCTTTACGAGCAGGGTCAGCTCCTGAATGCTTTTTTCCTCATAATCAGAAAGCAAACGCAAAACAAACTGGCGTTTTTTGCTCCGCTTGTTCTGCTCAATCGCCGCCTCAAGCTTTTCTTGCGGAACAACGAGCCTTACGCGCTTTTCAATCTTTTCGCTTACCTGACCCGAGCGCAGCTGAGCGGGTATCAACAGCCTCAATGCTTCCACCAAGGTAGAATGGTTCTCCGTCTGCATATGGATTGCAAGCTCCATAAGCTTTGGCAGAATCAGCGGATAGTCCTCCATCGGCTTTATAACCGATTTCAGCTTTTCCGCAGGGCAGTCGGTTGTGTCGCAAAGGTTTATAACATAGCCTTCAATGCTCCTTCGCCCGAATGGAACAAGCACTCGCGTTCCGGCGGAGAGGCTCATTTTTTGCGGAACGGAATAGGTAAAAACGTGCGCAACATTTTCGTGCGCTATGTCAACCATAACCTCCGCAAACAAAAGCCTACCCCCTTTCGCAAAACGCCCAAGAGCAAACAAATCCAAATTGCATTATACATGATTTATTCTTGAGTGACAAGGCGGAGGGTCACTTTATTTCGCCCGTCTGCTCCCGCAGAAGCTCGATTGCCCTCTTTTCAACTCTCGAAACATAGCTTCGCGATATGCCCAAGGCTTTGGCTATATCGCGCTGCGGATACATTTTGCCGCCTAGGATTCCATAGCGCATTTCCATAACCGTCCTCTCCCTTGTCGGAAGCTGCTTTACAGCCTCCTTTATCTTTTCGATTGTGAGCTTTTTATCCACCTGTGTTATCACGCTGTCGCGCTCGCTTCCGAGCGTATCCATAAGCGTTATTTCATTGCCCTCGCCGTCGTTTCCTATCGGCTCCTGAAGGCTGATTTCGTTTTTCCACTTCTTTGACGCGCGCAGGAGCATACGGATTTCGTTTTCAATGCATCTTGCTGCGTATGTGCATACACCCGTGCCCATTTCCGGCTTGTATGTTCCTATCGCCTTTATTAGCCCGATTGAGCCGACGGAAATCAAATCGTCCTGCGTATATCCCGAAACAGAATACTTCCTCGCGATATGCACCACAAGCCGAAGATTATGCCTTATCAGCTTCTGACGGGCTTCCTCGCTGCCGCCGAGTAGCTCCTTCAGCGCCGTTTCCTCTTCCTGAGGAGAAAGCTTTTTGGGAAACGATGATGATGAAGAAAGATGCCCGAAGAAAAACAACACATCCGAAAACAAACAGGCAAGAAGCCATGAAAGCATAAAAATCCCTCCCGCAAAAGCCTATGTGCGGAAGGGATGTCCATATCACTTATATCAGAGGTGGTTTCTGTTCGGGCCTCTCAGCATATCGCCCGAAGAAAGTCTTGCGGGAATATCGTCAAGCCTCAGCCTTACGCCGTTCTGCCCGCAGGAATCAATCGTTTTGCCGTCGATTTCGCGCCGCATTCTGCTCAAGGTAAACGGATATACTCCATCTGGAGTTACCGCCTCAAGCCTGTCGCCGAGCGTAAGCTTACCCTTTACGGTAACAAGAGCGGACGATGCGCCGAAAGCAGCGTTGTAATCGGCGTCCTCAACATAACCGACATACTCCATGCTTTGCTCGTATGCTCCCGCGCCGCCCGCAGGAACATTCTTCATGAAAAAGCCTGTATCATAATGCCGATGGCTTATCTTTTCAAGCTCCCGACGGTAGTATTCCTGCTTGCCTTGATAGCTTCCGTCGTTTTTCACGTAATCCTGCATTGCCTCGCGATAGCATCTGACCGCGCACGCCGTATAGTATTCGCTTTTCATGCGTCCTTCGATTTTGAAAGAATCAATTCCGCAATTGTATAGCTCCGGCAGATTGCCGATTAGACACAAATCGTTTGCAGACATAAGATACGAGCCGTTTTCATCCTCGCTTATATCAAACTCCGCACCGTCCTTTTCCTTCAATACGGAATAGAGCCTTCTGCACGGCTGAGCGCACGCGCCCTGATTTGCGCTTCTGTATTCGCCGCGAAGGGCTGCGCTTAGTATGCAGCGCCCCGAATATGCCATGCAGGACGCGCCGTGTACAAACGCCTCAAGCTCAACGCTGCCGGCAAGATTTTCGCGCAGCGCACGGATTTTATCATATGAGAGCTCGCGGGCAAGCACTATCCGTTTTGCTCCGAGCCGCGCGTACAGAGCCGCCGCGCGGGAGTTTGTTACGTTCGCCTGCGTGCTGATGTGGATTTCCAAATCCGGAACGCTGTTTTTGATTTCAATTATTGCGCCGATATCCGCAACAATCGCCGCGTCAGCTCCTATTTCCCGAGCGCTTTTTGCCGCGCTGACAAGCGATGGAAGCTGGTCCTCCGTTGGGTAAATATTGAGCGTAACATAGAGCCGCTTGCCCGCCTTGTGCGTAAGCGACGCCGCAAGCGCAAGCTCATCCTCGGAAAAGTTCTTTGCTCCCGCCCGCATTCCGAAGCGCGGCATACCGAGGTAAACCGCGTCCGCTCCGAAGCGCAGAGCCGCCTTGAGCTGGCTCATTCCGCCTGCCGGCGCAAGCAGCTCAACATTTTTCCTTATGCTCATTCGTTTACCCCGCGCGATTCGTCATACTGCTTCCACAGCGGCGCGTATTTTGCCACAGCCGCCTCGTGCTCCTTGAGCGTCTTTGAGAAGTAAAGCTCGCCCGTGTTCGGGTCTGTCGAGCAGAAATAGAGATAGTTCTCGGCAACGAAGGTTTCATCCGGATATAGCGCCGCCTGAATTGCGTCCGGCGAAGGATTGCAGACAGGCCCGAGCGGAAGTCCGGAATAAAGATAAGTGTTATAGGGCGAATCGAAAGCCAAATCACTGCTTGTGAGCGACATTCTCGTTACGCCGCTTGCGTACTTGATTGTGACATCGCTTTGCAGCTTCATGTTTTTCTTGAGCCTGTTATGGAAAACTGCCGAAACCCTTGCAAAATCAGCGCCCTTGGCTTCCTTTTCTATCATGGAGGCGAGCGTGATTATTTCGTCCATGCTCATATTAAGCTGCTCGGCGCGCTCCGACTGAGAAGCGGAGAAAGCAACCTGCGTCTGAGTAAGCAGCTTTGTGACGATATCCTTGGCGGTCGCGTTGGTGTAGATTTCATACGTGTTCGGGGAGAGATAGCCTTCAAGCACATATTTGCGCTCCGAAACATTCTTGCTTGCGCGAACTTCCTCCACATAATAGTAATCGGTAAAGCCCGAGCCGTCCCTGCAAAGGGAAAGAAAATCCTCCGCCGTTGCGATAATTTTGCTGTCTTTTAAATAGTCGGCAATGTTTTCAACAGTCCAGCCGGGAATGATGGTTATATTCTGCGTAAGCGCGCGCCCGTCGCCAGTAACGAGCTGCGAAGCGATTTCATCAATCGTCATTGACGGCGAAAGCTCATAGGTTCCCGCCTGCACCTTCTGACCCATTCCACGGAAATCCATGTAATACTTAAAAATTGCCGAATTGCGCAGCAGACCCGCATCTTCAAGATTATTTGCTACTCTTGTAAGGCTTGAACCGCTTCCGACGGTAAAAACCTGCTTTTCGGTGTTTGCGGTGTCAACGGGGCTTATATAGTCGTTATATATGTGCGTCCATACGCCGTATAAAAGCCCTGCGACAATAAGAAGGCAGGATACGCCCAAAAGGACGGGCCTTACCGCCAGCCAGAGCCAGTTGTACCAGTATATGCCGTATTTGCGCTCTTCCCTAAGGCTTTGCGCGTCATAATCCTTGCGGTTGCGTTTTGGCATCAGCCGTTCCCTCCGTTATGTTTCCTGTCCTGGCAGAGATATCTGAAGTCCGGACGCGTCCGTTATCAGCTTGATAATATCGGCGACAAGCTGCTGAAGCTTCATCTCGGACATAAGGTAGGCGGATATGTCCTTCTGAGTATAGAGCAGGGATGATAACTGCGAAAAGCGCTGCATATCTTCCTGCGCACCGGCAGAGCCTGCCATTGCGCTCAGCTGGAGTCTGCTCTGGAGAGCTTTGTACTCCTTGAGCAGCGCGCGGTTAACCTCATCCTCCATCACGATTTCCTTGAGCCGCTTATATTCGCGGCATTCTTCGGATTCGCTCAGCTCCCTTGCGAGGTTGTTGGCTCCGTCATAACAGTTCATATTCCGTCCTCCCTATTAACGCATAGCAAAGTCCGTTTCATGCAGTATAATTTTTCACAAAAAGGCTGCCGCTTCCGGCAGCCCTTATGATACCATTTATTCTTTGCTTAATCAAATCTCCACGATAATCGGCAGAACCATCGGGCTGCGCTTCATCTTCTCATATATATAGCGATGCAGCTCTTCCTTGACGCGGTTCTTGATAGCCTGCCAGTCCGTGCCCTCGATATGTCCGTAGGACGCGATGATGTTGCGAACCTGAATGCGGGTATTTTCCATAAGGTCCTCATTTTCACGCACATATACAAAGCCGCGCGATATAATGTCCGGCCCGCTTACAAGCGCGCCCTGCGCTTTATCGATTGCCATTACAACGATGATAAGACCGTCCTGAGAGAGCAGCTTCCTGTCCCTGAGAACCACGTTTCCGACATCGCCGATTCCGAGACCGTCTACAAGCACGCTGCCGGTAGGAACAATCTCCGTAACGTGCATTCCGCCGTTTTTGGATATTTCGATTGCCTCGCCGATTTCGGGAATGTGGACGTTTTCAGGGGGCATTCCGAGGCTTTCGGCAAGCTGAGCGTGAATCCAGAGATGGCGGTATTCGCCGTGGACGGGGATGAAATATTTAGGCTTTACAAGCGTGTGAATCAGCTTGATTTCTTCCTGACACGCGTGACCGGAAACGTGAACCTCGGCAAGCCCGTCATAAATAACGTTCGCGCCGCAGCGGTAGAGCTGATTTATAACTCTTGACACGAATTTCTCGTTGCCGGGGATAGGCGTCGCGGAAATCATTACTGTGTCGGTTGAACGAATTTGGAGCTTGCGATGCTCGGAGAACGCCATGCGCGTAAGTCCGCTCATCGGTTCGCCCTGACTTCCCGTCGTAAGCACGAGCAGCTGGTCGTCGCGAAGCCTGTCAATATCGTCGATATCAACGATGTTTTCTTCGGGAATTTTCAGCTCGCCCAGAAGCATTGCAACCTTGCTGACGTTGACCATGCTTCTGCCTACAAAGCAGACTTTTCTGCCATAGTTCGTTCCGCAGTCAACAACCTGCTGAATTCTGTGAATATTGGAGGCGAACATTGCTATCATTATTCTGCCGGTTGCGCTTCTGAAAAGATTGTTAAAGGTATCGCCTATCTTCCGCTCGCTCATCGTGTAGCCCTTGCGCTCAACGTTCGTGCTTTCGCATAAGAGCGCGAGAACTCCCTTGGCGCCGATTTCTGCAAACGAATGAAGGTCGGTAACCTCGCCGTCTATCGGCGTGTAGTCAATCTTGAAATCGCCCGTTACGACAATCGTTCCCGCAGGGCAGGTTATAGCAAGCGCGCAGGCTCCGGCGATGGAGTGGCTCACCTTGATAAACCTGATGGTAAACGCGCCGAGCGTTATAACATCGTGAGGGCGAACCGTTGTGAGCGGAATATTGGGAACTCTGTGCTCCTTGAGCTTCAGCTCAACAAGCGCCATTGTAAGGCGCGTGCCGTAGAGCGGAGCAGGAACCTGCTTGAGAATATACGGAGTTGCGCCGATGTGGTCCTCATGGCCATGCGTTATAACATAGCCGCGAACCCTGTCCGCGTTCTTTACAAGATAAGAGACATCCGGAATTACAAGGTCGATTCCAAGCATATCTTCCTTTGGAAATATAGAGCCGCAATCAACAACGATGATATCGTTCTCATACTCAATCACCGTCATGTTCTTGCCGATTTCATCTACGCCGCCCAGCGGTATAATTCTGATTTTCTTTGAAATAGCCACGTAATGACCCCTTTCGTGTGGTGAATTCTTTATGCATTACAATCCGCACACTTTATACGTCTATACCATAAACGTAAACAAGCGCGGAATAACTACGCAATTAATAATACGAGAACAGCGATTATCATAAAAAGCGGCAACATCAGCCGCCATTACGGATAATGATTTTCGAGCTAAGACTCGTATTCTGTTTTGATGAATTACGAGACATTCTGTATCATTTGCATTGTAGCACAAATAATACCTTCGTTCAATACCTTTGGCGTAAAAAACCGAATAATGCAATCGATTAATCACGCGCCGCGCCGGTGCATTCGTCGGAAAGCTCGCCCTCGTGGATTCCGACAATTTCGGCGCGCCATTTGCCGCTCCCGCGCCTTTTTTTCTCCGTGAGCAAAAGCACAAGATAGGAAACAGCAAGCATCAGAAATGCGCAGAGAGCGATTATAAGCTCATTGTTCGGGAAAAGAACATATCCCAAAGCAAGACCGGCAAGCAGCATGGAAAGCGGAAACACATACGAAAGCACGCTTGCCGCCGCAATTTTACCGTCGGTAAGCTTCACGTCAAGAAGCTCCCCTATGGGATAATTGCCGCTGAGCAGCAGCGAGAATTCACGCTGGCTTTTCGGACACATTCCGCACTTCCCGCACGCGGTCGGGCGGCTGAACTTAATAAGCACGGAATCATTTTCACTTTTTATAACTTCTCCCGTGCGAATCATTTGTCTGCACCTTCTCCTTATCAAACATAGATTATTATAACACAAGGATTATTGTTTGAAAACGTTTTTTTATATAAACTCAGCATAAATGATTGACTGTTTTTCAAGCGGAATACCTGTCGCCTCGTATAAGGAATACGAAAGTTTCGCGGCGTCCTCCTCATTTTGTACGCCTTTTTTGATAAAAACGCTCAGGCTGCCGTTCTCGACTGCCGCCGCTCCCTTGAGCGAAAAGCTTTCAAGCACGCCTTCCGCATACCATACAAGCTCCATGTTTTTTGATAGCCGCACCATTTCCTCTGCTGCCAAATCCCGCGTTTCCTGAGACAAAAGCGCGTCGCACGCCGCTTTTTCAAGCTGCGCAAGAGCTGCGCGGAAATTATCGTTCCTCTCCGCGCGGTAATCCTGATAGGTCTTTGGCGCAAACGCCTCTGCCGTCTTTGCACTTGAGCCGAAACCCGAGAGCAGCATATACGCCGAAAGGATTACAAGGCAGAGCGCAATACCGCACCTGAGCTTATTTCCCGCCGCTTCCATAAATCTTGCCGTCACCGCCCATTACATAGATTTCAACCGCTTCATAGGGAAGCGAGCAAAGCACCTGCACGGCTCGCCTCAGCTTCAACGAAACGCCGATATCCGCCGCTCCCTCGGCAACCACAACCGCGCCGACTGCCCTTTGATTGGATGAAAGAGCGTACTCGCCCCCGTCCTCCGCGCTTATGTACACCTCTACCCTGCCCGCTCCATCAATTTTGCTGAGCAGCGCGGCGATTTCATTAACTCCGTTTACATCAGGCGATACTCGTGCTATCAGCGATATGAGCAGCGAAACGATAAGCAGCACGGCGGCAAGCACGCCGCCCCTTAATGATTTCAGCTTATCTATCAGCTTCACTTTCTTCACCGCCGTCCAGCTTCGTTTCGGCAAGCTCCTTCAAGCCTCCGAGCACGCTGTCGTTCCTTTCTTCATATGTGCTGCCGTTTTCGTTTATTACATCGCGCCCTTGCGCAAAGATATTCGCACGAAACCCCTCCATCATATCGAAAAAACCAGTGACCATGATACAGTAGATAATCATCGCCACAATAAACCGCGCCGTTTTTCTGATTTTCCCTTCCGGCAGAAGCATTTCCGCAATTGAATACCCGACGCCGAGCGCCGCAAGCAGCTTAAACAGATTCTCCATAAAACCTCACGAAACGCCCGCTCCGAGCGTCATCGAAGCCATAACCTGCGCAAGCAGCATAATGAACATCGCAAGCGTTCCAAGCTCCAATAAAAAGAGCATCGAAAGCACCTTCCCAAAGCCGTCCAGCATCTTTATCGGCGCTTCATCGGCAATCGGCTCAAGAAGCGCCGCCGAGGCAGTATAAAGCAATGCCGCTCCCGCCGTTTGAAGTATCGGCCCTATACATACGAGTAGCAGAAGGACTATTCCCATAACGCCGATTCCGTTCTTGATTAACAGGACAGAGCCGAGAATGGTTTCAAGCGTTTCCGAAAGCATTCCGCCTATTACCGGCACGAACTGGTCGATTGTATACTTAGCGCCGCGCAGCATTACGCCGTCCAGGGAAGCGCCGGTAAGCCCGCTGATAGCTGTAACGCCCATGAACACGGTTACTGCCATTCCGAGCGTCCATGCGGCGGCGTTCCTCAGCAGAGCGCACAGGCGCGTCAATGAAAAACGAGGACTCACGCTTCCCGCAACCGAAAGCATTGCGGCTCCGCTTACGAGCGGAAGCGAAACGTGGGTTATAATCGCCGTCATGCTTCCGCACGCCGCAACCAAAGCGGGCTTCAGAAGCGAGGATGAGTTGACGGAGCCAACCGCGCTCATGATAGTCAGCATGACGGGGAAAATCGACTGCATACAGCTTGACAGGTTTCCTACTGTTTCATAACAAAGTGAAAGCATACCTGCAATATTTGACGACAGGATAAGCGAAGTTATGAAAAGGATTGTAAGGCGCACGGGAGTACGCATTCGCGTAAGCCTTCCGCTGTTTTCCGTTCCGGTAAGAAGCGAATAAAGGACAATCGGCGCAAGCGCGGAAAGAAGCGCTGCGGCGCTTCCTGAAATTGATGAAAATAAAAGCTCAAAGATTTTTGACAGAAGCGCATTTCCGTCAATCGTAAGCTCGCCCTTGGCTATTCCGATGAGCGTTTCGCCGAAATCCCTGTCAGGCATCAGCTCCTCGCTCCATTTTCTTGCCTCGTCAAGCTCCGCGTTTTCAATAACCGCCGAAAGAACCTCGTCGCTGCCCGCCATTGCTTGCGCGGGCAGAATCAGAAACAGAAGGATGACGGCAAGGAAGCGCTTCATGCCATTTTCTCCGTTATAAGCGAAATCATCGACGCAATTACAGGCAGGGAAAGCGATATAAGGAGAGCCTTTCCGGCAAGCGTTACCTTTGATGCGAGAAGCGGAAGCCCTGCTTCCTCGCAGCTTTCAGCCGCGAACTCAACAATGTATGCGCTTCCGATTACCTTCAGGGTCAGCGCGATATGCTCGCCCTTTACTCCCGCGGATTTCATGACGGATGAAAACCAGCCGGCGATATTCAGATACTCCGAGGCGAACAGCATGAACAATATTGCGCCGCATGAAAAGGAAACAAGCAGGGCGAAAGACGGGCTGTGTTCCCTTGTGATTGTGCATAAAATAACCGCTGCAAGAGCAAACCCGCATACCTGAAAAGCGCTCATCAGAAAAGCTGAAAGATTGAGCGGACAGAAGCAAACAAATCGCCTATCATCTCAATCACAAGGCACAAAGCAAGCACAAGACCGGCGATTGACACCAGCATTGCCATTTCCTCGCGCCCTGATTTTGTCAGAAGCTGATGAAGCACCGTAACCAGTATTCCGACGCCCGCGATTTTGAAAAGCACATCGACCTGCATTTCTCATCTCTCCTATATCAAAAGAATTAAAAGCATAAGCCCGATGAGCATTCCGCCGCTCCTGATTAGCTTTGCGTCGCGCCTTCGCTTTTCCTCGGCAAACACGGCGAACTCGTTTATTCGGGGCATTTCTGCCAAAATAACGGCTGCCGATGACATCCGCGTCAGCTTTTCCTCATAGGATAACGCCCGCGCGACGCACTCGATTTCCTCCTTGGTAAGCAGTTTTTGTTTCTCATAGATTGCAGCGCAGGAGAGGTATGCGCTCTTTAAGCTTTCGTTTGGCGAATTGGAGAGCCTAAGCAGGATATCGCCAAGCAGCGTTTTCATCTGTTTTGAGTCAGTTGCAAACTCCGCAAGCGTTTTGCGCGTATCGCCTTCCGGCGCGATAACGGACTTATGCAGGCTTGCGATAAGACGCGAATGCTCTGAAAGCAGCTTTGCCCTGTTCTCAAGCTTTCCGGACAAGGAAAAGCCGTACCACGAGCAGCAAAGCATACAGATTAGCGGCGGAAGAAGCGTCAGCACGGCCATTCCTCCCATGTAACGATTTCGCTCACCTGTCCGGTTTCCTTACCGGACAGCACTATCGCCGCGGAGAATATTCCCTGCTTCCACAGTCTGCCTATCACGGGGCGCGCGGTAAAGTCGGATAGCGTAGCGGCATGAGCCGTGCAGACAAGCGCTACTCCGCAGCGCGCAATATCGGTTATTGCTTCCGAATCCTCCTGCGACGCTATTTCATCCGTCAGTATCACGTCAGGCTGCATTGAGCGCAAAAGCCACCTCATCGCTCTTGATTTTCGGAGGCTGTCCACTACGTCGGCGCGAATCCCGACGGGCAGAAGCGGCGTTCCGTTTTCGCAAGCGGCAATCTCGCCCCGCTCGTCCGCTATTCCGGTATGCAGGTGGTACTTATCGCTCAAAGCCTCCGAAGCGGCGCGAAGCAGCGTTGTTTTTCCTGAGCCGGGCGCGCCGAGAATTATGACAGAGCAGGGTTTCCCTCCGCTCATAAGCGCATCCGAAACCTGCCTCGGAAGCCCTGCCCGCGGCTTTGCGATGCGTATGCAGACGCTGGAAACATCAAGGAGCGTTTCGCGCTTTTCGTCATCGGTTTCCACATGACCGCAGACTCCGACGCGATGACCGCCGCTCATGGTGAAATATCCTTGCGAAAGCGAGCGCTGCCTCGCATACAGCGCATGGCCGCATAATGAGTGTATAACGCGCAGAAGCTCATCCGGGTATATTCTTTCCGCAAGCAGAATCTCTTTTCCGTAAACGCATATATACGCCCGTCCGCCGGTCGAAATCCTTATTTCGGTTGCTCCGGCAGCCTCGCTTTCGCTTATACCGAGCAGCCTTGCCTGCGCCCGTTCCGGAAGCGACTGCGCTATCAAAAGCCTGAAATCGTCCATTCTATGCCCCCGTCATTCATAAAGAATCAGCCCAAGCCGCTTCATGAGCAGAACTCCGCATACGCCGTCCTCGTAAAGACCGAATTCCTTCTGCGCTTTTCTTACTGCCAAGGCGGTGTAATTCCCGTACACTCCGTCCGGATGACCCGAAAGATACCCGCCGAGGATAAGGCGCTGCTGGAGCGCTTTGACATGGCTTCCCCTGTCGCCGGAGCGCATTTCGCGGTAGCCATAGTCCAACAAGCCGTATGCTCCGCCCATAATGACTACCTTTGAGCCGTTCGGAACCATCTTGTATACTTCTTCCGCGTCGTTGTTCTTGAGCCTTATACAGCCGTGCGACGCGTTATAGCCAATGCTTTCGGGCTTATTCGTCCCGTGAATTCCGTACTGCCCCCACGGAACGCTCAAACCCAGAAAGCAGGTTCCGAAACCGCTCATTTCTCCCGAAAAGCGGCTGTTTACTAAAAATATACCAATCGGCGTAGGAGTGTCATATTTGCCGGTCGCAATAGTGCAAATCTTCTTTGCAATTCCATTTTTATATACGGAAAGCCGTTTCAAATCAATATCCACGAATACGACCGTTTCTTCATTTGCAAAGCTTGAAACGCTCTTAGCGCCGCCGTACGGCTTTATGGCAATAAGAAACGCGAGGATGAAAACCGCATATAAGGCTTTTATAATCCCGCGCTGTTTCATACTCCTCCAAACAAAAAAGCAGACCGCTGCGCTACTGCGCCGCGGTCTACTCTATGCTTGCCCTCTTGATGATATTACAGATTATCAGGTTTCGATAACCTCCACGCCGTCAATTGCCGCCTGAATCAGCGCCTCGCTGTCCAGTTTTTCTTCGCATTCCAGAATCTTTTCGAGCTTGGGATGCGTTGCCGGATGCCTTGGAGTGAATACGGTGCAGCAATCCTCAAACGGCAGGCTGCTCGTTTCAAAGGTTCCGATTTTAACGGCAATATCAATTATCTCCTGCTTGTCAAAGCCAATCAGCGGTCTGAATACAGGCAGGGAGCATACGGCGTTTGTTGTCTGGAGCGCATAGATTGTCTGGCTTGCGACCTGACCGATACTTTCGCCGGTGATAAGCGCCTGACTTCCGTTTTTTTGCGCTATTCTGTCAGCGATTCTCATCATATATCTGCGCATCAGAATCGTCGTGTATTCATCCATGCATTTCTCATGTATCTGCATCTGAATATCGGTAAACGGCACGATATGGACGCGAACGCCGCAGCAGCTTTCGCTGATTATTTTAGCCAAATCAATTACCTTCTGCTTTGCGCGCTCGCTGGTATACGGGAAGGAATAAAAATGAACCGCGTCAATCTTTACCCCGCGCTTTGCAATCATCCATCCGGCAACGGGGCTGTCGATTCCGCCGGAAAGGAGCAGCGTCGCTCTGCCGTTCGTGCCGACGGGCATTCCGCCGTATGCGGGAATGTTTTTCAAATACAGCAGCGCGCTGTCGCGTATTTCGACATTCAACACGTTCTGCGGTTTCTTGACGTCAACCTTGAGCTGCGGATGCTCCATCAGTATTCTCTCGCCGAGCTGCGCGTTGATTTCAGGGCTGTCAATAGGATAATGCTTGTCGCTTCTGCGGGCAAGCACCTTGAAGGTTCCGCTTACGCCGTCCATCATGCGGCTCGCGGTTTCCTTTATCTTCTCAAAATCGTCCTTTTCCATTTCGATTGCGGGGCTTACGGAATGTACGCCGAACACGCGGGTTACGCGCCTTACGCACTCGTCCATATCCTTAACGTCTATCATGTAAATGCGGCTGTCCGAAAGATAAACCTCGCCGCAGACATCCTTGACTCTTTCGCGGATGCGGCGCATGAGCATCTTCATGAAAAACGGTCTGTTAAGCCCTTTGAGATAAATTTCCCCGAATTTTGCAAGCAATACCTCGCGCATATGTACTATCTCCTTTGATAACGCTTGAGCAGCTCATAGTTTCTTTTTACCGCGTCTGCCGTAATTTCGCATTCGTCAATTGTGTTAAGCCTTCCGAAGCTGAAACGAATCGAGCTTGACGCCATTTCCGCGCTAAGCCCCATTGCGACAAGGGTTTCAGATGGCTTTCGCGCGTGCGCGGAGCACGCCGAGCCCATTGAAACGTAAATTTCTTCGCCCTCAAGGGCGTGAAGAAGCGTTTCGGAGCGAACGGAAGGGAAAGCTATGTTCAGGATATGAGGCGCGGCGGCGGGTGATTCAATGTCCTCGCCGTTAAGCCTTGCCTCCGGAACGCCGCTTGATATAAGCTCAAACAGCCTTTTCTTTATTCCGAGAAGCCTTGAATGCATTCCCGCGTCCGCAAGCATTTCCTTAATCGCTTCGCCCATTCCGATAATTCCGGACGTGTTCTCCGTTCCGGAGCGCCTGTCCTTCTCCTGCCCGCCGCCAACCTGCCGCGGCGCGCATCTTACGCCCTCTGCAATAACAAGCGCGCCCTCGCCCTTAGGTCCGTGAAGCTTATGGCTGCTGAGAGCGTAGCTTGCCCTCGGAAACGCCTTGAGGCTTATCGGGCTTCTGAGATAGCCCTGAACTCCGTCAATGTGCAAAACAGCTTCCGGCGACAGCCTGCTCCTCAGCTTTTCGATTTCGTCAATGGGCTGAACTGTGCCGGTTTCGTTGTTCACCTGCATTACGCATATCAGCAGAACGCTTTCGTCAAGCATCTTTTCGAGCGCAGTCAAGTCAACCATGCCCGCAGAGTCAACTGGTATCTGCTCCGCTTTATGCGAGAAGAATTCCGCGTCCTTACAAGCCGCCTTTACAGCCGGATGCTCCACTGCGCTGTAAAGAATCCTTCCGGGCTTTCTTGCCGCGCGGCTGATGCCCAATACAGCCAAGTTGTCGCTCTCCGTGCCGCCTGACGTAAATATGACCCGTTCCGCTTTCACGGAAAGGGTCGAGGCGATTAAACGCCTTACTTCGTTAAGCTCGTTTTCGACATTCAAAGCCGGCGAATACGCGGCGCTCGGATTGAAAAAGCCGTCGCGAAGCGCGCGCTGCATTGCGCTGATAACGCCGTCTGTCGGCTGCGTTGTCGCGCTGTTATCGAAGTAAATCACTCCTGAAATGCCCCCCGCGCGGCGTACTGCTTAATCATAGTTACCATTTCATCGGACGGCTCGCAGACAATCATTCTCTTATTGCCGTCCTTGTTGAAATAGAAGTAGAAAAGCTTGGAATCCCTGTTGAGGAACCAGTTGCTTCTCGTCATCGGCTTCATCGACATAAAGCGTGGGAACTGCTTTCCGTCCACAAATCCCATTGCTTCAACGTTTTTGACCTTCATCGAGCCGAGATTTTTACGGCGCGAGTTGTTGAGTACGCGCGCAAAATCCAAATCGCCGTTCGTGAAGGTGTACTCATACTCCATTTTGAGATAGTCCTTGCGCAGATAGATAAGCGCAGCAAGACCGCCGCAAACAAGGAAAAGCACGAGGGGAGGCCACGAAAACGCGCCCATCGAGATTGACGAAAAGAGCTGCGAGAGCATCATAAACGCGACTACCGCCATAATATACATCATCACGTTCACCAGAATAAACGCAACATCGTCAATTGTCCTGCCGCGCTTAACAACAATTTCTTCCTTAAAATGATCCATAACGCTCCTCCTTGTTCGATTACACTCCGCTTATTATAGCATTCGCCAAACTCCGCGGCAATAGAAAAGATGATAAATTTACAAAGCGTACATAAGAACGCCTATTACTATTCCGCAAACGAAGCCGCCGAGCACCTCTAGCGGAGTATGACCTACGATTTCCTTGAGCTGCTCCTGAGAAAGCGGCTTACCTTCAAAAACGAATTCGCGCATAATCTGGTTAAGCATAACCGCCTGCTTGCCGGTTTCGCGCCTTACCCCCGCCGCGTCGTACATGACTATTGAAGTGAAAGCGACGCAGACGGCGAACAGCGCGCTGTCAAACCCGACGGTTGAGCCGATGCCGAAGCAAACCGCAACGCACATCGAAGTATGGCTTGAAGGCATTCCACCCGAGCCAAAGAAATGCTTGAGCGAAAGCCGCCTTTCAATAAGGCTGTATATGACGACCTTGAGCGCCTGCGCGCCGAACCAGCCGAAAAGAGCTGTATAAAGCAGCTTATTGCTGAATATTCCAAGGAAATCATTCATCGTCAATCGCTCCTCAACGCATACGGGATAAGGAATAATTCGCAAGCTCCGTAAAGAAATCCGCCTTTTCGCCATAGGGCGCAAGCGCGTTTACCGCGTCCTGAGTAAACTCCTCCGCTGCCTTTTTCGCTCCCGAAAGCCCGTAGAGCGAGACGGCTGTAAGCTTTCCATGCTCCGCGTCGGAGCCTATCGGCTTTCCAAGCTCCTGCTGATTCCCGATTACGTCAAGGCAGTCGTCAATCACCTGAAAGGCATGACCGAGCCCCGCGCCGTATTTCTCAAAATCCGAAAGAATTGCGCCGCTCGCTCCGCCGAGCAAGAGACCGGCAAGGATTGGCGCCGTAATCAAATCCGCCGTCTTTTTTTGCTGGAGATAGAACAGCCTTCCGGCTTCCGGCTGCCTGTCCTCGCTCTCCAAATCAATAACCTGCCCGCCTATCATTCCGCCGATTCCCGCGCGAAGTGAAATTTCCTTCATTGCGCGAATTGCGTTTTCAGGCTTTATTTCGCCGTTTGCCGCTGCAGAAAGCATGGTTTCAAAAGCGGCGCTCTGCAATCCGTCGCCTGCCAGAATGGCCATTCCGTCGCCGAAAACTATATGATTGCTCGGCTTGCCGCGCCTAAGGTCATCGTCGTCCATAGCCGGAAGGTCGTCATGGATTAGGCTGTAAGTGTGAATCATTTCAACGGCAGCGGCATACGGGAGCGCAGCCATGAGCGGAACAGACATGAAATCCGCGGCAGCCATTAGCAGAACGGGGCGCATACGCTTCCCGCCTGCCAAAAGACTGTAACGCATTGCTTTTGCAAGCGTCAGCGGCGGCGCATCTGTCTTTGGAAGCTCCTCCGCGTCGTCCCACAGCTTTTCAATATAATCGTCAACAAGCGCAAGATACTCGTCATACTGCTTTTCGTAAATCATTCCCGTTCATCCTCTGCTTCAGCGCTCTCAATTTCGTTTTTGCCGTTCTCGCTTCTGAGTATTTCAATACGGCGTTTTCCGCTTTCAAGCATCTCGTTGAGCTGCTTTTCAAGCTTTACGCCTTTCTCGTAGTAAATGAGCGTGTCCTCCAATGAAAGCTCGCCCTTCTCCATTGTTTCCACAAGCCCGCTGAGCATTTCAAGCCCTTCTTCAAAGCCTGGCTTTTTCGCTGCCATCCATATCGCTCCTGACATTATTAATCGTAGCGCTGAGGCTTCCGTCAAACAGCTTTATCCGCACATCATCGCCCGCCTTAAGCGTTTTTGCGCTCCTGACAAGGCTGTTATTCATCGTTATCAATGCGTATCCGTTCTTGAGCGCGTTCTGCGGACTGACGCTTTCAAGCCGCGAGGAAACCGCCTTGAGTTTCATCTGAAAGCCGCTGATTCCCGAAGCGGCAAGCAGCGCAAGCCTTTTAGCGATATCATGAAGCTCCCTTTGCTTTTCGCTCATATTGCGATTCGGCTCCATTTTCGATAATCGCGCCGAGGCGAGCCGCAATTCAGCGCTGCGTTTTTCGTTTGCCGCGCAGGCGCTGTCATAAAGGCTTCGGTTCAGCTCAAGAAGCGTCATGCGGAGGTCGTTGTATACAGGAAAAACCATTTCGGCGGCTGCGGACGGTGTCGGCGCGCGCATATCCGCAGCCATATCGGCTATCGAAACGTCCGTTTCGTGCCCGACAGCCGAAACAATCGGAACGCGCGACGCGCGTATCGCTCTTGCAAGCGACTCATCACTGAAGCAGAACAAATCCTCAAAGGAGCCGCCGCCGCGCCCGATTATCACTACATCCACATCCTCGACGGTCTGGATTGCATTAAGCGCGCTGATGATGGATTTCGGCGCGTCCGCGCCCTGTACCTGCGACGGGCAGAGCAAAAGCGGTATTTTCGGATTCCTGCGCTTTGAAACGCTCAAAATATCGTGCCATACCGCGCCGGATTCGGAGGTTACAACGCCGACGCGCCTTGGCAGAAGCGGCAGCGGTCGTTTAAGCACCTCGTCAAACAGCCCTTCCGCGAACAGGCGGCGCTTCCTTCTCTCAAACTCCTCGTATAGCGCCCCGACTCCGTCCTTCTTAGCGCCTGTAACCTGTATCTGAAACTGTCCGTCCTTTTGATACAGCGCCGGCTGACCGGAAAGAATAACACGGAGGCCGTCTGCAAGTCGAAAGGCGAGCCTTTCTGCATAGGAGCGGAACATAACGCATCTTACGGACGCGTCGCTGTCCTTGAGGGTAAAGTAAAAGTGACCGCTTGCATATGACTTGCAGTTCGAGATTTCGCCCGCGACCATAACGCTGTGAAGCATCGGGTCAGTCGCAATCGAAAGCGCGACGTAGTTGTTAAGCTCCTTTACGCTCAGAACCCTGTCAGGCATATCTTTCGGCAGCCTCAACAGTGTTATCAAGCAGCATAGTGATTGTCATTTTGCCTACCCCGCCGGGAACGGGCGTTATATATCCGGCAACCTCGCTGACCGAATCGTAATCAACATCGCCAACAACCTTGCCGTCTACGCGGTTGATTCCGACGTCGATTACGACGGCGCCCGGCTTTACCATATCGGCGGTTATAAACTTCGCCTTGCCAACCGCTGCCACAAGGATATCGGCGGTTTTGGTGAATTCCTTCAGATTCTGCGTTCTGCTGTGGCACATGGTTACGGTGCAGTTAGCGCCGAGAAGCAGCACTGACATCGGCTTTCCGACGATATTGCTTCTTCCGATAACTACGGCGTGCTTTCCCGAAAGGTCAATTCCGGTTGAGCGAATCATATACATAGCGCCCTTGGGCGTGCAGGCGACAACGCCCTCCGTTCCGATAAGCAGCTTGCCCATGTTTTCGATATGAAAACCGTCTACATCCTTTTTAGCGTCGATTAGCGCAAGCGCCTTCTGCTCGTCAAGCCCATTCGGAAGCGGAAGCTGCACGAGTATTCCGTTCACGTTTTCGTCCTTGTTAAGCTTTTTGATAAGCTCCTCAAGCTCGCTTTGCGTGGCGGTTTCTGGGAGCCTGTACGAAAACGACTTTACGCCGATTTCCTCGCAGCCATTTTCCTTATTGCGGACGTAAATTTTGCTTGCCTCGTCCTCGCCTACGAGTATAACCGCAAGCCCTGGCGTAATTCCGCGCGCCTTGAGCGCATTTACGCGCTCCTTGAGCTTTTCCCTCAGCTCCGCCGACAGGGTTTTTCCGTCAATCCTTATAGCCGACATTGTTCATTCCTCCCGCTGTGATAAGTATTTATCAAGACCAATCAACGCGACCCCGACAGCGTTATCTCCGGAAAGCTCCGGTCTGCCGAAATACAGCTTTATTGGCGTTCTTCGCTTTTTCATTCTCTCCGCGAGCATTTTCCTGAAAAGCTCCGAGGAAGCGATTCCTCCGGCAACGAGCAGGCTGTTTGCGCCCTGCTTTTTCAAACCGGCTTCAAGCATCCTTATCGCAGAGCGGACAAGCAAATCATAAACTTCGATTGCGATTTGCTCCTTTGAAAGCTCGTTTTCCTTAATAAGACGCGCAAGTGCCGCTTCCGCGCCGGATAAATGGCAGGACGCAGTGCCTCTCTCTATGGAAACAGGAAGTATCGACATCGGGACGGCAGAGCGAGCAAGCTCCTCAAGGCTGGGACCCGATGGGAAAGGAAGCCCGAGCATAACTCCTATCCTGTCCACAAGCTGACCCGCATGAAGGTCAAGGCTCGTCCCAAGAAGCGATATATCATCGCCGTTTACCGAAAGCAAATCCGTTGTTCCGCCGGACAGATGGAAAGCAAGAAAGCTATCCTGCGAAAGGCCCGTTCCGTACATTGCGGCTCGGATATGCCCCATCTGGTGGTTCGTTTTATAACAGGGAACGCCCAAAGCCGCCGAAATAGCCTCGGCGTGCGAAAGCCCCGCCATGAAAACGGGCAGATATGAGTCCTCGCCCTTACGCGGCGCAGTGCTTGCGCATACTGCGACTATCTCCATATCAAAAAACTCGCCGCGCAATTTGACAATCAGCGGTGAGATTTGCTTTTCATGAATGAATACAGCTTCGCTTTGGCGCAGCCCGCGTTTTCCTTGTTCGACCTCGAGCATTTTTCTTTGGCTTGATATAAGCTGACCGGAAAGCGACACAATCGCCGCCGAAGTTGTATAACAGCTTGTATCCAACCCCAGAACGACTTTCACTTACTCACCCCGCTCGCGCAAAAAAGCGCCAAGCAGACCATTGATGTATGCCTTGCTCTCGGCGTCCGAATAGATATCCGCAAGATTGCAAGCCTCGCTTACGGAAACATTGTCCGGAACTGCGGGGCAATAAATAATCTCATAGAGAGCAAGCCTCAGAATCGCCAAATCAACCTTCGCTATTCTGTCTATAGTCCAGTTGCGGCTGAATTTTGAAATAATCCCGTCAATCTCGGTTTGATTATCCCTGACTCCGCTCAGCATGGACTCTATGTACGCCGTATCGTCGTCATTGGGGTTTACGTTAAGAAGTCCGCAGAGAGTTTCGTTTCCGCCCTCTCCGCCCATCATTGCCTCGTAAATAAGCTGCATAGCGGTGCAGCGCGCCAAAGAGCGTCCCATACGTTAAGCTTTCCTCATTCCGTCTTTTGTTCGTCAGCGGTATTTTCAGGGGTTTCCTTCTTGAATGACTGAATTTCCGCCTTCTGCGGAACAGGGGTTTCTAGCTTCTGAACCGATGGGACAAGCCTGCCAATCAGCCGCTTGAATTTCTCGGTTTTGTTATCAACAGCGCCAATCAGATAGCCTGCCGCAAACATCGCAAGCACGAACAGCATCTTCCAGAAGCCGAAAATCAGCCAGAAAAGAGCTATGAGCGCGCCGATTATTCCGCAGACAACGCCGCAGGCAGGCGTTCCGAAACTGAATGCGCTTTTGTCATCCTTCATACGGTCTTTCCTCCTCGCCGTCCTCAAGACCTTCATCAGACGCGGTCTTTTCTACGCTTTCGGACTCGGTAATTCCGTTACTATCATATGAGCCGTCAGGATTGATTGTGCCGCTCTCGGTTTCATTATCGGAAGCTCTTTCAAACTCCGAATAATCCTCGCCGCTGTCCTTTTCAGCTTCTGCATTCTCATCGCTTGCGGAAGCCTCGACGGAATCAGGCTCTACAGCCTGCGTTTCGGCTTCTTCGGGAGCGGTGACCGTTTCGCTTTCGGATACAGGCTCGGATACGCCTTTTATAGCTTCATCGTTTTGTACGGCAGCGTCATCCTGCTGGGCGGTTTCATCCTTCTCGGCTTCTGCTTCAGAGCTTGCAGCCATATCCGCGCTCTGCTCAAGGTTATAAAGCTCCTTGGGATTATCAATGTGGAAAAGCTTTGAATGAGCGGGTTGCTTTTCTTCCTCGTCAATATGCTTTTCCTCAGCTCCCGGCAGGCAAGGCATTTCTACTTCAAATTCATTCCTTGCACCCGGAATCAGCAGCGGAGTTCCGCTCACATAAACGATGACTTCCCTGACCGAAACGCCCGAGCATTCCTGAACATACTGCTTGATTTGCCTTTGGAGAGTATCCGCAGTAAGCGGAATGCTTATTCCGCCCACAAGGTCAACGCAGAGCCGTATTATCATTCCGGAGCGCGTATCCTTGAGGTCAAGGTGCGTAACGTTAAGGTCGCCGTGCAAATTAACGCACTTGCGAACCATAGCTTCCATCGCTGTTGTAGAGATAAGAAGCTCGCCCTGCTCAAGCGACTGGGAAACAAACTTCCCGTCGGGTTTGTGCGGGAATATGAAACAAAATACGTAGATTCCGCACAGCACAAGAACAGCCGCAAGCGCGCCCAATGCAACGGACTCCCAAAGCCCCAGCGTTACGGTTATAAACGCAAGGCGCTCTGGCACAAAAACCTCGCAAGCACACAGAATGCCGACGGCAATCAGAATAATGCCTGCAAGCGCTGATATAAGCTTATCGCACCAATTGAGCTTCAAAACACGCACCGCCTTCCGTAACGGAAAAGAAAAGTGTTACTCCTTCGGTTCTTCGGGCTTTATCGGTTCTTCGGGCTTTATCGGTTCTTCGGGCTCTATCGGTTCTTCAGGCTCTGTCGGTTCTTCGGGTTCTTCTGCATCGGATGCTGCCTCGGCAGCTTCGTCTGCTTTGGATTTCTTTTCGGAATCGCTCTTTTCCGCATCGGAGTCGATATCAGTCATGCGCTCCTCGGCGTTTCGCGGAGCATTAGCTTCCTGCTTTTCACCGGAGGCTATCGCGCCGGAAGCGCTTGCAGCCGCAAGGCCCTGCTGGGTTTCCTTGTTCTCCTTCTCAAAGCTGACGCCCTGAACATGAACGTCAACGCGCACAACCTTAAGTCCGGTCATGCTTTCAACGGCTTTACGCACGTTTTCCTGCACATCGGATGCCGCCTTCTGGATAGGAGTGCCGTATTCCACGATAATATACAAGTCGATAGAGGCTTCTTCGCTGCCGATTTCGACCTTCACGCCGCGTGTGATATTCTTATTGCGCCCGAGAATATCGGAAATTCCGCCGACAGTACACATACCGGCGATACCCTCAACCTCATTGGTCGCAACGCCCGCGATTATCGCCACAACCTCGTTGGCGTAAGTTATCGTTCCCTCGTTCTCCCCTTCCACCTTGACGTGGACGGGCAGATTATCCTTATCCTTCTTACCAGCCATCAAAAAGCACCTCCTTGGGATATAGATTAGTATAACAGATTCCCCCGTGATTTACAAACAATTCTGTCTCGGAAGCTCTTTGCGTCTTTTTTTCAGTAATCGGTGCCGCACTGCTCTGCGTCAATATCCGCAAGCTGCTCGGCAATCTTTCCTGCCGCTTCGCCGATATAGAAAAGCTCCTCGTCGCGGGAAACCATGTCGCGCGATTTGACAAGACCGTTCCGCAGCTCATCCTGACCGATTACCACAGTTATCGGCGCGCCGGTTTTATCCGCAAACTTGAACTGCACTTTAAGCGAGCGGGAATTATGGTCGCAGTCCGCTTTCAGCCCGATTTCGCGGAGCTGCTGGCAGAGCTTGAACGCCGGAAGCTTAGCTTCGGGAGTCTGAATCGTCACGTATACGTCGAGCGTTCTGGGCTTCGGGATTTCGATGCCCTCCTGCTCAACAAGCATCAGAACGCGCTCAATGCCCATTCCGAAGCCGACGGCGCAGGTAGCAGGGCCGCCGAGCTCCTCAACAAGCTTGTCATACCTTCCACCGCCGCAAATCGTCAGCTCGCCCTTTTCTGTTTGCGTTATCAGCTCAAAAACGGTCCTTGTGTAATAATCAAGCCCGCGAACTATTCTGCTGTCGATAACATAAGGAATCTCAAGCTCCTCAAGCAGGCTTTTCAGGCACTCAAAATGCTCCTTGCACTCGTCGCAGAGCATATCGAGCATAGCAGGAGCGTCCTTGACTTCCTGCTGGCATATGGGCGATTTGCAGTCAAGAATACGCATGGGATTGCGCTCAAGGCGGGTATGGCAGGTTTCGCAGAGCTTTCCCTCATGCTCATGCATAAAGCCGCGTAGGGTTTCAAGATACGCTTTTCTGCATTCAGGGCAGCCGATTGAATTAATCTTGACCGTAAGATTCTTGACTCCGAGCTTTTTGAAGAACCTGTACGCAACGGTTATTACATCGGCGTCCGCTGACGCGTCCTTTGCTCCGTAGCACTCAATGCCGAACTGGTGATGCTCCCTGAGCCTTCCCGCCTGAGGATTCTCATAGCGGAAAATCGGATTATTGATGTAGTACATCTTGCAAGGAAGCGCGTCGGAAACAAGCCGTCCCTCAAGAAATGCGCGCGCTGCGCCTGCCGTTCCCTCGGGCTTTAGAGTTATGGAGCGGTCGCCCTTGTCCTTGAAGGTATACATTTCCTTTTGGACAACGTCGGTCGTGTCGCCTATGGAGCGGAGGAAAAGCTCGGTATGCTCGAATACGGGCGTGCGCACCTCGCGGAAGCCCGCAAGCTCCGCCTCCGTCCTCATCATTTTCTCCAGAGCCTGCCATTTGTAAATCTCCGTAGGCAGTACGTCCTTGGTTCCCTTAGGCGCTTGAGTAAGCATACATTCACCCTTTTTCTTAATCAGTTATTCATCAGGAAATCGAGTATGTTCATTCCCGTGCTTGTCTGCGAGCGGAAAAGCTCGGTATAGCCGCATTTCGAGCATGAAACGGTTATGAACTTGTTATTCTGAACGTTGAAAATTTTGCTGAAATTGCCGCCCGTAGTCTGAATCTGCCCCTGCTCAAACGAATTGCAGCCGCATTTGGGGCACACATATTGTATCTTCTGGCTCATTTCTTTTCTGAATCCTTTCCTTCAAGCTGCTTATCCTCGTCGACATGGCGGATTTTTACGCGCTGAATTTTTCCGCTTATCGTTTTCGGCAGCTGGTCAACGAACTCTACGATTCTTGGATATTTGTAAGGCGCGGTAGTGCGCTTTACATGGTTCTGAAGCTCCTTTACAAGCTCCGGTGAAGGCTCATAGCCCTTATTGAGAACGATTGTCGCCTTTACGAGCTGGACGCGCACGGGGTCGGGAACTGCCGTTATCGCGCATTCGAGAACGGCGGGATGCTCCATCAGCGCGCTTTCGACTTCAAACGGCCCTATGCGGTAGCCGCTTGACTTAATTACATCGTCACCGCGCCCGACAAAGTGGTAATAGCCGTGAACGTCGCGCCATGCCATATCTCCGGTATGGTACATTCCGTCGCGGAAAACCTCTTTGTTCTTTGCCTCGTCATTGTAATAGCCTATGAAAAGACCGATGGGATATCCCTTATCAAGGCGAACGACAATTTCGCCCTCCTCACCGTCGTCAACGCTTCTTCCGTCCTCGTCAACAAGGTCGATATCATACTGCGGCGACGGTCTTCCGGAGGAACCGGGCTGAGGCTCCATCCATTTTGAAGTCATCAGCAGCGGGGTTGTTTCGCTTTGCCCGAACGCCTCGTACATTTTGACGCCCGTGCGCTCATAGAACTTGTTATAGACCTCGGGATTGAGCGCCTCGCCCGCCGTGTTAGCCCATTTAAGGCTTGAAAGGTCGAACTCCTCAAGGTTTTCCTTGAGCATGAAGTTATATATTGTCGGCGGAGCGCAGAAGTTGGTTACATGGTGCTTTGCAATTTCGGCAATCAAATCGCGGGGAATGAACTTATCCATGTCGTACACGAAAAGAGCCGTTCCGCAAATCCACTGCCCGAATATTTTACCCCAGCCGCACTTTGCCCAGCCGGTATCCGCAACCGCGACATGAAGCGTTTTATCGTTTACATTATGCCAGTATGCCGCCGTGGGTATCTGCCCGAGCGGATAAGTATAGCAATGAACGGCGAGCTTCGGCATTCCGGTTGTGCCGGATGTGAAATACGCCATCATCATATCGCCGTTTGCGGTTTTTTCTTTCGGTCTTTTAAAGATTTCGGAAGCGTTATCAATTCCGGCGCTGAGATTTTCCCAGCCGTCGCGCGTTCCTAAGGTAAACAGATATTTTATGCACGGCGCTTCCTTTTTCGCGCTTTCAAAATGCCCGCATATCTCGTCATCGTTGACCGCTACGCAGCCGGATATTCCTGCCATGTTGCAGCGGTATACAATATCCTTCTTGGCAAGCTGATAGGTAGCGGGAATAATGACGCAGCCGAGCTTAATCAGCGCGAGGGTGCATACCCAGAACTCATAACGGCGCTTCAATACGAGCATTACCTTGTCGCCCTTTTTGAAGCCCATCTGCGCAAAATAGTTGGCGCACTTGTCGCTCATCCGCTTCATATCGGCAAAGGTGAAATGGTGCTCCTCGCCTTCGGGGTTGCACCACACCATTGCGAGCTGAGAGGGAGCAAGGCGAGCGTACTCGTCAATAATATCAAAGCCGAAATTGAAATGCTCCGGCACTCCGAAAAAGTGAAAGTTTTTCTCAAAATCCGTTTGGTCCTTGAAATCCAGCTTAACATAGCGGGAAGCGAGTTCCATACTTGCAGCGCTCCTTTGAACCTGCCTATTGATTACTCAGGGATAACCATTGCCAGAAAATGCACCGGCTTTTCGCCGACGCACTGCATCGCGTGCGGCACATGGGAATCATAATAAATAGAATCGCCTGCTTCGAGAATTACCTCGTTGCCCGCAAGCTCCATACGCATCGTGCCCTCGAGAATGTAGTCGAATTCCTGCCCGTCGTGGCTGTTCGGCTCGCATTTCGGGTTGGCGTGCGGCGGAACCGTAACATAGAGCGGCTCTATCTTCCTGTTGGCAAACTTATAGGCAAGATTTTTATAAATATAATGATTTGTGCGGGTAATGTTCTTTCCTGCGCCCGCACGGACGATGGAATAAGTATTCAGATGAGGCGTTTCGCCCGTGAGCAGCTGCGTCATATCGACATGGAATATCTCGCAAAGCTTCATGATAAAGCTAATCGGAATATCCGTTTCCCCGCTTTCGTACGAAACGTAATCATCCTGCGCAAGATTGCAAACCTCCGCCATCTGAGCGACGGTGTAGTCCGACAATTCACGTAAGTCTTTGATGCGCATGGCTATCTGCCTTACCTGTTCGGACATAACGGGTGCACCTCCTTTAGGATGCCTAAGCATCTTTATTCAAGAAAGTATAACAAAAACGAGTGCGTCATTCAAGAGCAAAAAGTGAATTTGAATCACCAAACAGTGTTTCGGGGTAGCATTAAGGTTTTTTGCTGCATATTGTAAAGTATCGCGCACTCTGCGCTTTGCGAGGAGGGACTTATTATGCGCTGTATTCTGCTTGGGGGCGACGAGCGGCAGGGCGAGCTTGCCGTAATTCTGAGGCGCGCTGGCTTTCACTCAGTGCAGCTCTGCCACAAAGCGCTGACGCCTATCGACTTGCCCGCGCTCACAGACGAGCTTTCGCAGCTGGGAAGCGGCGACTTGCTGATTCTTCCCCAGCCGATATCCGAAAAATACGGCAGGCTCTGCCTCAGCGGTATTTCGGAGGGCATATCTCTTGAAAAAGCGCTTGAATGCGTAAATGAAAATGTAACGGTATGCGCTTTCAGATGCGAAACAAAGATAAAAAGAAAAAGGCTTGTGCTTCCGATGGAGAGCGAGGAGTACCTTGCATACACATCGCAGCTTACCGCAAAAGCGCTGCTTCTGCATTGGTATCACGATGAGGAATTCACCCTTTTGGGCAAAAAAGTTTTGATTACCGGCTACGGCAGATGCGCAAAAGCGATTGCGCGGGAGCTGAAGGATTTGGGCGTCAAGGTCATAGTCTCTGCAAGAAGCGTTCACCAGTTAAGCGATGCGTATATGTGCGGGTTTGGAGCTGTTCCCCTTGAAACGCTTTATGAAAAGAGCGCTGATTTTGATATTCTGGTGAATACAATCCCATTTCAGGTTCTTCCCGCCGCATACATCGGCTCGCTTTCCAAAAGCGTCCGCCTTTATGATATTGCGTCAAGCCCCTACGGTTTTTCAATCGAAACTGTTGAGTCTCTAAATCTATACGCAGAAAGGCTTCCAGGGCTTCCCGGAAGATACTATCCACGGCTTTGCGCTCAGAAGGTATACGAACTAATCGTCAGAAATATGAGGGAGGCAGAAATATGAACGCCACCCGTTTAGCGGTAGCGATGACCGGCTCATACTGCACGTTTGCAAAAGCGTTTGCTGCTATGGAGGAGCTGATGAGATACGGCTTTGAGCTGATACCCGTACTCTCCTATAACGCCGCAACGCAGGACACACGTTTCTTTACAGCTATAGAAGTGCTTGCCCGAATTGAAAAGATTTGCGGAAAGCCTCCGCTTACAAGCCTTTCGGATGTCGAGCCGTTCGGACCGGCGCGGATGACCGACGCGTACCTTATCATGCCCGCTACCGGAAATACGATAGCAAAGCTTGCGGCGGGAATATTCGATACGCCTGCGCTTCTTGGGGCAAAATCGCATCTTCGCAATCAGCGACCTCTTATTATTTTCGTTTCGACAAACGACGGGCTTTCGACTGCAGCAAAGAATATCGGTGCGCTGCTTGAGAAGAAGGATGTTTATTTCGTGCCGTTCTCGCAGGACGACCCGCGCAAAAAACCGCGCTCTTTGGTAAGCGATTTTTCAAAAGTGCGGCAGACGGTTCTTTCGGCGCTGGAGGGGGTTCAGCTTCAGCCGCTGATAGGCGCTCCGTGCGAGTAACCCTGTAAGCGCTTTGGGACGAATCAAAGCCCTTCCTTCGTTATATATGGTATAAGCTATGCCGCTCATAATAATCGCGGCTATGCGGCTGCCATGCCGATTAAGGAAGGGGTCAAGCAATGAAAAAAGTATTTATTCTGATACTGTCTCTGGCGCTTTGCATATCATTTCCGGCGGCGGCTCAGGAAGAGCCCGCCCTGTCCATAACGGAGCTTTCCGTGCCATTCGGCGATATAGCCGTGCGCAGTCCGCAAATATCCGGAATTGATAATGCGGACGTTATTAATCAAGCGATTCTGGATACCCTCGGCTGGAACGAATGCGTAACGCAGAATCAGCAGGGCAACAGTCTAGATGTAAGCTACGAATGCTATCTTGACGATAATATTGTGTCCGTGCTGTTTTCCCTGCACGGGGAAATACCGTCGTCAAGGGATGAGCGCGCGTACAAAAGCGCTTCCTTCATGCTTGAAACCGGCGAGCCGATAACGCTCGATTCCTTGTTTACCGATACGGACGCGGCAGTATCGCACATGGAGAGCATCCTCTGGGACGCGCTTCCCGAGGATTTGTTTTTCTACTGCGATAATACCGACATTTCCCCTATGCCGCGCGACTGCTTTTTCATCGACGGCAGCGGAATCACAATCGGCTACGGCATACGCAGCTTTTCGCTTCTGAGCGGCTATGCTGGAAAGGCGCATTTCTACCCTTATGAAATAGCCGAATACCTGAATACCGATGAAGGCTCGCTCGCGCTAAAGCTTTGGGCGCATCAGCTCGGGCTTTCCGGCAAAGCAGAGCGCGAAGCGCTTATGCATGAGGATTTTACAAGCGGCAGGATTGCAGGTCTGCCCTATGCAATCGGAGATAATATTGAGAAAACCGTAAACGAATACAGGCTGCTTACTACCCCCGATTATATTACCGGCTCGCGAATCGTTGAATTTGAGGAAGCGAGAACGCGCGGCTCAAGAGTGCTTACGGACGCGCTTACAAGCACAACGCAAAACAGTGAAGTCTTGGGAATCCGCGCTTACAGGGCGAGCATATACGGAATCATCACAACCGGCGTTTCAACAAAGGCAGACATAACAGAGGCATTCGGAGAGCCGGAAAGCTCTGTTACGCTTGACGCGTATTCAGCTCAGGACTGGCAGCTGCCCGCAGGAGAAAGCGTCTACTACACAATAGATGGGCGAAACCTTCGGCTGCACTTTACAGAGGACGGAATTTTGTATATGATACAGATATCCGGTGTGTGATTATGCTCCGGTCGAAAGGGCGATAAGCTTTGGCTCAAAGGAAAACCGCTGTGAAAGCGAAGGTAAAGACATATTCATCGGATAGCCTGCTGCTCCGAACAATCGTGGGCATTGCGCTTTGCGCTTTGTCCGCGCTGTTTTTGCTGTGCATGATTTTCTCCGACAGAAGCACCGTGCTGTTTGCCCTGCATTCTTTTCTCTACGGGCTTTGCAGCGTTATGTCGCCCGTGTTCACGCTTCTGCTTCTTTGGGGCGGTTTGCTCACCCTTATTTCCACTCGGCGTAAGCCGAAAAGCACCTTTTATTATATATGCATATGCTTGTTTTTTCTGATGCTGCTTACCCTTCTCGGAATCCAAAGCATTGACTCTATCAACGCGTACGCACAGCAGCTCGGCAAAACCTACCCTACCGCTTATCTTACGACGCTTGAAACCGCATACTATATCAATTCCCATTATGCTGCCAATGTCGGCGGTTTCCTTAATATGCTGCTTGCATGGCCGGCGTGGAAATATATCGGTGCCCAGCAGAGCCTTGCGATTGTCTACTCGCTTTGCGCGCTCTGCCTGCTTCCAATGATTCTGCGCGCTTTCCTCAAGTATCGCAAGGCGATTAAGGAGGACAGAGCGGCGCTTGACGAATCATGGCAGAAGGACGAAGCAAAGCCGCTCGCCGATTATGCCGCTGCCGACGGCGCTGAGGACGCAAGCGAATCCCTTCAGCGCGTAAGCACTGCAATGAACGCTAAGCCTCAGAACAGACCTGTAACCATTAATCAGCAGCGTCGGCCGCTTGTTCCCAAACAGGAGTTTGAGGAAATAATTCCGGCTGACCAGTTTACGGAGGATAATGTGCCGCACACGCGCAAGCCCAAGCGCGGCAAGCGTGGCGGAGTTCAGTTTGAGGAAGCGTCCACCGATATTTACACAGAGGATATTTATCCGCCCTCCTTCCCTGCCGGAGCTGCTCAGGAGCAGGTAAGGCACGCCCCTCCCGAATGGGCGGATTTAAGCGCAGAAACCGGAAAACCCGAGTTCACTCCCGCTTCATTTGACGATGACGGCTTTGCTGAGGAAGCTCCATGGATTGCGCCAGCCGGTCCTTGGGCTGTTCCTCAGAAAACTACCGAAACGATAAAGCCTGCTCCCGTAAAGCCTGAAACAGTTGAAAAAACGCCTTTTCCTCCGCGCGGAGGCTATAAAACTGAAGGCGCAGAGCAGAAAACAACGATTCCCGCGCCGATTATGCCTCAGCCGGTTAAGCCTGAGGTGAAAGCGCCGATAGTTAGTCCGATTATCGAGGACGAGCCTGACGACTTTTTTGAGAACGAAACAATCTATCAGCCGCAGTCTGCCGCAGCGCAAAAAAGCAAGAGCCGCAGACGCTCTACAAAGGATACCGCTGCGCCGTCCGTTCCGAGCCCTGCCCCTGTTATCAACTATGATACAGCGCGCCCGCTGAGGCTTGACGAAACTCCGATAATAAGACCTCAACGCGCTCACGACGAGATAAAGCAAAACAAAAATGACGAGTATCATTTCCCGACTCCGGATTTGCTTACTCCCGCGCCCGTCCGCGTTCAGCAAGATATAGACGCAGACAGACGCAAGGCAGAAAAGCTTGAGGAAACAATAAAGAGCTTCGGTATCGCCGCCTGCGTAAGAAGCTTTGTTCACGGGCCGGCAATCACCCAATTTTCAGTTGAAATCGCACAGGGCGTAAGGCTGCAGAAGCTATTGAACATAAGCGATACGATTGCGCTTTCGATGGCGGCAAGCGGCGTAATCATGGAAGCGATTCCTGGTACATCCTATGTCGGCGTTGAAATCCCGAACGACGCTGTTGAAACTGTTCATTTCAGCAGCATTGTCAATAATCCCGTATTCACCAATCAAAAAAGCCCGCTTACAGTAGCGCTGGGTCAGCAGATAAACGGAAACTGCGTGGTATGCGATTTGAGCAAAATGCCCCATCTGCTTATCGCCGGCGCAACCGGAAGCGGTAAATCCGTATGCATTAACTCGATTATTTGCTCCATCCTTTTCCGCTCCTCGCCCAAGGATGTAAGAATGATTCTTGTAGACCCGAAGGTCGTTGAGCTTCAAGTTTACGAGGGTATTCCCCATCTGCTCGTCCCCGTTGTCAGCAATCCCAAAAAGGCAGCAGGCGCGCTGCGCTGGGCGGTTGATGAAATGATGGAAAGATACAAGAAGTTTACCGAGCGCAAGGTACGGAACATCGCGGGCTTCAACTCGGCTCTTAAAAGCGGAGAGGACAAAATGCCTCACATTCTCATCATAATCGACGAGCTTGCCGATTTGATGATTGCCGCAAAAAAAGAAGTTGAGGAATATATACAGCGCTTGAGCCAGCTTGCAAGAGCCGCCGGAATTCACATGGTTGTCGCCACTCAGCGGCCTTCTGTCGACGTCGTAACCGGCACAATCAAGGCGAACATCCCAAGCCGTATAGCTTTCGCGGTTTCATCGTACACGGATTCCAGAACGATTCTTGACAGAAACGGCGCTGAAAAGCTGCTGGGCAAGGGCGATATGCTCTATAATCCGATGGGCGCTTTCAAGCCTACGCGCGTTCAGGGCTGCTTCCTTGACGATGACGAGGTTACGCGCATTGTTGAATACATCAAGCGCTACTCTCATGCCGAATACGACCCTGATATACTTGAGGAGCTTGACAAGGAAGAAAAAGAAGAAACCGCCGACATGGAGTACGGCGGCGATATTCCCGAAAAAGCGGACGCTCAGGTGGACAGTTATCTGCAAAAGGCTATCAAGATGGCTGTCGAGGAAGGTCAGATGTCCATCAGTATGCTCCAGAGGCGGCTGCGCGTCGGCTACGGCAGAGCCGGTCATCTTGTGGACGAGATGGCGCGAAGGGGTATTATAAGCCAAAGCGAGGGCGCAAAATCCCGTAAAACGCTTATCAGCAGGAGCGAGTATATGGATATGTTCCCCGACGACGAGGACAACTCGTTATATCCGATGAACGACGAAGAATAATCAGGGCGAAACAAGAAATACGTTTTTTGCGTCGGCGGTGTACTCAGTACCGCCGACGTTTGTTTCTGCAATAATAATATAGCTTCCGGAAGGGCACAGCTCGCCGCTCTGCGTTTTTCCGTTCCAATAAAGGGTTGCGCTGTCGGGAGTAAGCCCCTCGGGTCGAGTGGCTTTTTTATAGCACAGCCGCCTTACAACCCTGCCTGTCGACTGCGAAAAAACGGTTACCGTAAGCTCAACCGGAAAGCGGTGAGCTACAAGTATGGGCAGCTCATCCCCCGCCGACGGCTCAAAAACATCGCGGGTCATAACGAACAAAGAAGGGTTACCACTCTGCGGCAGAACAGTTATTATACGGCTGAAGCAGATTCGCGGAATGCCGTTGTTTATTGTAAGCAGCTGAAAGAGCAGATAACCGCTTCCCCCTTCGTCCGTAAGCGAAAGCGTTCGGCTTTTACGCCCGGGCTTAACCATGCCCTTTTCGGCAGGGTCGGTTATATTGCTTTCCTCGCTGTCGAAGAACAGCTGCGCCGAATCAAACTGCCAGTTGCCGTTTTCCATGTATACGATTTGATAAGCGATTCGCGCTTCTTCCGTAACCGTAAACTCGAAGGACAGATTATGCTCGGAAAGCGTCAGAGTAGTGCTTGGAAAGGTAACGTTTTCAACGGCTAACGGGTTTTCCGTTTTTAGTTTTGCCGATATGTCAAACAGGCACATATCATCGTCTTGCGGATAAGCTTGAGTTGTGCTTGTTGCGTTGTTGTCGATGAGAAACTCATACATTTCGCTCAATGTCACTGTTTCGTTATGGTCCGCGTCTGCGGTTGTTCCTCCGAAATAACCCGTTCCTATCGCGAATGAATTCGCAAAATAACTGTACGCTCCGACGAGCTGTGCGAAATCCTGCCTGCCTGAATACAGCCAACTTATTTCTGAGCCGCCTGCGGAGGTAAGAATCTTGAATTCATCGCCTAAAAAATACTGCTTTGTCACGCCGCCGCTTACGCCCTTACCGATAAGCGCGCCGCTGTTGCACGCGTCAATCAGAAGCACTTTTGTGCCTTTGATACCCTTGAACATATCCTCTAGCATTTTTGCCGAAAGGAATTCCTCAGCCGTTCCGTCGGAGAGCAGAAGATAAGCCTCTCCGTCCGAATACACGCCGTGAGTGCTTATATAGAAATATGAAACATCGTTATCGTCGGCGGAAATGAACGCCTGACGGATTGATTGACCGAGACCGTTGACGGTTCGGATTGTGGACGAAACCGTTCTGAGTACCTCAAAATCCATTCCGGTTGAATAAAATGCGTTACGCATAAGCGCGACGTTGTTTCCGCTGCTCGGCCATGTATCCAGTTGCGAAATGAAGAAATTGCAGCCGACAAACAGGGCGCGGCGCGTAACGGGATTTTCTTCATCCTCCGCTTTTGCAAAAGAAAAAAGCGAAAGTATAAGCAGCGCTGCCGCAATAAGCCTCGCTGTGCGGCTAAAGCAAGCGCTCATACTTCCGCCTCCCTTCAATCGTCAAGCGGTGCGCGTCGGTTTTTCCGCGCAGGCAAAATCACCTCATCTGAGTTCCTGTATAAATGATTGCCGGTCTTGCTCTGTACGTATCCTCCGACAGCATTACTCGTCCGACTTCAACGCCGTTCTGCTTCGTAATCCTGAATGTCTGATATACATAGCCGTCGCGCTTCTTCTGCGTAACATAGGTTTCATCAATATATGTTACGTATTTTCCATTGGTATCGGAGCGGTATTCGGGCTCTTCAGGCGCTTTAATCGTTTCTATAAGATTGGATTCAAGCTCGTAGGTTGTGTCTCCAAGCGACCTTCCGTACACATAGCAGTAGGTTATAAGGCGCTTGGAATTGCTCGGGTCGGACATAACGCCGCAGAGGAAGTAGAGATTGCTGCCGGTGTTATTCTTGATTACCAAATCAATCGTTCTGTCGCGGGTGTACATAACGGTAGCGTCCTGACCAAGCTGCGTGTAATTGACGATATCGGAGTGGGCGGTGCGCTTCACGATATCCATGCCTGCAAGGAGCGCGCCCTGATATATCGTTGTGCTTGACTGGCAGACTCCGCCGCCTATGCCGTCCCGCAATTCGCCATAAGCATATTCAAGAGCCTCAAGGAAGCCGTTTTTCGCCGAACGCATTCCGACTTTCTTGTTAAAGCTCAGCTGCTGACCGTTTTCAAGCACAGTTCCGTTGATTCTGGAAAGCGAAAGCGCAACGTTGGAATTGCGGTTTTCGGTGCTTGTGTTGCTGATAACGGTCGTTGCTTTTCCGCGCAGAGTTCTGTCCAGCATAAGCTCCGTCTTTGTAACCTTCGGCGAAAGCGATATTGTATGGATTGGCAGAATTGCGCTCTCCATATGCTCGACCTTCTGCATAACCTCGCTCAATGTAGCGTCGGTATCGAGCATTACTCCGCTTACTTCGTCCGTATATACGAACGGAGTATAGAAATTATCTCCGGTAAAATCGCTTACAGTTGCGTCTCTTGCTGGCGTATAGATGAATGCGGCGATTTCGTCCAGAAGCCTGCTTATCGGCTCCGTTGTGTAAGTAACCTGCGAGTAAAGATATACAGGGGTTTCGCTCAACGCGTCAAGCGCCGCTTTTCTCTGCTCGTTGTTTCCGACTCTGCCTATCGACCATGCCTCGTCAAGGCGAGTCGCAAGGTCAGTCTGCATTGAGATTGTATCGGGTGTAATCGTCCATACAAACCCATTGAAGGCGAGCTGAACAAACCAGTTTGCATACCTCTGCTGCAAATTGCTCAGAGCTGCGTTATAGCCTTGCTCCGCGGTCATTCCGCCGAGCGGAATGTCGTCAAGATATATGTTTCCGGCAAATATTGCTTCATGGTCGGAGGTTTTGTCAATCACGCTTACCTGCGCCGCAATAAGAGCGTCATAAACCTTGAAGCCGCCGAAAACAAGCAGACCGATTACGGCTGCAGCTATCGCGAGGGTAACGCCCAAAGGACGCTTGCGCTTAACAGGAGGCTTTTTGCTTCCGCCGCCGCTTGACGTGCGCTTGGGTCTGTCAATCGGTCTCGGCGAGAATCCGCCTGCGGCATACGGCGGTATATAGCCGCTGCCCGCGTTCTTAATCGGCGGCGTGCCGCCCTGCTGATAGGAAGAAGCCCTTCGCACGGGATGGTTAACCCCTGCGGAGCTTCTTGGCGAAGCGCCCTGCGGAGCGCCTGTATTGCGGGGAATGCTGTTTATACTGCCCTGCTGATAAGGAATCGCGGCTTCCGTGTAATTCGGAGGATATGCTCCCTGCGGAGGCGCGGCAGAAAACGAAGGCGCACCGAACGTAATCCCGCCCTGCTGCGCCGGAATTTGCGGCGCGCCGGCAGGATACTGCGGAATCGGCTGCTGCTCGTTATATCCGCCCTTATAAGGGTTTCCTCCGTTACCGCTCTGCGTCATTTCATCCTCCAATGTAATTTCAGGAATTCTGAGGTTTTGATATCGCAGTTAATAGGTTCTCGCAGCAGGAGGACATATCCTGCCAGTATTTGCACATTCCGCCTAACGGAGCGTGCATTGAGCCGTGTCCGTGATAGTCGCTTCCGCCTGTTACGATAAGCCCGCAGCGCTTTGCTATCGCCATAAGCGCGCCGATATCCCTGCCAACGGATGTTGGATGGTACACCTCTATGCCCTTAAGCCCAAGGCTCGTCCACTCATCAATCAACTGCGAGAGTGACGGAAGCGGCAGTTTATAAAGGTATGGGTGCGCGAGAACAGGAACAAGCCCGCACTCCGCTATTTTGCTGATTATTTCGCCCGCATCCCTATGCGCGCGCGGTACATATCCTGCTTTTCCGACAGCCAGATAGCGCTCGCAGGCTTCGTCCACATCCTTGGCGTATCCCGCCGCAACAAGCTGATGACCGACGTGCATTCTGCCGATGCTTTTGCCGTCCGCGCGCGCAAGAGGAGTAAGTGAAATTCCTATCGCTTCAAGGCGGGCATAGATTTCAAGCATTCTGTCATCACGCTCCTTGCGCATGACCGAAAGAAAACCCATAAGCTCCTCAGAAGCAGTCACATCGCCGTAAGCCAGAATATGGTATTCATTTACGCCGCCTGTCGATATTTCAACTCCGGGGAGCACGGAAAGACTTGTGCCCTCAGCAGCCTGCTGAGCCATTGCTATGCCGCCCACTGCGTCATGGTCCGTTACGGCTAAAAGGTTAAGCCCCGCCCCCAGAGCTAGTGAAACAAGCTCTTTGGGAGAGGCGTCGCCGTCAGAAACGGTGGTATGAGTATGTAAATCGGCTGCAAGCTCTTTGTTAATTCTCGTCAGGCTCATGGAACGCCTCAGTGTCATCGTCGCCAACCTGCGGCATATGCGGAATTCCGGCAGCTGAAGGCGCGTCAGGCTCGGATTCAAGCTCCGGCTCGGGTTGAATTACCGGCTTTTCGGGGGCGATATAAGGAATGCCCTCCATGAAGCAGCGGAATTCATCCTTTGAAACGGTTTCGCGCTCAACAAGCAGCTCGGAAAGCGCAATCAGCTTATCCTTGAAGCTGATAAGCGTGTTATAAGCCGTTTCATAGCAGCCTTCAACAATGCGCTTTACCTCGCTGTCGATTGCCGCTGCAACCTCCTCGGAATACTCCTGACTGTGCGCAAAATCCCGTCCGAGGAAAACCTCTTCATCTCCGGAGAGATAAACATGACCCAAGGATTCGCTCATTCCGTACTTGGTAACCATCGCCTTGGCGAGCTGCGTCGCGTACTTAAGGTCGCTCTGCGCGCCTGTTGAAACATCGCCGAGCATTAGCTTTTCAGCCGCGTTTCCGCCAAGTGACATTGCAATTCTGTCAAGAATCTGACTCTTTGTGATAAAATCGCTTTCCTTGCTGGGAAGCACCAATGTATGACCGCCGGAGGTTCCTCTGGGAACAATAGTGACGAGGTGAACATCGTCGCAGTTGGGAAGCACATGGCCGACGATGGCGTGACCGCCCTCATGGAGCGCGACCATCTTCTTATCCTCAGGCGTAACCTTATGGCTGCGCTTTTCGGGGCCCATCTGTACGCGCTCAACCGCTTCGCGCAGTATGTCGTTATCAATGGTTTTGCGGCGATTTCTTGCAGAAAGGATAGCCGCCTCGTTCATTATGTTTTCAAGGTCAGCGCCGGTTGAAAACGGGGTTTGCTTCGCAAGCTCGCGAAGGTCAACATCCTTTGCAAGAGGCTTTCCGCGGGAATGCACCTTAAGCACAGCCTCGCGCCCATCAAGGTCGGGATAATTAACTGTAACCTGCCTGTCAAAACGGCCGGGGCGAAGAAGCGCAGGGTCAAGAATGTCGCGGCGGTTAGTCGCCGCCATTACGATTACGCCCTCGTTATTGGAGAAGCCGTCCATTTCAACGAGAAGCTGATTAAGCGTCTGCTCGCGCTCATCATGACCGCCGCCCATTCCTGCGCCGCGGTGTCTGCCTACCGCGTCGATTTCATCAATGAAGATTATACTCGGCGCTGCTTTTTTTGCCTGGTCAAATAAATCGCGAACGCGGCTTGCGCCCACGCCTACGAACATTTCAACAAAATCAGAGCCGCTTATTGAGAAGAACGGTACGTTTGCCTCGCCGGAAACCGCTTTGGCAAGCAGGGTTTTGCCTGTACCGGGAGGGCCCACGAGTAGCACACCCTTCGGAATGCGCGCGCCCATGTCGGTATACATCTTCGGGTTTTTAAGGAAGTCAACGATTTCGCGAAGTTCTTCCTTTTCCTCGTCCTCGCCTGCCACATCGGCAAACGTTACCTTGTTTTTCGGGTCAGCCATACGCGCGTGGCTTTTTCCGAAATTCATTACCTTGTTATTTCCGCCGCCCTGAGAGCGCATGATGAAAAGCCACAGCGCTATCATAAGCACAATCATGATAATCGTGGGCAGAAGCTCAATATACCAAGGCGTGCTTATCGGCGCGCGGTAATCAACGGTAAAACCGTAATCGGAGGTTGTCAGCTCCGTTGCGGCTACGCCTTTTTTAGCCGCATAGATGGCTTTTATATCGTTATTGAAAACTTCCTCGCTGCCGATATTAGTTTCAAAATCATACTTTGCGGGGAAGTCGCTCAGGGAAATCTTCGAGCCGTTGTAAAGACCGACCATTGTCGTTCCATTGCTCGAAATCGCGACGCGCGAAACTTCGCCTTCGCTTATTTTTGTAAGCAAAGTGCTGTATTCTATACGCCTGTTGACCGTTGTCCCCATTCCGTTAATGAGAAGAGCCACTATAATAAACGCGGCAATCAGGCAAATATACATCATAAATCCGCGTCCGGTCTTTTTGTTCAAGCCTCAAACCTCCCTACATGAATCCAAATTACAGAGCATTATACCATAAAGATTCTTTCCATGCAATCAGTACATTGGCGAAAAACGGCGAAATCACGCTCATAAAATGTCCTATGAATCTATTGCTTCCATGGGTTTTCATGCCTTTTTCCGCTATAAGATTGTTTACAAAAATGTTACCTTTTCCGCTCCCGTGGCATCAGGATTGCAGAAACGGCTGTCAGTATCGTAAAAGCAAGATTACCATCTGCGCCTTCAATAATTCTGATATAGGCGCAGGCAAAGGAAGCGCAGAGCGCAAGAAGCGCGGAAAGAACGAGCCTTTCCCTTGAAACGGCGGAGATTATAAGAATCATCAGCATCAGCTTTTCGGCAGTTATTGCTCCGGCGCCGCAGGCAAGCGCGCCGACTGCGCCGGAAACAGCGCAAGCGATGATTGCGACGGCTACCGTCATACGCTCAGTTTTTATTCCCATATCAGACGCGGAGCGGCAGCTTTCCCCTGCCGCCTTCATGGAAAGCCTGAGCTTTCTCACGAAAATAAGTGTTGCCGATATTGCGATGAATAATGCCGAAGCTATAATCAGAACCGTATTATTGTCAAGCGCCGTTTTCGAGCTTTCCTCAGTAAACCCAAGAAGGATTACCGAAAGGAAAAGTGTCGCTGAAATAACAAACAACGGCTTCTGCGCTCCTGCCCTTCTGCGTATGAATATATACGCAAGAGCAATCAAAGCGCCCGCAAGGAGCGCAGAAAGCGCTGTAACTGAAAAGGCGGCAATTCCGTCCGGCAAGGAAGCCGACCCGAGTATTCTGTGCAGCAGAATGCCCGCAAAAGCCGCTTCTGCGGGTAGAAATCGGTTTTCTCCGCATTTTGCGCAAGCGGAAGACGAAAGTGAGATAATCAGCATGGGAATTATGATTACGGCAGCCGTGTGAAGGTTAAGCCCAAACGCATTCATTCTTTCGCCCCCTTACCGGATGCGATTCTCCTGCCGCAATGATTAAGGACGGCGAATGCCAAAAGTGCAAGCGCCGGAATTATAATATGAATCGCGCCATAAGCTTCCGAGCTTAAAAGCATACCGGCTGTAAAGCACAGCGCAGAAAGAAGAAGCCCCAAAGCCGTTGACAGCGCGGGGCAAAAAGCCGCCAATGCAGCGGCAGCAAGGGCAATAAGCGAGCATTCGGCGGAGCTTTGCGTCGCTCCGCTTGCCACAGAGTTTCCGATTCCAAGCAGTATTACTCCTCCCGCAAGCCCGCACAGCGCTCCTGATACGGCAGATGAAGAAAACAATGCTTTTGCAAAGCTGATTCCCTTAATCGCGCTTTCTTTTCTTCCGAGGCTTGCGACTCTCCATTTCACGCCCGTTTTTCCCTTCAAAAGCATTGCAGCCGTCAGGGTGAAAAGCAAGGCAGCCGCAGCAGCAATGCATATTGCTGTTATATCGGAGTCTGCAAGCGCCGCGCCTTCAGCAGAGCCTGCCCCTTCATTACCGAGTAAATACCTTGACAGGAAAAGCGCGGAAACGCTGAGAAGCAATCCGCTCTCTGTAACGTTTATGTTAAGAATGCTTTTAATAATTACCGGAATCAAGCTGAAAATCGCTCCAGCTGCCGCTCCAGCAAGCAGAGAAACCGAAACGGCAGCTATATCACCGGCAACGGGCAATAAAAGCGCAAGCGTTCTGGAGGCGGCAAAATATCCTGCCAATATCTCTCCAAGCACAGCAAGATTAACGCTGCCCGCCGCGCTTAACACGCAGAAGGAAAGCGTGGAAAGAAGCGACGGAATCAGCAAGCTAAGCAAAAAGGTTTTCAGTATACCCAGGTTTGCCATCCCGCTCAAGAGTCCGTTAATGCCTGCCGCATCAATACTTTCGGGCGATATGAAATATGCGGCGGCGAGCGTTGCCAAAGCGGACAGGATAATAATCGCAAGCGCAAGAATCGGTCTTTTTCTCATACCGTCCTATCCCTTCTAGCGCCCATCATGTAAGCGCCGATTTCATCCTCGTCGGTAAGCTCAGAATCAAGCTGAGCGGTAATTTCGCCTGATGACACAACGATTATTCTGTCGCACAGCCCAAGCAGCATATCCGCATTTGAGCTGAGAACAATTGCTGAATTTCCGTGGTCACGCGCCGCTATAAGCTTTTCGGCGAATCTGCACGCGTTATTCCAGTCGAGACCCCGTAAAGGCTCATGTAAAAGGAGCATTTTCGGCTCTCTTTGTAATTCGCCGTAGAGGTTCAGCATTTTGATTTCAGGGCTTCCGAGCATGGAAAGCGGAGTATTCGCTTGAAGCGGTATAAGCGGCTGAAACTCGCGCAGGAATCCATCTGTAAGCTCTTTTGCCGCCTTTTTTCCGAGACGGCGGCGGCTATCGGACGCGGAGGACAAAAGCAAATCGACGACAGCAGCACTACTGCCCTGCGAGCCGAACACGTCCGGAATCATTCCTATTCCCGCTTCCCGAATTTTTGCGGAATTACAGCCTGTTATTTCAAGTTCCTCTGCAAAAATGCGTCCGCTTTTGAGCCTTTTCAAGCCGTAAAGCGATTCTATGATTTCCATTCCGCCATTTCCGTCGAGGCTTGCAATTCCGACAATCTCGCCGGAGTAAACCATCAGCGATACATTGCTTACGCCATATGAGCCTTTCTGCGGCGCAACAAACAGGTTCTGCGCCGTGTATACAGGCTCGCCGAGCTTAGGCGGTCTGCGAAGCGGAAACGCCTCAGCGACCTTGCCGAGCATTGCATCCTCAGCTTCGGCAAGAGAAGCTTCCTTGCTCATGAAGGTTTTGACGTCAGTTCCATTATAAAGCACGGTGCATCTGTCCGAATACACAAGCGCGTCGCGCGCAACGTCCGTCGAGTAAAAAACGGCATAATTATCCTTAGACAGCTTGTAAAGCGTTTCAAACAGTTCCTGAGCCTGCTGAACGGCAAGCCCGTAAAGAGGCTTTATGAACAAAAGAAGCCTCGCCCCCGACGCAAGCGCGCCAAGGAGCTGCACATACAGCCTATCAAGCGAATCGAGGGACGAAAAACGGGCGGTGAAATCAAGCTCAATACCGAATCCCGCTGCATACTTTTCCGCAAGCTTGACAAGCTTATTTCCACCGACGCCCGAGCCGGAATAGATACGCAGGTTGTCAGCAACAGACAGGCGTCCGATTCCGCCCTCGGGCGAAATCAAGCCGGATTTGCTGCCTGCGGCAACCTTCCCCGAATCAGGCTTATCGGCGCCTGCAAGAATGCGCATCAATGCGGCTTTACCACTTCCTGAATCGCCGAGCAGAGCGTGGATTTCGCCGCAATGAATCATAACGGATGCGCCGCGAAGCGTCTGCCGTCCTTTATCCTGCTTATATATGCCTTCAGCGCTTAAAGCCAAAGCCTTTTCATCCTTCAAACCGCTCGCTGTCATTTTTCTTCTCCGTAATAAATCAAAATGCCGAAGGACTAAGCCTCCGGCGTTGCGCTCAATTCCGGCTCGACCTGCACAATTTGAGGTGCCGCGTTATTCTTAGCGGAAAGGTACTTGGGAACGAAGATTATTCCACAGACAAGCAGCGCGGCTGCAAGCACGATAATCGCAACAATTTTTGCCGTTGAGCTTTTGTGTTCCGTCATCAATGTATCCCCCCTTTTGTATTCATTGGAATTATAGCACCGCTTAATCGCCATTACAAGCAGACAGAGTCGTATGAACCAGTTTGAGAGCGCGCGCTGTCATTTCTGCGTCAAGCTGCCCGGGAGCCGAGGAATCACCAAAAGATGAAAAGGTGATTGCGGATGAAAACAGTTCAGAAAAGGCTCTTGTTTTTGCGCCCATTGCTCCCATCGCTATAAGCACAAGCGGGCATGATATTTTCTGAAGCACAAGCGACGAAAGCGACATAAGCCGCCATACGTCGTTTTCATTTTGCGGCATTACGGCAAGCTTGACAATATCCGCACCGCGTGCTTTGATTTGCAGCACTTCGTCAATCATTTCAGAAGCGCTCGGCGTTTTGTCGAAATGATGGCGCGAGCCGATTACGGGTATTCTATAGAGAGCGCATATCTTTACTGCTTCGGCAGCGGCTTCGGGATTTGAGAGCATTTCCACATCGCAGAGGTCGATTAAGCTGTTTTGCGCCGCAAGGGAAATAAGCCGCAGATATTCGACTTTGCTGATATCGGCATTTCCGCCTTCCGATGCAGTCCGCAATGTGAACAGAAGCGGCATTTTCCCAATTTCCGAGCGAATAATAGAAATCGCCGAATTAATACGCGCGCTGTCGTTTGCATACTCGAACAAATCGGCGCGCCACTCAACGATATCCGCGCTTGAGCAGCTGATAGCTTTGGCCTGCGCTGATATTTCAGCCTCGTTTTTCCCTGTAATCGGAACTGCTATTTTCGGAAGCCCTGAGCCTATCTCGAGCTTTCCCGCCTTTACCGTTTTCATCCAAATCGCCTCGCTTTATAGATACGACTTTTTCTGTATCAACCGCAAAAACGGCGGGTAAGCGATACTCGCCCTTCCCCGCCGTTTCAATGTGACAAAAGCCTTTATACAGGGGCGTTTATACTCCCATATACTCAAGCATTGCCTTGGCGGCGGCTTTTCCCGCGCCCATAGCGAGTATTACAGTAGCCGCGCCTGTAACGGCGTCGCCTCCGGCAAAGACTCCGTCCCTGCTGGTAAGCCCGCTTTCATCCTTTGTTACGATGCAGCCGTGCTTGTTTGCTTCAAGCCCGGGAGTAGTCGTGCGTATAAGCGGATTCGGGCTTGTGCCGATTGCCATTACAACGGAATCAAGCTCCAAATCATACTCGCTGCCTTCAATTTCAACGGGGCGGCGGCGACCGGAGGCGTCCGGTTCTCCGAGCGCCATTTTAATTACGCGCATTCCGCGCACGTTCTTATGCTCATCCGAAAGGATTTCAAGAGGATTATTGAGGTTGAGGAACTCAATTCCCTCCTCCTTGGCATGCTCGACTTCCTCGCGGCGGGCGGGCATTTCCTCCTCGCTGCGGCGATATACGATGTATACCTTTTCAGCGCCGAGACGCATTGCACAGCGCGCCGCGTCCATAGCAACGTTTCCTCCGCCAACAACCGCAACGCGCTTTGCGCGCTTTATTGGCGTATCGCTGTTTTCCTTATACGCCTTCATCAGGTTAACTCTCGTAAGGAACTCGTTAGCCGAATAAACTCCCTTGAGGTTTTCGCCTGGGATTCCCATAAAGCGCGGCAGCCCTGCGCCAGTGCCGATAAACACGGTTTCAAAGCCTTCCTCGAAAAGCTCGTCGATTGATATGCTCTTCCCGACGACCGTATTGGTCATGAAGGTTACGCCCAGCGCCTCGAGGTTGACAATTTCCTTCTGAACGATTTCCTTGGGTAGGCGGAACTGCGGAATACCGTATACAAGAACGCCTCCTGCAACATGAAGCGCGTCAAACACCGTAACGTCGCAGCCTGCCTTCGCCAAATCGCCCGCGCAGGTGAGCCCTGAAGGACCTGCGCCGATAACCGCCGCCTTGTGGTTGCAGCTTTTCGGCTTCTCTGCGGTTATTTCGCCGTGCTTCAAATGCTCGTCGGCAACAAAACGCTCAAGCCGACCTATTCCGACAGGCTCGCCCTTGATTCCGCGAACGCACTTTGCTTCGCATTGGCTCTCCTGCGGGCAGACGCGTCCGCATACGGCAGGAAGGCTGGACGAGGCGCTCAGTACGCCGTATGCGTCCTCAAGCCTGTCCTCGCAGACGGCATGAATAAACGCAGGAATATCAATATGCACGGGGCATCCGCTGACGCAGGGCTTGTTTTTGCAGTTTAGGCAGCGCGCCGCCTCTGCCTTAGCAATTTCATAATCATATCCCAAGGCAACTTCATCGAAATTCCTTGCGCGAACCTTTGCCTCCTGCGAGGGCATTTCATGCTTTTTAGGCGACATATCAGGCATTTTGGTTATCCCCCTTTGCAAGCAGGCTGCAAGTGCTTTCGTATGCGTGGCGCTCAAATTCCTTGTACATACCGCCGCGCTCCATCGCCTCGTCAAAATCGACGAGATGACCGTCGAAATCAGGCCCGTCTACGCACGCGAATTTGGTTTCGCCGCCGACGGTAAGACGGCAGCCGCCGCACATTCCCGTTCCGTCAATCATTATCGGGTTCATGCTTACAACCGTCTTGATTCCGTACTTTTTCGTAAGCTGGCAGACGAATTTCATCATGATTAGCGGCCCGATTGCGATTACTTCGTCATACTTTTCGCCTGAAAGAATGAGCTTTTCAAGAGCGTTGGTGACAAGCCCCTTCTCGCCCGCCGTTCCGTCGTCGCTCATCAGGACATACTTATCCGAGCAGGCGCGGAATTCATCCTCCAGAATAACCAAGTCCTTTGTTCTGAAGCCGACAACGGAATGCACCGAAGCGCCGCTCTGACTGAGCTTCTTCGCCACGGGATAGGCAATCGCGCAGCCTACGCCGCCGCCAACGACAGCGACCTTTTTAAGACCTTCGGTATGCGTAGGCGTGCCGAGAGGTCCGACAAAATCATGCAGGCAGTCGCCCACATTCATGCTGTCGAGCTTCTTTGTTGTTGCGCCCACAATCTGATAAATGATTGTGATTGTCCCCTTTTCGCGGTTGAAATCCGCGATGGTAAGGGGTATGCGCTCACCGTTTTCATCGGTTCTGAGGATAATAAACTGTCCCGGCTCCGCCTTGCGCGCCACCATTGGCGCGTGAACCACCATTTTCGTCACGGTCGGATTCAGGGAACGCTTCTCCAAAATATCAAACATAGTATCCCTTCCTCGGCATTAATCCAAGTTATTATAGCGTACACCACGATAATTAGAAAGCGCCGCAAGGCGCTTTTCGTGCATTTTCTTTGTATATGTCATAATTTTTATCATTTTCCGTAATAAGCCCGTTCAAGAAGGGAGAGCATTTCGCTCTCTGTTATGCTTCTGGGATTACAGCCCGTGCATGGGTCCTGAATTGCATTTTTCACGATGTTTTCCTTTTCCCTGATAAAAAGCTCCTCGCTCACTCCCGCTTCCTTATATGATGATGGAACGTCTGCAAGAGTGCGGAGCTTTATAATCTCGCTAATCAGATTTTTGACAAGCAATCTGTCAGTTCCGCCCGCAAGCCCAAGGCGCCGCGCTATCACGGCGTACCTTGCCTCTGCCTCTTTTTCGTTGAACTCTATTACATGGGGCAGCAGAATCGCGTTGCACATTCCGTGCGGAATCGAAAACATTGCTCCCGTTTTGTGCGCAAGCGAATGAGCGATTCCGAGCAGCGCCGACGAGAAAGCCATTCCTGCCATGCATTGCGCGATATGCATCATTTCGCGCGCGCTTCTGTCGCCATTGCAGCTTTCAAGCAGATTCTCAAATATGATTACAATGCTTTCAAGCGCCATTGCGTCGGTAAACGGGCTTCTTGCGGACGCTACATACGCCTCTATCGAATGGGTAAGCGCGTCAAGACCGGTATTGGCGCACAAATCAAAAGGCATTGACACTGGCAAGTCCGTATCAAGCACAGCTATATCCGGCGTCATTCCGAAATCCGCAAGCGGGTATTTGATGTTGGTTTTTCTGTCCGTGATAACGGAAAACGCCGTGACCTCGCTCGCAGTTCCTGAGGTTGACGGAATAGCAGCAAAAATTGCCTTGCCTCGCATCGGCGGCAGCGCGAAGGGCTTTACGATTTCCTCAAAGGTAAGCCCCGGATGCTCATACATTACCCACATTGCTTTTGCTGCGTCAATTGCCGAGCCGCCGCCTATTGCAGCGATAACGTCGGGGTTTTCCTTCTCCAGAAACTTTGCGCCCTTTTCGACAGTTTCAACGCTTGGGTCAGGCTCGATTCCCTCATAAAGCGCCGTTTCAATCCCGCTGTCCTCAAGCACCTTCTGAAGTTTTTCCAGCGCGCCGATTCTGCGCATTGACGCCCCGCCCGTTACGATGACTGCCTTTTTTCTGCCCTTCAGAACCGAAAGCTCGCTGATTGCGCCTGCGCCGAAATAAACATCACGCGGATTCGTATATCTTCCCATAAAACACGCTCCTTTTCAATTTGGGATTAGGATAACCTCAGCGTTGTCCGGTTATTCCCATAACGAGCGCCTACCTGATAAAACGTTTCACTAAAATGCGAAAATCGGCTCATTTGTGCTTCGGCAGGGCTTTTCAAAGCAAGGATTATTGTGTATCATAACAATATAGAAAAATCGGAATCAAAGGAGCGAAGGGAATGAAGAAAATTCTTGCGATTATCTGCGCTGTGGCAATTGCGCTCTCGGCTGCAATAATACCCGCCTTTGCGGAAAATGAAGGCTTTGAAAAAGCGGCTGACGCAGTAAAAAATATGCGCGTCGGCTGGAATCTCGGAAACACGCTTGACAGCTTTGGGGCATGGATAAAGCAGTCAACACAAAGCAGACCCGTCGATTATGAAACGGCGTGGAACAATCCCGTAACGACGAATGAAATCATTGCAATGGTAAAGGACGCGGGCTTTGGCGCTGTCCGCGTTCCCGTAACCTATTCTCAGCACGTTGACGCTGAGGGCAATATCGAAACCGCGTGGCTCGACCGCGAGGAAGAAATCGTCAACTACGTTCTGAATAACGGAATGTACTGCATAATCAATATGCATCACGATACCGGAACCGACGGCTGGCTGCACGCCACAAAGACGGGCTACGACGAAACCGCAGCCAAATTCGCAAAAATGTGGAAGCAGATAGCCGAGCGCTTTTCGGGCTACGGCGACAAGCTGCTGTTTGAAGGCTTCAACGAAATACTTGACGAAAACAACGAATGGAATACGCCCAAGCAGGACGCATACGACATTGTTAACTCCCTCAACCAGCTTTTCGTTGACACCGTAAGGGCAACCGGCGGGAACAACGCCGAGCGCAACATCGTCGTCACCACCTATGCGGCAGCGCACAACAGCGCCGTACTGCGCGGCTTCGTGCTGCCCACAGATACCGCAGACGGTCATCTGATTGCCGAGGTTCACAGCTACTCGCCTTGGAATTTCACATCAACCACAGCGACATGGACGAAGATGACGGACAAATGGACTCAGCAGCTCGCCGCTGAAATCGCCCAGACCTACAAGAGCATAAGCACGCGTTTCAGCACGGACAATGTGCCTGTAATCGTAGGCGAGTTCGGCAGCGAGGATAAAAGCAACACCGCTGACAGAGCGCAATGGGCCAAATGTGTAGTCGCTCAGGCTGCCAAAAACGGAGTCGTCTGCTTCTACTGGGATACCGGAACGTTCCGCCTGCTCGACCGCGACAACATGGTATTGCTCTACCCCGAAATTGTAACCGCAATCATTGAAGCGGCTAAGTAATCCGCCAAATACAGCACATAGAAAACGTCCCTCCGAAAAAAACGGAAGGACGTTTTTCTTAACTGTTTCAGCGCTCCATTGCTTTCTTGAGCAGCTCCACAAACAGGGGATGCGGGCTGTCCGGACGAGAAAGGAATTCGGGATGGTAGATAACGCCGATATACATCGGAGCGTCAGTTACCTCAAACGCCTCAATATAACCGGTCTGCGTGTCCCTTCCGGAGAGAAGCACATTATGCTTTTCAAGAGGCTTTACAGTGTTTTCGATAATCTCATAGCGATTGCCGTGGCGCTCGCGGATTTTTTCGCAGCCGTAAATTCCGGCAATTTTGCTGTTTGGCGCAAGCGCAATATCGCTGCCGCCCATGCGGCTTTCCGGCTTTGCATACGCGTCCTCGCAGATGCGCTCAGCCGGAACTTCGCACACGACCGGCGAGCAGTCGGGCTCAACTTCGCGCGAGTTGGCTGATTTCTCGCCAAGCAGGGAGCGGGTAAGCTCAACAAGCCCAAGCTGCATTCCGTAACCAATCATCAGCGTGGGAATCTTATGCTCCCTTGCGTATTTGAGCGCCATTATAATCTGCTCTGCTCCGCGCTTGCCGTAGCCGCCCGGCATAACGACAGCCTTGAAGCCGCCCAGCATTTCATCAAGATTGTCATTTGTAAGGCTTTCGGGATTGACAAGCGTTAAATCAACCTTTACATTGCGCTCGATTCCCGCGTGGTTCAAGGATTCGATTACGGAAAGATACGCGTCGCGCAGCGATACGTACTTGCCAATCATTCCGACGCTGATATGCGATTCAGGATTCATTGCGCGGTAGGTGATTTCCTTCCAACGCGTAAGGTCAGCGGGTTTGCGCTCAAGAGAAAGCTCGCTGAGCACATCGTCGGCAAGCCCTTCCTTTTCAAGATTCATGGGCAGCTCATAAAGGCTTTCGCAGTCCATATTCGTAATAACATTCTGCGCCTTTACATTGCAGAAAAGAGCCATTTTATTCTTCGCCTCGCGGGAAATCGGAATTTCCGTGCGGCAAACGATGATATTCGGCTGAATTCCTATTGAGCGCAGAGTCTTTACGGAATGCTGCGTCGGCTTGGTTTTCAGCTCACCGGCGGCAGAGATGAACGGAAGAAGCGTTACATGGATAAAGCAGCAGTTCTCCTCCCCCACATCCCACTTGAACTGGCGGATAGCCTCAAGATACGGGGACGCCTCCATATCGCCGACTGTTCCGCCGATTTCGGTTATAAGTATATCGGGGGTTTCAGTATCGGCAATTCTGCGAATGCACTGCTTGATTTCATTGGTAACGTGCGGGATTACCTGAATGGTAGCGCCCTTGTATTCACCATGGCGCTCCTTCTCCATCATATGGCGGTGAATCTTTCCGGTTGTTACTGACGAAAGACCCGAAAGGCGCACGTCGCCGAGGCGCTCGTAATGCCCCAAATCCAAATCAGCGGCTACTCCGTCGTCAGTTATGAACGCTTCGCCATGCTGAAGGGGGCTTAAAAGCCCGGGGTCTACGTTGTAATACGGGTCCATCTTCTGCATAGCAACATTATAGCCGCGCAGCTTCAGCAGCCTGGCGAGGCTTGCCGCGGTAGTACCCTTACCGAGCGACGATACGACGCCGCCGGTTATAAATACGTACTTTGTGCTCATAATATCTCCCTTACTTCGATACGAGCGCAAGCGTATCGCGGGCGATAGCAAGCTCCTCGTTGGTCGGTATAACAAGAATCTTTACCTTGCTGTCATCAGTGGAGATAATCATTTCGCCGCGGCCCTTGTTCTTTTCCTTGTCAAGCTTTGCGCCAAGATACTCAAAGCCGTCCATAATACGCTCGCGCAGAGCGTTGTTGTTTTCTCCGATTCCGGCGGTAAACACGATAGCGTCCACTCCGCCCATTTCAGCCGCGTATGCGCCGACAAACTTCTTTATGGTATGCACAAGAATATTTCTTGCCATAATGCAGCGCTCGTCGCCCTCGTCTGCCATGCGGTCAATATCGCGCATATCGCTGCTCTTGCCGGAGATTCCGAGCAAGCCGCTCTTTTTGTTGAGAATCGTCAGCATTTCATCAACGGAAATATTGTCGCTGTTCATGATGAACTGGAGCGCGGCGGGGTCAACGCTTCCGGAACGAGTTCCCATAAGCACGCCCTCAAGAGGCGTAAGACCCATTGATGTGTCGAAGCACTTTCCATCCTTTACTGCGCAAATGGACGAGCCGTTCCCGAGATGGCAGGTTATCATGCGATAGCCCTTCTGAGCGTCAACGCCGAGGAAGTCGGCGGCGCGCTTGCTGACATAGCGGTGGGAGGTCCCGTGGAAACCGTAGCGGCGAATCTTGAGGCGCTCATAATACTCCATCGGGATACCGTAAAGATAGGACTCGGCGGGCATCGTCTGATGGAAAGCGGTATCAAAAACGGCAACCATGGGCGTGTTCGGCATAACCTTCTGGCAAGCCTCGATGCCCATGATGTTCGCGGGATTGTGCAGCGGGCCGAGAGGGATGCAGGCGCGAATCGCATCCATAACCTTATCGTCAATAATCATGCTCTTGGTAAAATCGGCTCCGCCATGAAGAACGCGATGACCAACCGCGCCGATTTCGTCCATAGACTTGACAGCGCCCTTTTCGGAGTCGGTAAGCGCCTTGAGCATATGCTCGATGGCTTCTATATGATTTTTCATCGGCGCGATAATCTGATACTCAAGTCCGCCGACCTTCTGCTTGAGGTTGCTTCCTTCGATTCCGATGCGCTCAACCTGACCCTTTGCGCGAACGCTTTCGTCTTGCATGTCAATCAGCTGGTACTTGAGGGATGAAGAACCCGCGTTGATGATGAGAATGTTCATAATTCTTCTCTTCTCCTTTTATCTTTTATGCCATGAGCGGGTAAGCGCGGCGAAAAACGGCGCGCCAAAACCGCGGTGCATATGCATACGCTGTACATTATAACGGAATTGATGTAAAATTAAAAGGTATTTAACGATGTTTTACGGCTTTTTGAAGGTTTTTTCGCCCACAAACAGCTGAATTTGCGTAAGCAGGAGGAGCAGAAAAATGCGCGTCGCCGGAATCGTATGCGAATACAATCCCTTCCACAACGGGCATAAGTATCTGATAGACAAGGCGAGAAGCGAATTCTGCGCCGATTATGTTGTGTGCGCAATCTCCTCCTCCTTCCTTCAGCGCGGCGAGCCATCAATCGTATCCAAGCACGCGCGGGCGGAAATGGCAGTTGCCTCAGGCGCCGATATCGTGTTTGAAATTCCTCAAGTTTTTTCTTCCCGTGACGCGGAAACGTATGCGCGAGCGGGTGTCGCGGTTCTCCGCGGCACAAACGCTGTAACAGACATGGTGTTCGGCTCAGAATTTGACGATACGGAATTCTTATCGGAAGCGGCTGCAATACTTGAGAATCCTGACGAGCGCTTTACCGCCGCGTTAAAGCAAGCTCTGTCCGAAGGCAAAAGCCTTGCCGCCGCAAAGGGAGCGGCTCTTTCAAACGCCCTTGGGTCTTGCGCCGAAAAGCTCGGAAAGCCGAATGTCTCCCTTGCACTTTCGTATATAAGAGCGCTTATGCGCTCATCCTCCGGCATTGTTCCACACGCTGTAAAGCGCATCGGCGAGGACTTTGGAAGCGAAAGCGCAGGAAAGCTTGCTTCTGCCGCAGGGATAAGGAGGCTAATCGCTTCGGGCAATTTATCTTCCGCATACGAATCAATGCCGAAGGAAGCGTTTGAAATACTCGAAAGAGAAATCCGCGAGGGACGTATTCTTTCCCTAAAAGCTTATCGCGCGGCTTTGTCCTGCGCGCTTTCAAAGCAAACGCATGCGGAGGCGCAAAGCCTTGTCGATGTAAGCGAAGGGCTTGAAAACTATATCTACAAGGCGCTAGCAAAGCCATGGCAAAGCGCCGCAGAGCTTACAGGCAAAGCAAAGACCAGAAGATACACAGCGGGAAGGCTGAACAGATTTTTATCAAGCACGATGCTCGGACTTACAAAGGATTTAGCCGCTTCGGTAATTGATGTTCCGTACCTTCGTCTGCTTGCGATGAAGAAAGAGGCTGCGCCGCTTATGAAGCTCATCCGTCGCTCCGCGTCCCTCCCCGTTATTACGAAACCGGCGCAGTTTGAAGCGAGCAGCGATTCCGAAAGGCTGTCGCGGATAATTGACGCGCGCGGTCAGGATATATGGTCGTCAATAATCGAAAGCCCTCTGCCGATGGGCGAGGATTTCAGAAAAAGCCCCGTAATATTATAACCCCTTGTCTCATACTTTCGCCTGAAGGTCTTTAGGGAGGCGAGGTATGAAACGCATTGCCGCCGCGTTCTTATTTGCGGGAATTTTGATACTCGTGCTTATCAACGCCGCGCCCCTGAAGGACGCGGCTTTTGGCGCAACGAAAGACTTTGCGCTTAATGTATTCCCTGCGCTTATGCCCTCGCTCCTGATAATGATGCTTTATATAAACGGAGATATTGCGCCCAGAAGCAAGCGCTTATCACCTGCGCTCTCCGCCGCTGTGCTTGGGCTGATGACAGGCGCTCCGGGTTCGGCAAGGCTGCTTTTATCATCAAAAGAAAACGGAGATTCCAATGCCGAAAGATATTTCGGGTTTTGCGCCACGCTTAGCCCGATGTTTATACTTTCATATGTTTCCGAGCTTATCGGCGATAACCGTGCAGCCGTCCTGATATTCATTTCACAGCTTATAACGGCAATCAGCGGCGGCATTTTTATCGCCCTGTCAAGCACGCCTGAAAATGCGCGGGGTAAGTTTATATATCAAAGAAAGCCCTTTGAGGAAACGCTGCTTTCCTGCGGACGGGCGATGATGTGCGTGCTTTCGCTGATGATTCTGTTTTCGGTTCTGATTAGGCTTATTATTATCTATATGCCGCTCACGGGCGCAGCAAGGGCGATTTCGCACGCTTTTCTGGAAATTGCCGGAGGCGCTCCGGAGCTTGCGGATGCCGGAATCAATCCGCGAACGCTTACTTCCGTTATGGGCGCGGCGGTTTCCTTCGGCGGCGTCTGCATTTTTGCGCAGACTGCCGCTTTCCTTCGCCCGTTAGGCGTATCCATTCTAAAAGCCGCCCTTCTGCGCGTCATTCAAGGCGCGTTGGGCGGCGCAATTTGTTATCTTCTATATCCGTTTCTGTGCGCGTCATGACTCCTTGGGCGCTGAGGCTTTGGGCTTTTCAACCTCGGACTGCATTTGGCGAATCGCTCCCTGGAGATAAGCGATTACCCTGTCTTTTTCCTCGTTAATTGGTCTGTCCGCGTTAAACCTGATAGGCGTTCCTATTGCGATTTCGCGTTCTTTCTTGCTTGCGTAAATCGGAATGAACAGGCTGCGCTTTCCCGTTTTGCTGTAATACGACTGCGCAAGCTGCACAAAGCCCGTATAGAAATTGCCTATCCCCTCCCTGAGATATCCGCCTTCCTCAACTGGCGCGTTCTCGGGGAAAATCAGAATGTTATCGCGCGCCTGCATAGCTTGAATCGTCATTCTGAAGGTTTTCATTAGCTCACGCGGGTTCGCTCGATATACCGGAATATTCTCAAGGCTTGAAAACGCCCATATCGAAAGATGCGCAAGAAGCTTTGCAAAGGGCTTGCGAAGAAATTTCGGGAAATACCACCACTTATCGGAGTCGTTGGCGTAGATATACTCGGTAACTCCGCTTAAATCGTCCATCAGGCTTGCTATCGACCAGAATCTGAACTGTATGGGAAGGTTAAGGCAGGTCGTAACAGGGCCGTAAAGCTCGCCGTGATTGCAAACCAGAATCGCTCCGCCTTCCTCCTTGGCTGCTTTCAGATTCTCCGCGCCGATAAGCTTATGACGATAGAAGGGTCTCAAAAGCCATATAATCAGCTGGATTCCCCAATGCCGCTTGTTCTTGTTGACAACGGCGCTTTCAAGCTGCGCATCCAGAAGCGGGTCATTCTCGCCCTGCTCGTTAAGGCGAAGCCAGATTCTGAGCTTTGCAATATACCTGTTATACAGCGGGAAGCGCAGGGCGGTAAGCATAGAAAACACTATCAGAACTCCCGCCGGAATTGTAAGCACGGGATTTATTGACGAGGCTATGAACTCCTGCAGTGTCGCGTTTTCGAGCGCTTTTGCGGAAAAAATCATCATTGCGTTCATTGCGACCATTGCAAGCGACTGACCGAGCAGTATAGCAAAGGTATCAAAAAGCGAGCGTACTCTGTTGAACTGCGCTCTTGAAGTCTTTCGTCCCGCAAATATCGTCGCGTAATACACATTATCGCGTATCTGCGAAAGCGCCGTTACGCAGACTGTCGCGCTGCAAACGCAGAGCGCGAAGGAAAACAGAATCCACGGGGAGCCGGTATGCCCTTTTTGCATATGCATTGCAAAAACAGCCATGCTCCCCAGCCAAAGCAAAAGACCGACAAGCAAAACGCTGACGGCGTCAGGCTCGCGGCGAATCGCTTTATCAAGAGCAAAATTCGCGGTTTCCCTACCGGCAAGTATGCAGATTGAGGCAAGCAGAAGATAGACTATCGACTCGTCGCCCGCAAAGCCCATGAATGTACACATCAGAAGAATCGCAAATTGAAGCGCCATGAGAACTATGAAGCTCATTATCGAATAAGCGCGGTAAGCGTACATTCCGCTCAAGGTTTTCTGGGCGTCCATATCCTGAGGAGTATAGTCCTCCGTCCGTCCGCCCCACCTGATATACGAATAATACTCGATAATTCCCGTAACGCCGTAGCCGATTACCATCAGAAGCCTGATATATACGGATGTTTCCGGAACGAGCAGCATTGCAAGCAGCGCAAGCCCGATGCACACGACTTGAGTTATGATTGTGTATACAAAGGTTTTTTTTTCGCCGGCGCGATTCTCATACTTCATTTTTATGAATCTTTCGCACAACGCGTCGCGTATGAGAATTGTCGCCGTGATTGCAACAAGCGCCCAAACCGACGACATTCCGGACGAAACAGGATTGAGTACGACAAGAAAAACATTGATTATTATAAGCACGAAGTAGGCTATAAGTCCGCCGGTTTTCACGGTCTGCCTGATTTCCTTATCGGAAAAAAGTCGCTGCGCGACCTGCGCTACCGTGCCAAGGGTTATAAGGCTGCCGCCGAGCACGGGAATTCCGGTTAAAACGGATGAGAGCATCATGCAGTATATCAGCGTCAGCATTCGGCTAACGCTGAGGAAACCGACCATATTGTCCCTGGAGCCCATCATCTCCACTGCCTTCTTTGGCACGCTCTCATTCATCTCCCCGAATAATAAACAAAATTCTCCGGCGCGGATTTTACTCCACGCCGAAAAATAAATGTTGCAAGTGTAAAATGCTTTATCAGGCGGCTTTCTTTTCCGGAGTCATTTCCGAGGTGCAATGCGGGCAGCGCACGGCGTGCTCGTCAACAGGCATCATGCACTTAGGGCAAATGAACTCAGGAGCGGCGGGGGCGGCTTCTACGGGCTTCTTAAGCTTATTTATAAGCTTGACGAAGATGAAGATACAGACTGCGATTATCAGGAAATCCACGACAGTCTGAATAAACGTGCCGTAGTTGAACGTGCTTGCTCCCGCTTCCTTGGCAGCCGCAAGCGTCGCGTAATCCTTTCCGTCAAGCGCAACGAACAGGTTCTGGAAATCAATGCCGCCAATCAGCGCGCCTATAAGCGGCATGATTAAGTCGTTGACAACGCTCGATACAATCTTGCCGAACGCGGAGCCAATCATCATGCCTACGGCAAGGTCTATTACATTGCCGCGCATTGCGAAATCCTTGAATTCCTTTAAGAGCTTCTTCATTCGAAAACCCCTCCCGATTGTTGTTTGATTAAGTATACCAACAAGATGGACGGATTGCAAGAAATAGTTTGCTTGCGCTGATATAAAAATGTATAATATCATCGCGAGTTCTGTAAGGAGTGTTAGTAAATGGTTATTCTTTCTCTGCGCCATATACGTAAGGCGTTCGGTCTTAACGAAGTGCTTGTTGATATAGATTTGACCCTTCTTGAGGGACAGCGGATGGGGCTTGTAGGCGTTAACGGCTGCGGAAAAACAACGCTGATGCGCATTATTGCGGACGAGGATAAGCCCGACGGCGGCGAAATTTCGTTTCTGCGCGGACTCAAGACGGGTTATCTTTCGCAGCAGGCTCAGGTTCAGGACGGAAATACTATTTTTGAGGAACTGAAAACGGTTTTTGAGCCTCTGCTCAAGCTTGAAGAAAAAATACGCGATACGGAAAAGCTGATATCCGAAAAGCACGACGATGAAAATGAGTTTGAAGCGCTGAGCGAGCAGTATGCGCGGCTTACCGAGGAATATGAAAAGCGCGAGGGCTATTCTTGGCAAAGCCGTCTGTTCGGTGTGCTTACCGGTCTTGGTTTTTCTCGCGAGGACGCCGATAAAAAGGTTGACGTACTAAGCGGCGGAGAACGGACTCGCCTTTGCCTTGCAAAGCTCCTGCTTCAAAAGCCCGACCTGCTTTTGCTCGACGAACCTACAAACCACCTAGACCTTCAGGCAACAGCATGGCTAGAGGGCTTTATATCGTCATATCCCGGAACGGTGCTGATTATTTCGCATGACCGCTATTTCATGGACAAGGCTTGCAGCGATATGAGCGAAATGCTGTTCGGCAAGATTGAACAATACAAGGGCAACTACACCCGCTATCTTGCGCAGCGCGAGGAGCGCTTTGAGGCGCGCAGGAAGGCTTACGATATGCAGCGTAAGGAGATTGCGAGGCAGGAAGCGATTATTGCCCGATTCAAGCAGTTCAACCGTGAAAAATCACTGAAGCGCGCGCGAAGCCGAGAAAAACAGCTTGCCCATATTGAGATTTTGGAGAAGCCCGAGGAGGAAGGAAAGATAGGCTTTTCCTTTCATGCAAAAAGGCGCACGGGTGAAGATGTGCTTACCGTTCGTGGGCTTGAAAAGGGCTTTGACTCAAGAACTCTTTTTTCAGGGCTTGACCTTGATTTGAAAGCCGGCGACCGCCTCGCGATTATCGGCCCTAACGGAGTCGGGAAATCAACGCTCCTCAAATGCCTTGTAGGTGAGGAACGCCCCGAAAAAGGCAGCTTCCGCTTCGGCGCGAACGCCGACATCGGCTATTACGACCAGCATCAGCGCGGGCTTAAAAACGACAAAACCATTCTCGACGAGGTTTGGGACGATTTCCCGAAGCTTGAGCCATACGAGGTGCGCGGCGCTTTGGGGCTTTTCCTGTTCAGCGGCGACGATGTGATGGAGAAGATAGGAACGCTTTCCGGCGGCGAAAAAGGACGGGTTGCCCTGACGAAGCTGATGCTAAGGCAGGACAATATTCTGCTTCTTGACGAGCCGACAAACCATCTGGATATGGACAGCCGCGAAGTGCTTGAGCAGGCGCTTGACGATTTTTCAGGAACGATAATCGCCGTATCGCACGACAGATATTTCATCAACCGCTTTGCCGATAAAATCCTTGACATGGAAAAGGACGGCGCAAAGCTTTACGAGGGCAATTACGATGACTATACCGCCCAAATCCAAAGACTTCAAAAGCCGTCCGAAAGCGCTCCGCAGATAAGCAAAACGGCGCTTGACAAAGAAAAAAAGCGCTCGCGCGAGGAACGCGAGGAGCTGAAAAGAAAGCAAGCGGCTGTAAAGGACGCGGAAAGCGCAATCGCAAAAATCGAAGAAGAAATAGCTCTTACGGAAGCAGCGCTTGCCAATCCGGAGCTTTACAAGGACGCGCAGAAAAGCGCCGAGCTTGCAAGGCAGTATCAAAGCCTCAAGGAGCGTCAGCAGCGCGCCTATGAGCTTTGGGAGGAAGCAGAAAGCGAGCTTAACGGATAACAAAAAGCCGCCGGTTATTCGGCGGCTTTTTTATGAATTCAGATGAGCTGCATCGGATGGCGGCTCGTAAGAACAGCCCCACAAAAATACAAGCGCTCATAGTTTTCAGAGCATTGCTTCCTCGCGCTTTCTGCGGTAAACGCTTCTCTCGTATTCCGAAATATCCTTTTTCAGCTTCAGCTTGAGCGCGGTCATCCAATCAATCTCGTTAGGAAAGGTTTCGTCAATAACGCGTATCAGTCGGGAATACTTATAAAGCTCACAGAAGCGGCGTATAAGCGGCATAAGCTGCTCGTTTTCCTTTGCAAAGGGTCGTTCCGTTCCATAGCCTTTTATAAATATCTGCTTTGCGCTTTCAAGCCGCGCGCCCATTAGCGAGTCTGCAAGAGAATCGAAAGCTTTTACAAAATCAGCGGCATACCAGTTGTACATTCCGTCCTCAAAGTCTATAACCGCGCAAGAGCCTGTCCTGTCATCATAAAACACATTATCCGTTTCAAAGTCATAATGAACAAGCCCGAAATTCTCCTTGGTTGCGCTGAGTACGGAAAGCGCGCCGCAAACGCTCTTGTTTTCCTCCATAATATACTTGGGAGCATGGTTAACGACAAGCGAGGTATTGATTGTGTCAAGCACATCCTTATACGACCAAACCTTCGTTCTCGGCTTATAGTTCTGCGACAGCCTGTGCATGAAGCCGAGCGCTTTGCCGTAGGCGAAAATAACATCCTCGCTGCAATCGGTATCCTCAATCTGCGTTCCGAAAACCCCCTGAAATGCGCTGGCGTAATAATCGCCCCGCGGCGTTGATATTTCAAGCAGAGTCTTGCCGTTCTTCGCCTTTAGCGGCTTATGAGCCGGATATCCGTTCTGCCTTAAATACTCAATATACTCAAGCTCGCCGAGCAGATTTTCCTCTCTTTTCTCCACCTCGGGAGAAAGACGCAGGTAGCAAAGGGCGCCCTTATCCATATAAGGATAAATTGCGTTTGACGATATGCGGAACATTGACAGCATTTCGTCAAGCCCCTCATCGTCATGCTCCCAGTTCTTCAGAGCATTCTTCGCAAGCTCGTAGTTTTCAAACAGGTAACGCAGCTTAAGCATATTGATTCTTCCTCTCGAACTATGACGATATTCTTCTGTGCGCCCGAATCGACAACGCTGCTATGATTCTCCATTTTTCATTCTTTTCCTTCTTATCGGGCAATTTTTTGAGTATGCAGAAGAATTTTCGATAATTCGGAAGCGTTTATCCCCGAATATCGGTCGTATATACGCCGTCAAGCAGCAGTTTTTCGCCGTATACCGTCATTTCGACGGGGTTTCCGTCAAGCAGCTCAAGGCGAAGCGAATCGGATGCGCTTAAACGGATTCTGCTCTTGCGGTACAGGAAGGTAAACGCATAGCCCTTCCAGCATTTCGGAAGGAACGGCGAGAGAGAAAGCCCTCCGACAATTCGCATTCCCGCAAAGCCCTGAGCTATCGCGAGCCAGCTTCCGCTCATGCTCGTTATATGCAGCCCATCATCCGTATCGTTATTGATGTTGTCCAAATCAAGGCGCGCCGTGCGCTTATACATTTCAACAGCTTTATCATGATAACCGATTTCAGAGGCAAGTATAGAATGCACAGACGGTGAAAGGCTTGATTCATGCACCGTCATAGGCTCATAGAAGTCAAAATTGCGCTTCTTTACATCCTTATCATACAGGTGTCCGAGCGCGTAAAGCCCCTGCAGCGTGTCAGCCTGCTTGATAAAGCACGAGCGGAGTATCCTGTCCCAGCTCCAATGCTGATTAATCGGTCTTTCCTCCGCCGGAATATCGCTTGCCGGCATTAATGCTTTATCAAGGAAAGTATCATGCTGAACAAAGATTCCAAGCTCCTTGCTTTCAGGCAGATACATCTTTTCGCTGATTTCCTCAAAGCGGGCGATTTCCGCATCGGCAACGTTAAGCTCCGCGCGCCTCGTTTCCCCCGCTTTTCTGAGCGCCTTTGCAGCTATTTCAAGGCACCATGCCGCCATACGGTTCGTGTACCAGTTATTATTCACGTTGTTCTCATATTCGTTAGGACCTGTGACTCCGTGAATCATATACACATCGCGCACGGGATGATGATGAACGCGCCCCGCCCAGAACCTTGCTATTCCCGTAACAACGTCAAGACCGTTGCCGAGAATATAGCTCTCGTCGCCGGTATATTCTGTATAGTAGAAAATCGCGTATACCATCGCGGCATTGCGGTGCAGCTCCTCGAAGGTAATCTCCCATTCGTTATGGCACTCGATTCCGGTAAAGGTGACCATCGGATAAAGCGCGCCCGGAAGCCCCTGCTGACGAGCGTTATAGAAAGCGCCGTCAAGCTGCTGATAGCGGTAAAGCAAAAGGTTTTTCGCAACTTCTTCTCCCGCTGTCGCAAGGTAAACGGGAAAGCAGTATGCCTCCGTGTCCCAATAGGTTGCGCCGCCGTACTTTTCGCCCGTAAAGCCCTTCGGTCCGATATTGAGGCGCGCGTCCTCGCCCGAATAGGTGGAAAGCAGGTGATAAAGATTGAACCTTATACCCTGCTGCGCTTCCTCGTCGCCGCTGATGATAACATCCGCGCTCGCCCAGCGCTCAAGCCAAAGGCGCTGATGCTCATCTTGGAGCTTTTGAAAGCCCTTATCGGCTGATGACAGCGCGATTTTTTCGGCAAGCTCAGTAAGCTTGTCGGCGGGATTATCCCTGTCCGTCGTAACGGCGCAGAATTTATCAAGCCCGACGGCTTTTCCGCAAGCGGCTTTACCGGAAAACTCTGCGACAGGTTTGCCATTTTCAATTCTAGCTTCGGTTTCCTTCAAGCCAAAGGGAACGTTTTCCATCGCCGCCGCGACTGTAAAACGCGGAGCGCCGAAAGGATTCTCCTTGGTTTCTGAAATAACGGATTTCTTTTTTGTATCAAGGATGTCCCAGAAGCTCTCGTCATAATTGCTGTCCAGATTTTTTACGTTCGCGTCAAGATAGCTTTCGATTCTGACCTCTGCGTCAAACGAAGGAGTAACTCTGTATGAAATCGCAAGCAGCTCTTTTTGGCAGAGCGAAACAAAGCGCACGGAGGTTATCGTCACGGTGCCGTTTTTCGTTTTAAGGGTCATTTCCCTGGTAAGCACGCCCGATTGCATATCGCTTGTGCGCATAAAGGAAAGCACCTCCTGCTTGGCTGCGTCAAGCTCCTCGCCGCCGACAAACACGCGCAGACCCGTCAGCTTTACGGTGTTTATTGCCTTTCCGAAATATGCAGGATAGCCGTTTTTCCACCATCCGACGCGCGTTTTATCGGGAAACCATACTCCCGCAAGATAGCTTCCCGAATGCGTATCGCCGGTATAGCTCTCTTCAAAATTTCCGCGCATACCCATGTAGCCGTTGCCGATTGACATAAGGCTTTCGGAAAGCCTCGCCTTTTCCGGAAGGAACTGTGTTTCTATAATTCTCCATGGGTCAACCATATACTGACTCAGCATTTTTGTTCCTCCTATAAATGCAAACGTTTTCATTGACATTATTGTACGACAAACACGGACGGGTGTCAATATAAAAAGAGCCGCAGCTTTTTGCCGCGGCTCTCATAATGCCAAAGAAGTCTGATTCGGCTGACTTTTCAGTAAAATCTATCAGACAACACCCTGAGCCATCATGGCGGTGGCAACCTTGGCGAAACCGGCAATGTTGGCGCCGGCAACGTAGTTGCCTTCCATACCATACTCGCGGGAAGCGTCGTCGATGTTATGGAAGATGTTAATCATGATGGTCTTGAGCTTCGCGTCCACTTCATCGAACGTCCAGCTGAGGCGCTGGCTGTTCTGGCTCATTTCAAGAGCGGAGGTGGCTACGCCGCCGGCGTTTGCAGCTTTGGCAGGAGCGAAAAGCACTCCTTTTTCTTGGAAGTACTTGGTTGCCTCAAGCGTGGAAGGCATATTCGCGCCCTCGCCGACAGCCATTACGCCGTTGGCTACGAGCATTTTTGCGCCTTCGATGTCAAGCTCGTTCTGGGTAGCGCAGGGAAGCGCGATATCGCACTTGATGGACCAGATTCCCTTGCAGCACTCGGTATAGGTGGCGGAAGGATGAGTGCTTACATATTCCTTGATGCGCTTGCGCTCAACTTCCTTAAGCTGCTTGACTGCGGGAAGGTCGATTCCGTTGGGGTCATAGATATATCCGTTGGAATCGCTCATCGCTACGACCTTTGCACCGAGCTGCATAGCCTTCTGGGTTGCGTAAATCGCAACGTTTCCGGAGCCGGAGATAACGCAGGTCTTGCCGGCGATATCCTTGCCGTTGCACTTGAGCATTTCGGAAACAAGGTAAAGCAGACCGAAGCCGGTAGCTTCAGTACGGGCGAGCGAACCGCCGTAGGTAAGACCCTTTCCGGTGAGCACGCCCTCGTAAAGATTGGTGATGCGCTTATACTGACCGTACAGATAACCGATTTCACGAGCGCCGGTTCCGATATCTCCGGCAGGAACGTCGGTGTCAGCGCCGATATACTTGGAAAGCTCGGTCATGAAGCTCTGGCAGAAGCGCATGACTTCATGGTCGCTCTTGCCCTTGGGGTCGAAATCGCTGCCGCCCTTGCCGCCGCCGATGGGGAGGCTGGTAAGGCTGTTCTTGAGAATCTGCTCAAAGCCGAGGAACTTGATAATGCTCAGGTTTACGCTGGGATGAAGGCGCAGACCGCCCTTGTAGGGGCCGATAGCGCTGTTGAACTGAACACGGTAGCCGCGGTTAACCTGCACGTTGCCCTTATCGTCAATCCACGGAACACGGAACATAATCACGCGCTCAGGCTCTACAAAGCGCTCGAGCAATGCTTCCTTCTCATATTCGGGATGACGGTCAAAAACGGGAGCGATAGTCTCAATGATTTCGGTTGCTGCCTGAATGAACTCAGGCTCGGCGGCGTTCTTAGCCTTCAGATTGGCAAGTACCTTCGCGGCATACTCGTTCATAAAACAGAATCCTTTCTCTTCACAAAAATATCCGGCGCAGGCTGCGTCGGACGCACACCCTTGTGCCGGAAAAAAGTATAACAGCGATATGTTTCCATTACAAGTTTTTTTGTTGTATTATGCTCGAAAAGTTGTGATTTCTGGGACGTGTGGCAGACATTACCGACAGGTTTGTCTCTTTAAAACAGGCATTACGCGCTGCATAAGCATATAGAGAATAAAAAGAACGCCGGCCTCTATCGGGAGCATAATCGCGTTCTTTGTAAGCTGCGCGGGGAGATACGCAAGATACGCCTTTCCATATACAACACTGCGCCAAAGGCTTCCGAGCAGAACGTTTACAAGAAGGTTGTGTACCGCCTGAGCCGCAATTATCTGCCACGAAAGCTGCTTTCTATTAAGGAATATCGCATAAATGAACCCTCCGACGGCGGCGCTCAAGGTATAACCCGGAAAGTAGGCGCCCGCAGGAAAGGCAAGAGCGCCGACAATATCCGCCGCCGCGCCGACGAGCATCGCCGGACAGGCTCCGTAAAGCATTGCGACAACAGCTATCGCAAGATAGCCGAAGCTTATTCGGCTTGTCGGCGAAAGATAGATTACGGTGAAGCGTGAAAGCACGATGTTAAGGGCGACCATCATCGCGCAGACAACAAGGCATTGCGTCTTTTTAAGCTCCCTCGCGCTTTGGGAAAAGGTCAGTTCTCTCGCGTTTTTCTGCATAAAAAACACTCCTTTACACAGCCCGACAAATCGGGCAATCATGAGTCGATTCGTAAAGGAGCAGTAACCCATACGGAATTATCCGTAAGTATCAGCAGTGGGATGCGCCGGCAGCACCGCGCGGCAAAAGCCGCTTCGTTTCACGTCAACTCCCCGTACAATGAACACTTAACGCGCTGCAAGCTACTCTGCTCGATGACGAATCCGGGTAGCGAATACATGATAACCTAATCAATCCGCACAATCAATAAGAAAAACAGAGATAGTGCAGCATTTACGCCGGAAAGCCTATGCGGCGGAGAATAAAAGCAAAGACCTTACGCCTTTTCTATTATGAATTTATAATCATATTCCGACTGTCCCCCGTCTGAAAGCGCCAACCGCCAAAGGCTTCCGGGGAAGGAATGAGCCATTCTTCCGTCAGTCACGGGGATTTCCGAAACGCTGTATTTCATCCCGTAAGGAAAGGAAAGCTTCAGCCCTGCGATATATGCTTGCGAGCCTTTGATATCCGGCTTTTCCCTTACGATAAACACCCACTCAACCTCTGATTCGCTATTAAGGGAAAGCTTATCCGTTATCATAACTTTGCTATCGCAAAAGCGCATTGAGCGAAGGTAGGAAGCTGCTCCCGCTTCTTCCGGATAGGCGGTGCGAAGCTGCATTGATATTCCGTCAGACTCGATTGTGACATTCTCGGCAGCCGCTTTGCTTCCGCTAATCTGCTCAAAGCCGTTTATAACGGGAACGGAATGATTCATGCTCCTTGTATTCCATAGCGTGTAGCGCTTATCGGAAAAGGTGAGCGCAGTATATGTCATGTTCCCCGCGTCCACAAACACCGGCTCGCCGCGATAATAAACGATGAATTCGCCCAAATCATTGTGATTGTGACTCTCGTTATTGTTGCCGCCCTTCATAGCGGCGTAGATATCCCCTGCTTTTTTGGCGAACACCTCAAGCCCGCAAGAGCCAATCGCAGGTTCGTCGCACAAAGACCTCTCGAACTTAGGCGCGAACACCTTGCAAAGCACGCGATAGAATTCGGGAGTATCGGACGGAAACACGGATTCTTCCCTCGTCCGAACCTCGCAGCCGAGGTTTTTGAGGGCGCTTTGATTTGTTAGCGTTCCATAGGTATAGAGGCGCTCCGCGTCAAGTTTAGGCTTTGCGTCGCAATCCGCAAAATTCCAGAACCATTCGCCGCTTATGTGCGCCCTTACAGGAAACATACCAATCGCTTTAATCTTTTCATCGTCGTAAAGATTAACCTTGCCGCCCGTCAAGCGATAAATGTGCTCAAGGCAATCAAGCAGCGAGCCGCCTGCCATATTCCAATAGCCGACGCCCTCGTCGCACCCGCCGTCAAAGGGCAGCGTGTCAATATACCTGTCCAGCATTTCCATCGCCCTGCTGATTACTCTTTGCAGCTTCCAATCATCGTCCTCGCAGATTGAAGCAGAGACAAGCACATTCGATACAATCCACGGAGTCCAGTTGTTTATATCCTTGCGCGTAACGCCCATCCACCAGAAATCGTCCCGATGAAGGAACGGCTCAATAATGCGGTGAAGAACCTCGCTCTTTACGCGGCGGGTTATCAGCGGCGTTACCTCGTCAAGCTCCTGCGAAAGAAGCGATAGCGCAAGTGAAAGCGTAGCGCCCGTCTGCGCGGCGAGCAAGTCTATATAAGGGTCGTCTTTTTCAGGAAGGGAATGAGCATAAAACGCAGAAACGCCCATCGACGCGCTTGCGTTGTGCGCAGAAATTCCCCAGAAGGTTTCCTCGCAGATAAGCCACAAGCCGTCGATAATCTCGTCAAGCCGGCTTTTGTCATAAAAAACACATTCATGAATTATCGCTGCAATCAGCTTTTTACGTCGCTCAAAATACGGCTTCTCATATGCAACGCGGCTTCCTGCTGAAACAAACGCGATAAAATCCCGCGCACGAAGAAGCGGATACTCAGTTTTTGAGTATCTGCGGGCGTTTTCGGCAGTCTCCGCTTTGATATTATCCGAAAGCGCGTTCCAGCTTTCGCGGTTTTTCGCTTTCGGAAACGGCGCTCGGTCTCGTTTGCAGGCAAGCATTTCTGAAAGAGATTTATCCTTGAGGAATTCCTTGAACATTCGTATCACCCATTCCGCATTCTTGCGAATTATACAGCTTGCTTTTCCGCGATTTCCGCTATCCTTTGGGCAGCGTCCGAAACGAGCGTTGAGAGCGGCGCGGACGGAACACCTGCAACGATATTGCTGCAATGATTAACGGGAATAAGCACCCTTACCGCGGAGCTTCTGCCCACGCAGAGCGCAATTCTGGGCGTTATTTCTCCCAGCATCGAGTCGGCGATAACGATGCCTATCGGCCCGACGATAATGTCTGCGTCGGCGGCTGCGCAGGCGGCGGCGTTTTCGCCCGTTGCGGCAAGCTTCACTCCTGATTTGAGCATATTCGCGGTTGCAAGCGCATTTGTCCCGACGCAGACAAGCTCATGCTTCGGAAGCAGTTCAAGTATCTTTTCCGCAACCTGCCGCCCAAGACCTCCGCCCTGCCCGTCAATAACAACAATCTTCATTTTCAGCGCCTCCATAAAACGTTTAGCCTCTCTAAAAACAGAATAGTATCAATATCGCCTTTTGTCAACAGAAACGCAGATTTCCGAAAACGCATTACTGTGATATAATAACTCAAAAGGAGCGATGACGATGAAGCTGGTAATCATATTCGGACCGCACGCTGTCGGCAAAATGACAGTAGGTCAGGAACTGGCTAAGCAGACGGGGCTCAGGCTGTTTCGCAACCATATGACAATCGACATAGTGAGCGATTTGTTTGAAAACCTTCCTGCCGAGCGCAAAAGGCTTACCGAGCTTTTTCGTCATGAAATCTTCGATGCCTTTTCAAAATCCGATGAATACGGAATGATATTCACATATATGTGGGCTTTGGATTCACAGGCTGATTGGGATTATGTAAACGCGCTGGAAAAGCTATATACAGAAAGAGGCGCGCAGGTTTACTATGCGGAGCTTGAAGCGCCGTTTGATATGCGTATTGAGCGCAACAAAACTGAAAACCGCCTACTCAATAAGCCCACGAAGCGCAACATCGAGAAATCCGAGAACCTTTTCAGGAGGCTTGAGTCTAAATACAGGCTGAACTCCTTCGACGGCGAGATAAAGAAGGAGAATTATATCAAGATTAACAACGCCGATATGCCTCCGGAGGAAGCGGCAAGGCGTATAAAAGAAGCTTTTTCGCTGTAAACCGAGCTTTCCGGCATATAAGTCGCAAAACGATTCTTTACTGTAGGTTTGTCAAACATCTTGGACAGTGAAGTATTCACGAAGGAACTCCCTAGGGGAAGCCCAGTGGAGAGGGCGCATCGGCATGTTGTTGCTACGACTTTGGTGCACAGCTAGCTGTGCACCAA
>JAQWCW010000010.1 GCA_028705775.1 Eubacteriales bacterium
GCCATCGCCAACGCCTCTTCCTTGAATTCCTCGCTGTACTTCGTCGTCATTCTCTTACACCCTCCCGCGTTTTTTCTATTATACCATTTGGCCTTCGTGGGTGTCTCGTTTTATGATAGCAGTCCAGGTTTGATATTATGGAATAACGCAACAGAGCAATGGATTTACTTCTTTGAACAACACTTCAAAATCGTTAAGCAGTATGATATATACTACAGGGAATACGAACAATACAACAGAGTATTTCTTATGACGAAATAGACAATACCGATTTAACTATGACTTAGTTGAGCAGTAATAAGCAAACACGCCTAAACTATTTTGAGCGGGTTTGCTTATATCTTTAGGAAGCACAGCATTGCTAGCGTTCTATTTCAGATTCCGTTCTTGAGCATAAAAATCCGCACCCGATAATATCGAGTGCGGAAACGCCGCCGCGCCGAAATTTCAGCTAATACAATAAGCGCTATGTTTCATTCCGCTCCTTGCATCAGTCACCTTCCGGCGCGTTTTTGGCTCAGCAGAAAGGACATTTGCCTAGTTTACGCTTCATCTGCGATACAGCGCTGCCCATCGCCTTCCTTAAAGGTCTGCTTTGGGGCATCATCATGTATCCAGCGCCAACCATAAACCCCAGTGCCGCGCCTGACAGCATTGGAAAAACTCCGCGCATGGCAATCCCCTCCTTTCAGCGATTCTGAAAGCGTCAAACGCCTGAGCGTATATGTCCGCGCATTGCGCAGGACGCTCTTTTATCGCCGGCCTGAGTTAAGTATGCCCGCAGCGCGCAGGTAATATGAAAAGGTTGATATTTCTATTCCGATTTAAGCCTAAGCTTATTTAAGTTTTTCTCAAACTCCGAGTCGTATGGCGCTGTAAAGCTCATTCTTTCGCCCGTTATCGGGTGCAGAAGCGAGAGCGAATAGGAATGGAGCATTAATCGGGACGCCATTTTCCGCGACGGCACATTGCCGTATATCACATCGCCGAGCACAGGATGCGAAAGCGAGGACATATGAACGCGGATTTGGTGCGTTCTGCCTGTTATCAGATGAACGTCGATTAGCGAAGCGCCCTTCAGCTCCTCGATTAGCTTCCATTCTGTCACAGACTCCCTGCCGTCCTTATCAATCGCCATTTTCTTTCTGTCATGCTTGTCGCGGGCAATCGGCTTGTTAATCACGCCGCTCTCCTCCGCAAGCCTTCCGTAAACGACCGATATATAATGCTTTTCAATTTGCCGATTTTTGAGCATTTCGGAAAGCAGCAGATGCGTTTTATCATCCTTGGCAACGAGCAGAAGCCCGCTCGTATCCTTGTCAAGACGGTGAACAATTCCCGGACGCATTTCCCCGCCTATTCCGGACAGCCCGCCCAGATGGTACAAAAGCGCGTTTACAAGAGTATGCTCGGGATTGCCCGCGGCAGGATGAACGACCATACCGGCGGGCTTGACGACAACAGCCATATACTCGTCCTGATAAAGCACGGTAAGAGGAATATCCTCCGCTTCCGCCCTTGCCGGCAAAGGCTCGGGAACAGCTACCGATACGCTCTGCCCTGCTTTCAGCTGAAAGCTCGGTTTTATGACAATTACTCCGTCAACCGAAACCGCGCCGCCCTCAATCAGCGCAAGCGCGCGCGAGCGGGTAAGCTCGGTTTCCTCGGCAATCGCCTTATCAAGGCGCGCCGCCGCTTGACAAGCAAAGCTCAGCGTTTCACTCATCGCGCTTCTCCCATGCCGACGGCGTGGTGAAAAGGCTAAGCCCAATAAGCACAAGCCCTATGCAAAGCGCGATATCCGCAATATTAAAAACAGCGAATTCAACAAACAGCGGCTCAATCATATCGACAACATAGCCGTAAAAAACGCGGTCAAAAAGATTGCCGAGCGCGCCCGCGATGGAAAGCGCAAAGCCAACGCAGCTCATGGGGCTGAGTTTTACACGGCATATGAGCCATACGGCTCCCGCAAGAATTACAAGCGTTACTATCGCAAGCACAACCGTTCCGCCGCTGAGCATTCCGAACGCCATACCGGTATTCTCGGTATAGCAAATGCCGATTACACCGGGAATCAAGTCTATTCTTTGCCCTGCGGACAACGCCTGTGCAACCCAAAGCTTTACAAGCCTGTCAAGCGCGAACACAACAGCCGCTATCGGAACAATCCATTTCTTCAACAGTTAGTCCTCCAAACTGTAAGCAGCAAAGTATGAATCACTTCAGCTTATGCTGCACGATTTCAACAATATCCGCCAGAAAATCACCTATGACGGGCAAATTTGCAAGCGCAAGCCGCTGAATCACGATTACGATTATAGCGCCGAGAATCGTAAAGCCGACCGCGCTGCCAGCGCCTCGCGCAATACCGCTCAAGAAGCTGCGCCACAGCACCTTCCTTGGGTTACTCAGGTATTGCAGGTATTCAGGCAGGCGCATCCTCTCGCTTGCTTCTATCCAAAGCTCTATCTTTCTTTCCAGCTCGTCACGCGTCTTAATCATTATCACGCCTCCCAAAGCTAGAATTGCCGGAAAGCGGATAATGATGCGGATTAGGCGAGTCGGCGAGCCGTCGGCTCAGCGCTGAAACATAAAGCTTTCAAAATCGAAATTGCTTCCGGGAAGGAAAACGAAGGATACTTCTCCGCTGCCGACGAGCAAATCAATATCGAATTCACGCGTTTCCACGCCGTTTGTCCTTGTGAACTCTATAATCCGCGCCTCGGTTTTGCCGGTTTTATCGGTAAATCTTATGTGGATTGTATTCTTGTCTATCGGGCTGTTTCCGCATATCGCAATGCGGCTCGCACCTTCACCGAAATTTATATCGACGAACGAAAGCGTGACGTTATTTCCGATTTCATTAACGCTGCCATCCGACACAGTATACTTATCGCCATAAATACTGTCCGCCTCAACCGCAGGTACTTTTGCAAACGCCCGCTCTGTTTTGGTGAAGCTGAAGCCCTTGATATGCACCCTGTCCTTGGTTTTGAAGCAGATTGTGTGCATACCCCTCAAGCGCTTCGGCAGCTTCCAGCGCTTCTCGTCATAGGTATTCCACTGCACGGTTTTCGGGTACTCGCCTATTGTCAGCAGCTCGCCGCCCTCATAGGGATTCCCGTCCCAAACTTCGATATGCGACGGCTCAAACGTAATGGTAAACACCCACAGCCCAATCTCATCCGAGCCGTAAGAGCCGAAATCAACGCGTTCAAAGCCGAACATGACTTCATCGGCGCTGGCAGGCGGTATTGATACCCCCCTGTCGTTTCCGTTCGGAAGCGGTTGGCTCGAGACGTTGTAAAGCCCTGCCGAAACAAAGCTGTACGGGTTGATTACCGCCTCGCCGAAGCCCTCGGCAGTAAAATGCATTAGCGAAATAATCTCGGGATGGCTGTAGCCGCAGTTAACGCTTGCGCGCAGATAAAACTCGCCGTCGCCAACCGCTTCAACGCGCACTTCGTTTCCGTTTGCGGCTATTTTAGCAAGGTTCGTGTCGATTCCCATTGCGGTAGCGGCGCGGAAGGAAACATCCGTATATGTGGCGTTTGCGGGGCTGATAATCGCTTTGACCGTCACTCCGTTATTATCGGGAGTAAGGCTCGATGACGAGCTTTTTACAAGCTCAATCTTCCTTACCGGCACTTCATCGGAATACGCCGACGGTTTATTCTCCTCGTCCGCCGATACTCCGTCATCCATAGAGGGGTTTTGGGCAGATAGGGTAAGCTGCGCTTCGGGAAGCCCTTGCGACGTGACGGTGAGCGTTACATCGCCGGCGCAGCCTCTGCTCATTATCATTGCAAGCAGCTTTCCGGAAAACAGCCTTCTGGAAGTGCCTTTATAGCTATCGGTATCCGTGCTGTCGCCGTTATCAAGCCCGACAAGACGACCTGCGCCGGTTACGGATACGTTAACCCTGTTTGTCGCGTTTTCAACGGGCGCTCCCAGCGCGTCCGCCATCCTTATCGTTACGAAAATCATATCGCGCCCATCGGCTGTCATTTCAAGCTTCGACGGCTCAAGAATTATGCTTGCAGCGTCGCCGAACGAACGCGCGCTGTCGCTTGCCCGAACAATTCCGTTTTCGTCAAGCCCTTCGGCGGTAAGCTCGCCTTTTTCATAGGGAATCGAAAAATCGGCAATTACATTGCGACCGGTAAGGTGGTCAAGCTTCTGAGTTCCGATAACCTTTCCGTCAAGGCTGAGGCGGACAGTCGGCAGGTTCGATACGACCCTTACGTCAATTATCTCGCCCTCGCTCCAATCCCAATACGGATACAGATGAACAAACGCGTCTTTCTTCGCGTCCGTCCAAAGAGAGCGGCATACCCAGTACGCGTCCTTCTCAAATCCGGCGGTATCAATCATTCCGAAATAGCTGTTTTTCGTATGATAAGGCGTCGGCTCGCCGATATAATCGAATCCCGTCCAAAGGAACGTTCCGAGCGAGAAGGCGGCGTCCCTGTCGTCGCAAAGGCAATCCTCAATGCTCACAGCGCCCCACGAGGTCGGGCTGTTGCCGAGGGACGAGCATTGCAAATCATCGTCGGCAAGTATCGAGTTTTTAAGCGGAAAATGATATATTCCCCTGCTCTGAACCACGGACGAGGTCTCGCTTCCGTATATGCACCAGTCCGGATGCTCCTCATGATGCTTTGCGTAGAATCTTTCGGCATAGTTATATCCGACGATTTTGAGAATATCAGCGCAAGCCTGCGTGTTTTCCCACGGAATGTAGTTGCTGCCGAAAGTGGCAAAAGCGTTTTTCCTGTAATCATAGCGCTCCGCCAAGCCCTTAAGCTCGCTTGTCAGCGCCATTCCGCGCTCTTTATCCGAATGAGTATCATAGATTTCATTGCCAATCGACCAAAGAATGACGGAGGGATGATTCCTGCCCTGCTTAATCCAGCTTTCGGCGTCGCGCTCATGCCACTTTGGAAAAAATCTTGCATAGTCAAAGTCGGTTTTCTTCTTCTCCCACATATCTAAAAACTCGTCCATGACAAGCATTCCAAGCTCATCGCACACGTCAAGCAAGGCGGTCGCGGGAGGGTTGTGCGAGGTTCTCAGGGCGTTTACGCCCATGGATTTGAGTATCATAATCTGCCTTGCGAGCGCCGCGCGGTTAACCGCCGAGCCAAGCGCGCCGAGGTCGTTATGCATACATACGCCGCTTAGCTTCATATGCTCGCCATTGAGGAAAAAGCCCTTCTCTGAATCAAACGCAATATCGCGAAGCCCAAAGCGGGAGCATAGCTCGTCAACGATTTCGCCGTTTTTGACAAGGCGGCAGGAAAGCGAATACAGATAGGGCTTATCAACGCTCCAAAGAATCGGATTATCAATCGTGAAGGTCTGCTCCAGCGCTCCGCTTGACGCGGCGACAGTATTACCGTCAGCGTCATAAGCCGTTATTTCCATTGCGCGGCAATCCGGATTATTCACCTCGGCTGAAACATATACCTCAAAAGCTTCTCCCGCTTTTTTCGCGCTCACATATATTCCGTTATCCGTAAAATGCGTTTCGGGCAGGCGCGAAATAAACACGTCGCGGTAAATGCCCGCACCGGAATACCAGCGGCTGTTCGGGCTTTGATGCCTTACCGACACCATCAGCTCATTTTCGCCGTCATGAAGGAAATCCGTCAAGTCAACGGAAAAGCGCGTGTATCCGTACTTCCATTCAGCAATTTGTTCGCCGTTTACGTAAACCGCGCTGTCCATATATACGCCGTCAAAGGTTATCACCGTGCGGCACGGCTTTTCAAACGGCTTTACGGCGCGCCTGTACCAGCCGGTGCAGGTTTCATAAAGGTTATTCGTATTGTAAATCAGAAAATCATGCGGCACGTCAACCGGCGCAAAATCAGAGCCCTGCGCCGCGGCGATATCGGAGTCAACACCAAGCTTTGCAAATTCCCATCCCGAGCAGAAAAGCTCCGTTCTGTTTTCCATACTAAATCAATTCTCCATTCTCTGCTTTAGAAATCAAGTCCCATCCGACTTTCCACACATCATCGGCAAAATTGCTGACAGCCGTGAGCATTATGCCGCTTTTCCGCCTGAATGCGGTAAAGAAAGAAACTCCCGGGTCGCAGCCCTCAAAGCTCAGCTGAATTTCCGAGCCTATGTCATGAAGCCAAAGCCCTAAGCCGTACTTTTCATTGCCGCTCTGCGCCTGAACGCTCGTCATTTCATCCATGAGCGCTTTGCCGATAATCTTGCCGCCGACAAGCCCCTGCCAGAAAAGCTCGACATCATGAACCGTAGTATACGCGCCGCCCGCTCCCGTGCCCTTTACGTCGACGCTGAAGATATTCGTATAGTATCCTCCGCGCTTTTCATCCGCGATATAGGCGTTTGCGCACCTTGCAGGAAGCCTGTCAAGCTCGAAATACCCTGTTGAAAGCATTCCGCATTTCTCAAAAACTGCCTCGCGCAAGTATTCGTCAAACGGCTTTTTCATCACGCTTTCGATTATCAGCCCCAAGAGAACGTATCCGGAATTGTTATACATGAATCGCTCTCCGCGTTTATAGAGCATCGGTTTGTTTATAAAAAGCGGGAGCAAATCGCGCGAGGTTCTGATTTTGTAGTTCGGATAATCCCTCCAAAGCTCGTCGTAATCCGACATAACGCTCTCGTCAAAATAGTCGGGAACGCCCGAAGTATGCGTGAGCAGCTCCCTTACCGTTGTGTCCCCGTCAATCCTTCCGATATCAAAATCAGCAAGCGATTTCAGATTGTCGTCAAAGCTCAGTTTTCCTTCCTCGATAAGCTTCAGTATTCCCGCTGCGACAAAGGCTTTCCCTGCTGAAGCGGTCGGATAACGACGCTCAAAGCTGTTGGGGATTTCATTCGGCAGGTCGGCGTATCCGCTTTCCTGCGAGAAAAGCGTTTTCCCGTTCTTCACAAGTCGTATACAGCCCCGAAAATCCTCGTACACGGTAAAAGCTCCTTTGTTTTATGGTTACAATTATACAGCCACAGCCTCAAAATGTACAGAAAAAGCGCGGACTAAAATCCGCGCCTTTATATCTATTAATTATCCGATTTACTTGTGCGACTTATGAAAGAGCAGCTGATGATACAGCTCCTCATCGGAGTGCATAACGAGTATTTCAAGCTCCTCATCGCCCATGACGGTAGTTCTGCCGTCCGTATAAAGCTCGTCAACCTTTTCCTTTACGTCGGAAACAATCTGCGCCTTTTTATCTATCGCTTCGTCGCCCTTGAGCTTAAAGTATCCGTTCATCCAATGCGCTATTCCGGCAAGCCCGCTGTGGCTGTCAACGGCAACCATGCAGGGACGATGCAGGAGCTTTTCGGTATCAAAAATATTGTAGATTTCCTCATCCTTGAGCAGACCGTCCGCATGGATTCCCGCGCGGGTAATGTTGAAATGCCTTCCGACAAACGGCTGGCGCGGCGAAATCTCAATTCCGATATGGCGCTCCATATAGTCCGCGATTTCGGTTATAACCGGCAAATCCATTCCATCCGCAGTTCCGCGCAGGCTCGAGTACTCTATGCACATCGCCTCAAGCGGGCAGTTGCCGGTGCGCTCGCCTATGCCGAGCAGCGCGCAGTTGACGGAGGCGCAGCCATAGAGCCACGCGGTATCGGCGTTTGTAACAACCTTGTAGAAATCATTATGCCCGTGCCACTCAATCCATTCAGCGGGAACGTCCGCATAATGGCGCAGACCATAGATGATTCCCGGAACGCTTCTAGGAAGCGCTGCGCCGGGGAATGAAACGCCGTAGCCCATGGTATCGCAGGCACGGATTTTAATCGGCACTCCGCTTTCGTGGCTGAGCTTCATAAGTTCAGTTGCGAAGGGTACGACAAAGCCGTAAAAATCCGCCCTTGTGATATCTTCAAAATGGCAGCGCGGACGGATTCCGTATTCAAGCGCCGATTCGACTATCGCAAGGTATTTCTCCATCGCCTGCTTACGGGTAAGCCCCATTTTCTTAAAAATGTGATAATCGGAGCAGGAAACGAGAATACCGGTTTCCTTGACTCCCGCGCTTTTAACAAGCTGAAAATCCTTCTCATTTGCGCGAATCCATGTGGTTATCTCAGGGAATTTAAGCCCTAAGTCCTGACATTTCTCAAGCGCTTCCTTGTCCTTCGGGGTGTACAGGAAAAACTCGCTCTGGCGGATAATTCCCTTAGGGCCTCCGAGGCGGGACATCATCTTGTACAAATCAACAATCTGGTCGCTTGTAAACGGCGATACGCTTTGCTGACCGTCGCGGAAGGTGGTGTCGGTTATCCATATTTCCGACGGCATATTCATCGGAACATTGCGGTTATTGAACGCTACCTTAGGTATGCTTTCATAATCGTATATTTCGCGGTACAGGTTCGGCTCCTGAACATCCTGCAGGGAATACTTATACTTTGACTGTTGAAGCAAATTGCTTTTCTTATCAAATTCGAGCATATATCCTCCTATAAGGCAGCTTACTGAAGCGCCGAAACGAACGCGGCGATGCGCTCAAGCCCCGTCTTGATTTGCGAGCGCGATATTGCATAGCTGATACGGAAATAGTTCGGAGCTTCAAACGCTTCGCCGGGAACTACCGCCACATGGAAGTTCTCAAGGAGCGCCGAGCAAAGTTCAACAGATGTGCTTAGCTTCTTGCCGTTATAGGATTTGCCGAGGAACTTGCTGATATTGCACATAATGTAGAAAGCGCCTTCGGGGCGAACGCAGCGCATATCGGGAATCGCGTTTATCATGTTATACGCAAGGTCCCTGCGGGCTTCAAACTCATCGACCATTTTCTTCATATCGTCGTCCTCGCGGGACAGCGCTTCGGTCGCCGCCTCCTGCGCAATGGAGTTTGCATTGCTGGTTGCGTGGCTTTGGTAGCTGCCCATAGCCTTTATAACGTCCTTAGGGCCCGCTGCATAGCCGATGCGCCAGCCGGTCATCGCGTACGCCTTGCTCATTCCGTTGACAACAATAGTCTGCTTCTTGACTTCCTCGCTGATAGAGGCAATCGAAATATGTTTCTTTCCGTCATAGATAAGCTTTTCGTATATTTCATCGCTGAGAATATAAAACTGATGCTTTACCGCAAGCTCGGCAATAGCCTTCATATGCTCATAATCATAAACAACACCGTTGGGATTGCTCGGGCTTGTCAGAATAAACACCTTGGTTTTCGGCGTTATCATCTTTTCAATATCCTCTGCGCTCGGAATAAACCCGCGCTCCTCAGAGGTTCTTATATATACCGGCACTCCGCTGCACATACGAACCATTTCGGGATAGCTGACCCAGCACGGAGATGGAATCAGAACCTCGTCGCCGGGGTCGAGCATTGCCTGAAGCGCGATATAAAGCGACTGCTTCGCGCCGTTTGAAACGATAATCTCGTCCGCTCCGTAGGAAAGCCCGTTATCACGAAGAAGCTTGTCGGCTATGGCTTTGCGGAGTTTCACAGTGCCGGAGGAAGCGGTATACTTGGTTTTGCCATGCCTGATTGCTTCAATCGCGGCATTGCAGATATATTCAGGAGTGCAGAAATCAGGCTCTCCTGCGCCAAAGCTGATTACGTCGATTCCTTTTTCACGCATTTCGTTCGATTTGCTGTTGATGGACAGCGTAACCGACGGCGTGATTGACGCGCAATGCTTTGAAATCGTAAGTGACATATCGTTTCCTCCATTTCATTTATGAGAGACGTTTAAGGCGTTCCATACGCTAATCAAGCGGCTCCATTGCCGCGTAGGTATAATAGCACAATAAAGAGCATTTTTGCAAGCCGTTTCATTCATATTTTATGTTTTTGTACAGTACTTGTTCGGCTTATTTGCATTTTATTCGCCATGATAATTCACTTTGGCGGTTGGTTTGCATATTCGTCCTGCATTTTTGCTTTTTATCCTTCAAAACCGCTTGACAAATCTCCGTTTCGCTAATATAATCCAAACAACGCGATGACGGGAAGAAGTAACCCTCACCGGCGCCCGCAGAGAGCCTTTGGTTGGTGCGAAAAGGCGGCGCAGGACGGCGAAATACATCCCCGAGCACAAGCCTGAATTTTTCAAGTAGGGCAAGCCGGTGCGCCGGATACAGCGCTGTCGTCATGATTGTGACGCTGAGGTTCGATATCGCAAGATACGGACAAACGGAAGTGGTACAGCGGATTCAAGCCGCCTTCCCCTATTATGGGAGGGCGGCTTTTTTTCACATTAAAGGGAGGCAGAAAGAATGAAAATGGCAGAATCGGTAACCTTCGCTGAGCGCTTTAATGGAATAAGCGGCAGCGCAATACGCGACATCTTCAAGCTTATCGCGCAGCCGAACATGATTTCCTTCGCGGGAGGCAATCCGTCAAGCCGCGCGCTTGAGGAGGACGTTATTTCCGAATTCGCCCGCGAGGTTTTGGCAAAGGACGGCAAAGCGATTCTCCAGTACGGAGCGACCGAAGGCTACGCGCCTCTGCGCGAAAGCATAGCAGATTTCTGCAAGAGCATTCTCGGCTTCTCCTGTCAGGAAAGCGAAATTCTGCCCATCAGCGGCTCTACGCAGGCTATGGATTTGCTCTGCAAGACGCTCATCAACCCGGGAGACACAATTCTTGCCGAAAACCCAACCTTCCTCGGCAATATGCAGTGCATGAGGCTCTATCAGGCAAACATAGTTCCTGTCTCAACGGATAACGGCGGCGTAATCCTTGAGGATTTGGAAGAAAAGATTAAGAAGCACCATCCGAAGATGCTTTACATCATTCCCACCTTCCAGAACCCGACGGGAATAACCCTTGCGGCGGACAGGCGCGAAAAAATAGCCGAGCTTGCCGAAAAATACGGAGTAATCATCGCCGAGGACGACCCTTACCGCGATTTGCGATACCGCGGAACCGCCCTTCCGACGATTAAGAGCTACGACAAGGCAGGCTGGGTTATCTATCTCGGCTCCTTCTCCAAGCTCATCTCCCCCGGAATGCGCGTCGGATTCCTCGTTTCCGGTCAGCCGCTCCTGCGCAAGCTGACGGTAGGCAAGCAGTCGGCGGACGTACACACAAGCAACCTTACCGAAGCGATAATCGACGCTTACCTGCGCAGCGGCAAGCTGCCCGCGCACATCAAGGATATCTGCTCCTTCTATGGCGAGCAGATGAACGCGATGCTCAGTGAGCTGAGCAAGTTCCCTGCGGGAACTACTCACACCCAGCCTGATGGCGGTCTGTTCATCTGGGCGGCGCTGCCGAACGGAATCAACGCTCTTGATATGCTGAAAAAGTGTATTGAGCATCATGTTGCGTATGTTCCCGGCACTCACTTCTTCGTCGACGGCGGTCATCTGAATACTCTCAGGCTCAACTTCTCAATGAGCCCTGTTGACAAGATTCATGAGGGAATGACCGCGCTGCGCGAGGTTCTGGAAAACGAAATAGGCGGCTGAAATAAACGGTATTGAAAGGAAGATGACAATGGCTAACGTAATGGACACCCTTCGCGAGCGCGGATTCCTTGCACAGATTACCTTTGAGGAGGATTTGTACAAGCTGCTCGATAAGGAACAGGTAACGTTTTATGTAGGCTTTGACCCGACGGCGGACAGCCTTCACATCGGGCATTTCATTCCGATTATGGCTATGGCGCATATGCAGCGCGCGGGTCATCGCCCAATCGCGCTTATGGGCGGCGGAACGGCAATGATTGGCGACCCGAGCGGCAAGACCGATATGCGCCAGATGCTTACCAAGGAAACGATTGCGCACAACGTAGAGTACATTAAAAAGCAAATGAGCCGCCTTCTCGATTTTTCCGAAGGCAAGGCGATGATTGTCAACAACGCCGACTGGCTTTTAGGGCTGAACTACGTTGACTTCCTCCGCGACATAGGCGCTTACTTCTCAGTAAACCGTATGCTTTCAGCCGAGTGCTACAAGCAGCGCCTTGAGCGCGGGCTTACCTTCCTTGAGTTCAACTATATGCTCATGCAGAGCTACGACTTCCTTGCGCTTTACAAGAATTACGGCTGCCGCCTTGAGCTTGGCGGCGACGACCAGTGGAGCAATATGCTCGGAGGCGCCGATTTGATAAGGCGCAAGGAGCAGACGGACGCATTCTCCATGACCTGCAAGCTGCTTCTTACGCACGACGGAAAGAAGATGGGCAAAACCGTAGCGGGAGCGCTTTGGCTTGACGGCTCAAAAACCTCTCCGTTTGATTTCTACCAGTACTGGCGCAATATCGACGACCTTGACGTTGAAAAGTGCCTTGCCTTGCTCACCTTCCTTCCCATGGACGAGGTTCGCCGCTTAGGCTCATACAAGGACAGCAGAATCAACGAATCCAAGCAAGTTCTCGCCTACGAGATAACTAAGCTCATACACGGCGAGGAAGAAGCGAAAAAGGCTCAGGAGGCTGCTCTTGCGCTGTTTGCGGGCGGAGCCGACTCAGAGCATATACCCAGCTTTGAGCTTGACAGGGAGGCTTTCAAGGCTGACGCGCGGCTTACGACAATTCTTGCGTCCAGCGGGCTTTGCTCCAGCCGCGGCGAGGCGCGTAAAATGGTTCAGCAGGGCGCAGTAACCTTGGGCGGCGAGAAGATTACCGATATCGACAAGCTACTTGCCGAGGATGATTTCGGCGCGGACGGCGCGCTTCTGCGCAAGGGCAAAAAGAGCTATATGCGCGTTGTGCTGAAATGAAACCCTATATAACGCTCAAAAAAAGCGCGCAGGATGAATTTACCGAAAAGAAAAGCAGATTTATCGGCTTTGCAGCCCCTTGCCGGACAGAGGAGGAAGCGCTCAGCTTCCTTTCCTCCGTCCGCGAGAGCAACAGGGAAGCAAGGCATATCGCTTACGCTTACATAATCGGCGATAACTTTTCCACAATGCGCTTTTCGGACGACGGAGAGCCGGGCGGTACTGCCGGAATGCCGATGCTTGAAATACTGAAAACACGTAAGATTTGCTATGCCGCAGTTGCGGTCGTAAGGTATTTCGGCGGAATTCTGCTCGGCGCGGGAGGGCTTACGCGCGCATACAGTCACGCTGCCGCTCTCGCCGTCAAAGCGTCCGGAGAGGTTATGATGACCCCCTCCGCGCGGCTTATACTCTCATGCCCGTATCAGATGTGGGATAAGCTCCAGTATCAGCTCGCACTGCTTCCCGTGATACCCGAAAGCCCCGAATACACCTCCGAGGTCAGAACGAGCATTATAGTGCGCGCAGACGACAGGGACAGCGTTGCAAACAGCATTGTAAATCAAACGAACGGCTCTGTTGTCCCCTCGCTTTCAGAAACCATGTACTATAAATGGGATATTGAAAGCGTCGACGAATAGCCGCCTATCGGTTATTCTTTACTGATTTCATAATACGAAGCGTCCGGTTAAGCCGTCGGCAAAACTAAGCCGCCGAAAGCTTTCCGGACGCTTTATATTATGTTGTCGATATACTCAGAAAGTTCTAAGCAGGATTGCAGCATATAATACCGGAGCAACTCCCGCGCTTTGCTTACTCTTTGCTTTCCTTACCGTCTTTACTTTCTTTGCTGCCGAAAATCTTGTTTCTCCATTTACAGCCCGTCGGCGTAGCCGCACAGCCGCCCAAGGCTGTTTCGCGAAGGGACGATGGCATATCCTTGCCGATTTTATACATGGTATCGAGCATTTCGTCAAACGGGACGATTCCCATTGTTCCACTCAGAACTATTTCGGCGCAGGTAAGGGCGTTGGACGCGCCCATAGCGTTGCGCATCTGGCAGGGATACTGAACAAGCCCAGCGATAGGGTCGCAGACGAGCCCAAGCAGGTTGCTTATTGATATTGCGCTTGCCGAAAGCGCCTGAGCGGGCGTTCCTCCGCACATTTCGACAACCGCCGCAGCCGTCATTGCGCTTGCCGCGCCGATTTCAGCCTGACAACCCGCCTCTGCGCCTGCAACCGACGCATTGCGCATATAGAGATAACCTACCGCGCCCGCGCAGAGGAAGCCCTTTATAAGCTCGTCGTCGGAAAGCCCGCGCTCCTCCTGCATAGCGAAAAATACGCCCGGCATAACGCCGGACGAACCGGCGGTCGGAGCTGCCACAACGCAGCCCATAGCTGAATTCTGCTCCATAACGCTCATTGAGTAAGCTATCGCCTTCGTAACGAGCGGTCCGCAGAGATTTTCGCCGTTTTTTAGCCTTTGGGCAAGCTTATGCCCCTCGCCGTTCATAATCCCGCCTATGCTCTTTACGGGCTTTTCAAGAGGCTCCTGATAAGATTTACGCATGACCTCAAGGGTCTTGCGCGCGAAATCCAGCACTTCCTCGCGGTTCTGCTTTCCGCGCTCGACTTCGGCTCTGAGCATTGCCTCCGAAATACTTATGCCTTCAGCTTCGCACAGCCGAATAAGCTCTTCTCCACTTGAAAACGCCATATCGTCACCCCTTACTACTGAATCAGAATGGAATTAAGGATTAGCTTATTGCTTCTTATATCCTTTATGATTTCGCTTCCTATCGGCTGCTCGGACTCTATTATGGAATATGATGTTTTCCCGTCCGGCTCGGCATAGCAGCGCATACTGCTGATATTAACCGAATAATCGCTGAGTATGCCGGTAAAATAGCTGATGACTCCCGGCACGTTGCAGTGCTTCAGTATCAGGGTCGGGAATTCGCCGGTAAAGTTGACGTCCACCTCGTCAAGCCGTATTATCTTAATCTTTCCCCCGCCAATCGAAACCGCCGTCGTTACAAGCCTGCTTTCGCCGCCGTCTGCAATAAGCTCAATCCTGACGGTATTCGGATGCGCCGTTTTTGTTTCATGGTCCTCGATAAAGCGATATTTCAGCCCGCGCTTTTCAGCAAGCTCAAACGAATCGCGGATTCGTATGTCAAACGTATCAAAGCCCATGACTCCGCCCAAAAGCGCCTTATCCGAGCCATGCCCGCGATATGTTTCGGCAAACGAGCCGTAAAGCGTGAACTTGACCTCCTCCGGCTCTTTTCCGAATATTTTGAGAGCTGTGCTTGCCATACGGCAGGCGCCCGCCGTATGCGAGCTGGACGGGCCGACCATCCACGGTCCGATAACATCAAACAAGCCAATATCAGGCATAATTCCCTCCAACGCGTTAATAGCGCGCAGTTTCCCGCAGTCTGCTTTGCGGTTTATCTGCCGATTTCGATGCTGATTTCGTTTTTCTCTTTTCCGGAAAGCTCAAAGCTTGCGCTGCCGCCGTCGGTTTTTGCCGTATAGCCGCCCTTGAAGCCTGAAAAATCCGCCCTTCCGTCAGCGTCAGTCATCACTTCGATATCCGTCATCCATTCGCCGCGTATAAGCTCCATCAGCTTATTATAAACGGGCTTCGGCGTATTATCGGCATGAACAACTCCCGCAGGCGCTTTCAGCCAGCCCCCGTCAACAAAATTCCATGCGGTAATAGCTTCAACAAGCGGCTGCGAGAAAAGAACCGAATACATTTCGGCGGCTTCCTTCGCCTGACGCGCCTCGCCCTCCGGAGTGGACGGCCAGCTATCAACCTTCCAGTCGTTCAAGTCTTCAATATGCGCAGGCATAATATCGCCGGAAATAAGCGTATTCTCGGTAAAGTGAATAGGAAGCCCGAAGCGGCTGAACCGCTCAAGCACCTCGCAAAGCTTTTCCTTGCCCCAGTAGCCCTGATGCTGATGGCTTTGAATACCTATTACGCTGATTGGCACTCCCGCATCAAGCAGCGCGTCGAGTAAAACCTCATACGCCATTGAAGTGTTGAAGTCGTTTATAAGCAAAGTGGCGTTCGGGTTTGCCTCCTTAGCCGCCTTGAAAACCTCCTTGACAAGGCTTACTCTGCCGTACTGACGGCATATGCGGGTTATCGCGTTGTCGTATTTATCAAAAACGGGCATAATCACGACCTCGTTTATAACATCCCACATATCTATTATGCCCTTGAAATCGCCTACATCACGATGAATGCGCTCAATCTGCCTGCGAAGTATTTCCTCATTTGAGAATTCCATCAGCCAGTTTGCGCAGGAGGTATGCCAGCAAAGCGGATGACCCTTTACCTCCGCTCCGCGCTCCTTCAGCCATTTGGCAGCCTTGAGCGTTTCCGGCGTAAGCGTTGGGCCGTCCTTTTCCTTCTGATACCTTGCCCAATAGAAGGGAAGCGTTCCGTAATTGAAAAGCTTCAGCCACTTATCCATCCTGTCGGTCAGAAAAGCATTCTCCTCCGCGTTCAGCCCGCCCTGCATAAGAGTAACCGTGTCAAACGCGCCGCAGCCGAAAAGAAACTTATGCGAGTTCTGCTTCAAATGAACGCGGAGTTCCCTTATTGGGTTGCCGTTTTTATCAAGCAGCCTTACCCGCGCATCAGCCTTGCGCGCCGAAAAGTCATACATAGAAAGTACCTCCGTAAAATTGATTTGCAGATACGCCTTTAGTCGTTAAGCTCATGTTATCTTATTTGTGATAGTTCTATCACGAAAGCCCGATTCCTGCCTTGGGCTTAAACGATTTATTATTCGCGCTGTTTATCGTTGCATTGATAATTCCCCATCGCCGATGCATTCGTCCGTCCTCCGGATGCCCCCGAATAAATTTTAGAAAGATGAATTAAATCTGTTGAAATTCTGCCTGAGTTTATTCAGGTTTGCTATTGACAGGAGCGGAAGAATATTATATTATGCTATCACGTTAGCGCGCTAAAGCGCCATTAACGAGAGGAGATTGACCATGAAGAAGATTATTGCCGTTCTGCTTGCCGCAATCCTTTTGTTTTCCGTTTCCGCCGCAGCCGTTGCCGAGGACGGCTCGCTCGAGTATGTAATGAACAACGGTCGCCTGATACTCGGTCTTGACGACAGCTTCCCTCCGATGGGCTACCGCGATGAGAACAACGATATCGTCGGCTTTGACATTGACCTTGCAGCCGCCGTATGCGCCAAGCTCGGAATTGAGCTTGTTGTTCAGCCGATTGACTGGTCATCAAAGGAGCTTGAGCTTGACTCCAAAAACATCGACTGCATCTGGAACGGAATGTCCATAACGCCTGCCCGTACAGAGAGCATGGCGATGACCTTCCCCTACCTCAACAATCAGATTGCCTTCTACACCCGCACAGACAGCGATATCAAATCCACAGAGGACCTTGTCGGCAAAAAGGTTGCCGTTCAAGGCGGCTCTACTGCCGATGATTTGCTTGCCAATGATTTTGCCGATGTTTCCGCTGCCTTTGCCGAAACCCTTTCATACGACGAATACCTGACCGCGCTCATGGATTTGCAGCAGGGCGGCGTCGACGCCGTTGCGATTGACGTTTGCGTTGCGGAATTCAAAATCAGCGGAATGGGCGCTGATGATATTAAGCAGGCATTCGTGCTTGCCGACGACAACTACGGAATCGGCTTCCGCAAGGATGACATCGCCCTTCGCGATAAGATTCAGGAAGTTCTTATCGAGCTTAAGAAGGACGGAACGGTTGCAGGAATCTCCGAAAAGTGGTTCGGCTCCGACATCACCGTTATCCCTGCCGAGTAAGCTTTCTTAGCACAAGCCCGAGGCCTGCCCAAACGGCACGGCCTCTTTCTTTACGAAAGGACGCGCGCAATGACTATCAAGTTTTTCAACGATTCGGAGAGGCTGGGCAGGCTTGTTTCGCTCATGCTAAGCGGCGCCGGCGTAACCCTGTCAATCTTCTTTCTCACCCTCCTATTCGCAATACCGCTCGGAATGCTTGTTGCGCAGGGGCGAATGAGCAAAAGGCTGCCCGTGCGCGCGCCTGTAAGCTTCTATATATACATAATGCGTTCAACCCCGCTGATGCTCCAGCTAATGTTCATCTACTTCCTGCTGCCGATGATTCTGCCCTTTAGAATTGACAGATTCGTTGCGGTTGTGTTCGCCTTTTCAATCAACTATGCCGCATATTTCGCGGAAATCTTCCGCTCGGGAATCACCTCGATACCGCTTGGGCAGTACGAAGCGGCGAAGGTTCTCGGCTATACCAAAGTTCAAACCTTTTTTCGCATCATTCTTCCGCAGGTAATCAAGCGCGTTCTTCTGCCGATGGCTAACGAGGTTATTACGCTTATCAAGGATACGGCGCTTGCATCGACAGTCGCCGTTGTCGAGCTGATGACAATAGCTAAAAAACAGGTTTCAAGCTCATCCTCGATTGAGCCGTATTTCGTGGCGATAATCATGTATCTGATTCTGAACGGCATAGCCGAACAGCTATGCAAGTTCGCGGAAAAGAAGCTGAACTACTATCGTTAAGGAGCAAGCAATGCTTACAGCTAAGGATATTTACAAGGGGTTTGACGGGCTTGGGGTTTTGGACGGGATTAGCATAAACATAAATAAAGGCGAGGTTGTTGCACTCATAGGTCCAAGCGGGAGCGGCAAAAGCACGCTTCTTCGCTGCATAAGCCAGCTTGAGCGCGTGGATTCGGGTACGATTACGCTCGGCGGCGACGTGCTGTGCAAAACGGAAAACGGCATTCTTAAATACTCCGACGAGGCAACGCAGAGAAAAATAATGCTGAGGATGGGAATGGTTTTTCAGTCCTACAACCTTTTCCCGCACATGAGCGTTATTCAGAACCTGATTGACGCGCCCGTTCGCGTAAAGCGGGAAAGCAAAAAAAGCGCGACTGAGCGCGCGCTTGCCATTCTTGAAAAGGTGGGGCTTTCCGATAAAGCCGCTCAGTATCCGTATCAGCTTTCCGGCGGTCAGCAGCAGCGCGTGGCAATCGCAAGGGCGCTGTGTATGCAGCCCGAAATACTCTGCTTTGACGAGCCGACAAGCGCGCTTGACCCCGAGCTTACAAAGGAAGTCTTAGGCGTAATCCGCTCGCTCGCAAAGGAGCATATGACAATGCTCATCGTTACTCACGAAATGTCGTTTGCAAGAAACGTTGCAGACTATATCGTGTTTATGGAAGGCGGAAAGATTGTTGAGGAAGGAAAGCCTGAACAGCTATTCCACTCTGATAACGAAAGAACGCGGCGATTTATCGGAGAAAGCTGAGAAGCGCAGGACGCACACGCTTATCGGCATAGGCTATTATTATCAATAAACACGAAAGATACAATGCATAAGAAAAGACAGCCTTGGAATTCAAGACTGTCTTTTCTTTGTGGAGCGGGTGATGGGAATCGGACCCACGTAGCCAGCTTGGAAGGCTGGAACTCTACCATTGAGCTACACCCGCGAATACCGGAAACGCATTGCGTTTCCTTATCCTCTCAAGCGAGGATTGGAGCGGCAGACGAGATTCGGACTCGCGACATCCACCTTGGCAAGGTGGCACTCTACCACTGAGCTACTACCGCATTGAAAACTGGTGCGGGCGAAGAGATTTGAACTCATACGCCGTAAGGCACCAGATCCTAAGTCTGGCGCGTCTGCCATTCCGCCACGCCCGCGTTTAGGCTCAGCCCGTAGGAGGAAATTGGTGACCCATCGGAGATTCGAACTCCGGACACCTTGATTAAAAGTCAAGTGCTCTGCCACCTGAGCTAATGGGTCATTTGCAAGGGGCAGCGGCAAGCCCAACTCATTCCGGCTTCCGGCTACGACGGGGACAATAGACAAAATGGCTGGGGTGGCAGGACTCGAACCTACGAATGCGGGAGTCAAAGTCCCGTGCCTTACCACTTGGCTACACCCCAATATCAGGGCGTCGGAGTGAGAAACCTCAAAGGCACGTCAAGCGATGCCGAAGAGAATGGGGTGGGTGGTGGGAGTTGAACCCACGATTTCCAGAGCCACAATCTGGCGCTCTAACCACTGAACTACACCCACCATAATGGCGCGCCTGAAGGGATTCGAACCCCCGACCCACGGCTTAGAAGGCCGTTGCTCTATCCGACTGAGCTACAGGCGCCCGTCCATGACCGAGGCAATCCCATCAGGTACAAGCGGCAAAACGCCTTCTTGCTGACAGGAAAGAATGATACCATGCTTACTCAGATTTGTCAACAATAATTTTTAAGGAAAACATGGATTGCGCTTATTATCTTATAAGCAATATATCGGCTCTGAGCCGCCCGTCATCGTCAATCTGAAGGCTTGCACAGGACGGCCAAGACGCGCTCACGGAGCCGGGATTGAGCAGCAGCACTCCGTTTTGCCAATCCTCCTTAGGCTCATGAGTATGCCCGAAAAGAGCAGCCCTTGCGTCCTGCCTGACAGCTTCCTCAAGCAGAAAATCCGGCGACAGTTTTACGCGCCGCGTGTGTCCGTGCGCCATAAGAATTTTGGCGCCGCCGATAAAGAAAGTGATTTCCTCCTTTTCGCCGGAGAAGCCGTCGCAGTTTCCCGCGACCATGAGAATCTGCGCAGAGGGGTTCAGGGACTGAATATCCGGAATCACGGCACGAAAATCGCATAAGCCGTCGCCGCAGAAGCAGTATGCGTCGGCGCGCCCTACCGTATATATCGCGCGCCTGAGCATTGCCTCCCTGCCGTGGCTGTCCGAAAAAACGCCGAGCCGCTTCATGCCTTTTCCTTCTCCAACGCTTCCATAAGCGCCTGCATCGCTTTTGCGCGATGGCTAATTTTCAGCTTTTCATCGCCCATTTCCGCAAAGGTTTTATCCTTGTACAGGAACAGCGGGTCATAGCCAAAGCCGTTGTTTCCCCTGCGCTCATTAGTAATCGTTCCCTCGCATACACCGCGCACGCAGAGCGTTTCCTTGTCAGGGCGCGCAAGCGCGATTGCGCTTACGAACCTTGCATTTCTGGGATTGGGAACGTTTTTCAGGTTTTCCAAGAGCAAATCGTTATTCTTCTCGTCCTCGCCGTGAACTCCGCAATACCGCGCCGAGTATACGCCGGGAGCGCCGCCGAGCGCGTCAACCATAAGCCCGCTGTCATCGGCGATAGATGGGCAGCCCGTGAACTTCATCAGCGCCTCCGCTTTCAGAATCGCGTTTTCCTCAAAGGTTTCCCCCGTTTCCTCAACGTCCATATCAATTCCCAAGTCCTTGATTGAAAGAACGTCATAAAGCCCCTCCAGCATACGCTTCATCTCGTACACCTTATGGCTGTTTCCGCTCATGACAATAAGGCGCTGCTTTGGCGCAATCCATTTTTCCCTCTCGCCGAGCGCTTCCCTTTGCGCCGCCATAAGCTCCTTTGCGCCCTTTTCACCGATTTCAAGAAGCCTGTCCAGCTCTTTTCTGGTATAGCTTCTGCCTTCGCCCGTTCCCTGCACCTCTATAAACTCGCCCTTATCGTTCATTACAACGTTCAGGTCTACCTGCGCCCCGCTGTCCTCGCGATAGCACAAATCGAGCATAGGCGTATCGTCGACAACGCCCGCGCTCACCGCCGCAACCTGACCGATAATCGGCGACTGATAGAGCTTTCCCTGCGCTATCAGCTTATCTATCGCGCACACGAGCGCGCAGTAAGCGCCGGTTATGGATGCGGTGCGCGTTCCGCCGTCTGCCTCCAGCACGTCGCAGTCGATGTAAACGCACCTTTCGCCAAGCATACTCATATCGACCGCCTGCCTGAGGCTTCTGCCTATAAGCCGCTGAATTTCAACGCTTCTTCCGTCGCGCTTGTCGCCGTCCCGCTTCTTTCTTCTTCCCGTTGATGCGGGCAGCATTGCATACTCGGCTGTAATCCAACCCTTGCCTGTGCCTTTCAGGAAAGGCGGAACGCTTTCGTCAACAGAAGCCGTGCAGATTACGCGCGTTGCGCCCGTTGACACAAGGCAGCTTCCGTCCGCCGTTCTTACAAAATCGCACTCAAGCTTATGCTTGCGCAATTCATCGTTTTCCCTGTTATCGTATCTTGCCATAATATCCTCCGTGAAAACGCCGCCATAAGCGGCGGCGTGTATTTATCCATATTAAGTTTTCGATTCCGAGGCTGTGTTTTCCTGCTATTCTATTTCAATTACGCCCGTATAATTAGCGATGATATCATTCTCCTGATTAAGGAACGTGGCGGTGTCCTCCCTTTCGGGCGTATACTTCTGCCCGTCTATCTGGATTTCAACCTTCTTTACGTTCGGGTACTGAGTGCAGGTATACAGAATCGCCCGAAGCGCCTGCTTGCCTCCGTCGCTTTCCTTGAGCGTATCCATGAAGCCCTTCGTGAAGTTGACGGTTGCAACGCCGCCTTCAACCTTCAGCGAAATTAGCCCGCAGTCCTTTGAATATGGGTTTTGAAGCCCGCTGTCCTTCTTGGGCCCCTTTATAAGCTCAAGCACCGCGGTTTCTATATCATCCTTGCCGTAAACGGCTCTCGTAACCGGAACGAGCATTCGTCCGCTGGTAGAAGGATAGAAAACCGTAACTGCGTTTACGCTGTTTTCAGAAAACACGTCGGACGTTTCAGCGTTGACCATACCGCCGGTCAGCTTTCCGCTCACCTTCGTTCCGTTAGGCAGAAGGGCGCGCTTCTGCCCGTCAAACAAAAGCTCGACATCCTTAACCGTATCAAATGCGCAGAGCGTCTCAACAACGGCGGACACCATGAGCGATTCGCTTTCCGCATCAGCAGCGCTGAGCGCCTCCTTGCTCATATCTACCCGCGCATGACCGTTTGCTATGTCAACCTCGAACTGCGTGCCTGTCGGAACCACCGTCAGCAGCCCCAGCTTTGCCGCTGCCAAATCATTTGCGCTTGATTTTACCATCAGCGAAAGCGTCGCCTTTGCTATTCCTTCTGTTTTGGGTATCGAGCGCGTTACCGGCACAAGATACCCGTCTCCGTCCCGATAATACACAACAGTTTCCTGCGTTTCACCGAGATTTGCCGAAACGCTCTCCGTTTCAGTATACGGGACGGACACCTGCTCCTGCCCCTCGTCTACGACGCCGCTGCGAACAGCGAGTACGACCACCAGCACCGCCGCGCAGAGTATCAGCAGCCGCTCCGCATCTGCCCTGCTAAACTTTTTCACGTTTCCCCCGCCTTTCCCGGAAGCACCGGCTTCCTGTCGGTTCCGCATACGCGGATATTCAAGCGCTCTATGCGCTGCGATAAGAAACGATATGCCGGTAAAAACGCGTATATGCAGACAAACGCGGGACAACAGGCTGCGAATATGCTATAATCTACTGATAATCGGTATATTTAAGGAGATGCGCTTATGCCGCTCGACGGACTTACTCTCGGATTTGTGATACACAGCCTTGATAAAGAGCTGGCAGGAGCCAGAATAGATAAGGTTACTCAGCCGGAAAACGACGCGCTGGTGCTTTTATGCCGCGCAGGCAGCAAAAACCTCAAGCTTCTTTTGTGCGCAGACCCGTCGCAGGCGCGGCTTCATATTACGGACGAAAGCTATCTCAATCCCGCTTCGCCGCCCATGTTCTGTATGCTGATGCGCAAGCGGCTTTCCGGCGGAAGAATAATTTCTGTAACGCAGATGGGAAACGACAGAGCCGCCATAATCGAAATTGAAGCGCTTGACGAGCTTGGCGAAAAAAAGCGGCTTCGGCTCGTGCTTGAAATCATGGGCAGATGCAGCAACCTAATCTGTATTGACGAAAGCGACAAAATCATCGACTGCCTGAGGCACGTTACGGGCGATATGAACAGGGTGCGCGAGGTGCTGCCCGGGCTTAAATACCAATGCCCTCCGCCGCAGGACAAGCTCAGCTTTGCGGAGGCGGACGCAAGCGCGCTTCTCGGCAAGCTGGAAAGCCAGTCGGGAAGGCTTGATAAAGCTATCCTTTCGGCTATACAAGGAATTTCGCCCATCGCCGCGCGCGAGCTTTCGATGCGCGTTACCGGAATGGAAAACGCGCAGACAGCGGATTTAGATTTAAGCGTCGCGTCAAAGAAGCTTGCAGCCCTGCTCGAAGGCATTTTCAGCAGGAATCCTCCGCAGCTTTTGAGCGGGCCTGCCGGAGAGCCGCTCGATGTATTTCCTTTTCAATACATCTCATACGATGTTGCCTCTCAGCACCCCGAAGCCACAATCAGCGAGGCGCTCGACCATTTTTACCGCCGACGCGATAAAATGTCCAGAATACGGCAGAAAAGCCAGAGCCTCAGTCATATACTGAAAAACAACCTTGAGCGCTGCCGCAAAAAACTCCAGCTTCAGGAGGAGGCGCTCATGGGCGCGGCAAGAATGGACGAATACAAGCTCAAGGGCGAGCTGCTGACGGCAAACCTGTCAAAGTTCAAGCGCGGCGATAAGGAAGTAACCGTTGAAAACTACTACGACGATATGAAGCCGCTGCCGATACAGCTTGATATAAAGCAGACGCCCAATCAAAACGCGCAGAGATACTATAAGCTCTATCAAAAAGCCCGCTCCGCAAAGGAAACAGCGCGCGAGCAGAAGGATAAAACCGTTCGCGAGCTTAATTTTCTTGAGGAAGCGGCGCTTGATTTGGAAAACTGCGAGGATGAATCCGACCTTATGGAGGTTCGTCAGGAGCTTGTAAAGGGCGGCTACGTCAAGGAACAGAGCAAGAAAAACACAACGCGCCAGTTGCCGCAGAGCAAGCCATATTCCTTCGTTTCATCTGACGGGATAAGCATTTCCGTCGGCAAAAACAGCCTGCAGAACGACAGGCTCACAATTTCGGCAAAGAGCGACGAAACATGGCTGCACGCAAAGAATATGCCAGGAAGCCACGTTATCGTGCATACGGAGGACGATTTTCCCGAAAGCACGCTCAAAGAAGCGGCTCTGCTTGCCGCATGGTATTCAAAGGGGCAGAATTCCGAAAACGTGCCTGTGGATTTCACAAAGCGAAGGCATATAAAAAAGCCCGGCGGAGCGCCCGCGGGCTTTGTAATCTACACGCACCAGAAAACGCTGTACATAACGGCGCGCAGGAGCGATATTGACGCGATAAAGGCTAAGGAATAAGCGCAAGCATACTGCCGAGCCTTTCGGTAAAGCCAAGAGCGCGGTACATTTCCTCGTCGCATTTAGAAGCGCCGACTATGACGGAGCCAAGCGGCTCCGACTTAACAGCGAAATCGACAAGCCGATTTGCTATTCCCGTATGGCGGCGCTCCGGAAGGATATAGAAATCCTCAAACACAGCCATATCGGAAAAGCAGAAGGTTGAGTAGCATTTTACCAAGGAGCAGCAGCCGACGAGCTTTCCCTCCGCTTTTGCCCCGAAAAACGTGATGCATTTCCGTCGCATCGCGTTTTTCAGATTCTCAAAATCCGCGTCGCTCGGCATATCCTCGTGTATTTCGGCTTTATAGCGGCTAAGCAGCTTGCAAAGCTTGTCAAAATCGTCCAGCTCAAGCCTTGTGATTATCATATGCAGTTCTCGCCTTCCGTTACTTCACGCCGTCAACAAAATGCGTTCCGTTTTCGTCAATAATCGCATGAATAAGCACAGGCATCTGCGGCTTTTCATCGGCAATTTCGATAGCTGCCGTCATGCTTTCAGCCGCGATTTCGGCTTTATCCTCCGACGACGAATATATCCTTGCAATTACGTCCCCTGCCTTGACATAATCGCCTATCCGCTTTTCAAGCACGAAGCCCGCGGAGTAATCTATGCTGTCCTCCTTGCGCATACGCCCTGCGCCGAGCTGAACCGACGCCATTCCGAGCGCAGCCGCGTCCATATGCGCGATGTATCCGCTTCTCCTTGCGCAAAGCGTCAGAGCGCACTTTGCCTGCGGCAGTTTTGAAACATCATCGCAGACGGACGAATCGCCGCCCTGCGCGCTTATCATATCCTTCAGCTTGCGGATTCCGGCCCCGTTTTCAATGCGCTCAAGCAGCATTTTGCGGGCTTCATCGTCATTTTCGGCAAGCCCGCCGAGGGAAAGCATACGCGAGCCGAGCGAAAGGCTTACCGAAAGCAAATCGCCCTTCGTTCTTCCTGAAAGCAGGTCGATAGCCTCCTTGACTTCAAGCGAGTTGCCGACGTGCGTTCCGAGCGGCTGCGCCATGTCGGTTATGAAGGCGGTCATCCTGACGCCCGCGTCAATACCGATTCGCACCATCATTTCCGCCAGCTTGATTGCCTCCGGAACGGTTTTCATAATCGCGCCGCTTCCCGCCTTTACGTCAAGCACGATTACCTTTGCGCGGCTCGCGAGCTTTTTGCTCATAATGCTGGAGGCTATAAGCGGAAGCGAATCGACAGTAGAGGTTACGTCCCTGAGCGCATAAAGAGTTTTATCTGCGGGAACCATTTCTTTTGACTGCCCGACGACGGCGCAGCCAATCTTTTTCACCTGAGAGAGCATTTCCGCCTCGGTCATCTCAACGCGCATATCGGGTATGCTCTCCATCTTATCGACAGTTCCGCCGGTATGCCCAAGCCCCCTGCCTGAATACTTCATCACATAGCCTCCGCAGGCGGCTACAAGCGGAACAAGCACAAGCGTTGTGGTATCGCCGACGCCGCCTGTGGAGTGCTTATCCATCACAACGCCCTTTATTGACGAAGCGTCCATTTCCTTTCCGCTTGCCGCCATAAGAAGGGTCAAATCGACTGTTTCCCTGCGCGACATTCCGCAAAGGCGGATTGCCATCAAAAGCGCGGAAAGCTGATAATCAGGAACAGAATGCTCCGCCGCGCCCCTGACAAGCTCCGCGATTTCCTCACGGCTGAGTTCAAGCCCGTTCTTCTTATGTTCAATGATTTCGACAAAATTCATAATTTTCAACCTCCGAATACACGATTAATTCTACGGAATACAAATGGATTCCTGCCGACGAATGCTGACGATAATCAAATATAACAAATGCGGTTTATGCTCCTTGAACGCTTGGTATTAATGTGCTATTATTTAAGTAAATCATGCGGTAAAACGGCTTTAAGCCTACACTCCGCAGTCAAAGGCGGGCTTTATTTGATGAAAAACGGAATTCTGCGCGTCGCCTCCATAAGTCCTGTTATGCATCTGTGCGATTGCGAAAAGAACGCAACCGAATTAATATCTGCGCTCAGGGCGCTTCCCGAAGGAACTGAGCTTGCGGTTACTCCTGAAATGAGCCTGTGCGGCTACACGCTCGGCGATTTGTTCCTTCAGCCCACAATGCTCAGCGCGGCGCGAAACGCGCTTAAAACGCTTCTTGACGCCGATATACCGGTAACCTACGCCGTCGGGCTTCCCCTTGAGGAGCGCGGAAGGCTTTACAACTGCGCCGCAATAATCCACGGAAAGGAGCTTCTCGGCGTTGTTCCGAAAACTTTTCTTCCCGACGGCGGCGAGTTTTACGAAATGCGCTGGTTTACCTCCGGCTCGTTTGCTCCGGACACGATATCCGTTTTCGGAAAGGACGTTCCGTTTGGCAACAACCTGATTTTCGGCTGCAACGGCTACCGCTTTTCGATTGAAATATGCGAGGATTTGTGGGCGCCGATTCCCCCGTCCTCATATCTCGCTCCCGCAGGGGCGGACGTAATACTGAACCTTTCCGCAAGCAACGAGCTTGTCGCAAAGCACAAATACCGCCGCGAGCTGCTTGCGCAGCAGAGCGGAAGGCTGATATGCGGATATGTTTATTCGGGCGCGGGCTTTGGCGAAAGCACGACGGATTTGGTTTTCTCGGGCTATACGGGAGTTTTTGAAAACGGAAGCTGCCTTGCCGAAAGCGAGCGCTTTTCTTACAGCGGCTCAAGCGCGATAGCCGATATTGACGTTCAGAAGCTCCGCTTTCAGCGCCTGAAAACAGGCAGCTATCATCAGCAGACGCTTTCTTCCGTGCGCGGCGTACCATTTTGCGCAGAGGCGAGCGAGTTTACAGGCGCTTATATGCGCGATATATCCCCCCTGCCATTTGTCCCCGACGGGCTTGAGCAGGAAAAGCGCTGTGAGGAAATAAGCTCAATCCAGATGATGGGGCTTGTCACACGGCTTCGCGCGGCGCATGTTGAAAAAATGGTCATCGGCGTTTCCGGCGGGCTTGACTCTACGCTCTGCCTGCTTATTGCCGCGCGCACCTGCGACATTATGGGGCTTGCGCGAACCTCAATTCACGCAATTACAATGCCCGGCTTCGGCACAGGCGGGCGAACATTGCAAAACAGCAGAGCGCTTATGAGCGCCCTTAACGTAACCCAGCTTGAAATACCGATAGCCAAAGCCGTGACGCAGCACTTTGCCGACATAGGACAAAGCCCCGACGACCACAGCGTTGCATACGAAAACTGTCAGGCGCGCGAGCGCACGCAGATTCTGATGGACTACGGCAACCGTATCGGCGGCTTTGTACTCGGAACGGGCGATTTGAGCGAGGGCGCGCTCGGCTGGTCAACCTACAACGGCGACCATATGAGTATGTACAACGTAAACTGCTCAGTGCCGAAAACCTTGATTAAGCACATGGTGCGCTATTTAGGCGCGCACGTGTTTTCAGAGGATGTGCGGAGTATTCTGGCGGACATTCTCGATACGCCGATTTCGCCGGAGCTGCTTCCCGTATCGGAGGGCGAGCTTTCGCAGAAAACAGAGGACATTCTGGGCGACTACGCGCTGCATGACTTCTTCCTTTACCACATGATGCAGTCAGGCTCAGGCCCGATACGTCTCTTTGAATTTGCCGTGCAGGCGTTCGGCAGCGCATATACCGAGGAAGCGATACTAAAGGCGCTTTCAACCTTCACCTACAGGTTCTTTACCCAGCAGTTCAAGCGCTCATGCGTTCCCGACGGGCCCAAGGTCGGCTCGGTAAGCCTTTCCCCGCGCGGCGACTGGCGAATGCCGAGCGACGCGTCGCGTGCCGAATGGCAAAAGGAGCTTGATAAGCTTACGCAGGAAAGGGAGGGTTAACGATGCTGAAAAAACTGCTTTCGCTTTTAATCGCCTTTACGCTTCTTATGGCTATTGCGCCATCCGCATCCGGTGAGACCGCAAAGCTGTCTATGTCGCTCGTTCAGCCAAGCCTTAACGAGTCAACAATAGCCGTCGGTCGTGATTTTTACGTTATTATAAGGCTCAGCGGAACTGCTGCCGAAAACAGCGCCGAGGTGACACTTGAAAAGGACGGCAAGGTTTTCAGGAGCGTCAGGGCGGGGCTTGCGAACGATTACAATATGGACTATGAGCTTCTGACTTCAAACGGAGCGGATAGTCATGGCTTTATCATGCCTGAGCTTTTGTACAACAAGGATGAGCCGGAGAGTTTTTCATACGCATGGAATAAGTGCTGGCAGCACGACGGGTATATATGCGCCCTCATTTCCGGCGGGAAATACGGCGGGCATATAGAAAAACAAAACGAGGACGGAACGCCCTTTGAGGAGCTTACGGAAGGCGAATACAGCATTACCGCGAGCGTTAAGGACGCAAGCGGAAACACGGTCAAAGAGAGCTGGAAAATAACGCTCGGCACGGTCGGGCATAAGGTTCTCTCCCGCTTTTCCCCTGCCGAACACCTCTACAACGTGCAGGGCGACGCCGAATCAAACGGCTGGCGCGTTTATATCGACGCGTTTGCAGGCTACTGGTCGCCTTCATCGCTCTTTCTCGGTCAGCAGGACAATTCCTATTTTTCGGAAATAAAGCCCGAATGGCAGTATGCGGACGGGCTTGAATACTCGACAGGTACAATCCATATGTATCTTTACAATATTTCCTCCACCTCAACCTCCGAAACGGTTGAAAACGGAATTTTGCAGGCAACCGGCGCATACCGAGACCAGCGGGTGCTGATGTACCGCTACGATTATGGCGAGCCTGTGCTTACCTATATCGAGGAGGACGGCAGCACAAGAACTATGCAGGGCGGCTTCGAGCCTGTCGGGAATCCGGAGAAGCTGGTTTTTTACAGAGCGGAAATAACGGACAGCTCCTGCGAGGACAATATAACAAGCCTTTACGAGCCGGAAATGAAGGACGTTGACCTTTCGCTTACGGACGGAATCAACGTAAATGTCGGTCAGTGGGTTACTCTCGTAGGGCTTACGCCTCCCTTTCAGAACGAGGAAAAGGACATAGTAACGCTTGACGACAACAGCCATAAGGCGATGAACAGAGCGGCGACTGTAGCCTATGTATTCACGCTTGACGGAAACGCCGTGCTTACCGCTACGCGCTCAATCGGGCTTACGCGCGCGCTTGCCCCCGATTGGAATTCGACATCAATCTACGAGTTTTCGCATTCCTTTGAAGTTACCGCGGATATGCTCGGAAAGCTCGTTGTTTCCGTTCAGGTTTACGATACCTACGGGCAGCCGGTTGAAGGCGCAGAATCGGTATTCAGGATGAACGTTACAAACGAATAACCTCAAGCATAAAATCCGCCGCCCCGAAAAACGGAGCGGCGGATTTTGTTTATGCGAGTTTTTATTACAGATTTATCGTGACGGAGCTTCCGTTTGCGGCAAAACGGCAGCCGAGCTTTTCATCCGCACCGCCGATTAATCCGTAAACGCCCCTTACAAGCACGCTCCAAGCGCCTTTGCCGCTCATTTCAGCCGTGATTGTATTGCCGTTTCTTGTAACAACGGCCTTTCTTGAAAGCTTGCCGTTTACATCGGGAATCTCAACCGTGTGAGATGCGCCGTCCGCAATATCAAACAGTTCAAGCGTTACGTTATCGCCGTAATCGTAGTCCGGCAGACTGTCGTTACTGCCAACGGGCAGAACCGTATCGGACGGGACAAAGAGAGGCAGGGAGAAGTAATCATACTTTTCCTTGTACCACCTGCCGCCCTCGCGCTTTTCGCCGGAGAGAAGATGGGTAAAGCTTACCCCGTAAGGCAGATAATACTCCGTTTCGCCGTCCTTGCTGAAAACCGGCGCTACGAGCAGCTTATCGCCCAGCATATACTGCCTGTCAAGCATAAGCGTCGTATTATCCTCGGGGTAAGCAAGCATCATCGGGCGAAGCACGGGACGCCCCTTTTCGTGGCTCTCGACCGCCTTTGCAAAGATGTAAGGCATAAGGCGGCACTTGAGGTTAACGAAGTGCTTGAGCACCTCGGACGCCTCCTCGTCATACGCCCACGGAACACGGTATGACATTGAGCCATGCAGACGGCTATGGCTGCAAAGCAGACCAAAGGCGCACCAGCGCTTATAAATATCAGCCGGCGAGGTATTCTCAAAGCCGCCGATATCATGGCTCCAGAAGCCGAAGCCGCAGAGCGAGAGGGAGAGACCTCCGCGCAGGGTTTCAGCCATGGAAGGATAAGTCGAGTTGCAGTCGCCGCCCCAATGCACGGGATACTGCTGCCCGCCCGCCGTAGCAGAGCGCGCAAAGAGAACCGCGCCGCCCTTGCCGTAGCGCTTCTCAAGCACCTCAAATACGGTTTTGTTATAAAGCTCCGTATAGTAATTATGCATCGCCATCGGCTCGGCGCCGCTGAAGAAGGTCACGTCCTCATAGGGTATCCGCTCGCCGAAATCGGTTTTGAAGCAGTCAACGCCCATGTCAAGAAGCGCCTCAAGCTTTTTCTGATACCACTTGCAAGCCGAAGGGTTGGTGAAATCAACTATCGCCTGACCCGCCTGCCAACGGTCCCACTGCCATACGGAGCCGTCTTTATTCTTGATGAAGTAGCCGTTCTTTTTGCCTTCCTCGAACATATAGCTCTTTTGCGCGATATATGGGTTAATCCAGAGGCAAATCTTCAGTCCGCGCTCCTTATAGCGCTTAATCATTCCCTCGGGGTCGGTGGTCACGGCTGAATCCCACTTGAAATCGCACCATGTGAACTCGCGCATCCAGAAGCAGTCAAAGTGGAAAACGCGCAGAGGGATATTCCTGTCCGCCATTCCCTGAATAAACGAAGTCGCCGTCTGCTCGTTATAATCGGTTGTAAAACTGGTTGAAAGCCAAAGCCCGAACGACCATGCGGGAGGAAGCGCAGGGCGGCCGGTAAGCGCGGTATAGCGCTCGATTATTTCCATCGGCGTTTTGCCGTAGATTACATAATACTCAAGCCTTTCTCCCTCAACGGAAAACTGCACGCGCTCGACCTTTTCGCTCGCGATTTCAAAGCTGACAGGGTCAGGATGGGAAACGAAAACTCCGTAGCCGCGATTTGTAATGTAAAAGGGTATGTTTTTATACGAAATCTCGGACGCGGTTCCGCCGTCCTCATTCCATGTATCGACGGTCTGACCGTTCTTTACAAACGGAGTGAAGCGCTCGCCGAGACCGTACACATACTCGCCGATATCCATATCCAAGGATTCTACCATGTAACGCTTTTTGTTTTCCGTATCAGTTATATGTGCAAGCGCGTGCCAGCCGCTTTTGGTAAGCTGCTTCCCCCCTGCGCTGAAGGAAAGGGAATAATCGCCGCTTGCGCGGGAAATCGACGCGGAAAGCTCGCCGCTTGTGAATACAGCAGTATCGCTTCCGATGTGGGTTTTGGTTTCGGGCTTCAAATCATTGATTTCAAACGCAGCGCCCTTTTCGTTCGCTCCGTCGTGATGAACGGCGCTTACCCTGACTACGTTTTCCATTGGCGATGAAAGCGATACGGTTATCATACCGAAGTCCAGCGTATCGCCCCTCGTAACAATCTTTTTTCCGGCGACATAAGCGGTCATAACGCCGCCGTCAGCCGTTACATCGCGCGTATCGGTAGCAAAGATGGGCTTCATACCGTCGCGCATCAGCCAATATCCGTTTGTGAACTTCATGGAATACCTCCTGCGATGTGCAGCAATTTTTCTCCCCGAAAGGTCTTTACACTTTCGAGCCTTGATTGACTTTATTCTATACTTTAACTTATTTATCGTCAAGCATAAAGTAAAAACGCGCGCTGTAAACCAATTGACTTTTATACCTCCGAGTGATAGTTTATAGCAGTAAACAAGGCATTGGAGGAATCGAAATGAGCGAGCTTTACAAAACAATCGGTCAGAAGCTTATTGATAACGGATTTTCCGTCGAGTATTTTGAAAACGGCGAGGACGCAAAGCGCTATCTGCTGAGCAATATTTCGCAGAGCGAGCAGGTCGGAATCGGCGGCTCAACAAGCGTTAAAACGATTGGAATCGCGGACGCGCTGCGCGAGCGCGGCAACGACGTAGTATGGCACTGGCCCGGCTATGAGCGTCCGCTCCGCGAGCAGCTTGACACGGACGTATATCTGCTTTCGGCAAACGCGATTACCAAGCAGGGCTGGATAGTCAATATTGACGGCGTCGGCAACCGCGTTGCCGCGAGCATTTTCCCCAAAGGACGCGTATACTTTGTAGTGGGCGCAAACAAGCTCTGCGACGGCGGCTACGAGCAGGCTGTGGCTATGATTAAGCGCGACACCTGCCCGATGAACGCAAAGCGCAGGAACGCCTCTACCCCGTGCGCAAAAGGCGGCAAGTGCAGCGAGGAAAAATGCACCGTTCCCGAATGTATGTGCAACATATACGTCGCGCTTCATCATCCCCCGCGCGGCAAGCAGATGACCGTGCTTCTTGTAAACGAACATCTTGGGTATAAATAAGCATTCCGTTTGCAATAATTAAAGCATTCATGTATAATACAGATGAATGATTTGTGTGTTATCCAAACGGTAATACTCTCAGTAATAAATCAGGCGGAGGAGGGACAGCATGAAGCTTATCATTGCCATAGTGCAGGACGAGGACGCTTCCAGACTGATAACAAAGCTGATGAACGACGGTTTCGGCGTAACCAAGCTTGCCACGACAGGCGGCTTTCTTCGCGCGGGAAACACCACGCTGCTCTTGGGCGTTGAGGACGACAGGCTTTCTGCCGCTATGAGCGTAATCGAAAAGGTATGCAAGAGCCGCAAACAGGTCGCCACATCGCCGACTCCCCTTACGACGGGCGGCGCAAACGGTATGTATACGCCTTACCCCATCGAGGTTATGGTCGGCGGCGCTACCGTGTTCATTATGACCGTTGACCAGTTTGTAAAGATGTAAAATGCCGCAAAAGCAGAAATCGGCTCCCGAAATAAGGCTCAGCCCAATTGATTTTACCTCGCAGGGCGAAAGCGTGCAAAGGCTTATCCGCAGTTTTGCGGTTAAGAATATTGTGCACGCTTATCTTTTGACCGGCGACGCGGGTCTTGGCAAAAAATCGCTTGCAAGGCTGCTTGCCCAGTCGCTTTTCTGCGAAAACAGCGATAAAGCTCCTTGCGGAGAATGCGGTGAGTGCGCGCGAATTCTCGCCGGAACGCACCCAGACTATTTTGAGCTTGTGCCGACAAAAACAAAACAGCTTTCCGTAGAGGATGTGCGCAATTTTCAGGAGAAGATAGCCGTTAAATCATATGAGGGCGGCTGGCGCGCAATCATCATTCCAAACGGAGATTCGATGACCCCGCAGGCGCAGAACGCGCTTTTGAAAACGCTCGAAAATCCGCCGGAGAAAAACGTTTTCATCGTGTGCGCGTGCCGCTCATCCTCGCTGCTGCCGACGGTGCTTTCGCGCCTTCGCTCCATCGCGCTTCTGCCCTATCCACTTGCCGCTTTCGTGTCGCAGCTTTCCCGCCGCTCAATCGGCGAACGGGAAGCAAAGAAGGTTTACGCGGTAAGCGGAGGCAGCATAGGAACGGCGATTGCAATGCTTTCGGATTCTGACTATATGCCGCTCCGCGACCAGATTTCTCTTTCAATACCCAAGCTTTCTTCCGCGCGCGATATAGCCTCGCTCTCCCTTGCCCTCAAGGAAAGGAAAAACGACAGCGACATTATTTTCTCGCTTATCGAGCAAACGATAAGAACCCCTCTGCTTGCCCAGTCCGGCTCAAGCGACGCGCGCGAGCTGATGCTCGATTACCCGCTCGACTGGCAAAAGGCAGCGCGGGAAGAAAGAGAAAGCAGCTTTGTAAAAATGCTTGAGGCGGTTATGGAGGCAAGGAAGCAAAGCGTCAGCAACGTGACCTTTCAGGCTGTTTTGGAAAGCCTATTCTATATAATATCGGAGGAACACAATTCATGGCAAAGGTAATAGGCGTCAGGTTCAAGAACGCCGGAAAACTTTATTATTTTGACCCGGGTCAGCTTTGGCCAACGGCGGGCGACGCGGTTATTGTTGAAACCGCGCGCGGCGTTGAGTACGGCGAGGTAATAACCGGCGTACGCGAGGTTGACGACGACAAGATTATCGCTCCCCTCAAAACCGTAATGCGCATAGCAACCGCGCAGGACAAGCTTCACGCCGCCGAAAACGAGGAAAAGCAGGATTCGGCTTTCCTGCTATGCCAGAAAAAGATTGAAGAACACGGGCTTGAAATGAAGCTTGTAGGCGTGCAGTACACCTTCGACAACGCTAAAATCCTTTTCTATTTTACCGCCAACGGGCGAATTGATTTCAGGGCGCTTGTAAAGGATTTGGCTTCCACCTTCAAATCCCGAATCGAGCTTAGGCAGATTGGAGTGCGCGACGAGGCAAAGCTGCTCGGCGGCTTAGGCCCGTGCGGCCGCCCCATCTGCTGCGGCTCTTTCCTCGGCGATTTCCAGCCCGTTTCCATAAAGATGGCGAAAGAACAGAACATTTCGCTCAACCCGACAAAGATAAGCGGCGTATGCGGCAGGCTTATGTGCTGCCTCAAGTTTGAGCAAGACCAGTATGAAAGCATACGCAAGTCCATGCCGAAAATAGGCAAGGACGTTATAACCCCCGACGGGCGCGGAACTGTAACCTCCCTTGACATTCTCAAGGAGCTTGTACTTGTGCGCGTATCAAGGGGCGATTCCTACGAATACAAGCAGTACCCCGCCGCGGATGTTCAGCGCCTTACTCCCCCGCAGCCACAAAAGCAGGAGGTTATAAAAGAGCCTGTAAGGCAGCCCGCGCCGCCTGCAGAAGCCGCGCCGGAAAAGCCCGCGCAGCAGGTTGAAAAGCCGCGCGAGGAGCCTAAAGCGAGCGGAAAGCGACCCTTCTTCGTGCCGATTAAGTACGACGAGAACGGCGAGCCAATCATCGAAACCGATGACGATACAGCCGAAATCATTGACGAAAGCATAAGCTCCGTTGTTGACGACGATGTAATCGACATTATATCGAGCGTTGACGAGCTTGAGCTTTATCAGGGCGACGACGACACAATTTAATCATGTTTGATTTGCAATTAATAATAAAGCATGATATGATGTAAGCGATGTAAACATCGGCTTCAGCCGCTAGGTTACACAGATTATAATGGGAGGTGAAAACACATGGCATACAAGATTTCGGATGATTGCATCTCCTGCGGAGCTTGCGAGGCCGAATGCCCTGTGAGCGCCATTTCTGAAGGCGACGGCAAATATGAAATCGACGCTGACAAGTGCATCGAGTGCGGCGCTTGCGCCGGTATCTGCCCTGTCGGAGCGCCCCAGCAGGCGTAATAATTTCCGTAAAAAGAAGGAGCGGTTCGCTTACGCGAGTTCCGCTCCTTTTTAGTGCAAAAATGTCTTTATCCTTATCATAAACAGGGCGGGCGCGGAAGCGTATTGCCGCCCCGCGTCCGCCTATTAATTGTTTTCAGGTATTCTGCCGACCGTTACTCGCCGTCAACTCCGGCAATATCGTCGATATAGTAGGTAAGTCTCAGAATCAGAGCGCCCTCAAAATCGTCGCGCGCGTTAATCGTAAGCTCAACTATCGAGGATTCGCTGTTCATTGCTACCGCGAAATGCGCATCGGTAAAACCTGCCGCACCCGCAGAGGTAACAAGCCTTGTGAATTCTTCCTCTGAAAGGGATTTGAGATACGCGATATCGGCATTGTAGGCTTCGTCCGCCTCTTTTGCATCGAGCGCGTAATTATACACTACGAGAGAAGCGGGATTCTCCTTAAACGCCTTAATGAAGGCTTCGGAGAGCGGTATTCCGTTATCATTGTTTATTTCATCCAGCGTAAGCACCTCGCCCGTTGAGGCAGAAAAGGTCATTTCGCAAATAATAAAATCATTCGGATAATCGGCAGCGGGAACAACCTTCCACATCGCGGACAAAGCGCCGAATGCGCCTGCCGTCGTATAGTATTCGCAGGACGGGTAATCAATTGCGGCAATGTTTTCGGCAAAGCTCTTGATATTCTCGTTCGCTTCATTGGAAGCGGCGGTATCCCTAAGCATTATGACGGGATAAGGCACAGGCACAGCGCCTTCGGTTTCGATGGCATTCATGGCAAGAATGCCGAATCCCGAATTCATGTTATCGCAGAGATACTCAAGAAGATACGAGAATTCTTCAAGCTCCTCGGCTTTTTCGGTATAAAGGCTGTAAGATATTGCGTTTGCCTCGTCATACCAGATTGCAAGCGCCTCAGCTCCGTTATTGTTGCTGACATAAATCTTGTAATCGGAATTTCTCAGCTCAAAGTCATCGTTGTCCTCAGCGCTGTTTTCAAAGGTAATGTACACTCCGGAAATGTCCTCAAGCGCCGGAGACGCTTTTGCGCGCAGGGTATATGCGCCGTCGTAGTATTCAAAATCAGCGCAGGCAATTTCATCGGAAATCGACGAGTAGCGGACGTTAACGGTATCACTGAGCAGCGGCAGCAGCGCAGGCAGCTCGGAGTAATCGGTAACCTCCTTTACGGGATTCGGCAGAGCGTAGGCAACAGAGGACAGCGATACTGCCATCAACAGTATCAGAAGCAACGCGAGCAGCTTTTTCATTTGTTTCACTCCTTAACTTTCTCCGCGCTTATGCGCGGCAATTTCTTTTTCGAGTATTCGGCACGTGGCGGCGACAACGGCAACGCAGGGTCTTTTCATGTAGTATTCCTTCGTTCGCTCGCACGGCTCGCAGCCGAGCTTTTCATCGGCTATAAGCCCGAGAATCTCGCGGCACTCAAGCGCCCCTGTTTCCGTTACGAATTCATCCCGCAGTTTCTGCACAAGCGCATAGGTTTCGCCGCGCTTTGCTATATCCGGACTGACATTTCCGGTTATAAAGCCGCAGACTGCCGCTATTGCGCAGAAAGCGCCGCAGGTAAGCCGCATTCTTCCGATTCCTGCGCCAAGCCCGCCGCCGAGCATAAGCGCCTGCTCCTCGGTAAGCCCTGCCACATCGCGGAACGCGCAAAGCACGCTCTGCGCGCAGCTGAAGCCGCGCATGAAATAATTACATCCCTCGGTTTCACGTTCTGTCATCGCAGTTCTGCAATTCCCCTTACTGTTTCTCAAGCGCTATATAGTTTTCTATAAGCGTCGCGGCGTTGTCATAGCCAAGCCTTGAGGTATCGAGCATTACATCGTAATTGCGGAAATCTCCCCAGCGCTGAGTTGTAAAATAGTTATAATAGCTCTCGCGCTGCTTATCAATCTGCATTACCTGCTTTTCGGCGTTATCCGCCTTATGCCCGTACAGCTCAACCGCGCGCTTTGCCCTGTCCTCTATCGGCGCGTACAGGAACAATTTCAGCACGTTCTTTCTCTGCCTGAGAATGTAGTCCGCGCACCTGCCGACGATTACGCATCCGCCCTGACTTGCAATGCGCTCAATCGTTTCAAACTGTGCAAGGAAGATGCGCTGATTGAGCGGCAGCTCAGCGCCGTAAACGCTGCTCATTCCGACCATCCGCGAGCCCATCACAAGGCTGTAAAGGAAGCTGTTAGTCGCCTTTTCGTCGTGCTTTTCAAGGAATTCCTTGCAGATTCCGCTTTCCTTTGCGGATATCTCAAGCAGCTCCTTATCATAATACGGAATATCCAGCTTTTCAGCTATGCGTTTGCCGATTTCGCGGCCGCCGCTGCCGTATTGACGTCCGATGGTGATTACCGTTGAGTTTTTCATATCAAGCCACCTCCTTAATCGGATAAGGAAACAATCTGATTATCTTTGTTAATATTATATACTATCTTTCCGAAAAAAGAAAGCGAGTGCGGTCAATATGAAAATTTAAAGCTTTCCTGCCCGAAATTATATACGAACGCAGAGAGAAACAATCTCAAAAACGGACGCGGAAGCCAAAATGAAAGATAAAGGCGTTTTCAGTCGTATTTATATTGGCAAGAGTATGTGGTATAATGGTTTATGGCGCAAAATACAAAGCTTTCGGAGGATTTGCGATGAAGTGTCCCAACTGCGGCTACTGGAACAGAGATACCTTCCCGCGCTGCTATAAGTGCGGTCAGCCTCTCCCGCAGAAAATGGATTATGAAAAAGGCGTTAAGCCGGAATGGGCAAGCAAGATAACCGGCGGAAACGACATTCGGGTAGCAATAGACGAGGACGGCAACCCCATCAGCGTGTCGGACGAGCGGGACGAGCTTGCCAACGAGATGGAGAACCTTTCCCTGCGCAAAAGTCAGGGCGAAACATATCAGCGCCGCCTGCGCGAGGTTGCGACCAAGCGCGGCTTTGCGCCCTCCGCTATGCCGGTTGAAACCCTTGACCGCACAAGCACGGGCAAGAATATATTCGATAAAATACCGCAGAGCGGGAGAACAGAGCCTCTGCCCTACGACGGAACAGGCGCGGAGGATTCGGAAAAGCGTCCCCCATCGCCCGGCGAAGCCGTGCCTGTAAGACGAATTTACCAGACGGATACGGTTGAGCCGCCGCAAATCTACGACGGCTATGTGCGCGAATCAGCGCAGGACAGCAAGCAGTACCGCGACATGGAGATGGACTCCAAGCGCTTTTCACAGAACAGCTCGCAATACAGCCAGTACAATCCCAAGGTACACGGGTGGTTTTTCCACAGGTTCCTCCGCGCGCTGCTTATAATCCTCATTGCCGCGATTGTATGCCTCGGCGTTTATGTCGTATATATCAATTTCTTTGCGGGCAGCGCGGACAACAGCCGCATTGTCGAAATCAACGAGGGCGTAATGAACGGCGAACCATCGCATATTATAAGAATCCCCGTTGACCAAGGCGCGCAGGTTTACATACGCGAAATGCAGAAGAGCTATATCGAAGCGGGAGGATACATCCGCATCGAAATTCCAGACTACACATGGTACGAGGAGCTTGAAAAAGTCGATTTTGATACGATGGACGTTACCATAACCCCCTTCCTCAAAAAAGGCGCGGGCGAGCAGATAGCGATGGACAAAATCAACTACACAATATCCATCCCGCCGACCACCATTGAAATGGTAACGCCCGGAGTCAGCACGCTTGAGGTTTCCGTTGCGATGTACGCAATAACCGCGAACATGGCTGAAAACACAAAGGTATGGGTCAACGGCGTTGACTGCTCGGATATGCTCAACCAGACGACCGGTTTGTTCACCTACAACGCTACAATCCAGCCTATCGGCGATAATGTGTTTGACATAATCGCCCGCGCGCCGCACGGACGCGAAACCGAAACAACAGTGACTATTTACCGCGCCGTGCAGGAGATACCGCTCGACCTTGCCGTGCAGCTCTCAACCGTCAGCAATTTTGAGCAGATGACAATATCGGGAACGACGCTTCCCGGCGCGACAGTAACCGTCGAAAGTCCCTATATGTCGCTTGACACCAAGAATACTCCTCTTGACGGAACGTTCAGCTTCAAGGCCGTGTTCAGCAAATACGGCAACAACGATATCGTAATCCGCGCCACCTATCCGGAGCGTAAGGACAGCGTGCTTACATACACGGTTTACTATGTTGCGGGCATTGATAAATACAGTAAATCCGCGTGGCCGCTTACGACCAACGCGGAGTATAAAGACCTTATGTCGAACATAACAACCCGCGCAAAGCGAAGCACGGTTTACGTTCTCAAGGGAACGATTACGCAGATTATAAGCAAATCGCCGCAGATGGCGCTTATGGACGTGGGAACAGCCGACAACCCGATTATAGTAATGGTTGAAAACGAAACCAAAACCAACTGGGAAGTGGGCACATACTACCGCCTTTACGCCGACGTAATGGGAATGTACGGCGAATACCCGATGCTCTGCGTTAGATATACCTACAAGAATTAAGTTTCAGGAACGCTTTTGGCAGTATAATTCACAAGCTGAGCCGAGCCGGGCTGTATGCCGCTTGGCTCAGATGTGTTTTCAAGCCCGCGGTTTGATTCCTTCCTGCCGCTTTTTCCGTCCTTCGGCTTCTTGCACATATCCTTGAATTCGCCGATGAGCTGAGGAATAAGCTCAAGCATTCTGTCAACGCTCGTATTCGGCTGCGCGCAAAGCATTTTAACCTGATTTTCGGAGCATACCAGAAAGCAGACGGGCTGAACGGAAACGCCTGCGCCGCTTCCGCCGGCAAACGGCGCTTCGCCATCTTCATCGTTTCTGATAACAATCTTTTTCTGGTTGGAAAGCGAATATTCGCCGCCTCCGGCAAGATAGCCGAAGGTTACCTTGCTGACGGGAATAATCGTCGTTCCGTCCATTGCGGTAACGGGGTCGCCGACAACCGTGTTCACGTCCACCATATCGCGTATGTTTTCCATCGTCACCTGCATTATTGAGCCAATCTTATCCTCCATTGCCAATCCTCCTTCCGAGTCTTACGAGCATAAGGGAAACCCATGCTACAAAAAGTCTGCCCAAAGTGAATGAAAACATACAGCGGACATATACGCCCGGAGGGAGCAGCTCGCGGACGACAAGGCTGAGCGTTACGCCGCGCGGAATGAACGCGGAGGCTGCCGATAAATACGCCGCCAAATCAGGGCGAAGCGAGACAACCGATATTTCCGCGTTTACGTCAAGCTTGATTCCGCTGAACAGATAAAGCCTGCGCACCTTTGTAAGCACGGGGCGCTTCCTCTTTTTTTGCTTTTCGCTTTGGTCTTTCGGCTATAAGCCTTATCAAATCCGCCCATATTTCAGCAAATTTCAGCGAGAACACATAAATCGTAACCCTGAGCGGAGCGCAGAGCGGGCTTTTGAGTGCAAAAAAGCCGTCAATCCGAAGGGTGAGCGGCAGGGACAGAATTATGAGCAAAATAAAAAGTGCCGGAAGCATAAAATTACCTCCCGACACATTATCGCCACACTTTAGAGAAATTATGCCTATTCCTGCGCATCGGAGGAGCGGAGCATATGCGTTGAAGCATACTGCTTCGGGCTGACTCCCACCTCCCGCGAAAAGGTTCTGATAAAATGCGAATAATCCCCGAATCCGCACTTTTCGCAGGTGTCGCGCACGTTCGCGCCCTCGCAGAGCAGGCGCTTGGCAAGCGATATTCTGCGTGTGACAATATATCTTTGAAGGGTTGTTCCCGTTTCCTCGTGAAAGGTGCGGCTTAGATAGCCTTTGGAGAGGAAAAACGCCCCCGCAACATTTTCAAGCGAAAGCTCGCCCGTAATTCCCTGATTCACATAGGCGAGAACCTTTGAAATCATTTCGCTTAGCTGCGGCGCGCTTGCCGCGGCGATTGGCGTTTCCTGATACAGCCTGAGAATCGTTACGATAAGCTCAGTCATCAGCGCGTTTTCCATTACGTCAGCGCCGAAATTCTCCTCGCCCGCCATAGCGTGCAGCAAGCCCTGAACGCGCAGAAGCGTCTGGCGCGAAAGGCTGCGCCGGTGCTCAAAGCCTTCGGGACGGAGATAGAAGGATGAGCGCAAATCTGTTTTCGCCGTGCAGAGCGACATCAGATAATCCGGATGAAGGCATAAAATATAGCGCTCAAAGCTCTCGCCCTCCTCCTGTATAGGCTGATGGGCTTCAAAAGGGTTTATGAGAAAAACGTCCCCCGCGCGCATTTCATACTGCCTGTCCGAAATATACATACTTCTTCCGCCCGAAAGGCAGATGAATATTTCAAGGGTGTCATGCATATGCAGTCCGCGCGGCTTTTCATCGCGGCTCAGGTACGCAACGGCAAAGCGCTTGCCGCTTTCGCACTCCGCGTCGGCTTCATGGCACGAGGCATAAATAAGCATATTTTCATCCCTCCTGCACCAATAATAACATTTAAGAGCATATAACGCAAACAATTAGTCCCGAAAAGCAAAGAAATTGCGTTTTCGATATGCTATACTCCTACTATCAAGAGGGTTGCATTGACTGACCCGATTATGTTAAGGAGGCGTATTATGGAGCTTAACATCAGATATCCGTCAAATCCCGTTGACGCGATGACTTACACCACCGAGGAACTGCGCGAGGAATACCTTATTGAGAAGGTTTTTGAGAAGGATAAGGTGCTGCTCACCTACAGCCATTTTGACAGAATCATCGCGGGCGGAATAATGCCCGTTGACAAAACGCTTGAGCTTGAGGGCGGCAAAGAGATTGCCGCAGACTACTTCCTTGAGCGCAGAGAGCTTGGCATAATCAACATCGGCGGCGAAGGAATCGTAAACGTAGACGGCACGGAGTACAAAATGGCTTCCCGCGACGGTCTGTATGTCGGAATGGGCGCTAAAAAGGTCAGCTTCTCCGCTGTGGACAAGAAGAATCCCCCGCTTTTCTACATCAACAGCGCGACCGCGCACAAGACCTACCCCAACCGCCATATCACCATAGCGGACGCGAATCCCCGCCCGCTCGGAAGCGTTGAAACCTGCAACAAGCGCACAATCTACCAGTATCTGCACCCTGCCGTAATGCAGACCTGCCAGCTATGCATGGGGCTTACTCACCTTGAGCCGGGCAGCAACTGGAACACAATGCCCTCGCACACGCATGAGCGCCGCATGGAGGTTTATCTCTACTTCGATATTCCGGAAAACAACGTGGTGTTCCATATGATGGGTCAGCCGCAGGAAACAAGGCATATCGTCATGCTGAACCATCAGGCTGTGATTTCGCCCTCGTGGAGCATTCACTCCGGCGTCGGCACGAGCAATTACACCTTCATATGGGGCATGGTCGGCGAGAATCAGGAATTCGACGATATGGACAACATCAAGACGACTGATTTGCGATAATTGAAAGGAGCATAACAAATGGCTGTATCATACATCAACAAGGACGAATTCAGCATGGATATGTTTTCCCTCAAGGGAAAGGTAGCCATAGTTACCGGCTCAAGCACGGGGCTTGGTCAGGGCTTCTCGCTCGCAATGGCAAAGGCCGGCGCTTCCGTTATGGGCGTCGATTATGTTGAAAGCCCCGAAACCAAGGAAATGATTGAAGCCTGCGGCGGCAAGTTTGAATACATGGTCGAAAACCTGATGTCAATCGAGCCTGTCGACAGGATTATCAAAACGACCGTTGAAAAGTTCGGTCAGCTTGACATTCTGGTAAACAACGCCGGAATCATCCGCCGCGAGGATTCGATTGATTTCTCGGAAAAGAACTGGGACGATGTAATGAACATCAACATCAAAACCGTGTTCTTCTTCTCTCAGGCGGCGGCGCGCCAGTTCATCAAGCAGGGGCATGGCGGAAAGATTATTTCCGTGGCGTCAATGCTCAGCTTCCAAGGCGGAATCCGCGTTCCCAGCTATACTGCCGCAAAATCCGCCGTCAAGGGAATCACGATGACTATGGCGAACGAGTGGGCTAAGTACGGAATCAACGTAAACGCAATCGCTCCCGGCTATATGGCAACCAACAACACCGCCGCTATAAGGGCGGACGGCGAGCGCTCCGAAGCGATTCTTGAGCGCATTCCTGCCGGACGTTGGGGCAAGCCCGCCGACATAACCGGCCCTGCCGTGTTCCTCGCCAGTGAAGCCGCAAGCTACATCAACGGCTACACGCTTGCCGTTGACGGCGGCTGGCTCGCAAGATAAAACCGCAATACAGGAAGCATAAACGCTTTCTGCGATATACAAGTTCAGCCCGCCGAGAGAAATTTCGGCGGGCTGTTTTATCGCGTAATATAACTAATCGGCGGAATCCATTGCGGTTTTCAAGCTTTGCGAATATGCCGTTTTTTCAGCACGCTTTAGCGCTTAAGAAATGCAATCGGCTTATTCTGCCTTCGGGAAATTGTTCTTGATATAGGTGAACACCTTATTTGCAATCGGCGCGGCGACTGTGCTTCCTCCGGCGGTAGAATCCTCAACGATAACGGCGATTGCATAGGGATAATCATCTGAGTCTATATAGCCGACGAACCATGCGTGTTCCTTCTTATGCACATCGTCATACTGCGCAGTTCCGGTTTTTCCGCAGACGGTAAGCCCGCTTACAGCGGCGTTTCTGCCTGAGCCGGAGGTTACTGTCTGGCGCATATATCTTGCGAGTATGGACGCCTCGGATTCAGTCATAACGGTTTTATATGCCTGCTGCTCATAAGAAAGCCGCTGAACGCCCGCAGGCGATGAAACGCCGCGCAGGATTCTCGGCTCCATCATAACGCCGCCGTTTGCAACGGAAGCGGCAACCATGCACATATGCAGCGGCGTAGTAAGCACTCTGCCCTGCCCGACTCCGCTCCATGCAAGCTCGTCCGCGTCGCCGTTTACCGGATAAGAACCGTCGCTGACGACTAAATCGCGGAAAAGGAAGGTGTCGTTGAACCCGAAGCCCTCCGCGGTTTTGCCCATAGCCGGAAAGCCAAGCCTTTCGGCAAGATAGGCAAAGGTGTTATTGCAGCTTACGGCAAACGCATAGCCCATCGTTATTGCGCCGTGCTTTTCATTGCTAGCGTCGGTTACGGTTGTTCTGTTGATATGGAATTCGCCCGTGCAGTTGAAGGTTTCTGTCTGCACTCCTGGAAGATACCTCAGCGCCGCAGCGCCGGTTATTATCTTGAAGGTGCTTCCCGGCGGGTACAAGCCCTTCGTTACGCGATTGTAAAGCGGCGCGTCAACGCTCGTTTTATCGCTTTCGGTTATATTCATAGGGTCAAAGTTGGGGAACGACGAAAGCGCGGCTACGGCTCCCGTTTTATAGTTCATCACAACGACAGCGCCGTTTTTGCCCTGCGGGAAATAGCTCTGTATCGCCGTGCAGAGCTTTGAATCCACGGTTAGCGTAACGTCGTCGCCCTTGCTCTGGTCGCCTGAAAACAAATTCTGAACCCTTTCCCAAAACGTGGTGTCAAAGCCCAGAAGATAGTTCGACATGAAGCTTTCAACGCCGTTTGCAACCATTCCGGTTTCCTCGCCAAGCAGATGAACAACCGCCTTGCGCGAGCTTAAATCCTGTTGATACTGGCGCTTTCCGTTTTCGTCCGTCCATGCGAGCTTAACGCCCGAAGCGTCGAACACGCTGCCCTCGACAACCTTGGACTTCTGCGATTTCACGCGCGGGTTATGCGAGTAGGCGAACCAGCGGCTTCCGTAGGTGTTTATCGAGTAGCCCGAATATATTGCGAGCGCCGAAAACATAACGAGCATAAGGCAGGCGAGAATACGCATGAAAAATCTGTACTGCTTCACAGCGACACCTCCCCTGCCGAGGAAACATAGCTTTCCTCGCGGATTAAGGCGTCCTTATTCTTGCTTGCCACGCCCTGAAGCAAGCCCATAATGCCCATCGACGCGAGCATCGAAGTTCCTCCGTAGCTGACAAACGGCATTGTTACGCCCGTAAGCGGAATCAGCTTGATTACGCCGCCGATTATGATAAACGCCTGAACGGAGAGAATGATTGTTGCGCCCATTGCAAGAAGGGAATCAAACTGATTTCTCGCGTCCATAGCCGCTGATACTCCGCGAAGCATGATGAAAACATAAACGAGAATTACGCCGAAGCCGAACAGCATTCCGAACTGCTCACAGATTACGGCGAAAATGAAATCCGTATAGTAAATCGGGATTGATTTCGGCGAGCCCAAGCCGACGCCCATGCCGAAAAGCCCGCCTGATGCGATTGCAACAAGGGAATGGATTATCTGATAGCCCGCATCATAATCCGACCACGGATTAAGCCACAGGGCAACGCGCTTTTTAACGTGCGCAAACATCGTATAGCCCAGATACGCCGCTCCCGCGCCTCCGCCAAGCCCGACGAGCGAAACCGGAAGATTGCCCGTTGACGCATAGTAAAGCAGGAGCGCGGTTATATAGTAAAGCAAAGCCGTACCAAGATCCTTTTGCAGCATAAGCACAGCGAGCGCGATTAAGCAGAAAAGCATCCACGAGAAGAATTTTCTGCGCGACATATAGTACGCAAGCAGGATAAGCAGCGGAATCTTCACCAATTCGCTTGGCTGAAGGGATGTTCCGCCGATATAAATCCAGTTCTTCGCGCCGTTCTGCTCAGTTCCCAGCACAAGCGGAGTTGCGAGCAGCAGAAGCGCTATCGGGAATACGATGAACGAAAGCGTCCGCCAATGCTTGACGATGCGCACAAGATATATGCACAGCGCCATAACGCCTATGCCTATACCGTAATACATACACTGCCTGAGCCCCTTATCGGGCGCGGTTGAATACAGCACGAACACGCCCAAGGCGCAAAGGAAGTTGGTAAGCGAAAGCAGCACAGGGTCAGTCGGCAAAAGCTTGCCGAGAACGACCGTGCCTATGAAAATCATAATCGGGACAATAAGGCAAAGCGCGAACGAGAATAAATCGAGAGCCGGCTTGACAGCGGAAGGGTCGCCTGCCGCTTTTAGCGCGTCATACGCCTCCTGCGCGTTTATCTGCTTCTTTAGCGCAATCAGGAAAAAGGCGATGAAAAACATGAGCATCATAACGCGAACCGGAATGTTGCTCATCGCTTTTGCGCGGGACGCCTGCGAGCGCGTTTTTTTCTTCATTCCTGCCTCCTTCTGCGGCGCAGAGGCTGAGCTTCGTCTGTTTCCTCATCCTGCGGCGGCACATATATGGGCTTTGGCTGAGGCCGTGTGTACTGAGGCGCGCCCGAGTCGTTCCATGTGGCGAAAATCTCGGCTTCCGTCTCATCGTCCTCCTGCGGGTATTCCTCCGAATAATCATCGGAATACATTTGACTGACGGGCGGAACGTTTTCATACGGCTGCGGCTGCATAGGCTGAGGAATCGGAGCATAGTTATAAGCGCCGTCCCCCTGCATGAACGGCGGCTCAGTATTTACGCCGTAAAGGGGCGGAATATGGGTAAGCGTGCGATAGGATTCATCCTGCGAAAGCCTGCCGTATGGGTAAATATCTGGCGAAGGATACTGCGCCGCGACAGCGGTTTCGTCTTCTCCGTCATCATCATCGTCAGCAGAAGCGTATACATCGGGCAGGGGTCTGAACGGGCTTGCGGCGGCGACATCGGGAACGTCAGCAGATTTCAAAAACGCCGCCTGAAACAAGCCTGCGCCGATTTTTATGATACTGCCGTGAAGAATATATGAGCCTTTTCTATCGACAATTATTTCGTCATCAAGCTCAAAAGAGTTTCTGCCGATTGGTCTGCACCAGAGTCCGCTGCCTTCCTCAAAGCGATAAAAAATATGCTTCGCCTTGACATCGGGAAGCGGAACGCAAACGTCGCAGATTCTAGCAGCGCCGATGAAGCCCTCCGGCGGTATCGGAATCAAATCGCCGCGCGCAAATACGCCCGCCCCCTCCAGTACTACAAGCTGCCCGACCGTTCCCACATGGGGCGCCGTTTTCCGCGCTCTTTTCGTTGCGGAGTTTTCGCGGCGAAGGTTGAACCAGCTTGATATGAGAAACAGCGCCAGCAGCGCGACAAAAACATATCTTGCGCCGTATGCCAGTACGCTGTACAGTTCGCTCGTCATAGCTTCTCCTTAGTGAGTAAATAATAATGTTTATCAAAGTATCAGACGCTTTTTCAGCGCGTATTCATCCATTGACTGCAATAAGCAAACACTATTTTTGCCGTTTTTGCTCAAGCTGAGTATACCATAGCGCGGGATGTAAAAAAAGAGGTTTGCGCGTTAATTCGGCGTATGATATACTTATAAAAACCGAAGGGAGGCGAATATGTGGAAGGATTCCTTGCGGCGGTAAGGCGGGTCAACGTCAAGTGCAACGACCTTCTCCGTAAAGCCGGTCTTGTTGCGCTTGTTATGATAGCGGCGCTCGTTATTATCCGTTTGCTGCCACTCTGCCTGCCGTTTGTTTTCGCGCTCGTATTTTCCGCGATTATATCCCCCGCCGTCAAGCTGATGCGCAGGGGACTTGAAAAAATCCATATCAAGGGCAACACGCTGCCGACAATAATCGCAATGCTCGTAATATTCGGGCTTTTGTTTTGGGGGCTTTCATTCCTCCTTTTTCAGCTCGTAAGAGAGCTTGGAATGCTCGCGCAGAATTTCACCTCCAACATCGGGGTTTATTCGGAGTGGATATCCGTAAAGGCGCAGGAGCTTGCGACAAAGCTCGGAACAATGGTTCCTGCCAACTGGATCAGCCTTGTAAACAACGCGATAAGCGAATTCGGCAAAACTATTGTTTCAATCGCGTCATCTACCGCAAAGCTCGTAGCCGGAGGCGCTTGGACTACGGCAATGAGCGTTCCGAGCATACTGCTCTTTCTGGTGCTGATGCTTATGGCAACCTTCTATATGACGAGCGACAGGGAGAAAATTTTCGCTTTCTTCAACGGAATACTTCCGACGCGGTTCGTACAGAAAAGCAAGGTTCTCAAAACCGGAGTTTTTCACGCGCTTTTCGGGCAGATGAAGGCGCAGGCGTGCGTTTCGGTTCTGGTAACGTTCGTTGTGACAATCGGCCTACTGCTGGAGGGAATTCCGTATTGGCTGCTGCTCGGGCTTGTTTTGGGAATCCTGGATATTCTGCCGATTGTCGGAATGGGGCTTGTTTTGATTCCGTGGAGCGTAATCGGCTTTGTGAGCGGCGACATTCAAACCGGAATCGGAATGCTGCTGCTCTACTTTGCCGACGTTATGACAAGGCAGATTGCGGAGCCGCGATTGGTCGGCGCGCAGCTGGGTCTGCACCCGCTTGCGACAATGATGAGTATGTACGCCGGATATATCGGCTTCGGCAGCTTTATCGGTATGCTTTTAGGGCCTATTCTGCTCAATATCATGAAGGTGGTTGTTGAGCTTTCCCCTGTTCCCGATGACGTAAGGCTTGACAGGGAGGCGCGTGGAATAATCGAAAAGCCGAAGGTTGTGAGCAAAGAGCCTGCGTACAAACGCTTTATGAAGCGAAGGCGAAAGAGAAAAGAATAAGCTTATCGGCGCTCCTCCGCATCTGCGCGGCGGAGCGTTTGTTTTACGCCTCTCTTGGGTATACTACCTTCGGAGGCTGAGATATATGGACGGCAAAAAGACTCCTGAAAAGGACAAGCAGAAAAAAGGAAAACGGAAAAGAAGCGCGCTTCGCGTTATAATCATTGCCTTGCTCGCGGCGCTCGTTTTTGCCGCCGCCGGCTTTATTTTCGTATGGTTCTATTTCGATATCCCCGCCTTTCAGAAGCTTGACGTGAGCAAGATAACGAAAATGGCGCAGACCGGCGCGCTGAAAGCGAGCGACGGAAGCGTAATAACCGCCCTTAAAAGCACGGAGGACAGAACCGTTATCGGGCTTGAAAGCGTTCCGGAAAAGGTCAGAGCCGCCTTCCTCGCGGCTGAGGATTTGCGATTCTACAAGCATAACGGAATCGACCCAATCCGAATTTTCGGGGCTGTAATCGCGAACCTGAAAAGCCAGAGCTTTTCGGAGGGCGCTTCGACGATAACCCAGCAGCTTATTAAGCTGAGCCATCTTTCAAGCGAGAAAACGCTTGCAAGAAAGCTTGAGGAAGCGATTTTGGCGCTTGAGCTTGAAAGGAATTACTCCAAGAACGATATACTCGCGATGTATCTCAATTTTGTCTATTTCGGAAGCGGGGCATACGGAATAGAGGCTGCCTCGCGCACATACTTCTCAAAATCCGCAAGCGAGCTGAGCATTCTTGAGGGCGCTTCGCTCGCCGCGATTCTCAAGGCGTCCTCCCTCTATAATCCCCTGAGCAATCCGGAAAGCAATCAGAAAAGGCGCGAGTACATACTAGATACGATGCTCGAAAACGAGATGATAACGCAGGAAGAATACGACGAGGCAAAAAGCACCGAATTTGCGCTTCACATGGAGAAAACGCCGCCCGCGAAATACGGATGGTTCACGGACGCGGCGCTTGAGGAGGCGGAAAGCATTCTCGGCGTTTCGCCGGAGGGTTTGCTAACCGGCGGCTACACAGTCGAAACCACGCTGCGCACGGATTTGCAGGACGCAGCCGACGCGGCGTTTGCACAGGAAGGAATGTTTCCCGCAAGCGCCTCGGACGGAACGCCCGTTCAGGGCGCAATCGCGAGCGTCGACGTATCCTCCGGCGCGGTTATGTGCATGGTCGGCGGGCGCGAATACACGGTAAGACGCGGGCTTAACAGGGCGACGCAGATGAGAAGGCAGCCGGGAAGCGCGCTGAAACCGCTTGCAGTGTACACGCCTGCAATCGAACACTACGGCTATACCACGGCGAGCGTTATCGTTGACGAGCCGACAAGCTTCGGCAGCTATTCGCCGCGCAATTCCGGCAATCAGTATTATGGTCCCGTTACGATAAGAACAGCGCTCGCGAACAGCCTGAATGTTCCCGCCGTCAAGGTCATGTCCGAAATCGGGGTTGAGGCGGGGCGTAATTATCTCGAAAAGGTCGGAATTGAGCTGAGCAATCGGGACAGCAACCTTTCGCTTGCCTTAGGCTCGATGACCTACGGCGTTTCACCCGTTCAGCTTGCCGCTGCCTACGCGCCGTTTGCAAACGGCGGAACATATTTTGAGCCATACACAATCGAGCGGATTCTTGACGGCGACGGCAGGGTGCTGTATCAGCATATTCCTTCGGGAACGCGGGTTATAAGCCGACAGACAGCCTATCTGATGACCTCCCTGCTCAGCAGCGTCACCTCGTCCGGCACGGGCAGCAGGCTTTCCGGTCTTTCAAGCACGGCGGGAAAGACGGGAACGGTCAACATTTCCGGCGGCGGGAACAGGGATATCTGGATGTCAGTATACAATCCCAAGGCGTCAACGGCGGTATGGATGGGCTTTGATGTGACCGACGTCAGCCACAAGCTTTCATCCAGAATTTCAGGCGGCGACAACACGGCAAAGCTTGCGCTGAATTATCTCAAAACGGCTTACAAGGATGTACCCGTCGGCAAGTTCAGCGTTCCGGACGGAATCATATCGCTTGAAATTGATAAAAAATGCATTGAGTGGCGCTATCAGGCAATGCTCGCAAGCAGCCTTACTCCAAACGATTACCGCCTGCGGGAATATTTCACGGCGCAGAACCACCCGACTGAGGAAAGCGACATATGGCTTCCTCCGCAAAGACCCGTTATTTCGGTAACGCATAACTCGGACGGAAAGCCCGTGCTTGCAATTCAGCCCGCGTCAGCGTGCATTTTGAGAATTCAGCGCGACAGCGCAGGCGAAAGCATAATTCTATCCGAGCTTTGGGGAGGCGCGGGGGAAACGCTGTACTACTCGGACGAGAGCGCGGCTGTCGGAATAGAATATACCTACCGCGTGATTCCCCTGCACGGGGAGCTTATGCAAAACGGAATAACGCTTGCCGGAGAGCAGGCATATCTGGTAACAGAGGCAAAGAGAATTGAAAGCAGCATATGGGATGATATATGGGGCGGAATTTTCGGCAAAAAAAATGAGCCGGAGCAATACGCTCCGGCAGAAAATACGAGAAGCTGGTTTTAAGGCTGCCTCTGGATAAGCACGCACTCAGGCGCGGAATCCCCCGCGTTTACAAAGGTGTGCCAAAGCACATTGTATTCCTGCGGTCTGAGCGCTGAAAAGAAACCTTTCAACATTTCTCTTTCCGCCGCGCCCTCGCTGTGCCCCGGATATATGCACACGGACAGCACGCCAAGCGGCATGAGAAGCGAGAGCGCCGCCTTGATAGCGGGCAAAGTCGTTTCACGCAGGGTGGTTACAGACTTATCGCCGCCGGGCAGCCAGCCGAGATTGAAAAGCACAAGCTTAACCGGCTCATGCACGTACGAAAGCATATTCTGATGCCCCGTAAGCAGAAGCTCGGCGCGGGAAAGCATTCCTGCCTCCGAAAGACGCGCGCGCGTGTTTTCAACCGCCTGCGGCTGCACGTCAAAGGCGTAAACCTTGCCGTTTTCCCCAACAAGCGAGCAGAGCGTAAGCGTGTCATGACCGTTGCCCATTGTTGCGTCAACGCATATGTCGCCGCTTTCGACGACCTTTTCCATTGTTTCCATCGCGATGAATCGCGCGGAGCGAAGCTCAAACTGACTGCTCATAGCTCCTGAAGCTTCCTTACCTCGTCCTCGGTCAGCCTGCGCCATTTTCCGCGCGGAAGGTCGCCAAGCTCCAGAGGCCCGAACTGAACGCGGCGGAGAGCAAGCACCTGATGACCTACCGCCTCGCACATACGCCTGACCTGACGATAGCGCCCCTCATGAATCGTAACGAGCAGCATTGTTGCAAACGCTTCCTCTTTCACAATGCGAACCTTTGCGGGAGCGGTCTTGTTGCCGTCAAGCAGAATGCCGCCGCGCATTGTGAAAACCTCCTGCGGAGTCACCTTGCCGGATACGCGCGCGAGGTAAACCTTGTTTACCTCACTGCTCGGATGAAGCATTTTTTCGGTAAGCTCTCCGTCGTTGGTAAGCAAAAGCAGACCCTCGGAATCATAGTCAAGCCTTCCGACGGGATAAAGGCGCGCGGGATAATCGCGGAAATGGTCAAGCACGCAGCTTCTGCCCTCCGGGTCAGAAACCGTTGTCACCTCTCCCGCAGGCTTATGATACAGCACATAATGCTTTTCTAACACGGGCGTAATCACTTCGCCGCGAACCCTGACGACGTCGCCGTCGTTTACCTGAAGCCCCATCTCGCGCACTGTCTGCCCGTTGAGCTGCACAAGCCCGTCCGCAATCATTTTTTCGGCTGTTCTGCGGCTCGCGACTCCGCTCAGTGCCATGTATTTCTGTAATCTCATTTATCAGACGCTCCTTCTTGAATTAACCCTGTAAAAGAACAACGCGGTTTCGCGCAGCGCGGCGGGGCGCTGCTGCTGGTCGGAAAACGCGGAGTAAAGCATATTATCAACGCCGCCGAGCACAAACCCGCACTTTTCATAAAACTGGCAGGCGGTTGCATTGACATCCTGGGTCTCAAGCATAAGCCCGTATTGACCTGTGCGCATCGCCCAATCCTGCGCCGCCGACAAAAGCGCCCTGCCTATCCCCAGCCGCCTGTGCCTTGCGTCAACGGCAAGCTCATGCACAAAGGCGTAGCCGTTCCAGTGCTTGCCTACAACCACCTGACCTGCCGGCTTGCCGTCCACAAAGGCGAAAAATCCGGCATGGTCTGGCGAGAGAATGAATGATTCAGTAACTTGGTCGTCCACCGGATCATCACGCCAATAGGCTTTGCCCGCGCTTCTGTATTGCAGCCTGAAGCCCTGAGAGGCTATTGAAACAACGGCAATTTCGGAAATGAACTGACGCCTGTCAATGAGTCCTAAGCTACCGATATTCTGCGCAGTCATTGGCTCTATTGCCGTCATAATCGCGCCCTCCTTATGTATAAAATATCTGTTTATCCTTCGACGTTTTCTTTTTCTTCTCTTGCGCTTTTCAGCGATTAACGCAAGGAATGCGATAAGCGCCGATGGCAAGCCAGCGAGCAATAATACCGTCAAGGGCGGCGCGAAAGGTTCTTTCCGCAACCGACTCCTCCGCGATTATCGGAACTCTCGCAACGATTCTGCCGTTCATCTCAAGAGAAACCATACCGACGCTCTGACCCTGATAAATCGGCGCGGGAAAGCTGGGCGGCAAGTCAATCAGCACCGACGGATAGTCCTCGCCGTCAAGAAGCGGATAGGCAAGCCTTCCGCCCGCTATAACGGAAAGCGAATCGCTGACCCCGTTTTCGACGCTTACGCTTCTGATTTCCTCGCCTTCTGAAATGAACTCAGCCATTTCCGTTTTGAGAAACACCGAATCGAGCAGGGACTGCGCGTCGCTGAACCAGTCAGGACAATTCAGAACCACGCCGATTAGCGAAAGCCCCTCCCGCTCTGCCGAGAAAACAAGGCATCTGCCCGCCGCCTTAGTGTAGCCGGTTTTGATTCCGGTTGCGCCGGAATAGCCGGCGAGCAGCTTGTTTTTATTGATGAGAATTCGCTCGTACTCCCTGCCGTGCCACGGAATCCTGCCGCGCCGCGTTCCGACAATTTCGCGGAAAACCTCGCTTTTCATCGCCTCGCGCGCAATCATTGCAAGGTCGTAGGCACTCGTGTAATGGCCGTCCTTGGGCAGCCCGTGCGGTGTGAGAAAGCAGGTGTTTGAAAGCCCCAGCTCTGCGGCGCGCGCGTTCATCATTTCCGCAAAGCCGTCCACGCTTCCCCCTATATGCTCGGCTATCGCAACAGCCGCGTCGTTTCCCGAGGCAAGCATAAGCCCGTAAAGCATTTCGCGCATTGTTAGGGATTCGCCAATCGAAAGATATATGCTTGTGCCCGGCACTCCGCTTGCGTTTTTGGACGCGGTAACAGTCTCGTCAAGAGAGGAATTCTCCAAAGCGACAAGCGCCGTCATTACCTTCGTGGTGCTTGCCATAGGGCGGCGCGCGCTCATGTTCTGCTCATAAAGCACCCTGCCGGTTGTTTCCTCGATGATTACGGCAGACGCGTACGAGCCAATAACGGGCAGCGCTTCCTCGGCATACACACATTTAGCATTATACAACAGAAAAAGCAAAGATAAAAGCCCTGCAAGGCATTTGACCTTCATTGCGCGTCACCTCAAAGAAACAGATTTTCAAGGCTATTTTACGCCGCGCGTTTTCATTGTATTCTGAAATAATCGGGCGCAGGAAAAAAGCCGCCCCAATCGGAGCGGCTTTCTGAAATACAGATAATCAATCAAAGTTTATATCCTTGTAGGCAATGGAGGGATCCTCCGGAACGATGGTCGGGTCCTTGATATACGCCTGAAGCGCCTTTGCATTCTTGCCGAAGTTGACGTCAAGAATCGCCATGTTTGCGTAGGTTGCGTTCTTCCACGTTCCGTCTATCGGAATCCGTACCTCCTGAACAAGCGAGGAGCGCATTTTATAAAGGCGCATTGCCGCTTCGTACAGCTCTATTACCGACATATTGGTGCTGAGGTTCGGCGCAATCCTGTCAACAAGGCTCATAGCCTCATCGCTCGTCATATCCTTTGCGTTTTTCAGAATCGTTTTCAGAACCGTGCGCTGGCGCTGAGTGCGCTGGAACTCGCCGCCGCTGATTTTGCGAATGCGCATATACTGGAGCGCCGTAAAGCCGCTTACCATGAACGTTCCCGCCGAGGGAATTTCCTGAATAACAATCTTGTCAAAGCCCCTGTCCTTGAAATACTGCGCTTCCGCCTTTGTTGCGGTAACTTCGACTCCGCCTAAAATGTCAACGACGTTGATAACCTGGTCAAAATCTACGCTTACCCATTTGTCAACCTTTATTCCGAAATGCTCCGAAAGGGTTTCCATATAGGCGTCAAGATTATACTCGCCCGTTTTTTTGTTGAACGAGCCGAAATCGCGGGCAACGCCGTTAATTCTACCCTTATTACCGTTCGGGCGCACAATCAGCGCATCGCGCATAAGGCTTGTGAGCAGAATCCTGTCGTTCTTCGTGTCGAGCGTTACGATAATCGTAACATCCGTCTGCGGTATCGTCTGCCCCGCCTTGAGCTGTTTATCAAGGCCGAGAAGAACATAGTGGTATACCCCTTCCGGAGTATCCATTATTTCAACCTCGCCGGACTCGTAAGGAGTCTTTGTGGCGAGCGCCGTAAGCGGCAGAACGCAGAGCATCAGCGAAAGAACAATACCAATCAGCTTTTTCACAGGTTCTTCCTCGTTTCATGTGTATTTAGGCAAACCTATTATATCAGCAATCCGAATCCTTTGCAACGCGAAAGGCGGAGCGCCGACGCATCTTAGCAATGACAAATACTAAACGCGCAACGGCGGCGTTTTGTTGCAGCCGCCGATATAACCATATACGATTTGCCGAAAATAATTCTATGTGCTAGAATTCTGTTTCGGAGGGATGTCAAAATGTTTGAAGCGGTTGTTTTTGACCTTGACGGGACGCTGCTGAATACCCTTGACGATATAGCGGACAGCGTTAATTTTGCCCTTAATGCTTACGGGTTTCCGGAACACCTCCATGAGGAATACAAATACTTCGTAGGCAACGGCGTTGATAAGCTGATTGAGCGCGCCTTAGGCGAAAACAACAGCCCTTGCAGCTTTACAAAGGTCAAAGCGGAGTATTTAAGGCATTATGACAGCAACAGGAACAACCTGACCAAGCCCTACGACGGGATTGAGGAAGCCCTTTCCGCAATGGAAGGGCGCGGAATCAAGCTGCTTGTGCTGTCCAACAAGCCTGAGCATGACACTTCCGCGATGATACCGAGGCATTTTCCGAGCATACATTTTTCGCTGATACGCGGCGGAAGGGACGGCGTTCCGGTAAAGCCGAACCCGCAGGCTGTAAACGAAATGCTTTCGGAGCTTTCTCTGGGCAGACAGAGGGTTCTGTACGTCGGGGACAGCGGAGTTGATATGGAAACTGCAAAAAACGCCGAGCTTAAAAGCTGCGGCGTTATATGGGGATTCAGAACGGAAAAGGAGCTTCGCGAATGCGGCGCCTGCCATATTGCACGCAATCCGCAGGAGCTGCTCAAATTTGCGCTTGAGGAAAGCTGATTAGGGCAACGGCGCTTGCGGATATTCCCAAGCCTTCGCCCTCAAAGCCAAGCCCCTCCGTCGTTGTCGCCTTTACGTTTACAGCGCCTGTATCAATACCGAGATGCGCGGCGATATTCCCGCGCATTTCATCTATATATTTCATAAGCTTAGGCTTCTGCGCAACTATCGTTATGTCCGCGTTTTCAACGCTCGCTCCATGCGCGCGTAGAATTTTCACGGTTTCATCAAGCAGCAGAAGGGAGGATATGCCCTTATAGCGCTCGTCGCTGTCAGGGAAATGCCTTCCGATGTCATGCTCGCCTGCCGCGCCTAGAAGCGCGTCCATAAGCGCATGAAGCGCTACGTCCGCGTCGCTGTGACCCAAAAGACCCTTCTCGCAGGGAATATCAACGCCGCAAAGAATAAGCTTGCGCCCGGGGACGAGCTTATGCACGTCGAAGCCATGCCCGACGCGGGTTTTAACCGGCAAGAATGCTTCCATAAGCCCTATATCCTCCCGTGTGGTTAGCTTTATATTGCGCCTGTCGCCCTCTACAAGCCTTGCCTTTACGCCCGTTTTTTCAATCAGCGCCGCATCGTCCGTCGTGTCGCTCATATCTGCGGCGTAGGCTTTCATGATTAAAGGATAAGAAAAGCTCTGCGGGGTCTGTATAACAAAAACGCCGCTTCTGTCAAGCGTTTCGGTTACGTCGCAGTTTTCGTCCGCCCGCTTGATTGTATCAACGCACTTAACGGCGCAGATGCCGCTTCCGTATTCTTTCGCCGCTTCAAGGCTTCTTTCCACTATCGCGGGAGTTGCAAGCGGACGCGCTCCGTCATGTATAATCACATATTCCGTATCCGGAAGGACTGCCGAAAGACCGTTTTCCACCGATTTGCGGCGTGTGTTTCCGCCGATAACCAGCTTTACCGAATTCATCGGGATTACGGCGCTCAGCTGCATTTTCAGCTCGCTTTCGTCCTCCCTGCGGCAAACGACAATCATTTCGCGCGAAAATGGCATGAGCAAAAGAGCCGAGCGCTGCGCGCAGCTAAGCCTCCTTATCGGGAGCAAAACCTTGTTGACGCTAAGCCCCATGCGCAATCCGCTACCGCCGCAGACGATAATTGCGGCGGTTTTTTGTTTAAGAGGCGCGTTCATCCGCGCTCCTTAATCGTTTCCGCGTCCTCCTCAAGAACGCGGTACATACTGTCTGCGTTCTGCTTAGTCGCGTGTTCGTTTATAGAAACGATTTCATAGCGGCCATAATGGTCGCCGAAACGGATTTCGAGCTTATCGCCTTCCTTGACCTCAGCGCCCGGCTTCGCCTGCCTGCCGTTTAGCGAAACGCGCCCGCCAGAGCAGGCTTCGTTTGCCACAGTGCGCCTTTTGATAATCCTCGAAACCTTCAGGTATTTGTCAAGCCTCATAATATCCTCCAAAATAAAAAGGGTCTATACCGCAAGGTATAGACCCTTTGCATACAACAGCTTAGCCGTTGACAAGCTCCTTAAGAGCCTTGCCGGCCTTGAAAACAGGAGCCTTGGAAGCGGCAATCTGAATTTCCTCGCCGGTGCGGGGATTGCGGGCCTTGCGAGCGGGACGGGACTTGGTCTCAAAAGAGCCAAAGCCAACCAGCAGCACCTTGTCGTCAGCCTTAAGCGCGTCGCTGATGACGGAAACGGTCGCGTTCAGCGCCGCCTCGGCATCCTTCTTGGTAAGTCCGGTCTTCGCCGCGATGGCGGCGCTCAGTTCAGTCTTGTTCATTCTCAGTAGAACCTCCTTATCGTTTTTGGCTTTATGCGCTCCGTATTCTCGAAGCGGCGATTCTTCCGCTTGCCCAGAGCAATCAAAACAGCTTTGGGCTAATGACAAAATCCGCAATCGGATTATCTGCCAACTCGGAAGAAATCAACAATGTTTATCGGGCAGCAGATGAAATACCGCAGTTACATTAATTCTGTAACAAACACTAATGTATCGCGGAATCACTATCAGCCTTTACCCTTACCCAGTATACATCCATTTCCGTTAAAGTCAAGCATTCCAGCGATTTTCCATCGCTTAAAATCAATTTTTCCATGCTTTCAAAACGGCGGACAAACTTATCAACGGCACTTTTAAGCACAATTTCGGGCGAAAGCGACGAAAGCCGCACAACATTTACGACGGAAAGCAGCAAATCGCCCAGCTCCTCGGCAGGATCTCTGCCCGCTTTCAGCTCCTCCAGCACCTCGTTTGCTTCCTCGTGAACCTTCTCCAGCGCTTCTTCGGGCTTCTGCCAGTCAAAGCCGACCTTGCGCGCCTTATCCTGAACCTTTTCCGCTCTCATCAGCGCGGGGAAGGAGGCGGGAATATCGCGCATCGCTTCGGCTACGCTCGAAAGCCCCTTTTCGGCGCGCTTTACATTCTCCCAGTTCAGGTTCACGGCATCGGCGCTTTCAAGCTTGCGCGAGCCGAAAATATGCTCGTGGCGGCGAATCATTTTTTTGCACTCGGAGGTAGCGACGTCTTTAATATCGAACTCCCCATGCTTTTCGGCAAGGCAGGCGTGGAAAACCACCTGAAGCAGAACGTCGCCCAGCTCGTCGCACATTTTGTCGGTATCGCCCGAATCTATCGCGTCAACCGTTTCATAGGCTTCTTCAATCAGATACTTCCTGAGGCTTTCGTGGGTCTGCTCCCTGTCCCAAGGGCAGCCGTTCTCGCCAAGCAGGATTCCGAGAATTCCGCAAAGGTCGGAAACCGTATATCCCTCGCGCTTATCAAGCGAAGCGGCGGGAACATAAACGGACGATGTATGGTCGTATTCCTTGCGCCTGTCCAGCTCGGCAAGCTCGATTTCGCTCATCCTCTGTCCGCGCTCATAATAGATTTTTTGCTCGGGCGCAAAAATACGCGAAAGCTTGAGCTTCACATCGCCCGCAAGTATCCGCGAGTTTATTTCGGTTATTACGATTGGCATGTCCGGCTGAAGCATATTTTCGGAAAACGAATTTGCGGAAACAGAAAGCACGCCGGCCATAGTTTCAGCTCCGTGCGACAGCGCGCGCGCTTCAACCGCGGACGCTTCCGAAACGCCCGGAAGTATGCTCAGCTTTATGCTTTCTCCCGCCCTCTTTGCAAGACGCTTGACGCCCTCGTCGCGTGACGCGTCAAAAACGGCGTAGCAAAGCGGCGCAGCGGCAATAAGGCGCTCCGCGATTCTATCGGCAAGCGTATCGAAATCCTCCGCCGCATCGTACAAATCATCCATCGTAGAAAAGCCTACGCCTTCGCGCTTGAGCAGCTCCGCAGCCGGCATTCTGTCGCTTAATATGAACACCCTTCGCGCGCTTTTGATTGCAGAAAGGGCGCGGACGGTAATATCCTCCGGATGCCCGCAACCAAGCGAAACAACGGTTATATCAGTCATCGCTTTCATCCTCCGCACGTTTGTAAATACGCAATTTCAGCATAAGCTTTTCAAGCTTCCGTCCTGCGGGAAGCAGATGCACCTCGGAGCGCGGCATCGCTCCCGTAACAATTATAGCCGCGAGATAAACGACAACCGCAAGAATGATTAGCAGGATAGTCGCTATCGTTCCCGTTCCGATTAGCTTCATTCCGCCGTAGAGCGCCGCGCCCATTATGAGCGTTGCAAGAATCGGCTTGACGATAAGCGCAATGAAATCAAACTTTGTTTTGGTATACTTCATGCAGAAATAGATGTTCGGAACCATGCTGACCGTATAGCAGGCGACGGACGAGAGCGGCGCGCCGAAAATATTGATGTCAGGATTGACGACGAGGAAATAGTTAAGGGTAATCTTTACGACAACGCCCGCAATAAGCGTATACATCGGGATATACTGGCGGCCCAAGCCCTGAAGTATGCTGCTTGTTGCCTGAACTGTTGTAAACAGCACTATTGTAATCGCGCTGATGTGAAGCAGATTCGCCGCTGCAATCTGCTCGCCGAAGGAATATGCGCCGTAGAGCATTTCGATAATCGGCTGAGCGAGCATTCCAAGGCCCAAGCCGCACGGAAATCCGACAAGGAAGGCAAACCGAAGCCCCGTATTGGTATTCCTGCGCAAAGTGCGCCTGTCGCCCCTTGCGCTCGCGGCGGAAATTGCGGGAACAAGAGTCAGGCTGATTGCGATTGAAAGCGCGGTAGGGACATTGATAAGCGGTATTACGATTCCCGAATACAAGCCGTACAGATTGCGGGAATACGGAAGGTCAAAGCCGGCGGTCAGCAGGCGGTTGACTATCATCGCCGCGTCAATCTGACCCGCAAAGGGTACTATGCAGGCGGAAAGAGTAATCGGGATTGCGATTATAACAAGCTTTTTGATTATCTTGCCCGTGGCTTCGGAAGGAGTATTCTCCGCCTGCTCAAGCCGCGAAAACTCGGGCATTGAGCGGCGCTTGACAAACATCATATAAAGAAGGGCAATTCCCTCGACGATTGACGTGCCGAGAAGCGCGCCCGCCGCGCCGTAAGCGATTCCCTTGCTTGCGCCGAGAGCCGCAAGCGGCAGCGCGACAAAAACCTTGCCAAGCTGCTCGATAACCTGAGAATATGCCGTCGGGCCCATCTTCTGCCTGCCCTGAAGAAAGCCCCTGTATGCGCTCATCGTGCAAACCATCCAGAGCGAGGGAGCTATCGCGATATATCCAAGGCGGGTTTCAGGGTCGGCAACCATTGCGGAAAGGAGCGAGGAGCCGAATATCATAATAAGCATCGAAAGAACGCCAAGCGCCGTCAAAAGGCGCGAAGCAATTCGGAAGGTTCTGAGCGCTCCCGCAGGGTCCTTCCTTGCTATATGCTCGCTCACAAGGCGCGAAACCGCAACGGGTATTCCCGCCGACGATATCTGCAAAAGCAGAGTATACGTCGGGAAAACAAGCTGATATGTGCCGATTCCCTCGCCGCCGATAATATTGCTCAGCGGTATACGGAAAAAGATTCCTATCAGCTTCGCGATTATGCCCATTACGCTCAGTATGGTTACGCCGCCGATTATACTTTTCTGAGTCTTTGTCATATGCTCCCTCAACAGCACGGCAGATTATATGCTTTCAGGCAGTAAGGCGCAGTTTTCCGGCTCAAGCGCCCTTTAGCGGCTTATTACACTAACAAGGAGAGCTTTTGCAATCGCAAAAGCTCCCTCTCGCCCTTTTGCATACAAGGGTGATTATAATGCATTTCCCGAAAAATGAAAAGCGTTATTGCTCCATTCGGTGTTGAGCTATGCCGAAGGACTGAACCATAGTTCCATTTTTACCCGTTTTAACCCCACCGACTTTTCGTTTTCAACACCCCTGCTCGCTCAAAAGCCGTCTATCGCTAGGAGACAAGCAAAACGGCGAGGGAGTTTACTCGGAGGTAAATGACCGAGCTGTTTTGCGATGGCGACACCGCGAGAGGCGGGTTTTCAGCGAGCAGGTTTATTGCTCCATTTGGCGAGCCACTATCCCCGCCGCAGTTTCCGCAACCTTGATTTCCGTATCGCCCATTTTAATTCCGTTTTCCTTGCTGAGCAGGACAACCGCGCCGATTGGCTCGCCGTCCGCGATGATGGGCGTAATGACCTGCGCGGTATAGCCGTTCGCATCGTCGTCCTGCGTTACCGTTACAGCCTTGCCCCCGCCGCTTTTGTTAATCGCAATCGTCTGCCTTCCCGCAATCGCGCTTTCCATTTCGCGGCTTATCGGCTTATCAAACAAATCCTTTTTCGTGCTTCCGCTTGCGGCGACAACCTGGTCTCTGTCCGTTATGCAGGCAATATGCCCCATTGCGCGAAACAGCGACTCGGTATAATCCTTCGCAAACGGAGTCATTTCCCCTATCGGCGAATACTTCTTGAGTATTACCTCGCCGTCGCGGTCTGTGTAAATCTCCAGCGGGTCGCCCTCGCGTATGCGCAGAGTGCGCCTGATTTCCTTCGGAATTACCACGCGCCCAAGCTCGTCTATCCGCCTAACTATACCCGTTGCCCTCATAAAATCGCTCCTTGCATTTTGGATTTTCGTGCAATGCAAGTGTTTGTAAACGCAGGCGAATTATGCAACGGCGCAGGCAGGTGTATTCTGCCATATTTCGCGTTTCCTGCCTTTGAGTCTCATCCGAAAAAAATTTTGAAAACATCTTGACTTAGAGTTAACTCCAGATTGTATAATGAAGGTGCGATGAAGATAAAAACTATACCCCTACGGCATAAACGGTAAATTGTACGGTTTCTGTATTACATCGGCGACACCTCCTTTCAGGCATAAAATAAGGCAAATCGTGTTTTTCACGACTTGCCCGAAAACGATGAAATTTGTTGCAAATTTACAAAAAGTGTGGTATACTAATAATTGATTTATGGCGGTTTTGCGGGCGGCATAATCTAATAGAACGTCATGAATGAATAATTCCGGAATAACATGAGTTTAAAATAAGAACGGATTAGGAAATGAAAATATGTCGAATCAGTTTTTAACAAACTACACAGAAACCACATTTTTAGATAAGATCAAGGATAATTTGCGTCATTGTAAGTCCTTCGATTTTTCAGTCAGCTTTATCAAAAAGGCTGGCTTGGTTTTTCTGTATAAAGATATTGAGGCAGCAGTAGAGCGCGGCTGCAAAGGGCGTATAATCACTTCTACATATCAGAATTTCACCGATATAGAATCGCTCAAATCTTTCTATTCCCTTATGGGACGATGCTCGAATTTCGAGTGCCATCTGGATTATGAATGTTTTCATGATACCGGATATTCAACACTCGGTTATCATTCAAAAGGATATTTATTTTGTTTTGATGACTGCTGTGAGTTGATTGTCGGTTCTTCAAATATTACCAGATACGCGCTTCTCAAAAACATTGAGTGGGATATAGTAGTCCGTGAGGATTTTGAGTCTGACGTATATGGACAGGCACTGAACGAGTTTGAGGACAAATGGCAAGCTACACATTTGCTGAATAGCGATATTATCAATCTCTATGCCAATAAGCTTAACTTTGCGATTGAGCGTTGGGATATGGACTACGATTTATCCGCATCCAACATTAAGCCGAACTTCATGCAGCGTAAAGCACTGAAGGAGCTTAATCGTTACCGCGCAGTCGGCACAGGTCGCGCCCTTGTTGTCGCTGCTGCCGGAAGCGGTAAAACATATCTTGCTGCGTTTGACGCGCTCAACTTCAATCCGAAGCGTCTATTGTATATTGTTCATGAGGGTTCTATTCTGAAAAAGTCGCTTGAAACATTTCAGGATGTATTCGGAAGCAATGTTTCGTACGGTATTTACAGTGGTACAAGCAAGGAATGCGATGCTGACTTTGTATTTGCAACAAATATTACCATGAGCAAAACTCTGGACCTATTCCGCAAGGATGAATTCGACTATATCATAATCGATGAATGTCATCACGCAACAGCGGAAACTTATACGAAAATTATTTCCTATTTTGAGCCGGAGTTCCTTCTTGGATTAACAGCAACACCGGAACGCATGGATAATCAGGACGTATTTGAGTTGTTTGACCAGAACGTTCCTTATGAGCTTCGTTTACGAGATGCAATAATCAACGATTTAGTCGTACCTTTTCATTATTATGGCATCCGTGATACCCTTGTGGACTACGGACTTAACGCAAATGAAGAACGACGTATGATTGCACAGCTTGCAGATGACAAGCACTGTGAATTTATATCAGAGCAAATCGAAAGGCATCACTCAAATGGTAAGTTGAAAGCGCTTGCGTTCTGTCGAAATGTCACTCATGCACGTATGATGTGTGAGGCAATGAGTGAGCATTACAAAACGGCATATTTAGCCAATCATGATTCCGAGCTATATCTGGACGTGAAACTTGACGACCAGTTCAGAGAATACGTTGAGGATTTGCTGAACTATGGAACCACTCGCTATATTTCCGATAATGGAGATGAAAATGGCTTTAAATTATGGCAGAATTATCGAATGGATCAGGTACAGCTAAAGCTGCTCAAGAATCCGGGATATAACGCTGTCGGTACATACTATTATGATAATTATGTTGTTATTTTTGCGTCGCTGAAAAAAGATTTGCCTGCGGAAGATAAATTGAATTATAAGGACAAATTTTTACAGCCTAACGTATTTCAGTGGGAGTCAATGGCACATTTACCAGAATCCGACTTATCAAAGCTGAATAAAAGTGATTTTGCACACTTGTTTATAAGAAAGATATCCGATGAAAATGGCATTGTTCTTCCGTTTACTTATGTCGGCAAAGGAAAGCTGACAAACTGCCGTAACGCCAATAATGGAAACGGCACATATCTGTTTGATATAGGCATGGAAAATGAGCTGCCTGATTATTTACAATATGATTTCGGGCTTACGAAATGAGGAAATATAATGACTGAAGTGGTTGCTGCTTTTATTCAGGAGGGTGACAGATTTATGATATGTCAGCGTCCTCAAAATAAGGCACGAGGTTTACTATGGGAGTTTGTAGGGGGGAAGGTTGAAAACGGTGAAACAAAGGAACAAGCACTTATCAGAGAATGCCAAGAGGAACTTTCTATTACAGTAGTTCCAACAGACCCACTTGTTGATGTAATTTTTGATTATTCCGACATTACAATTCACTTAACATTGTTTAAATGTACTATTTTTAAAGGAGTGCCTACGCTTCTTGAACATAATGACATAAAGTGGATTACTGCGTCCGAAATATCTGAGTATGAATTTTGCCCTGCGGATAAAATAATGATGAATAAAATGTTCTACCATAGTTAAACGGTTATTTTACATGCTCAAAGATTTGTTAAAAATCCCTCCACATGCCGTTTCACGCTTATACGCTAACAATTTGGAGAGGATCTAGAACAATAATGGAAGGAGACTACATTAATTATTAACAGAGAGTTAATTTCATTTAAACACTATGGATGGCATAAAGGCTTTTATAACGATGATGATATAACAAAATCTTTGTGTGATATAAGTTATACGGATTTTTTTGAATATCCTGAAGATGACGAATTTCCATATGATTCAGCTCATTCGCTTTTGCGCGGTTCATGTAATCATTTTGCAGTAGCATTAAAAAAGTGCTAGGATATACTCCATATATCATTGTAGGAAAAGAATGTAATAGCTTCCACGCCTTTTGCCAAGTATATAAAAAAAGAACTTGGTTTTATATAGATGCAAGAGGAGCAACATCGAGTTTTAATGAATTTATGTCCGTTGCATCTGAATTTGTAAGTGGTGAGTATACTATTAGGGAAGCCACATCAGATATTGTTAAAGATTGGGAAAGCGGCAGCAGTTATAATGAAGAAACCTATGCCTTTGCTGAAGCTGTAATTAGAAAATATAGGGACTATTATACATTATAAGGGGTTTTACATTCATAACAAAACCCTCCCCACACCGTTTCACGCTTATACAGCGATAACAATGCAGGGAGGGTTCATTTTTGTTATTTCACATTAGCTTACCCTGACTTCAACGGTAATGTCATTCCACTGATTCAGTCGGAGATAACCGCCATTTCGTTTACGGTAAGCCTTTGCAGTTTCGTAGTCAATCACAAACGCCCATGAAAGCGCTATTTCAGCGGGTTCTGAGGTGTCTGTGTCAGCAGTTGAATTATCAACTGCGGAACTCCTACTTATTCTTGATAGCAGCCTGTGCTGCCAGCAAACGCACAAATGCGTTATAAAGGACGACGCGCCGGCGATTGTCGAAAAGATGAAAAACGCGGATGTAATTGCGTTTGCCAGCCCAATCTACTACTACGAGATGTCGGGGCAGCTAAAAACCCTGCTTGACAGGGCAAATCCGCTTTTCGGAAGCGATTACGCCTTTAGGGACATATACTTCATCTCCGCCGCCGCCGATACCGACGAGGATACCGACAAGCGCGCAGTATCGGGGCTTGAGGGATGGATTGCGTGCTTTGAAAGGGCGCGGCTTGCCGGAAAGATTTTCGGCGCGGGAGCAAACGACGTAGGCGATATCGCGGGCAATCCCGCAGTTCAAGAGGCTTACCGGATGGGCAGAAATATTTAAGCAGGAGGAAACAAAAATGAGCGAAATCAAAAAAGCGGGACAGAACGGGGATAAATACATACCTTACGACAAGCGCAGCGGCAATGAATCCATAGTATACTTCACGCGCGATTTATCCGCCGAGGGGCTTATCAAGATTTACGAGCGTGTGAGCGAAATGATGACCGGACGAGTCGGAATCAAGCTGCATACCGGCGAGCCGCACGGCCCGAACATCATACCGCGTCCGTGGGTAAAGGCGCTGATTCAGAAGGATTTGCCCAAGGCGACAATCCTTGAAACCAACTCATATTACGAGGGCGACCGCTACACCACCGAGCAGCACCGCGAAACCCTCAAGATTAACGGCTGGGATTTCGCGCCCGTCGATATAATGGACGAAAACGGAGCGACTCCGCTAAAGGTAAACGGCGGCAAATGGTTCAAGGAAATGTACATGGGCATGAACCTGCTTAACTATGATTCAATGCTTGCCCTGACCCACTTCAAGGGTCATTCCGTAGGCGGCTTCGGCGGCTCGGACAAGAACATCGGCATCGGATGCGCGGACGGGCGAATCGGCAAGGCGATGATTCACACGATTCCGAACGATGAAAACCAATGGAGCATTGTTGAGGAAGAATTCATGGAGCGCATGACCGAATCCGCAAAGGCGGTCGTAGACCATTTCGGAAAGCACATCTGCTTCGTGAACGTAATGCGCAATATGTCCGTTTCGTGCGACTGCGAGGGCGTTGAAGCCTCCCCCGTCGTAACGCCGAACGTCGGAATTCTTGCTTCCCTCGACATTCTCGCAATCGACCAGACCTCCGTTGACATTGTGTATGCGATGAAGGAAAGCGACAATCATGACTTGGTTGAAAGAATGGAATCCCGCCACGGGCTTCGTCAGCTGAGCTACATGAAGGAGCTTAACATGGGCAATAACAAGTACATTCTTATTGATATTGACAACGGCGACAAGGTAATCAAGCCTTCGGACGCGGTAAAGCACGTAAAGCCCTTTACCGATACCGAGGAATAAAGCCAACGCGCAAAAGCGCTCCGATTATTCGGGGCGCTTTTTCTGTATATAGGCGCATAAAGCAGATTACCGCTTCAGCGTTTGCGGCTTCCCGACTGCATTTACGGCAAAAGCCTTGACCTCCGCCGCGCGCGCATTTATCCGCAAGCTGTACAAAACAACACAAATATGGTATAATGCGCCGGTACGCAGGAAATAGGCGGTGATGTTTGATAAACACGAGCAACGGCAAGGACAAAGCAAACGCAAGCCGCGAAAGCGATAAGCATAAAAGGCGTACGCCCGTTTCATATACTGTTTTCACAGACCGCACCGGCAGGGCGGGCAAGAAAGCGATTGGAAAGGGCGAATTTTTACGTGCTTTCAGGTTCGGAAATCTTCGCGCGCACGCAGTACGGCTGACGCGCCGCAAGGATAAACCCGCCGCAGAAAGCAAAGGCGCTTACGATTATGTAACCCAATATTCGCCGCGCCGAAAACGCAAAAGCCCGCTGCAGGGACGATATACGATTCTCGCCGTTATCTGCGCCGCAGTGTTTCTTGTTTCGGCAATTATGCTGATTAACTATTTCCTTCAATACTCAAGCTCAACGTCCGTTTCAAACTCCCTGCGAAACGAATACAAAAACGCAGAGCAGGATAACAACGGCGAGGGCAATCAAAGCGCCGATTTCCGGAGCGAGGATATCAAAGCCGAGGAAACCGCAAGCGCGACAGGGTCGCTGCCTGCCGAAACGGCGACTCCGAGCGAGCCTCCCTACAATGCCGCTGCTTCATACGCTTCGGCGTTCATGCCGTACCCGTCAATGCCGCCTTACTACCCCGATAACGTTACTAACGCAATCAAGCTTTCCTTCCGGCAGGTAAGGGAAACGAACCGCGATATAGTGGCGTGGCTGACCATTGACGGAGTTGTGGACGAGGCTGTTGTTCACAGGGATAACACCTTTTATCTGACCCACGATTATCTTGGGCAAAAGAACGCGAACGGCGCGCTTTTCATGGACGAGCAATGCTCGCTTCTGCCCGTTCCCAATCATATTGTTGTATACGGGCACAATATGAAAACGGGCGCGATGTTCGTAAGGCTTATCCTATACAAGACAAAAGGGCTTGAATACCTTAAAAAGCACGGAATTGTAACGTTCAACACAATGTACGAGGACGCGCAGTACGTTGTGTTTGCAGTTATGCAGGTGCATCTTGACCCTGCCGACAGGCATTTTTTCAACTTCTTCACGCTCGACTTTGCAAACGACGACAGCTACAAGGAGTACATTCTCAGGGCTAAGGCGCTGTCGATGTACACGGTTCCCGTATCCGTCGAGCCGGGAGACAGACTGCTTTCCCTTGTAACCTGCATAGGCGAAAACAACGATGACGAGCGCCTTGTGCTCTTGCTCAGAAAGCTGAGAGATACCGAAACCGAGCGGGACGCAAAAACCGCTCTTGACCGCGCGACAAACAACTAAAGCCGTAAGGAGATGCAAATGGCAAACAAAGCGCAGAGAGTATTTGAAAGCATTCGGCTCAACTGCCCCGAAAGCGTTTTCAGACGCGTTACGGAGGATATTGACGAGCTGAGCGATACGCTCACACCCGCCGCTCAGAAGCGAATCATAAGAGAGCTGCTGACAAGGCTTGAAGCGGAGTGCGGCAGCGACGCCTGCGCGCGCGTTATGCGTCCCTGCGGATACAACTGCCTTTCCGCGAGAATAATAAACGAGGGCAGGAAGAAATGGCTTCAGGCGGCGGGAGATATTCCCGCGTTCCTGCTTTCCCTCAACGAAAGCGGCATCGGCGGCGGCAATATGCGCCTTGAAAACGGCTCAATCATTGCCGAATACTCCAGATGCTGCTGCGGACTGGTAAAAAACGGCGGAGTGCCGAGCGTTTACTGCGAATGCTCCGCCGGATGGTTCGAAAAGTTCTTTTCAGAGGTTTTCGGGCATCCCGTTTTTGTTCGTCTGCGCCGCTCAATACTTGCCGGCGCTCACGAATGCACTTTTCAAATCGACATAACCTGAGATTAGGAGATTATTAATGACATTTTCCGATTTACCCCTTATTCCGGCGCTCAAGCGCGCAGTTGCGGACGCGGGCTACGAAGCCCCTACCCCCATTCAGCAGGCGACAATTCCTCTTGTTATCGAGGGCGGCGACGTTCTCGGCTGCGCACAGACAGGCACGGGAAAGACGGCGGCGTTCGCGCTTCCGATTCTTCAGCATATGCACACAAACCCCGTAAGGCCGCGCGTGATTCGCTCCCTTATACTTACGCCTACGCGCGAGCTTGCGCTTCAAATTTACGAAAGCTTCGGAATTTACGGAAAGCCTCTTCCCGTTAAAACAACCGTCGTATTCGGCGGAGTCAGCCAGAACCCGCAGGTGGACGCGCTCGACAGGGGCGTCGACATTCTGGTTGCGACTCCCGGAAGGCTCTGCGACCTTATATCGCAGGGGCATATTTCCCTTTCCAAAATCGAAATATTCGTGCTTGACGAAGCCGACAGAATGCTCGACATGGGCTTTATTCACGACGTAAAGAAGATAATTGCAATGCTGCCCGCAAAGCGGCAGACGCTTTTCTTTTCAGCCACAATGCCGCCCGAAGTCGAAAAGCTTGCAATGAGCATACTTACAAACCCGAAAACCGTAAAGGTTGACCCGCCCACAAGCACCGTTGACGCGATTCGCCAGTGCCTTTACATGATTGACAAGGGCAACAAGCGCAAGCTTTTGTCTCAGCTGCTCAAAAGCTCCGAGGTTACGAGCGCGCTCGTGTTCTCGCGCACGAAATACGGCGCGGACAGAATCGTAAGGGAGCTTATAAAGGACGGAATTCCTTCGATGGCGATTCACGGGGACAAGACCCAAGCGGCGCGTCAGGCTGCGCTTTCCGCCTTCAAGCAGGGAAAGCTAAAGGTGCTGATTGCAACCGATATAGCCGCGCGCGGAATCGACATAGCGGGGCTTAGCCATGTAATCAACTACGATTTGCCCAACGAGCCCGAAAGCTATATTCACCGCATAGGCAGAACGGGGCGCGCAGGCATGGACGGCGACGCTATCAGCTTCTGCTCAATCGACGAGGTTAAATATCTCCGCGAAATCGAGAAGCTAATCGGAAGAAGCATACCCCGCCGCGAATGCGACTGGCCGATGACGATTTTTACCGAAACGCCCAAAGCGCCGAGAATCGGGCGCACGCCCGAGCAGATTGCCGAGGCGCGCAGGCGCGGTCAGTTTTCGTCAAGAAAGCCCGCCGCATTCGCCTCTCAGGGAATACAAAAGCATTCCGGAGGTTCGAGCAATGCCAAACATACTGGATTACCTAAAGTGGCGCGGTGACCTAACGTTTGACGAGCGCCCGCCCTGCGACGTTGACCACCTTGTTTTTGCGTACATAGCGTACGTGAACATCGAGCGCGTATTCAAGGAAAACATGACGATAAGCGAAGCCGCTAAGGCTTATTTTGCCAAGCACACGGACGCCGAAATCAACGGCGACCGTTCGCTTATCGGCCGCGCTCCGTTCGTTCTCAAATATGCGGGCGAGTCGGCGCGCTTCGGCGCGCTCAGGCTTCGCCATGTAATCAGCGTAGTCTGCGAGGAGTCCGAGGAGCAGTTTGCCGCATCGACCTTCGTATTTCCCGACGGAAGCGTTGAAATCGCCTACCGCGGAACGGACGACTCGCTGACAGGCTGGAAGGAAGACCTCAATATGTGCTTCCTCATGCCCGTTCCAGCTCAGCTTTCCGCGCTTGAATATCTTGACGTTATCGCGGAAAGAACCACCGGCAGCATACACCTGACCGGCCATTCAAAGGGCGGAAACCTCGCACTGTACGCCGCCGCGAAAGCTTCGCCGGAAATACAGAAGCGCATAAAGGCGATATACGATTTGGACGGCCCCGGCTTCCCCCGCCCGATGCTTTCAAGCCCGGGCTATCTTGCCGTGCGCGACAGGGTTAAGGCAATTGTGCCGAAATCCTCGATAATCGGGCTGCTGATGGAGCATGAGCAGCGCCTGACAATCGTGAGCAGCAGCCAAACGGGAGTAATGCAGCACGACGGGCTTTCATGGCAGGTAATGGGCTCGTCCTTCGTTACCGAGGAAAAGCTCGACAGCTCCGCGGAGAATTTCAGCATATTCATTCAGAACTGGCTCTCGACAATGGACACAATCGAGAGAAGCGCGCTTGTTGACGCGGTTATATATCTGATGAATGCGACGAATTCAAAAACCGTTTCCGAGCTTACGGAAAAGAAGATTTCCTCGATGGTTGCCGTGTCGCACGCATACCTCAGGATGTCGCCGGAGGATAAGAAGCAGCTTCGCACCTGCATGAAGGTCATGTTTGCCGCCACGAACGACAAGCGCGGGCAGATGCTGAAGGATGAAGGAATAACAAGCGTGGAGTAACCATGGCGAAAACGCGCCTTATTTCCTGAAAACGCCTTGCAAATCCGCCGCCGTTTCGTTTTTCTTGACAGATAAGCCAGTTTTTTGCATAATAGTCTTAGAGTATTACAGCTCAATAAATCTTCCGGAGGCAGAAGAATGAAAAAAATCATCTCGGTTCTCATTTGCGCTCTCTTGATTTGCGCATGCATACCGTTCTCCGCAGTTGCAATGCCCGCGGATGTTCAGTCAAAAACAATGTACGTTTTCACGAGCAACGGCGGCTACCTCAATCTTCGTGAAACCGATTCCACCAACGGAAATGTCGTAACCCAGATTCCTTTCGGCTCTGAAGTTGCCGTTGTTGATTACGAGGGCAAGAGCAAGTGGCAGTACATCAAGTACAACGGCTACGAGGGCTATGTAATGACGCGCTACCTCTCCACCTACCGTCATAAGCGCCCCACCGTTACCCCCGCCCCCGCCGCTACGGTTAAGCCGCAGACGGACATTTACGCCAATTTCGTTAAGACGAATTACTACGTAACGATTCGTCCCTCGTCCCCTTCCGGATTCGTGAATCTGCGCTGGGCGCCCACCAAGTCCGTTCCCTGCGAAGGCATTTACTATGCCGGCAAGCTCCTGCTTGTGCTTCAGGACAACGGAACATGGTGCCAGGTATTTGACGAGGAAACCCTCACGAGCGGTTACGTTATGAAGGCGTTCCTCACCTATTACAGCGAGTACGTCCCGATTGGCGAAGGCGCAACCGCAAATAACGGCATCGGCACCGGCGCGACCGTTAACAACTGACAACAATCAAACTGACGGAGGTTAATTATGAAGAAGATTATTTCTGTTATCGCCGCTATGATGCTGCTCCTCTGCTGCGCCGCGGCAAGCGCAGAGCCGACTAAGATTACCGAATCCGCAATGGGCTTTGATATTGATATCAACCTGCCCGAGGGCGCGGTATACACCGAGCTTGCTACGGACAGCGATATCACCATCGCGATGATTAAGCTTGCGGACGAAACCAAGCCGAATTTCATCCTCTCATTCGCTTCTTCCGAGGAATATTCCGACGAATCCAACATGAGCGATTTGAGCGAGGAAGACCTGAACGCTCTTTATCAGACCATCGCGGCTGACTGCGATAACCCCGAAATGGAGATAAAGAAGCTTGACAACAACATTACCGTAATGATAGTAAACGATGAGAGCATTACCAACAACGCGAATGTTTTCACCATTTATCGCGGCTTCTTCATCCAGATTTCAGTTATCTTCGATGATTTGCGCGACATTACCGATGAAGATGTTCAGACGGCAGTTGACCTTATGGGCTCGCTGACGCTTGTAGAAGTTCAGTAAAAACTAGTTAAACGCACCGACTGCTGCAATGAGCGGTCGGTGCGTTTTTATTGTCGTTTATGAGCAGACTGAATGCTTTTTCAAAGCGCGGAAAAGCTCAAGCTGCTATGCGGCTGAAGCGTTGTGTGGCTAAAGCTCAAGAATGCTGCACGCTTCGCCAAACCTGTCTGAATGCTCGTGCGCAAGCAGAAATTCTTTTTCTCCTTTAAGCGCAACTCCGACGGTATCGCCCATCAGCGTAAGGCGAATGAGCCTTTCAGCGCCAATAAGCGCCTTGATTCCGTCAATATCCGAAAGCCATGCGGGCATTTTTGCGCCAAGCTCCTTCTCCGCCTGAACAAGCTCCGCTATTTCCTCGCAATCGTCCATATCCGCGATAAGATGCCCAAGCTTCGGGCTATCGTTAAGCGGCAGAGTCATGATGATTTCGCCGTCCTCAACATCGCCGTTTTCGCGAAAGCCGAGCGAGTAATAAAGGGCGCGCGCCCTGTCGTTGCCCTGAACATAATCAAGGCGCATCATATCGAACAAGCCGCTGCTTTTTGCATCGCTGATAAGAATTTCAATCGCCCTTCTGCCCCGACCGTTCCCCTGCTTATCCGTCGCTATCATGAAGCGCCAAAGACCGAGAGTTCTCTCGCCTTCGTCCCAGTCAAGCATCATAAAGCCGACCGGCTCGCCGTCCTCCATGATTGCAAGCGGGCGCGCGTTATCATAATAAAGCCACGCCTGCGCAAGCGAAACGATGTTCGGCGCGACGAATTTATTCTGCTCAGGGCTGAGGTTCATGCGCGTTACTATCTGAAAGGTGCGCTCGTTTACCTTTTCAAGCGTTATCATAAAGCCTGCAAATTACCTCAAATATCATCATCATCGTCGTCGGCGCTGCTGCCGGCCCCAAGGCGCGTAAGCTCAGCGTCAACCATTTCGCGTGTTGCGAAATTGAGCGGCGAGAAGCGCCCCTCGGCAGCCTTTTTCAGCTTCTTAATCGCGGCGGCGTTATCCCCGCTCTCGATATCATAACGCGAAAGGAACCAAAGGGTGTCAATCTGACCGTCCTTCAAGGCAATCGCCTTCTCGAAATATTCCTTCGCCTTCTTTTTATCGTTCAAAAGCCGATAATTAATCTGCCCCAAGTTATCGTAAATTACGCTGTCCTCATCATCGTACTCAAGCGCTTCGTTATTGATTTCAAGCGCCTTATCGGTAAGCCCCGCCTCGATGTACAGGTAGCCGAGCGTGTCGTAAATAAGCCCCGTTTTAAGGCGCTTGAACTGACCCTCAAGCACCGCGAGAGCCTTATCAATATCCCCTAGCTTCCATACGGCAACAGAATAATTCATGCGCACCTGCGACTTCTGCTCTGGGGTCATCGGGTCGTTCTGATGCTTTACAAGCAATTCGCGCGTCTTTTCATACTGCCCGTCACGCAAGAGCGCAACGGAATAGCCAATAATATACTTGGGGTCAGTCAGCCCCTCTTTTTCTGCCTGCTCGTAAAGCTCAAGCGCTTCCTTCTTTTGACCCTTCTGATACATCATTGCCGCCTTACGCGCGGCAAGCATAGCTTTTACACCCATTTTTCCCCGCTCCTTTTGCTCCGCTGCTTACGTTTTATGCGGGCATAACGGTATTGTAACGCATTTTGGGTTTCCTGTACACCCTCGCGCGGAAAAAGTGACGGCTCGCTCAAATGATTTAGCGCCATAAGCGTATATTTTTCTGCCGAATCAAGGTCGCGCAGCTTATGCTCGTAAAGCTTCGCAAGCTCTATCATCGTTGTTTCGCCGCCCTCGCCTCGATTAACAAGCATCAAAAGAGTCTTTTCAGCCTCGCGGTACTCCTTTTGCCTGCGGTAGCTTGCGGCAAGCAGGCTGCCCGCTCTGAGGCAGAGCGTCCCTCTTGTCGCAAGTTGATAGCATTTGCGGGCGGTAACTATTACCCCGCGCCTTTCCATCTGCCTGCCAAGGGAGAAAACGTCCTCGTCATGAGGCTGCGCGAGCGGGTTTTCGTACATACGGCACATTTTTGTGAGCAGAATCGCGAGCGTCGCAATATCCTGCCTGTTATGGGTAAGTATATCCTCCATCAGCGCAAGCTCGCCCGTTTTAAGGTAGAGAAAAAAGCGAGCGGGAACCTCGGCGCCCGGCAAATCGTTATCACGATGTATCGAAAGCACCTTTTCCTCAAGCGTGCCTAAGCGGCAGCTTGTGAGACGCAGTTTGAACACTCCTCGCGCCCACTTGAGCAAATCTATATGCCTTACAGAGCGCCAGCGGGAGCGCATACCATTGAGCGTAAAGCGGGACTCCAGCAGCGGCATATCAAAGGTAACGCCGTTGAAGGTCACGACCGTTTCCGCTTTATCCAGCCTTTCGGCAAAGCGGCGGAGCGCGTCCTCCTCCTCGGGGTAATCGCGCATCAGATACTGCTCGACAACAAAGCCGTCATCGTCGACAAAGCCGACTCCTATTAAAAAGGCGACCGTTCCCGCGCCGCCCGAAAGCCCCGTCGTTTCCGTATCCATGAACAAAAGCCCGCGCGCGCTGTAATCGTCAAACGGCGTCTGATTGATAAGCGAAAGCGTTTTTGCGCTGAGCGAAAAAAGCCCGCTGACATCCGAAAGAGGGTAAACCGCGCGCCGTACAAGGCAGCTCGGCAAAGCTTCCGAAGCCCTTAACGGTTCGGGTTTTACGGATGGCGAAGCGCTTACCATTTGCAATTTCTGCCGAAGGTTCATTATCGGGTAAGCCTCCTCAGGACTTCGACGGCGATTCGCTTGCCCTTCTCGCCAATCTCCATCACGGGCCCTGCGCAGGACGGGCAGCCGTTTTCACAATCGCAGGCGGTTACAAGCTCCAGTGCGCTCTGCAAAAGCTGGCGCTGCATATTGTACGCCTTTTCGGAAAACCCTACGCCGCCGGGGCAGTTATCATAAAGATACATTGTCGGCTTACCGGTAAACGGCGAGCGAACCTGATAAATGACGGCAAAATCCCTCGGCGCGCACATCAGATAAAGCGGAGCGACCGCCCTGAGAAGGTTTGCAACTCCCATCATTCCGCCCTGAAGCTCGTCCTTGCCGTATTTCTCGGTAACGTCCGCAGGAAGCGTCCACCAGCACGCCGTCGTCTGCATTTCCATTTCAGGAAGGTTTATATGCCCAAAGCCCAGATTTTCATGGGTATCGAGCTTCATTTTCTTGAACATTTTTACAAGAGAGGTTACAAGCACTTCGCCGTATTCGCGCTTCGCACCGTCGTCCTCATCGTCGGAAAACACGTCGAGAACGCGAAGGCTTACGTTCAAATCCGCATCTGTATAATAATCAACGTCGACCTGCCTTACATATGCCTTATGCGCGTCAAAATCAAGCTTTTCAACCTGATACTGCGCCGCCTCATGCATATAGATTGCATTTTCGTGAAGAAGCATCGGCACGGTATACCTGTCCATCTCGCCGATTACGAGATGATGCTCGGGATTGGTAATATCAATGATAAGGAAGTTCTCGGTTGCCGCCGTCCGAAGCCCCGTTTCGCTAGCGGGGAACTCCTCGGCTGACCAGTAATACTTATCCCCGACATGGCGGAGTATGCTCTGCTCCGTAAGATAGGCAAGCATTTCAGCCGTGTCCGCAGGCGTTGAGAAGCTGTCGCCGTCATGGAAGGGCAGCTCGTAGGCGGCGCATTTCATGTGATTCAGCATGATATATAGGTTATCGGGGTTAATCATGGCGTTTTCAGGCGACTGACCGAAAAAATAATCGGGATGATGAACGATGTACTGGTCAAGCGCCGCGCCGGAGGCAACCATAATCGTAAGCGAAGTTCCGTGCCGTCTGCCCGCGCGCCCCATCTGCTGCCATGTGCTTGCAATCGTTCCCGGATATCCGCAGAGAATGCAGCACTCCAATGAGCCGATGTCAATGCCAAGCTCAAGAGCGTTCGTTGAAACGACGGCGCGTATGTCGCCGCGGCGCAAGCCCTTTTCAATCTGCCTGCGAAGCGTCGGGAGGAAGCCGCCGCGATACGCGCGAACCTGACCCGCATTGCCGATTGGGTCCTCAACCGCCCGCTTGAGATACTTCGTAAGCACCTCTACTATAAGGCGGCTTTTGGCGAAAACGATGGTGGATATATCGTTGCGAACCATGTTTTCGGCAAGGAAACGCGTATCAAAAACAGACGGGCGGCGAATGCCGAGCTGCTTGTTTATAACGGGCGGGTCGTACATTACGATATGCTTTTCGCCGGAGGGCGCTCCGTTGTTGTCGATTACCTCAACCTCGCGCCCGACAATGGATTCTGTAAGCTCCTTAGGGTTTTTTATCGTGGCGGAGCAGCAGATGAACTGCGGATGGCTTCCGTAAAACTCGCATATGCGGCGGAGACGGCGAAGCACGTTAGCCAGATTTGAGCCGAAAAGCCCGCGATAGGTATGTATTTCATCAATCACTATGAACTTGAGATTTTCAAAAAGCTTGACCCATTTTGTGTGCTGCGGGAGGATTCCGCTGTGGAGCATATCCGGATTGGTGACGATTATATGCCCCGCCTGCCTCAGCCCCCGCCTTGCGGCTTCCGGAGTATCTCCGTCATAGGTGTAGGTTTTTATGTCAACGCCCATATCCGTTATCATTTCGTACAGCTCGCTGACCTGGTCGGCAGAGAGCGCCTTTGTCGGGAAAAGATAGAGAGCGCGCGAGTCGTTGTTTTCAAGAATTTTGGATAGCACGGGCAGATTATAGCACATCGTTTTTCCGCTCGCGGTAGGCGTTACCACAACGATGTCCCTGCCCTGCGCCGCCGCCTCATAAGCGGACGCCTGATGAGTATAAAGCTCCCTTATTCCGCGCTTTGAAAGCAGCTCCCTCAGCTTATCGGGAAGCATTGACGGATACGGCGAATACTGCGCCTTACGCGCCGGAATAACGCGCCAGTCGGTCACATTCGCCATAACTGCGCTATCCATCCGTATATTCTCAATCAGCTGGTCAAGGTTCATTCTAAGCGCCTCCCGAAAGAGCAGTTTTAATGTATGCAGTATAGCATATGCGTGATGTTAACGCAAACAAATATTCGATTAAGCGAAAGGCGGCGGCGGATAAGCGCCCGTGCAAAACGGAAGTATGCGCTTTGCATGGCGCAAAAAAGGCGGCTTACGCCGCCTTACAATATGTTAAAATCAATCCCCGAAAACGGAAAGAACCATGTCGGAAAGCATACACGCCGTTTTATGCGCCCCGAAGCGGCTGCTGTCGATTAATATATCGCGATGGTCAAGCACGCTCCTGACCCCATCGCAATGCCGCAGGCGATAGATTTCGCGCGCCTTATCCACCTCGCGAATCATCTTCCGCGCCGTTTTCTCCTGCATTCCCAAAAGCTCAACGCAGTTGCGAAGCCGAGCCTCAATCGGCGCGAACACATATATGTTAAGGCAGCGCGGGTTTTCCCTCAGAAGATAGTCGGCGCAGCGCCCGACTATTATGCAGGATTCCTTTTTCGCCAAATCGCATATAATGCTGCTCTGCGTTGCGAAAACCTCCTCCTGCATACTCGCAATCCCCATTCCGAGCGGATAGCGGCGCTTTGAAAAGACCGACGCTCCCGCCTCCTCAACGCGGCTTATTTCCGGCACGCTTTCGCCCAGCCGCTTTGCCGTTTCCTCAACGATATCCCTGTCGTAAAACTCGATTCCGAGGGTCTTTGACATCTCCTGCGCAATCGTTCTGCCCATGCTTGCAAACTGGCGGGACAAGGTTACAACATATTTTTCCATACTTATCCTCCCGATTCAGGCAATCGCCTTTACGCGCCGCTTGCGCTTCTGCATTCCGCGCACTACGCAGCTGATAGTGAAATTGATGACGAAGTAGCAAAGGCACGCAGCGCCGAAAAGGACGAATACATCCGATACGTTTACCGTTCCCGTGCCGTTATACTGCCCCGCCGCGCTCAGCAGCTGCTTTGTGCGCGCCATCAGCTCTATTACCGCAACATTCGCAAGATAGGACGAATCCTTGACAGTAGTTATAACCTGGCTCAGCAAGGTCGGAACAATATTGCGGAACGCCTGCGGGAGAACGATATAGAGCATTATTCTTACCATTCCGAAGCCCTGCGAGCGCCCCGCCTCAAACTGACCGTGCGCTACGGAGTTAAGCCCGCCCCTTACTATTTCCGCAATAACGGACGAGGTGAAAAGGATTAGCGCGATAGCCGCCTTGAAAAGCAGCTTGGTTTCAACGGACGAAAGCCCGAAAAGCTTTCTGCTCATGAATGCGGGAATCGGACAGAAAACAAGGCAGATGAATATCCACAACAGAAGCGGAGTATTCCTGAAAACCTCGATATACACAGTCGCAAGCCATTTGAAAACACGGGTTTTCGGGCTTACACAGTAGGAGCGCATAAGCGCCAAAACCGAGCCTATCAAAAGCCCGAACGCCACCGCGACGATTGAAATTATCAAAGTAAAGGCAACGCCCTTGAGCATATACTGCGTGATTGCCGGATTTGTGAGCATTGACAGGCTGCTTTCAAGCGTATCCATTTATACCGCCGCTCCTCTCCGCGCTTCGGCGCTTGTTTTCGGCGCTGCCGCGACGCGGCTTTCGCGCTTCTTGAGCGAGCCTTCCCAGCGGCTCGCGAGGGTTGAAAGCGGGAAACAGATTACAAAGAACATAACGCCGCTGACGATATAAGCGGGAGCATAAGCTCCGCCCGTATTCGCGCCCGTTACGAAGCTGTAGGTGAGCGAAATCAAATCCGCTCCGCCGACAATATAGAGGCAGGAGGTGTTCTTAATCAGATTGACAACCTGATTTACCATCGGCGGAAGAATTATTTTGATGCTCTGCGGGAGTATGATATAGAGCATTGTGCCTGCATAGCCGAAGCCCTGCGAGCGCGCCGCCTCAAACTGCCCCTTCGGGATTGCTTCAATGCCCGCCCTGATAACCTCGGCAACATACGCGCCGTGGTAAATTCCGAGCGAGAGAACGCCGGTATAGAGTATTCCAAGGCTTGCGCCCGCAAAGGCAATCGCATAATACAAAAAGCAAAGCTGTAAAAGCAGCGGCGTATTCTGGATTATTTCAACATAAATGCGGCTGATTGCCTTGAGCGCCTTTACCCCGCTTGTCGCCATCAGCCCGAAAACCGCGCCGAGAACAAAGGCGAGCAAAAGCCCAAGCAGCGCCGTTTCAACCGTATTCCCAAGCCCGAGCAGGAAGGTATCGCGATATGTCCACACCTTTTCCCACGCGGACGCTTCAAACAATTCAGCCATACTGCACCGCCTTTACTATGGAAAAGGGGCTCCGACAGCCATCGCAGGCGGAGCCCCACAGCCGCTAAAACGCCAATAGAACAGAATCAGTTAAGCCCGTACGCCTCCGCCCACGAGGCGATAGTTCCGTCATTAATCCAGCCGGTCACAAGCTCGTCGCAATATGCGGAGAAGCCTGAGCCTTTCTTGGTGGCTATGCCGTAATCCTGCGGCGCGAATTCCTCCTCGATATAGGAGCGCGAATCGGTATGATAGATTGCAAGGATGGACTTATCAACGCAGAACGCGTCAACTTCCTTTGCGGTAAGCGCGATTGAGATGGTAGGATAATCGTCATACTGCCGGAAGGATACGCCCTCAGTCCAAGTGGAGGGGTCGAAGGTATCGGGATTAAACGCCGACGCGTCAATATAGCCGCCGTCTACAAGAGCGCTTACAAGGCTCTTTGCGGAGGTAGAGCCTGAGGAAACGCCAACCTTCTTGCCGACAAGGTCGGAAAGCTTCGTTATTCCGGACTCGTTTTCGACAAGCACGCTTACATGGTCGGTATAATACGGCGTTGAGAAATCCCAGCTTTCGCGGCGCTGGTCGGTTATTGTAAACGTGGCAAGCACGCAGTCGATATCGCCCGAATCAAGCAGCTCGCCGCGGGTAGCGGCGGTAACGGCGGTAAACTCGACATCAACTCCGAGCTTTTCCGCTATCGCAGTCGCAATATCAATTTCAAGACCGGTGTACTCTCCGGTAAGCGTATCCTGATAACCAAAGCCGACAACGGCGTTCTTTACGCCGACATTCAATACGCCGCGCTGCTTAATCGCCGCTACATCCGCGTTTTCATCCTCCGCAAAGGCGGCGCCGAGCGCCATGCATACCATAAAAGCCAAGAGAAGTGAAACCAGCCTCTTTACGAAATTCATAACCATTCCTCCGTTTCGTATTTTGCCATAACAAGCGAGCGAATCTATTCAGAAAAGGCTTTCGCCTTTGCCGACCGGTTAATCGGGGCTACCTGATAATCTTGCCGAGGAACTGCTTTACGCGCTCGTTTTCCGGACTTACGAAAAAATGCTCCGGCTTGCCTTCCTCGATTATCTGCCCGTCCGCCATAAAAACAATCCTGTCCGCAACCTGCCTTGCGAAGCCCATTTCATGAGTCACGACAACCATCGTGATATTCTCCTTCGCAAGGCGAATCATAACGTCGAGCACCTCCTGAATGGTTTCGGGGTCAAGCGCGGAGGTCGGCTCGTCAAAAAGAATTATTTTGGTTTCGGCGCAGAGCGCTCTTGCAATCGCAATCCTCTGCTGCTGACCGCCGGAAAGCGTAGTCGGATACGCGTGTGCCTTATCGCGAAGCCCTACAACGTCAAGATAGTGATAAGCAAGCTCCTCTGCCTCCTTGCGGCTCTTATGATGAAGCTTCATCGGCGCAAGCGTCAGATTTCGCAGAACGCTCATATGCGGGTAGAGATTGAACTGCTGAAAAACCATGGAGGTTGTTTGGCGCACAACCTTCGTTTTGTTATGATTGGTAAGCTCCTCGCCGTCAATATACACATGACCGCTCGTCGGCTCTTCAAGGAAATTCATGCAGCGAACCGTCGTCGATTTGCCCGAGCCGGAAGGGCCGATGATTACAAGCTTCTCTCCTTCTGCAACTTCAAGATTAACATCTTTCAAAACGTGCAAATCGCCAAAGAATTTATTCACATTCTCCAGCTTAATCATCCATGCCTCGCCTCCTTTCCGTTTCGGGATAATCCAATCAATGCTTAAAAAGCAAGCGAAGGCGCTCCGATTTTACTCGGAAGCGCCTTCGCTTATACGGACTATACCACAGTCATATTTGCATTGTCAACAGTTCAATCCTGCAAAAACAGTTAATATACAATCGCGATTACGCAAGCCCTGCAAGCCGCTTTTCAAGGCGCATATTCTCGCTGTAATCAACGGGGCAGTCGATTACCGCAGGAACATCCTGCGCAAACGCGTCCGCAAGCGCGCTTTGCAGCTGCTCTGCGCTCCTTACCCGATAGCCCTTGCAGCCCATGCTTTCCGCCATCATTGCATAATCGGGATTCGAGAAGGACGTGTAGTTTGTATGCCCGTATCTGTCCTGCTGCTTCCACGCTATAAGCCCATAGGCGCTGTCACCAAAGATTAAGGTCACAAACGGCAGATGCTCGCGCTTTGCAGTTTCAAGCTCCTGCATATTCATCATGAAGCCACCGTCGCCCGTCACCGCAAGAACCTTTTTATCGGGGCGAACAAGCCTTGCGGCAAGCGCGCCCGGAACGGCGATTCCCATCGTCGCAAAGCCGTTTGAGATTATGCAGGAATTCGGCTCGTAGCAGTTATAGTGGCGGGCAATCCACATTTTGTGAGCGCCGACATCGCTTATGAGAATGTCGCCGGCAGAAAGCGCGCGCCTTGCCTCCATCAGAATCCGCTGCGGCTTGAGCGGGAATGAATCGTCCGCGCTCGTTTCCTCATGCTCTTTCGTCATTCTTTCGCGGATTGCGATTGCTTCCTCAGGCTCGGTTTCCCGCTTGCAGAACTGCGCAAGACGCCTGAGGGCGTCGCCCATATCCCCTACGACCTCGGCGGCAGGCGGATAGAAGCGGTTTACGTGAGCGGGGACGGTATTCAGGTGGATTATAGCCTTGTCCTTATTCGGATTAAGGCGGGAGGGCGCAAGCTCCACAATGTCATAGCCGACTGCAAGAAGCAAATCCGCGTCCCTTATAATCAAATCCTGATAGTCCCTCTGCGGGATTCCGATTGTCCACATTGAATACGGGTCGTTGCAGGGTATCACGCCCTTTGCCATCATCGTATTGACTACCGGAATGCGCAGGATATGGGCAATTTCCGTTACAGCCTTTGAAATTCCCGCGCGCGCCGCGTCAGCGCCGACAAGCATTACAGGATTTCTCGCCTGAGAAAGCAGCTTTGCCGCCGCCGCTATGCTCTCCAAATCCGCATACTCAACGGGCGGCTCGCGCTTTGTGAGCGGCTGCTCGCCTTTCGGCACTTCCATTCCGGCAATGTCAACCGGAAGGTCGATGTGCGTAGCCCCCATTTTGTCGCTCTGGGCATATTTGAAAGCAAGCCTCACAACCTCGCATACGGTGTCCGGCTGCATAATCATCTTCGTTCTCTTTGTTACCGGCTCGAAGATTTTGCCCAAATCCAGATACTGATGACCCGTTATGTGCATTCTTTCCGTGCTGACCTGACCTGTAATCGCAACAAGCGGCGCGCCGTCCGAATTCGCGTCAGCAACGCCCGTAATCAGGTTTGTTGCGCCGGGGCCCAATGTGGCAAGGCAAACGCCCGCGCGGCCCGTAAGCCGCCCGTATACATCCGCCATAAACGCGGCGCCCTGCTCATGGCGCGTGGTTATAAAGCGGATTTCGGACGCCGAAAGCGCCTCCACAACCTCAAGATTTTCCTCGCCCGGAATTCCGAATACAACCTTGACGCCCTCCTGTTCAAGGCATTTGACAAGCATCTGTGCCGTGTTCACGCAATAACCACCGCGCTTTCAAAAAATAAAGGATGGGCTGAGCCGCAATTCCGGCTCGCTCATCCTTGAACAGATATATTTTAGGACATTTCCGCAGTTTGTCAAGTCGGGGCGCCTAAATCATACGGAAATCTGCTTATACTGAGCGTTGTTAGCAATCCGCCGCGTTGAGTGCTAATTTTCTGTTGCAATTTGTCTCAAGTGGTGCTACAATACCGATTAAGCGGAAACAGACCGCCTTAAAAGAGTATTTTGGAGGGATTATAAATGGCTAAGGGTCAGATTTCTATCGACGCTCAAAACATTATGCCGGTTATCAAGCGCTGGCTGTATTCGGACAAGGATATTTTCATTCGCGAAATGGTATCGAACGGCTGCGACGCTATAACCAAGCGCAAAATGCTTTCCATCGGCGAGGACATTTCCTACCGCGTAACCGTTACTGTTGACAAGGACAACGGCATTATTTCCTTTACCGATAACGGTATCGGCATGACCTCCGAGGAAGTCGAAAAATACATCAATCAGGTCGCGTTTTCCGGCGCGCAGGACTTTTTGAAGAACTACGCTCCCGACAAGAAGGACGACGGCGGGATTATAGGTCATTTCGGTCTCGGCTTTTACAGCGCGTTTATGGTAGCCAAAAAGGTTACTATTGATACCCTTTCCTGCAAGGAAGGCGCCGAGGCTGTCAAGTGGGTCAGCGAGGACGGAATGGAGTTTGATATGTCCGCCTCCGAGCGCACTCAGGTCGGCACTACGATGACGCTTGAGCTGATGGACGACGAAAAGGAATTCCTTGACGGCTGGAAAGTGCGCGAAATCCTTGAAAAATACTGCGGCTTTATGGCTGTGCCCATCTATCTTGACGTAATCAAGACAAAGGATGAAATCGAAGCCGAAAAGAAGCGCAAGGAAGACGCGAAAAAGCGCAAAGCCGAGGAAAAAGAGAAGAAAAAGAAAGAGCGCGAGGAAAGGCTCGCAAAGGGCGAAAGCGTTCCGGACGAAAATGCCGACGAGGACGAAAAGGACGAGACTGAAAAGCCGGAAGAAGAAAAGCCGGTCAACAATCCTCAGCCGCTTTGGATGAAAGCGCCCAAGGACTGCACGGACGAGGAATACAAGGAATTCTATCATTCCGTATTCCACGATTACACCGACCCGCTTTTCTGGATTCACCTCAATGTGGACTACCCCTTCAACCTCAAGGGAATCCTCTATTTCCCCAAGCTCAAGAACGATTTCGGGACTGTCGAAGGGCAAATTAAGCTGTTCAGCGGTCAGGTTTTCGTAGCGGACAATATAAAGGAAGTCATTCCGGAATTCCTTATGCTCCTAAAGGGCGTTATCGACTGCCCCGATTTGCCGCTTAACGTAAGCCGCTCCTTCCTGCAGAACGACGGGTATGTAAAGAAGATTTCCGCGCATATAACCAAGAAGGTCGGAGACAAGCTGAATTCGCTCTTTGAAACCGACCGCGAGGCGTACCAGAAGTACTGGGACGATATTCATCCGTTCGTGAAATACGGCTGTATGCGCGACAGCAAATTCTTTGAATCCGTAAGCGCACATCTGCTTTTCAAAACCACCGAGGGCGAGTACCTGACCCTTGAGGAATACGGAAGCCGCAACGAGGGCAAGGTTCAGAAGCGCGTATTCTACACCAACGACCATATGCGGCAGGCGGGCGCGATTTCGATGTACCGCCAGCAGGGAATCGACGTGCTGCTTCTGGAGCATCCGATTGACGTAAACTTCCTCTCCTTCATGGAGTACTCCGTCAAGGAGGAGGACAAGCGCTCCTTCTGCCGCGTTGACGCGGACGTTTCGGGGCTTACCGAGGAAAGCACGGACGGGGCGGACATTGACCTCTCGCTCATGGAAGGGCTTTTCCGCAAGGCTCTTGACAAGAAGGAGCTGAAATGCCAGCTTCAGGCGCTCAAGAACCGCGATTTGCCCGCAATGCTGCTTGAGGAGGAGCAGGGACGCCGCTTCAAGGAAATGAGCAGAATGTACGGCGAGAGCTTCAAGATGCCCGACCAGTTCACCCTTGTTCTCAACCGCCTGAATCCCACGGTCAGGGCGCTTGCGGCAAGCGATGAAAACGACGAAACAACTCAGCTTCTGGTTAAGCAGGTTTACGACCTTGCGAGAATTCAGAGCCAGCAGCTGGAGCCGGACGAGCTTACCGAGTTCCTCTCCCGCTCCAATAAAATCGTCGAGCTTCTTGCCGAAAAGAAGTAACAATCATTGCCGCGCCGCCGAAACGCTCTTTCGCGGCGCGGCTTTTGTATTAATGTGTTTGTATTGCAATATACCATATAGTGCATTTACATTCCGTTGTTTTGCCGTTAGTATAATGATATACGAATTACAGCCGCTTGAAAGGAAACAAGATGAAGCTTATTCAGAACAAGCAATTTGAGGAAGAACGCGCGCTTTACGAAAGCCGTGAGGTGCATCTTCTGAACTGCCGCTTTGACGGCGCTGCTGACGGAGAGAGCGCGCTCAAGGAATCGAAGCATATCATTGCCGAGAACTGTTTTTGCAACCTCCGCTACCCGTTTTGGCACGACGATGACTTGAAAATTATAAACACGGAAATGACCGGACTTTGCCGCGCCGCAATCTGGTATTCGAGCGATATCAGCATTTCGGGCACGAAAATGCACGGAATAAAGGCGCTACGCGAGTGCGGAAATGTAAGCCTTACAGACTGCGATATCGACTCGCCCGAATTCGGCTGGTCGGTTATCGGGCTTGAAATGAAGAATTCCTCCGCAAAAAGCGAATACTTCTGCATGAGAAGCGAGAACCTTCGCTTTACAGGCGTTCGCCTGAGCGGCAAGTACTCGTTCCAGTACGTGAAGAACGCCGTTTTCGATTCCTGCGAGTTTGATACCAAGGACGCATTCTGGCACGCTCAGAACGTAACCGTGCGCAATTCCGTAATCCGCGGCGAGTACCTTGCGTGGTATTCGGACTCGCTGACGCTCGAAAACTGCAAGATTTACGGAACGCAGCCCCTGTGCTACTGCAAGAACCTGAAGATTGTTAACTGCGAAATGCACGACGCGGATTTGGCTTTTGAGAAAAGCGACGTGAACGCCGAAATAGTTACGCCGATGATAAGCATAAAGAACCCCCGCAGCGGCGAAATAACCCTGCCGGAGCTGAAACAGCTTATTATGGACGACGAAAACGCCAAGGGCAAGGTTACAGTCGCGCCAAGAGGATAATGCTCGCGGATAAAACGAAGCAGAGCCGGTGTTTTCCGGTTCTGCTTTTCATTTTGCGCGCGCCGCAAAGCGTTGCTTTCGCACGGCTTTGAAAGTATAATAACGGCGATATAGAAAAATCAAAACGCGGCGCATATGCGCCTGCTTGCGGCGGTGGAATAATGATTAGGGAAATCGTAAGGGACACAATATTTCTTTCACAGAAATCCGAGCCTGCCGGAAAGGACGACCTTTCCTCTGCCGAAGATTTGCTTGATACGCTGAAAGCGCATAGCGAGCAATGCGTCGGAATGGCAGCAAACATGATTGGCGTAAAGAAGACAATCATAGCCATAAATGACTGCGGAAGATATACGGTAATGCTGAATCCCGAAATCGTGAAATTTTCAGAGCCGTACGAAGCGGAAGAAGGCTGCCTTTCCCTTGACGGAACGCGCAAGGCTAAGCGATACAACAAGATTAAGGTGCGCTATCAAAACGAGGCGCTTGAAGCTCATTTCAAAACCTACACAGGCTTTACCGCGGAGATTATACAGCACGAAATCGACCACTTAAGCGGAATACTGATTTAAGCCACGCGAGCAGGCAGCCGCTTTACAGCTCCTTTTCCGCCATGAAATAATAGGCGGAAATTTTGTATCCGGCTTTGCCGTAAAGATTTTGAAGTCCGGAATACGTATAGCCGACGAAAGCTTCCGCCATTCCATGCTCCCAAAGATAATCCGTGCCGAAAAGGACGAGGCGCGAGGCAATATTGCGCGAGCGGTACTCAGGAAGCACGGCGGTGCAGCCGACGCTGCCGATGCCCTTTGCTTCTTCATTCAGGCTCACAAGCACGGCGCCGACGATTTTACCGTCCGTTTCGGCAATCGCGGCGCGGCCTTCGGGCGTTTTGCCATAGATTGCCTCGTCCTCATAGTATTCCAGAAAGGACTGATACGCATTTCTTACCATGCTGCATACGGCTTCTCTGTCGCCTTTTGCCGCAAAGCGCAGGGAAAGCGAATCGCCGTCGGGGTTATTTGCCTGCGCTTTTCTTGGTAAGTCGGCAGGGCGGGCGCGCATATCAAAGCAGTTGCAGCCCTTCCACGAATGAACGTAACCGCGGCGGCTGAAAAAGCGCGCGGCTTCATCGGTCAGCCCTGCGTCAACTGAAGCGCTCAGCTGCTCCTCATAAAAGGGCATAACGCTCGTCGGAACGCCCGGCGCTATATAATCGTCTCCGACGCCGATAACGGCGCGCTTTACGCCGCTTGTTTTCATCAGCGCTTCCGTATCTGAAAGCAGCTTTGAGCCGATTCCTCGATTCCGGTATTCCTTTTTGACGGCGAGCATATAAACAGTACCGCCTCCGAAAACGGAAGCGGCAGTCAGCTCTCCATCATCGTTCCTGATTGCAATCACCTTGGTGCTTGCGCGCCTGAATATGCCTCTGACGACATCCTCGCTGCGCGTGAGATACGGAAAGCAATCCCTGTACAGAGCTATTAGCTCCGATATATTCTGCATAAAGCCCCTTTTCATGCGTGATTTGCCCGCAGAAAACACAATGCGGACGCGCCTTGTCAATACACGCCGATTCTTTCGGCGGTAACGGTAAGCTCCGGATTGCACTCCGCCGCGTCCTCAAAAACCCGAATCAGCTTGCGGCAACGCTTATGAAAGGGCAGCACGTTTTCGGGATGATAAAGGATTCTGACGCTCAGCCTGTCCGGATAAGTCGAAAGCACGTCATAAAGCGCGTCAAGATTCTCCCCGAAATACTTCGGGAAGGCAAGATTTCTGCGCAGATAATCAAAAATATCGTCCATTGTGCCGAAATCGCGAAGGTCAATAAGCAAATCCATCACTCGCCCGCCCCCTCATAGAGAGTCTGAAAGCTTTCATAATGGTCGTCGGTATAATAAATCCAGCCTGTATTTGAGTAAACTATGCGTTTGGCGTTTCTTGAGCCGGAGGCATAGTCGATATCGCATTCCTTATATGTTACTCCTTTTTTGACGGGAAGCAGCTCTTCATAATTGCCGTACCTGTCCCCGCCTATACTCATGCCCGGCGCAACCTCGGCAAGAGTGTTCTCGGAGGAATCCCAGCCAAGGTTGCGAGCCTCCTCCTTCGTGATATAGTTGGAAGGCAGCCTTCCATAGAGGTGCAGGTAGAGCGCGACCCTCTGCTTATCGCTGTACTTTCCGCTTTCCTCAACGAGCAGCGTTTCCTGAAGATGCGCGGGCGCTTCGGTTACTTGCGGCGCAGACGCGCTTTTTAAGCCGCCCGGATTCGTAATATAGTATAGAACTATAAGCAGCAGCGCCAGAAGCGTTGTAAGCAACGGCGTTTTTTTGTTGATTCGTTTCGTTCCGTCCCTGTCGGTGCTCATATATGCAACCCGCCCCTTAACGTATTTCCGCGATTAAGATATGCGGCGCAGGCAAGTCGCCATACGCCGCACGGATATTTACTTATTGAACAGACCCTTAATCTTACCGAATATTTCGGTGGCTTCCTTTTTGATGCTTCCTTCAGCAAGCTTGGTTTCCACAACCGCGAAGATTTCCTTGAGCTGACCGGAGGTGGCTTCAAAACCGAGGGTTTCCTTAATCGTCTCTATCGGGTTTGCCTTGAACTTCTCAAGCAGACCATCCTCGCTCTGAAGCTTCTCGATTATTTTCTGGGCGGCATTCTTGATTTCTTCGATATTCATTTTTTTCTCCTTATTCTTTTTCAGTTTTGGCGTTTTCGACGTTCTTCTTGACGGACGCGATTCCGTTCATACAGGATTCCCTTGACGTGTAGCCTTCGCTTGCGCAGATAACCTGACCGTTGCTCGCCTTGAGACGGAAACGGATTTCGCCCCTGTTATCCTTGTAAACCTCGAATTTCGGATTCTTGAGCGCGGCAAAACCTTCCTCGGTAGAATCCTCAATCGGCGCCTTAGGCGCGTTCGTGCAAACGGAAAGAATTCCTTTTGCGCAGGTGCGCTCAGACTTGTAAACCTGAGATACGGCGATTGTTTCTCCGTTCGCTGCCTTGAGCTGAAAGCTGAAACCGTTGTCGCTTTGTTTGACAACAAACTTCCCCATAGACATATTCTCCTCTCAGACCGTTTTTTATATTATAGCATATGCGAAAAATGTTGGCAAATAGATTTTTTTGTTTTATAAAAATAATTAAGCCGACCCGACTTATTTGTAATCGTGTAGGTTTGTCAAACATCTTGGACAGTGAAGTATTCACGAAGGAACTCCCTAGGGGAAGCCCAGTGGAGAGGGCGCATCGGCATGTTGTTGCTACGACTTTGGTGCACAGCTAGCTGTGCACCA